>DLRW01000060.1:1142-12758 GCA_002501205.1 Flavobacteriales bacterium UBA7878
ACGGTCTCTACCCTTGGTAAAGCCATTGGCCTTACCCTGAAATTGGGAGAACAATCGGTATAAAGGAATCTTTCGTGTGGTGAAAATCCCCAGGTTTCGATGCATCGGAAGCATAAACTCATCGGAGTCCATCGCTAAGGCGGCGCCTACCGAAATTGCCTCTTGACCATAGCCGGAAAACCATTTGGAAATCCGCCCCTGACGCAGGGCGATCAACATTTTCTCCTCAATTAGACGGGGACGTAGAATGGCGGTATAAAAGTCGATCAATTCCTGATCGGTCAATCCTTTTCGATTGAATTTCATAGAGAGCTAATAAGGGCTTCCAAAATTAGATTTTATTGGGAATGGGCAAGGGATTTAGCCAAGTTTTGAGCATTACTTAAGCTGGAAATATCTAATCTCAAATTGGATAGAACACCATCCTTAAGCAATTTCCGGCTAATCAAGTCCTTAGCCCTGTTTTAACATTGATCAAATTGAATTCTATTTAGAGCCATTCCGCAAGCTTTTTCCACGCTAATCCCGCTCAGTCCCTATCTTTGCGCAAAATCCTAAAGATGAGTCAGTCGATCGGTATTCCTTCAGTTGATTTAAATGATTTTTTAAGTGGCGATCCACAAAGAAAAAATGCCTTTGTACAGGCCTTAGGCAAGGCTTATGAGGACATTGGTTTTGTGGCTCTCAAGAATCACCGTCTCAGCGACGAACTCAGTGCTGCTCTGTATCGCGAGGTTAAGGCCTTTTTTAATCTTCCAACTGATATCAAAGCTCAATACGAGATTGACGGTATTGCTGGTCAACGTGGCTATACCGGATTTGGTAAGGAACATGCCAAGGGTAGAAATACGGGTGACCTTAAAGAGTTTTGGCATTTTGGTCAATATGTAGAAGATGGCGATGCGATCGCTCAGGAATATCCGGAAAATATTGAGGTAGCAGAATTACCCGATTTTAATCGCATTGGTAAAGAGGCTTATCAAACCCTGGAAGCAACCGGTAGAGATATGCTTCGTGCCCTGGCTTTATACCTGGGATTGGAAGAAACCTATTTTGATGCTCATATCCATAATGGCAATAGCATTTTAAGACCGATCCACTACCCTCCCATTACCGAGGAACCTCAGGATGCCGTGCGTGCCGCTGAGCATGAAGACATCAACCTCATCACCCTTTTAATGGGAGCTTCTGCGGATGGTTTACAGGTTTTAAACAAGGCTGGAGAATGGATTCCCGTTACGGCCTTGCCAGGTCAAATTGTAGTGAATGTAGGCGATATGCTACAAAGACACAGCAATAATAAACTGCGCAGTACTACCCACCGAGTGGTGAATCCTCCTCGCGAAAAATGGGCCGAAAGCCGTTTCAGTATTCCTTTCTTTTTACATCCTCGCAGCGAAATGCCATTGGATTGTTTGCCAGAGTGTGTTGATGCGACGCACCCAAAACAATACGAGGATATTACAGCAGGAGGATATTTAGATGAGCGTTTAAGAGAGATTGGCTTAAAAAGCTAATTCAAATGCCTTTCATGATGAGCCTGAAGCAAGCCTGCCTGCTGGTATTTCTAATAATCAGTAGCATGGTCCGAGCTCAAAATGATAGTATTGCCTACCAAGATCTTTTTAAACACCTCACTGGTCTTAAAGGCCTAATCGCAGATAGCACATGGGCACATCCTCATGATAGTGCTTCGTATCGCATCCTCTTTTCGGCGAGTGGCAATTTTATCGATCCCAAACTTCATTTCAATCGGAACTTAAATATTCGTTCAATTGAAAGAGGTGTAGATACAGTAAAGCTTTACAGTATTAAGGTACATCCGAAAAGTGATAAACGCAGTCACTTTTTCCAGGGACCACTGCAAATCGATCTCCCTTTACAAAGTCCAGACGCAGATAGTATTCTAACCTTTGGCAATAGTCCCTCCATTTGGGCCAGTCGGATTGATGTGGAATCCATGGTTTTCAAAAATCCAATTGAAATACCTTCCATCTTTCCTAGCACTTCTTCGGAATATAGAGTAAGCCACCCTACTGTAGTAAGCTTTCAAAATGGTAAATACCTGATAGTAGATCTGATTCAAATACGGAATTACGGAGGCCAAACCGATAGTGGATTTGTCCAGACTTATTTTCTGGAACGCCTATCCCCTTAAAGAGAGATTAGTACATTTCGAAAAATCCCAATCGAGATGCTCAAACACTATCTCTTCGGTTTACTGCTCTTAAGCACCCCCCTTTTTTCACAACATTGTCCTTTTGATGGGGCTTATATTCTGGTGGTCGAAGTTGAGGATAGTCTGAGTGGAGAGAGAATCCCGGATTTAAAGATCAGCTTTTTGGATAGCCTGGGGGAACGAATCACGCATCAAGTTTACCGCAAGGGAGGATGGGAGGATGATACCCTTTGGATGTGCATGAACCCGGATAGTACCAGTCACTGTGGCATTATAGATAACAATCATCCCATGAATCCCTGGTCTATTCGCTTTTGGTTTGCGGAAAGTAATTATGTTCTGGTTTGGGGAGCGGATTTACCGGGAAGTCAAATTTTAATCGAGGATCTTGATGGATCCCAAAATGGCGGACAATTTAAAACTCGCATTGTAGCTTTAGGGACCGAAAACCTATACCCTCTTTGCACCGGCCATTCGAATTGGGACTATGGTCCTGAAGGAGGTTTTGTGGAAGGTTTTCAAAGCTTAAAAGTTTATTTGTCGACCCAATAGTCCTTGGCCTTTGCTAAATTTAGAGACCAATTAATTCAAAAGCTATGATATTAGGAGTAGCCGAATGGCTGAGCTTTAAATTAGGATGGGATGTTAGCATCATCCGTATTGCCTTTGTTATTGCCTTTATTTTTTATGGCACTGGCTTAGGACTTTACCTAATCCTTTGGTTAGTGAAACAATTTTCAAATTAACTGAATATCAATGCTTCTATATTGCAATTGTGAATCCTGTAAAAAGCCATTTTCTTTAAAGCAAAAGGCTAATTCCCGCATTAGCCTGGAGATGAAATTCGGCAAGGAGATTAGGGTACATTGTAAGCATTGCGCCAAGGACCAAATGAAACATGTGAACGATATTAGAGCAGAAGTAAATAACACCACGGTAATCATCGCCTTTGGACTTAGCGCTATGCTCACTTTCTTTCTATGGTCTCGCTATGGCGCCATTAGCACGGTAAGCGCTGCTATTCCATTTGTTGCTTTTACCCAACAAAGCAAAAGGGTGAATTCTTTTAATAAAATAATGGCTAGACGCTAGAATATGGCTTTCGATGAATTTTTAGGCGAGCGCATTCGCAACCACCTCAATCAGAAAAGCATCCCCTTTATTGAAAAGAAAATGATGGGAGGCCTTTGCTTTATGGTTGATGATAAAATGCTGGCCGGCGTAGTAAAAGATCATTTAATGGCGCGGGTAGGTCCGGATCAATACGAAGAGGCCATGGAATTAAAAGCCGCTCGCCCTATGGACTTTACCGGTAGACCAATGAAAGGCTATGTCTTTGTAGATCCTGAGGGTATTGACCGAGAAGATGAATTGGAACACTGGTTGCAATTATGCCTCAATTTTAATCCGCAAGCGAAATCAAGTAAGAAAAAATAGATTGCATGCAATCTATACCTTTGCCCTCAAATCCTTTTTATGGCTAAAAAGCAATCCAATTCCCTCGAAGATCTGGGCTCCATGGTATTCTCAACTGGCAATAGTGGTTTTCAAGGTTTCGATGAGGAAGATGAAATTGAAGAAGTCCAACCGGGAGATCAGCTTTTAGAAGTACATCTTGAGAAGAAAGGTCGGGGTGGAAAAACGGCCGTGATCATCAAAGGTTTTGAAGGCTCTGATGAAGCCTTGAAAGATCTGGCCAAAGCGGTTAAAGGTCATTGCGCCACGGGTGGATCCGTTAAAGACGGGGAAATCATCATCCAAGGGGATCTGCGTCCGAAAATCTTGGAGTACCTCCAAAAACAAGGCTATAAGACTAAAAGAGTGGGTGGCTAATTAGCGGCTATCTCTCTTTCAGTTGACTAAGTAAAGCCCCTCGATAAGCCCAGGGAATGGCCACTAGTAAAGCTATTCCACCAAAGGACAATAAAGGCTCCTCATATTCCATAGACTGCCAAAACATCCAGGCAGATCCTAAAGCCAGTAAGGCTAAAAATCCAAAGGCCCGAATTAAGGCATTGCCTTGTTCAGATTTTAATACTGCCTGCTCTTCCTCCTTTTTAATTTGGATAGGGGTGGTTTCCGTCCACTTTAAACGATAGTATTTGGGCCAGGGCGCTTTTAATGATTTAGGCCTTTCCGCCGACAAGAACAAAGCCTTGCGATGCTCTGTAATATCTAACCATATTTCATCCTCCAAAGCAAAGAGGCCGCCACAATGCAATTGATAACGACCCGGCTCTAATTCCAAATGATAGGTTTCGCCAAAGGCGATGCGGGCAGTAAGCTTTCGATTTACGTATAAGGGATAAGACTCTAAATAACCGGCGCGGTCAAGTCTTTGAATTAGCACTTCAGGCATTACTGGCAGCTATGGCTTCATGGTAAACCCTTAAATAATCTGGCATAATTTCATCAATGGCAAATCGTTCTGCCTGGGCTCGAGCGGCCTGTGCAAAGGCCATATGCCTTTGTGGATCGCTTAAGATATGAATAGCGCCTTGAGCCATGGCGTCGATATCACCCACATCGGCAGTAATACCGGTTTTCATATGGATATTCACTTCCCCTAAGCCTCCGGTATTGGATGAGATTACGGGTACCCCGGCTCCCATCGCTTCGAGGGCGGCCAAGCCAAAGCTCTCCTTTTCGGATGGCAGAATAAACAAATCTGAAATGCAAAGGATACGCTCTACATCAGAGGTTTTACCCAGGAATTTCACCTTCTCGGCAATGCCCAAATCCTGGGCTTGCTTGCGCGCTCTTTCCTTTTCCGGACCATCTCCCAACATCAGTAATACTGCGGGCATTTCATTTTGCAAACGGAAGAACACATCAATAACATCTGGAATGCGTTTCACCTTCCTGAAGTTGGAAACGTGGGTAACAATCTTCTCTCCTTCTTCTGCAAAATTGTGTTTGCAGCTATCATCTGGCTTATAGAGGCTTAGATCCAAAAAGTTAGGAATCACCTGAATATCCTTAGTGATATTAAAAAAGGAAAGGGTATCCTGTTTCAGACTTTCACTTACGGAGGTCACTACATCCGAATGATTGATACTGAAATTAACCGCCTGCTTATAACTGGGGTTTCTTCCTACCAGAGTGATATCTGTGCCGTGCAAGGTGGTGACAATGGGAAGGGCAACGCCCTTTTCGCGCAAAATTTGTTTGGCCATATAGGCCGCATAGGCATGAGGAATAGCATAATGCACATGAATAACCTCCAATTTATACTTGAGGGTCACATTCACCATTTTACTGCTCAAAGCCAGCTCATAGGGTTGATATTCGAAGAGCGGATAATCCTGAACATTTACCTCATGATAGTAAATATTAGGCTCCAATACATCCAGCCGTACTGGTTGCGAATAGGAAATGAAATGAATCTTATGTCCCTGCTTAGCCAGGTACATACTAAGTTCGGTAGCTACTACTCCACTTCCCCCGTAGGTGGGGTATCCCACGATCCCGATATTCACTTTAGCGTAATTCTCCCTTCCGGTATTTTTCAGTTTTCAGCACGGATCCATCTTCTGCATAATAGGTCCATTTGCCGTCTTCTTTATCGTCTTTGTAATTTCCTTCTACCTTGAGTTTACCATCTTGATAATACTCGCGGTAAAGGCCTTCCTTCTTATTGTCTTCGTAAATGTAAACTGATTTTACCTCACCACTTTTGTAAAAGCTCTTGGCTTCGCCTTGAAGGATGTCTTCCTCATAATTGAGCATGGTACTCATATTCTCATTGGTGTAGTACCAAATGGCTTTACCATTCTTCTTACCATCCTTGTAAGTGGCCTGCTCCTGCTTTTTACCATCCGAATAATACTTGGTAAAAAGTCCTTGCTCCAAACCATTTTCATATTTCCCCTCTTCGCTAATCTTACCGCGATTATTCACGCGCATGAAGGGACCATGCAGCTTGCCATGGCTAAAATTTTCCATCTTGGCGATGCTACCAGTTTGGCGGTAATTAAAGTGAACGCCATCTTCCAAACCGTCTTGATCATAAGAGATCAATTCCGATGGAATTCCATTAGGATGGAAGTTTACAATGGTAGTATCTCTTGGATTTGGCTTTTGATTTTCTTGTGCTTGAAGACCCTCAGGGAGCCAAGCCAATGAGAGCAGCAGTAGGGTCGTCGTTTTGAATCGCTTCATAGATTACTTCTTGAATTTTGGTGCGAGTTGATAAACTTAAAAGTTTTCGGTTTTCAGCATCCGGATTCACCCGATTCGATAGAAAAATATAGACTATTTGCTCATCAGGATCGGCCCAGGCTAAGGTACCGGTAAATCCGCTGTGGCCAAAGCTACGATCTGAAACGCAACCGCAGGTAGGCCCAGGGCCTTCTAATTGAGGTTTATCGAAACCTATTCCCCGACGGTTCTTGGTTTGGCAATACTGACAACGGATAAATTCATTTACCGTTACTGAATCAAAATATCGAACTCCGGCATATTCGCCCTTCTGCATGTACATCTGCATCAATTTGGCCAAATCATTCGCTGTACTAAAAAGTCCAGCATGCCCCGCCACTCCACCTAATAAGGCCGCTCCCTGATCATGCACATAACCCCGAATCAATGATCTTCGAAAGGTTTTATCGTCTTCAGTAGGTACAATTAAATCAATGGGATAAATCTGTAAAGGATGATAAACCATGGTATTTGCTCCCAAAGGTTCATAAAGCTTTTCGTGGATCAATTCATCCAGGGGCTGCCCTTCCATCCTTTCAATGATCTGCATAAAGAGGTAATAACCTAAATCCGAATAGCGGTATTCCTTAGTGGGAAGTAAGTCGGAATCGAGTATCCTTTTTAATATCGTATCACGCATATAGCGCTGACTGTAAAGCCCTTCACTCACCACATTGGGATAGTCAAAACTACGCTCCTTACCGTAGTAACCTTCCTTGTATTTCCCATGATCCAGAGTTTCCAAATAGAATGGAATCCAAGGTTTTAAACCACTTTGGTGGGCTAGAATTTCCCGTAGTACCAAATTCTCTTTATTGGTTCCCTTTGCTTCTGGAAGGTAATAACCTAAGGTTTTGTCGAGATTTAACTTACCCTCTTCCACCAAAGACATTAGCAGAGGAACGCTTACTGCGATTTTGGTAATGCTAGCTAAATCATATAGATGCTCCGAACGTACCGGAGTCTTTTTTTTTGAATCGATATAACCAAAGTTCTTATGGTAAATCACCTGTCCCTTGCGGGCGATAAGCACCTGCGCTCCAGGGGTTGCCCCTTGATTCATCGCTTCTTTTACGATACCATCAATGCGATTCAAGGTATTTACATCGAGGCCCACCGCCCCTGGATAATGATAACCTAAACGACCGATGGCTTGAGTATTTAATCCAAAGCCCACTTCGAAGGGCTCCCCGGCAGAAACGGGTAAACGACCTTTGGCTCCCAAGGCTCCAAAAATGATTTGAGCGGCCACACTTTCGGCATCAGGATCATTTTGATAGGCCATCAATAAAGCTTCGGCATCGCGGGCTTCCGGAAAATCCAATAGGGAATAAGGATTGGCAAACAGGGTAATGATCAATTTATTCTGGAGGGCAATGCGACGCGTAAAGCGACGAATTTCAGAACTGATTTTATAGGACTTCCAGGGATTGGCATTGGAGGTATATAAACCGAGAACTACATAATCGTAATCCGCCAAAGCCGCGATAATTTGCTCCTCATTTTTGTTGGTATAATCGAAGTACTCTACCTGAGTGTACTTCTTCAACATCTCAGCAAAATAGGGACTTACTTCACTACCCGCCGTTACACAAGCAATCTTAAGATCCGCCAACTTTTTAACCGGCAGGGTTTTGTTCTTATTGATCAACAAGGTTTGCGCTTCGGCAAAAATATTGTGATTCAGAATTTGATCTTTTTCACGTAAGAGCTTAGATGCTAAAGTACTGCCCTCAATATGGGTCTTGGTACTTAGACCCATCCAATACTTTGCGGCTAAAATCCTTTTTACGCTGGCATTAATGTGAGCAGTGTCGATTAAGCCTGCTTTTAAGGCTTCCTTAATTTTGGCTTTGGCCAATTTCACATCCTGACTAAAAACCAATACATCATTTCCCGCCTTGATTGCTTCCAAATCAACCATACCAGGCTTGTAATCGCGTGCCACGCCTTGCATATTTAAGGCATCGGTAAAGGTTAATCCATCAAAACCAATATGCTCTCGCAATAATTTTAAGGTCGCTGGACTTAATGAGCTGGGCTTACCACTTGGGTCAATGGCCGGAACATTTAGATGCGCCACCATTACGCCGCCCAATCCACTCTTACTTATATTCTTATAGGGGTATAGCTCCACCTGTTCCAATCTATCCATTGGATGGCTTACCGAAGGAAGGGTTTTATGCGAATCCGAATCGGTATCACCATGACCCGGGAAATGCTTGGCTACCGCCAGCACATGTACGGATTGCATGCCACGCATTACCGCAGCGGCGATTCGAGTTACATGCTCAGGATCCTCTCCAAAAGAACGAGCCCCAATAATAGGATTCTTAGGATTGGTATTGATATCTACTACCGGAGCAAAATTGATGTGTACGCCCAATGCTTTGCAATGCTCACCAATTGCCTTACCATATTCATAAGCCAGTACGGTGTCTTGTAAGGCCCCCAGGGTAATGGGCCAGGGAAATTTAAAAGTCTCCGGTAAACGCATGGCTAAACCCCATTCCGCATCCATGGCAATCATGAGAGGAGTGCTACTGTTTAACTGATAGAGGTTGGTTAAACGCGCTTGCTCCTTAGGACTTCCCTGAAAGAAGATTAATCCCCCAATATGCTCCTCTTTCACCAATTGCTGGATTTCTCGTTCATGTTCCGGTCCCTTATTGGAGTAGGCGGCCACCATAAACAATTGTCCCAGTTTTTCATCCAAAGACATGGATGCTATTTTCTGCTTAACCCATGCACTATCAGCCTGGTATATTACCGAGTGCTGGCTTTTAAGGAAAAAGCTAAGGCAGAGGAAAAGGCTCGTAAGAAAATATCTGGGCATTGAAGAGGTATTTAATAAGCTAAAGTACTTGCAAATACTATGCTTAAAACGATGGGAATTGCGAAGTATTCCACAAGGAGCAGTTAGTCCAGGGGTTGAGGATGGACCATAAATATTAAATTTTTTGAATCGCTAGAAACTCATTTCCTATTCTCCGAGGTGGAGCTTAAAAAGACTTGTATTTTTGCTCGAATTTGAAATCTTCCCTTTGGAATCAGATACAATTGAAGTACTCGGTGCACGGGTACACAACCTGAAAGACCTTGATGTTGAGATTCCCCGCGACGAATTGGTTGTGATTACCGGCCTGAGTGGCAGCGGAAAATCATCATTGGCCTTCGACACTATTTATGCCGAGGGACAGCGTCGTTATATCGAAACTTTCTCGGCCTATGCCCGCCAGTTTTTGGGCAATATGGATCGGCCGGATGTAGATAAAATTAATGGCCTGAGTCCGGTAATTTCGATTGAACAAAAAACGACCAGTAAGAATCCTCGCTCTACCGTAGGAACGGTAACCGAGATTTACGATTTCTTACGTCTACTTTACGCTCGCGCTTCCACCGCCTATTCTTATGAAACCGGCGAAGAAATGGTGAGCTATACCCAGGAGCAGATTAAGAACCTCATTATTGAGCGATTTGCAGATCAGCGCGTTTACCTCCTGGCCCCTTTAATCCGCAGTCGAAAAGGACATTACCGTGAGCTATTTGCTTCAGTAGCCAAGCAGGGATTTTTGAAGGTTCGCGTGGATGGTGAAATAAAAGACATTACCCATGGGATGCGCTTAGATCGCTATAAAACCCATGATATTGAATTGGTTATTGATCGCTTACGCGTAGATGCCAAGGATGAAAAGCGCTTGATGGAATCCATTCAAACTGCCCTTTCACAAGGAAGTGGTGTTTTGATGGTTCAGGTTTTTGAAGAGCCCAAAGTGCATTTCTTTAGCCGTAATTTAATGTGTCCTACCACCGGAATCGCCTATCCGGAGCCAGAACCTAATACCTTCTCATTTAACAGTCCTAAAGGAGCTTGCCCAAAATGCAATGGCTTGGGCATTGTGAGTGAGATTGACCTGGATAAGGTTATTCCCAATCCCAATAAAAGTATCAAACAAGGTGGCCTTGCGCCTTTAGGGGAGTTTAAAGCGAATTGGATTTTCAATCAGATTGAGATTATTGGCGATCGTTATGGTTTTAAGCTAAGTACTCCCATTAAGGATATTCCTAAAGAAGGCTTAGACACGGTTCTTTACGGAGCCGATGAAGTTTTCGAAGTGCCCAATAAAACCCTGGGCATCACTCGTAAGTACAGTCTCAAATTTGAAGGGGTCGTAAACTTCATCTCTCAGCAATCTGAGGAAACCAAAAGCCGCAATATTAAACGCTGGGCGGAAGGCTTCATGAATGAAGTAACTTGCCATGAGTGCAATGGCGATCGCTTGCGTAAGGAGTCTCGCCATTTTAAAATTGATGGGAAGAGCATTGCCGATCTCGCCCGTATGGATATTGAAAGCCTTCAGCAATGGTTAGGCACCGCTGAAGCCTCCATGAGCGAACAACAAAGACGCATCGGAACCGAAATTATTAAAGAACTCAGTACCCGTAGTAGCTTCCTCTTAAATGTAGGCCTAAATTACCTCAGCTTAAACAGACCGGCCAAATCACTATCCGGAGGTGAGGCCCAGCGAATTCGTTTGGCGACCCAAATTGGCTCCCAGCTGGTGAACGTGCTTTACATTTTGGATGAGCCCAGTATTGGTCTCCATCAAAGGGATAATGAAAAGCTTATTCAGTCACTTAAGGAATTACGTGATTTAGGCAATTCCGTGATCGTGGTAGAACATGACCGCGATATGATTGAAGAAGCCGATTTCATTTTAGACATTGGCCCTGGAGCCGGTCGCCATGGTGGTGAAATTGTCGCTCAAGGAAACCTGGCCGCTATTATGAAAAGCAATAGCGTTACTGCTCAATACCTTAATGGCCAGCTTGAAATTAGCGTTCCTGAAAAGCGCCGCGAAGGAAATGGTAAGTTCATTGAGCTAAAAGGTGCTACCGGAAACAATCTTAAAAAGGTAAACCTCAATTTACCTTTAGGGCAGTTGGTAGTGGTTACCGGCGTTTCCGGTTCAGGTAAATCTACCTTAATCAACGAAACTCTGTATCCGGCGATATCCAAACACTTCTATCAATCGGTAAAAGAACCCCTACCCTACAAGAGCTTGAAGGGACTGGAGCACATTGATAAAGTTATTGATATCGATCAAAGTCCTATTGGAAGAACTCCACGTTCCAATCCGGCGACCTATACCGGCGTACTCTCCAATATCCGCGACCTCTTTGCCAATTTACCCGAGGCCAAAGTTCGTGGCTACAAACCTGGAAGATTTAGCTTT
>DLRW01000060.1:13077-21913 GCA_002501205.1 Flavobacteriales bacterium UBA7878
TTTAGCTTTAATGTAAAAGGAGGACGCTGCGAAACCTGCGAAGGCGCCGGAATTCGAGTGATCGAAATGAACTTCCTACCGGATGTTTACGTTGATTGTGAAACTTGTCAGGGTAAACGATTTAATCGGGAAACTTTGGAAGTGCGCTACAAGGGGAAGAGTATCGCCGATGTACTCGATATGAGCATCAATAGAGCAGTGCAGTTCTTTGAAAGTATTCCAAAAATTTACCAGAAGCTTAAAACTTTACAAGATGTTGGCCTGGGCTATATAACCTTGGGGCAACAATCCACTACCCTTTCCGGTGGTGAAGCTCAGCGAGTTAAATTAGCCACTGAGCTCAGTAAACGAGACACCGGTAAAACCCTGTACATTTTAGATGAACCTACAACGGGCTTACATTTTGAAGATGTGCGAGTTTTAATGGAAGTTTTAAATAAATTGGTAGACCGTGGGAACACTGTTCTGATTATTGAACATAACCTTGATGTGATTAAACTGGCCGACCATCTGGTGGATATCGGCCCTGAAGGAGGCGCAAAAGGAGGTACCGTAGTATTTTCAGGTAACCCGGAAGAGCTGGTGAAAAAGAACATCGGCCATACCGCACGCTTCCTCGAAATTGAACTAAAACGTAATAGCAATGGCTAAATCTGATGATCAGCTTCAAAGGGCTTTTGAGCCTAAGAGCTGGAACGAAATACGCACCAACGATTCTTGGGGCATCTTTAAAATTATGAGTGAATTCGTTAATGGATACGAATCCATGGCCCGAATGGGACCTTGTGTATCTATTTTCGGATCAGCTCGTACCAAGCCCGACAGTCCCTATTTTAAATTAGCCGAGGAAATCGCATATAAGCTGACCCAAAGTGGTTTTGGGATTATTACCGGTGGTGGCCCCGGTATTATGGAAGCCGGCAATAAAGGCGCCAAGGACGGAAAAGGAAACTCCGTAGGTCTGAATATCGACCTGCCAATGGAGCAGCAGCCTAATCCTTATATCGATCCAGACAAGAGCCTGGACTTCGATTACTTCTTTGTTCGTAAGGTGATCTTTGTGAAATACTCTCAGGGTTTTGTGGTAATGCCTGGTGGCTTTGGCACTTTAGATGAGCTCTTTGAGGCCCTTACCCTTATTCAGACTTATAAAATTGGACGCTTCCCAATTGTTCTGGTAGGTACTAAATTTTGGGGCGGCCTAATTGAATGGATCAAAACCACTCTATTAGAAGCTGAAAACAACATTAGCGCCAAGGACTTGGAACTCTTTAAAATTGTGGATACCGCTGATGAAGCAGTAGAGGTAATTGAAGACTTCTACCTGAAGTATATGCTGAAACCCAACTTCTAGGGCTCATGCTTAAATCCAATCTTATTTCGAGGCTCAGATTTCTGGGCCTCTAGTTTTTGGATATACTTGAAGATCAGTTCAATTTGCTCATCGTGACTACTTACCGAATTTCGAATATCCTCAAGGTCCTTTAATATTTCTTGATGCTGCTGGATCATGTTCCGCATCTTCATAAAAATTCGGATAATTTGTATGTTCACCTTTACCGCCTGATCAGAATTCAGAACGCAAGAGAGCATGGTAACTCCTTGCTCGGTAAAGCAAAACGGCGCGTATCGCAGGCCCCTGCTTGCTTTGCTGGAGGTCACAAATTGTGACCTCCAAAATTGAAACTCCTCATCGGACATTTCGAACATGAAATCTTCTGGAAATCGAAATAGCTTTCTTCGAACCGCCTGTTTTATAACTTTGGTAGGAACACCATAAAGCTGGGCCAGGTCGCGATCGATCATGACCTTTTGCCCACGAATCTCATAGATCTTAGCCAGGATTATTCTTCAGGAATATGCATTGCCATGAATCATTTCATAGCAAAGTATAAGCCTTTGAAAATTGAGCCTAAATGTAAATACCTAATAAAGGTTTAGAAACGCTTAAGCTTTAGACTTGCGCCAAATCTTTCGCTGACGCCACCAGGCTAAAGCGCTTATCAATACCAAGCTGGCAATGGAATAATATACCCAGGCTGGCACCGGCACCGGATCACCTGCAGCATAACTATGCAAACCGGAGAGATAGTAGTTTACTCCGTAATAGGTCATTATAATAGAGGCCAAGCCAAACAGAGTTGCAAAGTTGAAGGCAAAATGACTCTTTAAGCCCGGCAAGAAGCGCATGTGTAGGATAAAGGCATAGACCAATATCGACACTAAGGCCCAGGTTTCTTTGGCATCCCAACCCCAATAGCGACCCCAACTTTCATTGGCCCAAACCCCACCTAAATAGGTTCCGATACTCAGCATAAAGAGACCACCAATCAAGGTCATCTCACTGAGTTTGGTCATTTCTGACACGATATCTCGAATGCGCTTTTTATTCTCCTGATTCAAGAATATCATCAGAAGCAAATTGATCACCCCAATGAGGGCACCAAGCATTAAGAAGCCATAGGATCCTGCCTCCAGAGATACGTGAATAGTTAACCAATACGAACGCAATACGGGTACCAGAGGCGTAATCTCCGGATTGAGATAACTCAACATCGCAATTAATAATACCACACCACTAAGCACATTGGTAGCGGCCAGGGCTCCACTCGATTTACGGCTAAAAATCAATCCCGCCAGGGTTCCGGTCCAAGCAATGTAAATCATACTCTCATAACCATTACTCCAGGGTGCACGACCGGATACATACCAGCGCAAGCCCAATCCCAAAGTATGGAAGAAGAATGCTGCAAACATCAAGATTAAAAGGACCAGATGCAGTTTTGAAAAACTGTTCTTAGGTCGGAATACCTGTAAAAACAAGAGTAGTAAAAAGGCCAGGCCTAATAAGGTATAAACCAATGCCAGTCGATTAAAAACCTTCAATTCATTCAAGAAGATCTCCAATTTACGCTGGGTATTGGAAGGCAAGATTTCAGGATCCTGGGCATTTTGATACTTCATCAACTCACTGATGATGGTATTCGCCACCTTATAATCGCCGGACTGCATGCCATTATTAAGGGCCGCTAAATAAGCTGGGAAAAGCTTGTCTGCCACTATGGAGCTTTGCTCCCCGTGACTGTAATCAGACACCCAGGTATTATTGATATCTCCTTCCAAAGGCACAATGCGCAAAAGGTAACCGGAGAGCATCATATTGAAGATGTTAATCTTCTCATCTAATTTTAATAGGGCCTTTTCCCAGGTTCCTTTTTCCTTGTCTATAACCGAATTGGCCTTTTGAACCTCCTCCGCAAGTTTGTAAGATCCATCGGTATTAAAGAAAGCCTTATAGGGTTGGAGTTTTTCCGTAAAACCCATTTCGGTAAAACGAGGATGAAAGGGTAATTTGATCATGGGCTCAGAATACCACTCCTGATTATTGGCCCATACACTTAAAATGACTTGATCAGCATCCAGTCCGCCATAGCTTTCTTTTCCGGTAAGTTTTCGCAATACCTCTCTGCTCAAGGTATGCATAGGCTTCATCCGGCCATTGATATCCTGAACCAATACAGTACTGAATACACTGGCATGTTCCTTCGATACGGCATGTAATTCCGATTCCAATTCCGTTTGGGCTTGCATGCCAAAGGCAGTGGCCAAAATCAACACCAAAGTTGCTGAACGGCGTGCTCTTAATTCACGAATCTGTTTTGATAATTGGGCAAAGCGAGTATTCCTGGCAACCAAACTCCATAACATTCCAATGGTTAAGAGGGTATATCCCAAATAGGTAATCCAGGTGCCCCAGAAATCATGGTTTACCGAAAGGTAAGTCCCGGTTTCATCGCGATCATAAGAGGATTGGAAAAAGCGATAGCCACCATAGTTCAGAATATGATTCATATAAATACGGAAGTCAAATTCCTTCCCGCCCCGTGGATCTAAGACCTGCACTTCGCTGGCATAAGAAGCCGGTGAATTGGTTCCGGGATAACGCTCCATCTGAAAATCATAAAGCTTAATACTGAAAGGCAATTCGCGCACTTTTGAGCCATAAGACAAGGCCAGTTGCATGCTACCCAAATCTACCATTTCAGCTTTTCCGGGATAACCTTTGAAACCTTCGATATATACTTCTTCTACTTGCTCCCCTTTTTGTACCTGCAGCAATATTCCTATGGTAGATGAAGATTGGATTTTCAAGCTTCCCTCCGAACGTTTGAGACGGGCTGAATTTTGAAAGTCGCCGAATACAAAGGCGGATCCGCCCCAGCGGTATAAACTACGTAAGGCTAATTCTGTGGCCGTATCTGCAGGTACATCGTGCATGCTGCGGTCTGCCATGCGCATATAGCTATAGGCTTCAGCGCTTGTAACCATAGCTCGCCCTTCACTATCCAAATCAATATTGAAATGATTGGGCATAATGCCAGGACCGAAATAAAAGGGCACTCCACCTAAACGACGCTGCGAATTGTAATGCAGGTAATATTCATTCCGACCAGCATCCGAGCCAAATACTACTTTGATGATGGGCTCCCCTTGATCGGCGGCTTCCATCTCATATTCTGGATTGATATAAACCTCCTTAACTCTGAGATTTACCTTTTCATTATTAAGCTGATAGGTTTCTGAAAAATCATTGGAGCCCAGAGATGACCATAAAACCGGCTCCTCAATGAGATACTCGCGATTGTCTTTGGTGAAACGTAATTTGAGATATCCTTCCGTAGATAGGTATTGATTGCTCTGCTCGCCTTCACGAATGTGCATCATACCTTCAAAACCGGTAAAGCGGGTTATGCCTGCTCCGAGTAAGATTACCAATATCGCCAGGTGAAAGGTGAGCACGGCCCACATCTTCCGCTGTATTAGTCGGAAGTCCAATACGTTTTTCACAATGGCACCCGAAAACAATATGAGAAGCACCTCAAACCAGGTAGATTGATAAATCACCTTTTGGGCACTATCCGTACCATAATCGTTTTCTACAAAGGTGGCCACCCCTACAGCGGCGGCAAATAAAAGGATATATACTAAGGCGGCTCTGCGGCCGAAGAGTAAATCAAGAATTTTCTGCACTGGAATTATTTTCTGGTTATCAAGGTATTACCTCGGCATTTTCCAAAATAAGATTGTAGGTATAGCCTGCACCAAAATCTACATCTTGATGCAAAATTGCCTTAAGGGTAACGATATGACCTGCAGGCACTGCCGTTTGAGAAGTAGCTACCAAATCGAAAGTATCAAAGCTACCATCCTTAAGGTGTAACCAATGACGATCCATAATATTGGCATTGATCTTTGTAACCTTGGCGGTGATTTGCACTTCCTTATTGATGTAATTCTCGGCGTTCTGAATCAGCTCTTTGATCTTGATAGATCCTTCCCGATCAAAATCAGCTTCCGAAATTTTCACACCAGCTTCAGGAGCTTGTTGTCCACCTTTAAACATCTGATCCAAAGCCTGTTTTTGGCTACCAGAAAAGAGGGGACGCAATTGTGAAACCAGGTAGATTTCATCAAAACTGCGATCGAATTCGGTGGAATAGTAATCGGTTTTATACAATCCTTTGCTAAAGCTGTATTCCTCATTTAATTGGAAATTGGAACGCATGGTGGCTAACCAAAACTCCTTCTCCCCTTCTTTCACTTTAAGATAGGAATACCTCGAACTTTGCAGGGTATCTAAAACCACTACCCGATGCTCGGCATTGGGACTGTTTTCAGGACTACTGTCAGAATTAAAAATCTCCTTTACGGATGAATCCTCCGTTTCGATAACGGTGGGCTGCTGTTGACAAGCGAATAGTGCCAGAGCCGCTAAAAAGCTCAGTCTGCGCATGACTAAAATTTGAATCTTTTCTGGATGCGAAGATACATTCGAAACAGGTCTTGATCGCTTATTTGGCTATATTCTCCCATAATTCCCAGATTCCAATCCTTAGCTATTAGCCAGCTCAATTCTGCACCGTAATAATGCTGGGGATCAAGGGTAATTTCGCGAAGAACATAGCGGTACGAAGCATAGCGATAGTAAGCCGACATGCGAATTCCTGAATTAAAGGATCGCGAGTAGCGTAAGGAATTTATCTCCGAGTTTAAATTCCCGTTTTGGTTTTTGTTAAATCGATAAGTAAGGCTACCTCCAATCCAGGGCAAACGATGATGACTGAGATAGGCCTGCAAGTTCTGGCTACGGTTTCCAAAAGTAGGGTTAGTACGTACATTATAGCTCAAACCCAAATGGGTAGCCCGAAAAAAGCGATAGTCGCCACGAAGTCTAAAACCCTGACGCGCGCCCTGCTCAGCTAAGAGTCGTTCCACATCGCTGTCATAGCGCTCAAAAAATATTATCTGTTGGCGGGTATCGTAAGAACTAAAGAGGGTCAAGCGACTGGTGGGTCGATAGCGCATTGACAAATAGAGGGAGGTTAAGCGGGCTTTGGTACCTGCCTGAGCAGTATCAAAATTCTCGTAGAGGTCGATTTCCGAGGAAGCAAACCAAGACCATTTCCCCCAACGCATCGATTGTTGGGTGTACAAATAGCGACGATCAATTGCTCCTTGATTTCTTTGCTCCATTAAGCCTACCGTCCATTGTCCGATCCAGGACTTGTTGCTCCAATCGTAAGCACCATAAGCGCCATACTGAAGGAGATTGGCATTATAGCCATAATTGCTAAAATCAGGACGACTGCCCACAATAGCACCTGCCCGCCAATTATTCCAATTCCCTTCCCACTGCAAACCGTCAATGGCACCTAAGGAAGAAATACGGCTATTTATCTTACGCCCTACTACCAATTGATGATGGCTGCTGGGCTTATAAATCAAAGCCAAATTGTAAATCAATGCTCGGAAATTTTCGCCATCACTTTCGTAGGAGCGTCTAAAGTCTTGCATATTGCCGTAGGCCTCTAAACTTAAACTTTGCCCGAATAGGCTATCTACCTTGAGGCTGGCTCTAAAATTTGTACGGAAATTTTCGCGGCCATTGGTACTTAGGGTGCTGCCATTATTCAGCGATAGATTTAAATAGCCTCGATCCTTGTTTCGCATGCTATTGCTGCGATCACGTACCTGGCTCCGAGATAAACTATCACTGGTACTTTCTACTACTTGGGGACTACTAAATTCTTCAGGAACCTCTTCCTCCGCTGGGGTCGCATCCGCCGAAAGGCGTACCTCGAAAATCTGCCCCTTGTTGATTTCACAATTCGCAATGCGCTCTGCCAAACAGGATACGGATGATATCTTTTGAATGCGCAAACAAGCCTGCCCACCATTTTGATTAAAGAGGGTATCCCCTTCGCTTAAGCCCTCGGTGTTTTGAAAACGAAGGTAAACGCTTTGATCATTTACATAGCTAACCTCAGCCTGGCGCACTTCCTGTGCTGAAAGGGCCAATGTGGACAGCATAAAAACAAATACTATGACTATTCTATGCATCATTCTCTTCCGGTAGGATGACAGTTATAGCAGGCATTGCTATCATATCGGTAACCTCCTACATCATCGTGCTCGCCATCCATTTCACTGCGATTATGCTCATGGCAATCGATACAGCTAAATACATTGTAATTAGAAGGGTTTGTGTGGCATTCGGTGCAAGAACTCCAGGTTCCACGGTGGGTTCCGCTGTAAATCGGAAAATGATCATCATCGTGATTCCCGAAGCTTGCTGGTGCCCAACCCGGATTGGTATTATGGCAAAGGGCACAGTCGGTTGGGAAACCAGAACTCACGTGATTAGGATTGGTCGCATTTTGATAATCGTCGATATGACAAGTAGAGCAAATCGGCTGAATTTGGTCGTAGGTAGGGCTGGTATGGCAATCCATACAATCCAGGCCATCATGACCTAAGACCAATGGGAAGAAATAATGGAAATTATCCCCTCCCCATTGCTGACTGAGGGGTTCATGGCATTGGATACAATCAATAGAAAAGCCTGAAGCTACGTGATCCGGGTCGGAGGCCGTTTGATAATCTTCGCGATGGCAATCAACACATTCCTGGCCCTGCCTTTGCCAAACCAAATTATTAGAAGCATCATGGCAATCGATGCAAGCTAAGGTAATATGAGCTCCTTGTAAAGGAAAACCATTCTGTTCATGTAGATCTGGAATATTGAAAACCAACCAGGATTCGCTATCATGGCAGCGTTTACAATCGTCGCCTACGCTCATCTGATGCACATCAGTATGGCATTCGACGCATTGAGTGCCTACCTTTTTAAATTCTAAATTCTCATGGCAATCCATACATGCAACAGCGGTATGCTGCCCTTCCAGTTCGAAGCCCGTACTGGTATGGTCGAACTTCATGGTTT
The DNA here is from genome assembly GCA_002501205.1 of Flavobacteriales bacterium UBA7878. Taxonomy (GTDB): domain Bacteria; phylum Bacteroidota; class Bacteroidia; order Flavobacteriales; family Schleiferiaceae; genus Croceimicrobium. Next base: position 21,362 of record DLRW01000060.1, read on the forward strand.
GCAAATTCACTTGCCAGGAGCCTGAATTATGGCAATCCGAACAATTGATTTTAAATCCTTCTCCATGCGGATTTTGAGCCATAAGCCCAATCGCCCCAAAGAGGAATAGCGCTAGGTACCGTGACAATCGATGCATTGGAATTTCTCTATTTTATAAATAACTCTTTCTTGTCCATCAGACTGCATTTCAGCTTTATGGCAAGCGGCACAGTCTATTTCGGCATGGCGTCCTTCCAGAGGGAATTCAGTGAGCTGATGATTAAAAAGATCAGCCTTCCATTGCTCTGCACTTTGATGACAAGTTTGGCAATTGGTTTTTCCCTCTTCTTCAAATTGGTCACCATGTACATTATCATGACATTGTACACAGCTTTGATCGCGATCCTTAAAATGTTGTTCTTCGCCTTCAAAATGACATTCGCGACAATCCTCACGAGCATGTGCTCCTTCTAAGGCCCAACCCGTTTCTTCATGTTTAAACTGTACTTGCGACCAGGCTTCTGCATTATGGCAGGCCTCGCAATTTTGTTCCGGAAAATAGCTTTCGCTGAT
>DLRW01000011.1 GCA_002501205.1 Flavobacteriales bacterium UBA7878
ATTGAAGATTGCAGCGAAGAGTCATATTTTATTCTTTGGCGGAGAAGCCTTTCCTGAAGCTCGCAACATTTATTGGAATTTTGTTTCGAGCGAACCCCTATTAATTGAAGAGGCCAAAGAAAAATGGCGACAGCACGATTGGCCTAAAGTTGATGGCGACAGCAGCTATGTTCCTCTACCTAAATTCTCTTAATCCTACCCGTTTATGAAAATGACATTATCTCTTCTGCTCTTAAGTTTGATTAGCCTAAATAGCTGGGCTCAAAACAAAGATGGTTTTAGCCTGGAAATGTTTGGCGGTAGCTTCAGCGTGCAAAACGCCTTTGGAAGCAAATATGATTATCAAGGCATCAAAGCCTGGACGGGAATCGCCTTTGAAGCAGGGGCCGGAGCAGCTTTTCGGCAAAATGCGGGTCAAAATCAGCAATGGGGATTAAAACTAGGTATTTCGCGAATGGCCTTTAGCTATACTGGTAGCGATTATGTGGATGGCAATGGCAATACCCAAATTTACCGCCCCCAAAGTACGCGTCGCATCTATTTCAATTTCAGCCCAATCTATGCCTTTCGCCTAGCAGAAAGCAGCAGCTTCGATTTTGATCTGGAAAGCAGCTTGAGCATTAAACTTCCCATCAATGCCTATTCCTTGAGTTTGGATGCAGCCCAGAATAATACCGATATCAATGACTTCGACCGCTATTCCTTAGGGGAGCTCAGTGTTTTCCAAGCCCGAATTGCACCAACCTTTGTTTGGGAGACCACTCGATTGGGTGTGTACTTCGCTTATAATGTAAATAGTGGCAGCAATTGGGAAAGCATCTCTGGCTGGGGCGCCGGATTGCAAATCAGCTACTTTGTGGAAGACTGATCAAAGAAACCAAAGGCCTAAAGCAATAAGGACTAGAACTACGATTTGCAGCCACTTCATTATTTGACCGAAGGCCTCTTTGGCTAAATAATGCTTAAACTGTCCGGCTAAAATGGCCATCAAACTAAAAATCAAAAAAGCCTGTAACATAAAGCTTAGGCCCATAAAACTCATTTGCTTAAAAGCAGGCCAAGCAGCTTCGGAGTCCACAAATTGAGGTAAAAGCGCCAAAAAGAATAAAGTCACCTTCGGGTTGAGAATATTCATTAAAAAACCCTTGGCCCAGGAAGACCAAAAGCCAGGTATTAGTCCTTTCACAATTGATCTTTCCAGGTGAATAGCCTGAGGTTCCTCTTTCCAGGCACAATAAGCCAGGTACAATAAATAGAGGGTTCCTGCTAAGCGTAAAGCCACAGAAATTTGCGGAAACTCCAGAAGTAATAAAGCTAAGCCACTCGCGGCTAGCAAAGTATGCACCAGAACCCCTGAGGCCAAACCTGCAGAAAGACTAAGCCCTCTACCTGAACCTCGACTAAGACTTTCGGTGAGCACAAAAATATTATCCGGCCCCGGCATAAAAGTAAGGGCAATGGCAGCACTTAAAAAAGTGAAATACAAATCCCAATTCACGGGCAGCAAGATATACCGCTTTAGGGATTCTTTAAAAAATGGCCCGCAGGGATTTGTAAATTAGCGCCGCCATGCTAAACCTGTACAATGCCTAAAAGCTCAATTGCCCCCCTTTATTGGTATGCACTTTATACCAAGCCTCGTGCCGAAAAAAAAGTTGCAGAGCGACTTAAAGCAAAAGGCTGTCAGGTTTATGCCCCCACCCAGACTGTAATAAAGCAATGGAGCGATCGCAAGAAGAAGATCGAAGAACCGTTCTTTAAAAGTTATGTCTTTGTCCAATTTGAACTCAAGAATAAATTTGAGGTTTTAAATACTCCGGGCGTTGTTGCTCAGGTAACTTGGTTGGGAAAAGCAGCCGAAATTCGGGCCGAAGAAATTGAAGCCATTCAAGAGTTTCTGCAAGCCTACCAAGGGGTAAGCGTAGAGCAAATTGATTTTGAAGCCGGGCAAAAATTGCGCATTAAACACGGTGAACTGGAAGATGCCTATGGCACGGTAGTTCGCCAAAATAAGCATCGGGTGGTGCTCGAAATAGAAAAACTGGGAATGGCACTTTATGCCGAAGTACCCAAAAGTCAAGTTGAAAATATTGAAAAATGAAAAAGCTATTTAGTACTCTCTTCATCCTTACACTCGCCTTAAACAGCTGGGCCCAAAACGCTGAGGAATCCCCCAAAATCAACTGGCTCACCATTGAAGAGCTGGAGGAGGCACAAGCAAAGGAACCCCGCAAAGTATTTGTTGATCTTTATACCAGCTGGTGCACTTGGTGCCATAAAATGGATAAGGCCACTTTTCAACACCCCGGCATTGTAGAATATGTAAATGCCAATTATTACGCCGTGAAGTTCAATGCAGAGAGCAAGGACTCAATCTATTTTAAAGGTCACACTTTTAAATATGTGGCTCAGGGCCGAAGAGGTTATAATGAACTGGCTGCCACCTTAGCTAACGGGCGTCTCTCTTATCCTACTATCGTGTATTTGGATGAGGAGCTTAATGTAATCCAACCGGTACCAGGCTATATGGATCCCAAATCATTCGAGCAGGTTATCACCTATTTAGCAGGGAACCATTACAAAGAACAACCTTTCGACCAGTACAAAATGAACTACGAACTGGTCTACTCTCTCAAATAGAAAGCGCAATATTTCAGGCTGGGAATGCTAGGTAAGAGCGCTGCAATTACCTTAACTTTGCGCTTTTCAAAATCTCAGCATGAAGATCTCATACAATTGGCTTAAGGAGTATTTGAATACCGACCTCAGTCCGGAAAAAGCAGCGGAATATTTAACCGACACCGGATTAGAAGTTGAAGGTTTGGAGCAAATCGACACTATTAAAGGTGGCTTGCGCGGAGTTGTAATAGGAGAAATACTAAGCTGTGTTCAGCATCCAGATGCCGACAAACTCAAAGTTACCGAAGTAAACATTGGTACGGACGAACCCGTGCAGATTGTATGTGGTGCCCCTAATGTGGCTGCCGGACAAAAAGTCCCCGTAGCAACGGTTGGTACCGAAATTTATACTGAGGACGGCTCTTTCACTATTAAGAAAAGTAAATTACGTGGTCAGGTATCAGAAGGCATGATTTGCGCTGAAGATGAGCTGGGATTAGGCGAGAGCCATGATGGAATTATGATTTTAGACCCTGCCGCCAAAGTGGGTAGCCCTGCGGCAGAGTATTTTGAAATAGAGTCCGATTATGTAATCGAAATCGGACTTACCCCCAACCGTACCGACGCCATGAGTCATTACGGGGTGGCTCGTGATTTACGGGCTGCTTTGCTACGTTTTAATCAGGGTAAACCCGAATTAGAACTCCCTTCTGTTTCCGCTTTCAAGACCGAGAGAAATGACATGCCTGTTTCCGTGCGCATCGAGAATGAGGAAGCATGCTATCGCTATATGGGCATCTCCATTCAAGGAGTAAAGGTGGAAGAATCACCAGCCTGGTTACAAAACAGATTAAGAGCGATTGGCCTTAAGCCGGTTAACAATATTGTAGATATAGAGAACTATGTCTTGCATGAAACCGGCCATCCCTTGCATGCCTTTGATGCCGATAAAATTGCTGGGAAAGAAATCATCATTAAAAATGCTGTGGCCGGTGATAAATTCATCACCCTCGATGGTAGTGAATTGGAATTAAGCGATCAAGATTTAATGATTTGGGATGCCGAACGTCCCTTGGTTTTAGCCGGTGTTTATGGTGGTCAGAATTCAGGTGTTAGCAGCAGCACTGAAAATGTATTTCTGGAAGTAGCTTATTTCGATCCGGTGCACATTCGCAAAAGCGCCAAGCGTCATGCATTAAACACCGACTCTTCTTTCCGCTATGAGCGTGGAGTAGACCCCGAAATGACTGAATACGCCTTAAAAAGAGCAGTAACCTTAATTCAGGAAATTGCGGGCGGCGAAGTGGCTATGGCGATTGCCGATGAGCATCCGGTTAAAATTCAAAATCAGGAGCTCACTTTAAATTTAGATCGCATGAACAGCCTGATTGGTGAGGCTATCCCTGCCGAAATGGTTCGCGATATTTTAGCCTCTTTGGATATTCGAATTAAAGCAGAATCGGGTAAAAACTGGCACCTCGAAGTACCAGCCTACAGGCGCGATGTGGAACGCGAAGCGGATGTGGTAGAAGAGGTTCTGCGTATCTATGGCTTTAATGCTGTTCCTTACGATGGCCCCATGCGTATTTCGGTAGCTCAAAAAAGTGCCGATGACGATGCTCGCGAAAGAGACATGATCAGCGGCTTATTGAGCAGTCTGGGCTATCATGAAATGATGAACAACTCACTCACCAAAGCTTCCTATTACGAAAAGTTTGGCTTTAGCCCGGAAGCGAGTGTAGCGATGCTTAACCCTCTGAGTCAAGATTTGGCAGTTATGCGCCAGTCGATGCTATTCGGTGGATTAGAAGCCGTTGAATACAATAGCAAACGCCAGAGAGCAAATCTTAAGTTTTTTGAATTTGGACGTTGCTACCGTAAAAAGGAAGCTGGTTTTGTGGAGCGTGAAGATCTGGCCCTATGGTTAACCGGTTTAGCCGAAGATGAAAACTGGAAGCAAGGAGCACAAGCCAGCGATTTTTACCAATTAAAAAATGCAGTTCAATTGCTATTTGAACGCATCGGATTAGGCGGCTATCAAGAATCCGCTTCAGACGCTGCCATCTTCAGTGAAGGATTAAAATGGCATCGTGGTAAAAAGGTATTGGCCGAATTTGGCAAAGTAAATCCAGGCTTACTTAAAAGCTTTGATTTGAAAACCGCCGTTTTCTACGCCGAATTAAACTGGGAAGCTTTAGTAGAAGCCGCTCGTAAAAACAGCATTGTTATGAGCGACCTTCCCAAATTCCCGGAAGTACGTCGCGACCTTGCGCTATTGGTCGACAGCAATGTAAAGTATGGTGACCTAGCTCAGGCAGCAGCCAAAGCAGGTGGAAAGCTATTAAAGACCGTAAACCTCTTTGATGTGTACGAAGGCAAAAACTTACCAGAAGGTAAGAAATCCTATGCCTTGAGCTTCACCCTGGCCCATGAAGAAAAGACCCTTAATGATAAAGCGGTAGAGCAAATCATGTCTAAGATTCAGGCCAGCCTGGAGAAACAATACGGAGCCAGCCTGCGTTAGAAGCGGCATGCTAAAGATCGCATTCGATCCTATTTATCATCATCCTCTGCCCAAAGGACATCGTTTCCCGATGGCAAAGTACAGTCTATTGCCTGAGCAATTGCTATATGAAGGCATTTGTACGGAAGACAATTTCTTTCCACCTAAGCTCCTTTCAGAGGAACAGATTTTACGGACTCATTGCCCGGAATACTGGCAAAAACTTAAATACTTAAAATTAAGTCGGGCCGAAGAACGCCGCACCGGCTTTCCTCTTTCTGCTCAATTGGTAGAAAGAGAAAGACGCATTGCTCAAGGTACTATTGACTGCTGTTTTCATGCTTTAAAAAATGGTGTTTCGCTCAATATTGCCGGTGGCACTCATCATGCCTACACCAATCGGGGAGAGGGTTTTTGCCTATTGAATGACATTGCCATTGCGGCGCATTATCTCTTGGATCATAATCTTGCTCAACAAATACTGGTGGTAGATTTGGATGTGCATCAAGGAAATGGAACGGCCGAAATTATGGCTAGCGAAAAGCGGGTATTCACCTTTTCGATGCATGGCGAAAAAAACTACCCTCTACATAAGGAAAAGAGTGATCTGGATATTGCCCTAGCAGATGGCACTGATGACCAGGAATATCTTAGTCGACTCCAGTCAGAACTTCCAATACTCATGGATAGCCTAAATGCCGATTTCATATTCTACCAGTCGGGAGTTGATGTTTTGGCTACTGATAAATTAGGACGCCTGGGCATGAGCATAGCAGGTTGTAAAGAGAGAGACCGTTATGTTTTTGAAGAAGCTCAAAAGAGGCAAATTCCAGTAGTTTGCAGTATGGGTGGGGGCTATAGCGAGCGACTGGCCGATATTGTGGAAGCCCACGCTAATACCTATCGCCTGGCGCAGACAATGTATTTCTAAATCTCCTTAGGAAGGTAAATTTTAAAGGTGGTTCCTTGATTTACGATACTCTTCAATTCGACCTTTCCACCCATGGCCTCCACTTGATTCTTCATAATGTACAAACCTAAACCTCGCGCTTTAGGATGTTGATGAAAAGTCTGATACAACTGAAAGAGACGATCTTTATAGCGCTTCAAATCAATTCCCAAGCCATTATCCTGAACTTCCAGAATTTGAAATTCATGATTCTCAGCTAAGCGAATATGCACACGGGGTTCTCGATCCGGATGACGATAACGCAGGGTATTGCTCAATAGATTGAGCAGGATACTTTCCAAATAAGCTCTCACCGAGTACACTTCCGCCTCTGCATTAAAGTCAAGCTCCACCTTGGCGTTTAAGGCTTTTAATTCCGCACCCAGAATATCTAAAATACGTTGCACTTCATCAATGAGTCGCAAATTAGTTTTGCTGCGATTCAAACTTTGGTTGATGGCAATAATCTCATTCAAATGCTTAATCGTAGATTCCAGCCCATCACTAACCTTGCGCAAATAATCCCACAGCTCTTGCTTTTCACCCTCGCTTTTCGCCAGATCCACTGCCTCGATTAAACCCTGAAGATTAGCCGAATGAGAGCGAATATTATGGGAAACAATGTAGGTAAAGCTTTGTAGGCGTTTATTTTGTTCGGAGGTAATACTGAGTAAGGCTTCCATCTCCTTATTCTTCACTTCCTCCTCATGAATATCTTGCATCACTAAGAGGCTGTAGAGGAATTCCCCATTGGCGTTCCAAATAGGTTTATTCCGAACATTCAACCAGCGTGCTCCTTCTTCAGCATCCAGCATAACCTTGAGTTCAATACTGCGCTGGGCATAAATGGCAATCAGCAAATCTTCCTTTTGCTTGCGGTTTTCGCGACTTTTAAAAAGCAGATCGGGCTCCTTATTTACCGCATAATCCGGCTTCCATCCGAAAAAATCCTGGCAGGCCGAATTCAACCAATCGACTCTTCCCTCTGGACTTATGATCATAATCAGATCCGAAGTATTCCTAGCGATTAAAGCCAGTTTATGCTGTTCCTTCTCAAAGGCCTTTTGATCGTCGATGGCAGTAAGGATGCCGTACCAGGAGCTGCGTTCACCCGACTTCGACTCGGGTCGTACCCGAATGCGAAACCAGCGCTCTTCCCCCAGCTTATTCTCAATTCTAAATTCGGTATCAAGATCCTTAAGATTACGCGCTGAATAAACCACTGAGCCCAATAATGTTGAATAGTCTTTAGGACTAATAACCTGCATTATACTGGACGGGTCCTCAATTAAACTTTGGCGTTGAATGCCAAAATTCACCTCTTCAAAGGCCTTGCTCAAAAAGCTGAGTGAAATTTCTTTATTGGGTTCATAATCAATCTGGAACACAACCCCTGGGATGCTTTCTGTTAGTTTCTCCAATTGTTCCCGATGCGCTCTGGATTTTGCTCTTTCGGCCTCTCTATCTGTAACATCCTGCTGCAAGCCTAAATGACCGACAATTCGATCTTTATCATCACGTAATAGCAGGTAATCACCTTCAATTTTTATCAGGCTTCCATCGGTTCGCCGTTCTTCGGTTAAATTGTGCAAATGACCTTTCTCAAAAAAGTCTTTCCACACTTTCAGCCCGGTCTCAATATCATGTAAAAAGAAATCACGAGGACTCAGGTTTAAAAACTCATCTTCACTCTGAAAACCATACTGATCCAAGATCATTTTATTACAGCGGGTGATCACCTGATTTTCAAAAGCGTACTTTACTACGGCATCCTTATCTGTATGCTCATTCCACTCCTGAGGTTCCGGCAGCATCATAAAGAAGACCCCAATCATTTGATTTTCGAAAAAGAAATTTAGTTCCCTTTGTCGAGCATCCAGCTGTTCTTCAGCCGCTTGCAAAGCAGAGATATCAAAACCTCGTGCATAAATCACGTCGACATCCCCATAGCAATCCGGAAAGGAAATAAACTGCCAATGTGTACTCACAAAACCAGGTCCACGTGGATTTTTCTTCTCAATACGAACATTGCAGATTAATCCTGGATGCTCCAAACAATAATAGGCGGTTTCTCGGCCGGTCTCTCTGCTTTGCTCAGCCACATCTGCCATGGAACTTTCGCCAATCCGTGAAGCTTTCTCGGCAAAAAAATGTTCGACATAGAGAGTATTATGGAAGAGATATTTTCCTTCTCGATCTATTTTAATTAAATAGGGATAATAAAGTTGATCATCTTGCCAAGGATTTTGCGGGGCATATAAATGCAATGCCACGAAATAATCCGGATAGTTTTCCAACAGCCTTTGCTCTACTTCAAAGTTCAGAAAGTCTTTATTGGAAGCGTAATTTAATTGGAAGTGATTCGACTCTCCTTTATGGTATATCTCCAGACAATAATTAAATTGTTTTGCACCAAGTGTATGGGCTTTAAAATCATCAGAAGCATGGCGATCAATACCAATAGAAACCGCCAATGCGTTATTCACAAATACTTCTCCGCTGGGAGCATGACATATCCAATAGCCATAAGGGGCCTCCTGCTCCAGGGCAATAAGTAATTGATTATCGGAAGATATTTCTTGAAATGCAGAAGACCGGGGAGCAGCCATTGACGCAAAATTTTAAGCCGCTCTAAGGTAATTAAAGTTCAAGATTTTGACGATGGATATACATAAATCCATCTAAAGAATTATTAAATAGCGGATCCACATTAAAGCAGACAATCAATGCATTTTGCTGTAAATACTTTTTAATCAAGGGTGGGATGCGTAAATCGCCCGGTTCAATCTCATCAATTCTACGATCGAATTGCACTAAATCTTCAGGGCTCGAATTCATAACCATTTCCCTGGCTTCTGCTTTTAATTTTAGTTTAAAAGGCTTACGAGGTCTAATCTCTTGCGCTAAACTGGCGTCTCCAAAATTCTTAAGTAAAAAAGCCACCATTAGATTACGACTAAAAATGGAAAAGCTATTACTGATACTGGCGCAACCTACTATAAATTCCAGTTCTTCACGTTGTCGCATTACCTCCCTAATACCATTCCACATCACAAATAATGGCAATGGCTTTTGCTGATGAGCCGGAATTATAAAAGCCCTACCCATCTCCAGTGAACGACCCAGCATAGGTTGAATACGCTTCTTAAACTTAAAAAGGGTACTCAAGTAAAAACCATTAAAGCCAAATTTGGGATAAACCTCACTGCCTATTGCCAGACGGTAAGCCCCCACAATTCGCATTTCCTCCTTGTCCCAAAGCACCAAATGATGGTAGTGGTAATCGAAGGTATCCAGATCGAGGGCCAAATTGGACCCCTCTCCGATCGCTCTAAAGGTAATTTCACGTAATCGGCCAATTTCGCGGATCATATTAGGCACTTGTGCCGCCTTACACAGAAATACCTGATAGCTCCGCTTTTCTTCAATCAAGGCCTCCTTCTCGAGTAGGAACTCATACTCTTTGAGCAAAAGGTCGGTGTCTACAGGATCTGCAATTGGCTTTGGCTCAGCTGGTCTTTTAGGGCTAAAAAGTTTAAACTCTGGATGCAAGGCATTACTCAGCAAATAAACTCTCTGGCGTAATAGAGCCGACAGTTGGTACTCTCGCGGATATAAAGCCAGTTCCTTGGGATATATAGTCCGACCGATACGAATGGTTACCGGTCGAGAGCGATAACTACGTAATTCGGATGGGACCTTTAAATCCTGAAAAATGGGACCTAATCGCTGTAAGAGATGATATACAAAAGTTTGATTGGCCTTAAAGAAAACCGGGGTTACTGGCACCTGAGCATCGGCTATTTCACGAATCATGTTCACATCCCAGTCTCCATCTTCCAGTTGGCGTTTCGAAATGCGATAATTGGTACTAACCGAGCCCGCCGGAAATATAGCCAGGGCCTTCCCTTCCTTGAGGGATTCACTTAAACTTGCCCCAGAACTCACCCCACTTTCATCTAAATCCCAATAGTGAGCAATGGGCTTTAAGCGCTGCCATAAATCCGAACCCACGATTCGAAGATCCGGACGAATAGAAGCGACTAATTTTATCAATAACAAAGCATCAATTCCCGCCAGGGGGTGATTACATATCAATACCACCGGGCCAGAAGTTGGAATGCGTTTTAATTCTTCTTCAAAATATTGAAAGCTGAGATCTAATTCGCGGATCACATCATCCACAAAAAGATTCTCTTCCCGTCCGTCCCTTCCCGAAAAAAGCTCTTCAACACTCTTCACCTTTGCCAGGTGTAAAAGGGTTTTGAGTAAAGCCTCCCTGCCAATTTTAGGGAGTTTTACCGTGCGAAACATTTCTCCGGAACCAAGTCGGGCCATGTGATCAGATTCTGATTACAATTTGATAAGTGTCGGTACTTACTTGCTCGAGCAATTTACGTCCTCTGCTTTGAATGTCTGCTACCGCACTGTTATCATAATGCCTTACGGTATAAAGCTCCAAATCACCAATTACCGACACATCGAAACTCTGCTTAAGTTGCTCCAAAAGAGCGGGTGTAGCAATAGGGTCATCGTTTACACAGAAGGACGAACTAGTAGCGGCATGCTGCGATAAATTCACGCGCAAGCCATACTCATGAAATAATTTATAAATTTTGGAAAGGTGGTCTTCCGCAATGAAAGCCAGGTCTCGGGTAGCTAAACTAATTAACTGCTGCTGGCTCTTGCGAATAAAACAGGGTAAAAAAGGCTCCAGGTTTACCCCCTCCGAAATTGTGGTTCCCTCCTGCTCCAAATCGCTAAATGAACGCACCCTTAATGGCACGCCACGCTCCTGCAGCGGCTGAATAGTTTTAGGGTGAATTACGGAAGCTCCATAAAAAGCTAATTCGATCGCTTCCCGGAAACTGATTTTCTTCAATAATTCGGTGCCCTGAAAAACCTTGGGATCGCCATTCAAAACCCCGGGCACATCTTTCCAAATAGTTACTTCTTCGGCTTGCAAAACATAGGCAATTACCGAAGCGGTATAATCGGATCCCTCTCGACCTAAGGTGGTCGGATTGAAATTATCATCCGAACCAATAAAACCTTGGGTGATATAGGAGTTGCCACTCTTCACATTGTCCAGAACCAAACGTCGGGTTAAGTTCCAGTTTACTCTAGCGGCACGATAGTTTTGATCTGTACGGATCAATTTTCGAGCATCCAACCAACGGTTTTCGAAACCTTCGAAATTTAAATAGGCCGATACAATTTTGGTTGAAATCAACTCACCAAAACCAACGATCTGATCATATACTTGATTGAAACTTCCCACCGCCGGTGATTCTACAATGGTTTCCAATTGCAGAAATAATTCACTCACTTCATTGCTAAGACGCTCATTGGATTGAGGGAAAAGCTCATCAATAATCCGCTGATGTGAATCCTTCAAATCCTTCAACTGTTTACTGCAGTCCTCCTTCTTTCCATTCAAGAAAGATTTCACCAACTCCTCAAGGGCATTGGTCGTTTTCCCCATGGCCGAAACCACAATCAGGATATCATCTGCTGTAAAGTGTTGAACGATGGATGCCACGCGCTGCACGCCTGCCGCGTCTTTTACACTAGCTCCACCGAATTTAAAGATTCGCATGTTAAATTATTAAGCGGCAAAAATACTAATTAGGCTTTGCTGATATTCCACAAAATACTGTCCTGAGACGGCTTTAAAATTTTTAGCTTTAAGCTTTTAAAGGATTAATTCAATTGGGCAGCAGCTCTCCCTGCCAGAAAAGCGCTGGTCCAGGCATGTTGAAAGTTATAGCCCCCGGTAATGGCGTCTACATTAACAAACTCGCCAATAGCATAGAGGCCAGGATACTTCTTTAGTGCATAAGTCTGCATATCCAATTCCCGAAGATCGAGGCCTCCCGCAGTAACAAACTCCTCTTTAAAGGTGGTTTTCCCACTTACGTTGAAGGGACTACGAAGTAAAAATTCGAGCAAACGATTGAACTCCTTTTTCGATAAATCTCGATTGGATTTACTTTCCTGCACCTCGGCCAATTGTAAAATAGCCTTCCATAAGCGTGAGGGCAGATCAAAAGCCCTGCTATTTGCTACTCCCTTGGCGGGATGGGCGGAAAAATATTCCTGCAATTGTGTGCGCGCTTCTTCTTCCGAAAGACCCAGCCAATTAATCAAGATGGGAAACTGATAGTTTCGTTCCTTCAAATCCGGGGCATACCAGGCACTAAGCTTTAATACTGCCGGACCCGAAAATCCCCAATGGGTGATTAATAAGGGCCCCTGCTCTTTCCACTTAGTAGCTGGAATTTGCACCCAGGCATTAGGTACCGACAGGCCCATTAAATCTTTGAGTGGCGACTGTGGTACATTAAAGGTGAATAAGGAAGGACAAGGAGCCACCCAATTCAAATCAAAGTCCTTTAAAAATGCATAGCCATTTTCCTTGGGCTGGCCACCCAATGCGAGAATCACCACCTCACAATCATATAAGGAACGATCTCGAAACTGTAATTGATAGCCATTTTCTGTGGCCTCCAGTTGGATTAAATCCTTTTGCATTTGGATGCGTACCCCAGCTTTTTGTGCCGCCTTTTCCAGTACCTGAATTACCGATTCACTGGAGTCGCTTTTAGGGAAAACCCGACCATCAGCCTCCACCTTTAATTCCAGACCCTGTTCCTCAAACCAGGCCCGGGCCTCAGGATATCCAAAACGACCAAAAGCCTTCTTTAAAGAGCGCCCACCACGAGGATATGCCTTTATCAATTCAGAAGCGTAGGGGCAGTGATGTAACACATTGCAACGTCCACCGCCACTTACCCGAACCTTGGAAAGCAGTTTATTGGATTTTTCAAATAGGACTACTTCAGTATCAGGGCTGGCAGCATGAATAGCCGCAAAGAAACCGGCTGCACCCCCACCAATTACTGCAATTCGCCTTTTCACTCTGATTTGTTGAGCCACCATTTGCAATTCCACCATTCGGTTTCAATGCCGGCTCCCATTTTCTCATAGAAGCGTACAGCGGGTTCATTCCAATCCAAGACCTGCCAATCCAAGCGCTTGGCCCCGGCTTTACGAGCATAATCTGCGGTTGCTTCCAACAGCATTTTACCATAGCCTTTACCGCGATGTTCAGGAACAACGATTAAATCTTCAAGGTAATAGCAAGCTCCTTTCCAGGTCGAATAGCGAGGATAAAACAGCGAGATTCCAATCACGCCACCTTGAGGATGTTTAAGCACTATATATTCGAAGCGACCTAATTCCCAATCTTCCAAAAGCTCGGCCTCGGTGGTTACCACTTCTTGGGGCGCCTTCTCAAAATCGGCCAAAGCCTTGATTAGGCGCAACAAATCGGAGATGTCCTCCGCACAGCCAGGGATAATTTCTACTTCTGCGACCATTCCATTTCCACTTGATTATGCAGGAGGTCCTCTAAATTCTGACGACGGGTAATCAAATGCGCTTTGCCTTTATGCACCAATACCTCAGCCGGCTTATAGCGACTATTGTAATTATTGGCCATGGTAAAGCAATAGGCTCCGGCATTGCGGAAGGCTAAAATATCTCCTTGACGTACTTCTGCAATCTGGCGATCATTAGCGAAGGTGTCGGTTTCGCAGATATAGCCAACCACGGTATAAACACGCGGATCAGCCTTGGGATTGCTAATATTCTCTATATGATGGTAGGCATCGTAAAACATAGGCCGAATCAAGTGATTCATACCTGTATCTACCTGAGCAAATACGGTTGCCGTGGTTTGCTTTAAGCCATTTACCTGGCAACAAAAAGTTCCGGATTCAGACACCAGGAATTTACCGGGCTCGAATTCAATTTCAAGTTCTCTTCCGTATTCGGCGCAGAACTCCTTGAACATGCCCGTCATTTTTTGCCCTAGCTCCTCTACATTGGTGGCAATATCATCTGCCTTATAAGGCACTTTAAACCCGCTACCGAAATCCAAATATTTCAAATCTGGAAAATCACGAGCCACATCAAATAATAATTGAGCACCTACCAGGAAGGTATCTACATCCAGAATGTCGCTTCCGGTATGCATGTGCACGCCTTCCACATTGAGGTTCAGGCTTTGTACCAAGCGCTCTAGATGGCGACGTTGATGAATACTAATCCCGAATTTGGAGTCGATATGCCCAACGGAAATCTTGCTATGACCGCCAGCCATAATATGGGGATTCATCCGGATACATACCGGATAGCTATTTCCGTACTTGGCACCAAACTGCTCCAGGATACTCAGATTATCAATATTAATTCGTACGCCATGGGCTACAGCCTTTTCAATCTCGGCCATGGAAACTCCATTGGGCGTGTAGATGATTTCTTCGGCGGCAAAGCCTGCTCTAAGGCCTAATTCCACTTCTTGAATTGAAACCGTATCCAAACCGGCCCCTAATTGCTGGAAAAAGCGAAGCACATTAATATTACTCAGCGCCTTACAAGCGTAATTAATCTTAAGTTTCGATCCTTTAAAAGCCTTTTGCAAACGTTTATATTGGGCCTCCATCTTGGCCGTGTCGTAAATGTAAAGCGGGCTTCCAAAATCTTCACAGATCTGACGCACATCCAGTCCGCCAATCTCGTAGTGATCGTTCTTAAGTTGTAACATTATAATTATTATTGCCGCAAAGGTATGAATGACCAGCCATCCAATTCTATGAAGGACTATACTGAAATTCAAATGATCCGTAATTGGCTTCTTTGGATAATCCTATTCGCCCTCTTACTCTTCTTTACTTTCGCCAGTGTTTCGCAATTAGTCTTTGGTATTCCGATGGGCGAAAACCCCATGCCCTCCTGGGCTTTAATAGCCGGAACCCTATTTATTGCCTTTATCACCGTGGTGATGGCAAAGACTCAATTAATCCTGAGCATCGACAGCAAATCTCTAAGCATCCGGTTTGGTGCATTGGGCCAAATGGAAAGAAATTGGTCGGAAGTTTCCAAAGTGAAAATCATCAAAATGCCCTTGGCCGGAGTAGGAAAAAAGAATCACCCCCAGTACGGAGAGCTCTACAATGCGGGCGGAAAACAAGGTCTTTTAATTGAGTTTAAGGATCAAAGCAAGGTTTTGGTTTCTACTCGTCAAGCAGAAAAACTGAAGGCTTATTTAAAGCAAATTAAAAAGCTGAAAGACTGAATATTTTAGACGGTCCCGCTAAATTTGCTGCATACCTCTCAATCCATGGAAAGACATATTACTCTGGGTGAGTTCATCATCCAAAACCAAAAAGACTTCCCTTATGCCAAGGGAGAACTCAGCGCATTGCTTAGCTCCATTCGCCTAGCCGGTAAAATGGTTAATCAGGAAATCAACAAGGCCGGTTTAGCCAATATTATTGGTGCCGCTGGTGTAGAGAACGTGCAAGGTGAAGCCCAGCAAAAACTGGATGTTTTAGCTAACGACATGTTTATCAGCACCCTGCGTAAGAGGGGTGAAATTTGTGGTTTGGCCAGCGAAGAAATGGAGGAGCATATCGTATTTAACGAAGATATCCACTCCAATGCACGTTATGTAGTACTGATCGACCCTCTGGATGGCAGCAGCAATATTGATGTAAATGTATCGGTTGGTACCATCTTTAGCATATTCCGCCGGGTAAGTGAGCCTGGTACTCCAGTGACCTTAGAAGATTTTTTACAACCCGGTCACAAACAAGTGGCAGCAGGTTATTTGGTATATGGCACCTCTACCATGCTGGTATATACCACTGGTAATGGAGTGCATGGCTTTACCTACGACCCGGGTATTGGCAGTTTCTTCCTATCGCATCCTAATATGCGGGTAAAGGAAAACGGCAAGATTTACTCTATCAATGAAGGGAACTATGTACACATGCCCGAGGGTGTGAAAAAGTACATTAAGTGGTGCCAGGAATTAGACCCTGCCACTGGTCGCCCCCTAACTTCTCGGTATATTGGTTCATTGGTAGCCGACTTCCATCGTAACCTTTTAAAAGGCGGGATTTACATCTACCCTAAAGGAACTAAGGCCCCTAAAGGGAAGTTACGCTTGTTATACGAGTGCAATCCAATGGCCTTCTTAATTGAGCAGGCCGGTGGAAAAGCCAGCGATGGTCATACTCGAATCATGGACATCCTCCCTACCGAATTGCATGAGCGTGTTCCTTTCTTCTGTGGAAGCTCTGAAATGGTTGATCAGGCAGAAGCATTTCTACGCGAGTATAAAGACTAATTTTTTCAATTCCAGGCTTAGCACAAGCCCCGAAATAATCCTATAAAAAAAGCGGCCTCCGATGAGAGCCGCTTTTTGGTTGAGGGGGAAGGAAAATGGTTTGATAACCGTTGGCTAAAGTCGCCTATCCCTCGCTATTCCTCAAATGTCTGGCATTAATAACCGGAATTCCGGCACGAAATACAGGCTAAGACTCTCCCTCAAATCGCTTTTTGAGATCCTCTTTATAGGTTCTGGATACCGGTAGTTCCCTTCCATCGTCAAGAAGAACCTTGGTGGCATAGACTGCTTTCAGAAAAGAAGCTTGCACCAAATAACTTCGATGGATGCGTATAAAGTCATGGCCACTCAATTGCTCTTCCATTGCCTTGAGGGTGCTACGCTCCACCTCTGGATTTTTACGCCCCTTCAAAAACAAGTTCACATAATGCCCGTCAGATTCGAGATAAATCAAATCATCAATATTGATCACCGCTTTTGATTTCAGTCGCAACTGACTGGGAAGCTCAGGCTCGGGGGCCTGATGTTCATCAATTAAACTAAATCCTGTATTCTCAATCTTATTGACATTGGATAGAGCTTCGGCACTTAAGCGAGCTGCTTCGGCCGCTTCAGCCTCTCGCTCCGCGCTAATTTGTTTAGCCTTCTTGCGACTGAGCCAGAAAATAAGACTCCCTAAAGCCAGGAAAACTAAAATAACCATCAGGGCCATTTTATAAGAGCGTACCTTCTCTTCTTGCTGCCCTCTCAGTGCTGCCAACTCAATTTCATTGCTAGCCTGTTTTATTTTGGCCGCATCCCGCTTCTGATCAAGCTCAGCCTGCCTTTGCTTGCTTAAGCGCAAATATTTTAATGCTGAATCAGCTTCTCCTTTCAATTCAAAATGATGGGCAAAAGCCTCTAAATACTCAGGATCATTCAAAAAGAATTTTTGATTGGGACTTTGCCGAATGGAATCAAAGTAGGGAGCGCCTGCTTCATAATCACCTTGATTATTGGCCATGTAGAGACTAAGCATCCATAGATTTTCCAATGTCCGACCGCGGCCTCTCCCACGAGGTGGCATTAGGCTATAGGCACTGTCCAAATATACTTGTGCTGTATCCCAAGCTGCCAGTTTGCTATAGTTCCGAGACAGATTAGCCAGAACTTCAACCTGATCGAAAAAAGACCCCAGGTTCTGGTGAATCCTCAAAGCTTTATGTAAATAAAAAATGGCCGAATCGTAATGCCCCAGGGCCCGATGGGCTACGGCCAGATTATTATACGAACGCGCCTCAATATTACGATCCGGCACCTTATTGCTGTGCTCCAGGGCTTTATGAAACCAGCGCAATGCTTCCTCCTCTTGATGAATCCTTCCGTACAAGGAACCCAAACTAAGATAGGTAAGAGCAATGCCTTGGTAATCGATTCTTTGTTGAATTAAGGCGGTTTCTTTCATTAAGACTGCAGCCGAATCATAGGATTCGCGCATCATCAAGGCATTTGCCATATTCTTGATAGCCAAGGCGTATTGCAAGCTATCTTGATCTTCCATGGCCAGGCGACGTAAAATTCGAAAGCTGGAATCACCACTTTCAAATTGGCGAATCCGATAATAGGAAATCCCCAAATTTTTAAGCACCACTTCGTAGCTAAAACGCTCATCGTAGTGTTCGCCTTCCTTTAAATGACTTAGGGATTTTTTAAAATTTTTAGCCGCCTTGGTGGGATTGGCTGAGAAGGTTCCGGCCAGACCTTTTAAAAAATAAGCCCGCCCTAATGCGACTGAATCTTCCGAATATTGCAATAGACCCTCAGCAATTGAATCTAGAACCTTAGGATTTCGAATATCCTGTAAAGATGCTTCAACCCATTTCTCCTTTTCTCCCTGAGCATAAGCACCATAAGTCACGAGGAGCCCCAATACTGCCCCCAATATTCTCTTCATCTTCCTTCCATTTTGACAATCCCCTCGTGGGCAAGATAGTTTCATTATTACACTAAGTCAAGCCGAATCTGGATAAATAAATGCCCGAAAGCCAGCACCAGCAAGGGACCTAGAACCTAACCCACTACTTAACAGCTAGATGAAGGAAGCACGATCAAATTTTAAATCTCAAATTTCGGGTTCCGGCTCAAAGCATCAACTCTTACCTTTGCCAGCTCACACCATCCCTCAATAAAGAGCGGATGGTTTAATGGTTTAGGGCATGGCCTACAAGGCAAGTAATTTTCTGGAGCGCTATTCGGATGACCAGCGCATTAAACTCATTCTTGATCAGTGGTCTAAAACAGACCCTCAGAAACTGGAAGTTAGAGGCATATCAGGGTCCCTCGGTGCTATAGCCCTGGCTCAAAGCTTCCAGCAAAGTGAAATTCCGCATTTGGTCATTCTTAATGACAAAGAGCAAGCGGCCTATTTCCTTAATGATCTGGAAGGTTTAATAGGCGAAAAAGAAGTACTCTTTTATCCTGCCTCCTACCGAAGGCCGTATGACACCGAAGAAACGGACAATGCCAATGTCCTGCTACGAGCTGAAGTATTAAACCGCCTAAACAGTCGCAAGAAACCCGCTATTCTGGTTAGCTACGCCGACGCTCTTTTCGAAAAGGTTGTTACTCGTAAAAGCCTAAGTGCGCATACTTTCAGCATCAGGACCGGGGATGAATTAAGCATTGACTTCTTAAATGAAACCCTCTTTGAATATCAATTTGAAAGAGTGGATTTCGTTATTGAACCCGGGCAGTTTTCCGTTCGTGGTGGTATAGTGGATGTATACTCCTTCTCCCATGACCAACCCTTCCGGATTGAGTTTTTCGATGATGAAATTGAAAGCATTCGCACCTTCGATATCGAAAGCCAACTGAGTATTGATCAGGTGAAACGAATTCAATTGGTACCTAATGTTGAAAACAAGGTGCTGATGGAAAGTCGGGAAAGCTTCCTGGAGTACATAGGTCCTAAAACCATCGTTTGGACCCAAAATTCCAATCTGATTGGGAGCAAACTTCAAGATCTTTATGAAAAGGCCCTGGAACTTTTTCGGGAGATCAACTCCGATATCAGTCGCAGTGAACCGGCGGAACTCTATATAAATAAAGACCTATTTCATCAGCAGTTAAAGAACTTCCATCAACTGGAGTGGCAAGCGGATAATGGCTTTGAGGCCAGTTTAAAGATCGAGTTCAACTCTAAACCTCAACCCAGCTTCAATAAAAAGTTTGAACTTTTGGTTGATGATCTTCGCAAACACAGTGAAGAGGATTACGATAATTTCCTGCTCTGCCTCAATCAAACCCAAGTTGAACGCTTCGATGCCATTTTCGAAGACATTGGCAAAGAGGTTAAGTTTCAACCGATTGTACATACCCTGCACGAAGGCTTCATTGACCAGGAAGCTAAAACCCTGGTTTACACAGACCATCAAATTTTTGAGCGCTATCAGAAATTCCGCTTAAGAACGGGCTATGAGAAACGTCAAGCGGTAAGCCTTAAAGAACTCACCGCTCTGCAAGTTGGAGACTATATCACCCACATTGACCATGGTATTGGGGAATTCGGCGGACTGCAAAAAATTGAGGTTAACGGAAAGCAACAGGAAGCCATTAAACTGATTTACAGCGGAGGCGATGTGCTCTATGTAAGCATTCACTCTTTGCATAAGATCAGTCGCTATAATGGCAAAGAAGGCACGGTGCCCTCAGTGCATAAACTGGGTTCCGGAGTTTGGCAAAAAACCAAGTCCAAGGCTAAGACTCGCGTTAAAAAGGTGGCCTTTGACCTTATTAAGCTTTATGCTAAACGTAAGGCTACGCATGGCTTTCAGTTTTCACCCGACAATTATTTACAGCACGAATTAGAGGCTTCCTTTATTTATGAGGATACGCCCGATCAAGAATCGGCAACCCTGGCCATTAAACAGGATATGGAGGCGCAAACTCCGATGGACCGCCTTATTTGCGGGGATGTTGGCTTCGGAAAAACCGAATTAGCGGTACGAGCAGCCTTTAAGGCGGTATGCGATAGCAAGCAAGTTGCGGTATTGGTACCAACTACTATTCTTGCCTTTCAACATCATAAAACCTTTAGCAAGCGATTAGCCGATTTCCCTTGCCGCGTGGAGTATATAAACAGATTCCGCAGCAGGAAAGAGCAAACCGAAATCCTGAAAGATTTAGAAGAAGGCAAGGTAGACATCATCATTGGTACTCATCGTCTAGTGGGTAAAGACATCAAGTTTAAAGACTTAGGACTGCTGGTTATTGATGAGGAGCAAAAATTTGGTGTAAGCGTTAAGGACAAGCTTAAGAACCTGAAGGTAAATGTGGATACCCTTACCCTAACAGCGACACCCATTCCGCGGACCTTACAATTTTCACTGATGCAGGCGCGCGACTTGAGTGTGATGACCACGCCACCACCGAACCGCCACCCGATTGAGACCCAATTGATCCCCTTTAATGAGGAAATTATCCGCGACAGCTTGCGCTATGAATTAAGCAGAGGTGGACAGGTTTTCTTCATCCACAACCGAGTGGAGAATATTAAAGAAGTGGCAGGTATGCTGCAAAGGCTAATGCCAGATGCTAAAATCGGTATTGGTCATGGCCAGATGGAAGGCAAGAAATTGGAGCAATTAATGTTGCAGTTTATTAATGGTGAATTCGATATTCTGGTGGCCACCTCGATTATTGAGAATGGATTGGATGTACCGAATGCCAATACCATCATCATCAATAATGCACAAAATATTGGCCTGAGCGATCTGCATCAAATGCGAGGTCGAGTAGGTCGAAGCAACAAAAAGGCCTTCTGTAAATTAATCACTCCTCCCCTTTCGGCGATGAGCGATGAAGCCCGCAAGAGAATGCAGGCCATCGAAAAATTCAGTGATTTGGGAAGTGGTTTCCATATTGCTATGCGCGATTTAGAGATTCGTGGAGCTGGTGATTTACTGGGTGCCGAACAGAGTGGCTTTATCAATGATATTGGCTTTGATACCTTCCAGAAAATCCTGGCAGAAGCTATTGAAGAACTAAAAGAAACAGAGTTTAAAGAGCTCTATGCTGAAGAGTTAAAGAATAAGGAAAGTATTAGCGATACCTTATTGGATACCGACCTGGAGATTTTGATCCCTGATCAATATGTGAACAAGGTAGATGAGCGCCTGAAGCTGTATCAGGAATTGGATCAATTGCGCACGGAAGCAGAAATTGAAACCTACTCCCGCGATTTAGCCGATCGCTTTGGACCTATCCCTCGGGAAGTGGAAGAGCTTTTCGATTCCATACGTTTACGTCGCCTAGGGCAGAAAATCGGATTTGAAAAAGTGGTTCTCAAGCAAGAACGCTTGCTCTGCTATTTTACTTCGGATCAAGAATCTCCCTACTTCCAATCGGATCGCTTCCAAAAAGTACTTCTGTATTTGAAGTCGGCCCCGCAAGCTCAGCTTAAAGAGCGTAATGGTAAACTGTACCTAAGCTTCCAGGACGTGCTTAGCGTTCACGATGCATTTGAAGTACTAAAGCCAATTCTGGGAACAGAGGCCAATTAGCCCCTACTCTTTTTATCTTGGGATCATGAAATTTGAAGCCTATATCGAGAATACCGGGGGCATACCCTTTGTGATCTGTGATTATGATGTCGCACAGAAATTTATTGAGCAGCACTCTAAACGGGTGTTGATCTATGGTCCGGATCAAAAGGCCATTCACCGGGCCTTGCAATTGCGCAAAGATGGCTATGCGCTAATTGCTTTAAGCAAGGCCATCTTAAAAGGCTGGAAAATGGAGGTGGGTGATTTGGTGCAAATTCGAGTGGAGCCCGACACCTCTGAATTTGGCATGAGTTTCCCAGAAGAGTTCAAAATTGTATTGGAGCAAGATCCGGAAGCGGCAGCAGTTTTCGAAAGATTAAAGCCCGGCCGACAAAGAGGGGTATTGCATTATGTAAGTCAACCCAAAGGCGAAGAATCCCGCATTAAGCGTGCCCTGGAAATGGCAGAGAAAATGCGTACGGGTACTTTGCATGGCGGGATAGACTAATTGAAGGAATGAAATAGCTCTATTTAAGAGCTTAAACTGCCTAAAGTTTCTGGTAAAAACCTTCCCATCCCAAAGGCTCAGGATTATAGAGTTTATATACCTGCTGTTCTCGTTCACTTAAAGCTTTATATTCTGAGGCAAAGTCTTTCTGTTCTTTTTCATTGACTGACCTATCCCAAGCTGCGACTAAGTCCTTTTCCAGTGCTGTAAAATGTCCAAATTCAGCCAGAAAATCCCGGGCTTCCATAAGGGCAAAACCAAGTAAGTTTAATCCAGGCCATGCCTTAACATTCTGAATATCGGGATGATCTTTTGCCATACCAATACCCCAAATACTATCTAGCGGACTGGCCTCTACCAAAACACGATTATGGGTATTCAGTAAAAAATCCAATAAATCAGGATTCTGATTAAACTTGTGAATATTCCCTAAGCGAACAATCTCAAATCGCTTTTGAAGCCAAATATCCTGATCAAAGTTTAAAACTTGGCGACCCAAATCTTTGGCTTCAGCAGGCTTTTTACTGGCTATAATCCTTTCAGCTATTTCATGATTATCGAATAAGCGGGCCTTTTGTGCCATCATCCAATGCTCAGAAGTTTTATAGCTGTATCCATTAATGCTAAAAGGGCTCTCAAACCACTGACTAAAGCAAAAGCTCCCTACTGTTTCGCCGGCCCTAGAGGTATGTCCCCAGAAATAGAGGTATTTAAATCGGGTCCCATTCTCGATGCTCGATACAAGCCACTCTTTTGAATAATGTGTTATCATGCTAAGATTTAGGTTTTATTTTGAGAGGTAAAAGTAGAATTGCAGATCGAAGAGTTGATAAAATAAGCTAGAATTAAGAACCTTTAAGGACTGCAATTTGTCCGCTGGCTAAAATTTGAATTTCCTATTCAAGAGAATCAGCAATGGCCAAATCCTAAAAATCAGCTCTGCCTTTTCAATCTTGGAAAATCCTATTCTCCAATAATTTCCCCTGGTCATAAACAGCTATCAGATAAGCATTATGCTTGTTTGACCAAATCTTGGACTCACCTTGAAGCAATCCATTTTGATAGCTCTTCTGTATTTTAATTTTGGCACTTTCAAACCAAAATGTCTGCAGCCCCTCCGGCTCTCCTTTCTTATAAAACTCCTCCGATTGCTTTTTACCAGAGGCATACCATGTTTGGTATTTTCCGCCAAGTTTTCCTTTCTTATACCAAGCCTCGGTGGCGATTTGCCCATTTTCATGATAGCTCCTATAAGGACCCTCTAGAATACCTTTCTGATAAGATTTTTCAATATGCAATTGCCCACTTTCATAGAAGTGCTTTTCCAATCCCGTTTTAAACCCATTAGTATATTCACCTGCCGCATACAATGAACCCCGAGGATAATAGGAAGACCAGGGACCATGTTTCTCACCCGCCTCATTTCTACTTATTGAATCTGTAAACCCCTCAAGAGATCGAACCTCTTCTTCGCTTAAACTATTCCTAATAGCTTGACTTACCTGTATTTGAAATTCAAAATTGGTATCCAAATCCGCAGCCTTCTGCATATCGGAATAAAAACGATCCTTTTGGGCTAGCTCGAAGAAGCAAAACCCTCTATTAAAGTATAAGTTAGCCGAACTTGAATCTAGTTCTGTAGCCATCGTATAGCTTTGAATTGCAGCAGAATAATCCTGAGAAATCTGCTGGGACAAGCCTTTCAAGAAAATGACCTCAAAATCATCGGTCTTTAGATCTAAGAGTTGATCAATTATTATTTGAGCAGAATCAATTTTATCTGCATTCAGCAAATTTTTAACGTCTTGAAGTAAATCTTGATAGGATTTTTGGGGCTCCCAAGTTTGTTGACAAGCACTCAGGAGAATCAAGAAGCATAAAAGGAAATAGAGCTTTTTCAAAGGAACTTTATTAATTGGATCTGTTTAGTTTTTCTCCAGGAAGTTGGTTTCTATTAATTCATCATCAATAAATAGAAACAAGCGATCTCCTTTGCGGATAAACTTATGAAATTCGAATTGGACATCTGGCTCTTGCCTTTCTCCATCTAGCTCCTGCAATACAAGCGGCTCTTGCTCCCACATCCATGCTGAGGCATCCAAAAGTAAAGTGTCATCATGAAATTTATACTCCCCTGAATAGATTAGCCAAGTATTACAAGACTGGCTACGCAGGCTAAAGGTCGAATCCGTCCATAATTCCAATTGCAATCCACCAAAAGCAGATTGAAAAACGAAGGTTTCAGCTGGCATGGCTTGCCCAATCAGATTAGGACTTATATTGAATAGGAATAGAGCTAAGCTCAAAAAAAGAGAACATCTCACCGCACTATTAAATCAAAAATTAAAATTCCCATCCATGGTATTATTCATCACTGGATGGTAAATTCTCTATAACCAATTCAAGCTTTAAAACAATAAAAACGGAGCATCCTATCCGGTTATTCCAGTTAAAAATTTAAATCCTCCATATAGCATCCTACTGGCATCAAAAATCTTACGATCGGGCTGCATCAATGGCCCCACTAATTTGGACATGCGCGGATCTTGCGGCACTTTCATATTCGCATCATCCCGAATATCCTTAGAAGGGAAAAGAGCCCAGCCAAATATTACTAGCTCATTCTCCTTAAGACCTGCTGCTTCCACAAAGGATTTTGTACCGGGCAGACTTAGATCATCACCCACAAATTCGTAGTAAGCTTGCGCCCCGTATTCCATCCAAATCGCTGCCACCGTTTCAGCGACCTTTTGATACTCCTGAAGATGTTCCTCTGCTATGGGAAAAAGAAAAGCGTCGATATAGCTACTCATATTCTTTGATATATATTAAAATCTGCCTAGCTAAAACTATCACAAATCGATGAAATGTACCCATGAATGGGCCGCTTAAAATCTTGACTTAAGTCAATGCAGGGCAATTCTGATTGAGGAATCTTTGTCTCAAGAAACTAAAGACTATCCTAAAACATAAAAATGAAAAACGAAAAACACCTTTTAAGAGGCTTGATACTCGGCCTGGTACCCGGGAGTCTCATTGGGCTGCTTACTGATAATATTGGTTTGTGGATTTGCCTCGGCTTGACCATTGGCGCTGCAATCGGCACGCGAATTAATAAACAAGCCAAAGAAGATGTCTAAACAAAAGAAGCCTCAATCTCGATTTAGCTCTGCTAAAGTTGCCGGCTTGCTTTATTTGGTAATTGCCATTATAGGCGGATTTAGTATTGGCTATATTCCTGAAGAATTAGTGGTTTATAATAATGCCGCTTTAAGCTTTCAAAACCTGAAGGAACATTGGGATCTCTTTCAATTGGCTATTGCCGG
The DNA here is from genome assembly GCA_002501205.1 of Flavobacteriales bacterium UBA7878. Classification (GTDB taxonomy): domain Bacteria; phylum Bacteroidota; class Bacteroidia; order Flavobacteriales; family Schleiferiaceae; genus Croceimicrobium. Next base: position 25,626 of record DLRW01000011.1, read on the forward strand.
TGATATTGCCGTTTTACTTTTCGAGACCTTCCTCACGGTATTGCTTTATCAATTATTCAAATCCATCCATCAAACCAGCATGCTGATTGCCAGCTATTCACGATTGGCTATGGCCATTATAATGGGAATGAATTTGATCAATTACCTGATACCCGCCTTATTTATTTTGGAACCTGAGCTTGGCAGCGCATTTAACAGCGCTCAACTTGAAAGCTTAAACCTCATCTTCCTTAAGGCCCATAAATTTGGAGAATTTGCCTGGCAAATATTTTTTGCTATTCATCTATTTTGTCTGGGACATGTAATTCACCGTTCCCCATACACTCCAAAATTTTTGGGTTTAGTCATGCTCATAGGCGGTATAGCTTATGCTGGTGATAGCATTTTGCACTTGCTCATCATTCCCGCAGGACTTTTACAACAAAGTTTTAGCCTCTTGCTTATTCTCGCTGTTATCTCTGAATTCTGGTTTGCCTTCTGGCTGCTGATCAAAGGCTATCCCAATCAGGAGTCTATCCAAATTCAACCCTAAATCTGATTTCATTGAACCCCTACTTCAAATCTCAAGCTGGTCAGGAGAAAATTTTAAATCTCTATGATCAAAAGCTTCAAGATCTAAAGATCGACTACGATTCAATTACCCTTAATAGCAGCTTTGGAGAGACCCATATTCTCACGACCGGTAACATTAATAATCCACCTTTGATTATTGTTCATGGTTCCAATGGCTGTGCTCCTATCGCCTTGGAAACTTATCCCAATCTCCATCTGAATTTCAGAGTCTATGCGGTAGATGTTCTCTCTCAACCTAATAAGAGTGCGGGCACCCGACTCAGTATGAAGGATAAATCCTATGGACAATGGATGCATGAAGTAATTGACCTATTGCAATTGGAAAAGGTATGCTTGCTGGGTTTCTCTTTTGGCGGTTTGGTCATCTTAAAAAGCCTGGAGTATTCCGAGGCCAAAATCGATCAGGTGTTTTTAGCTGCTCCGGCTTATATCGTAAATGGTAATCCTCTACGCAACTTATGGACGATTTTCAGACCGATGAAAAAGTACATGAAGTCGAAGGACATCAAATACCTGAAACAATTTCTGTCGGATGTATTCTCCGAACCAAATGAATTTGCGCTTAAGTTCTTAGCTCAGGTATTCTTGCATTTCAAAATGGATTTTACTCCTGTTCCTAAGATTTCTAAATCTGCTGCTCAGGCAATCACCACACCCATTACTCTATTTGCAGCCGAAAACGACCTTATGTTTCCAGGGCCGAAAATGATTCAAAGGGCTAATTATATTTTCCCATCCCTCAAGGAGGCTTATCTACTTGAAAATTCGAAGCATGTTCAAAACAGAAATGATAATTCGAAAATCGAATCTCTGGTCAGAGACAGTTACCAGCCCCTAAATCGTGCCTGAGGAAAACAAATAAAAACTTCTCTACTTCTTTTGATAAGCCCTTTTCTTAATGCGGCTCATCGATTCCGGAGTAATGCCCAAATAGCTAGCGATTTGATGTTGGGGCACCCGATTCATTAGTTGGGGATTGTTCTCCATTAAATCTTTGAAACGCTCTTCAGGGCTCGAGCTTATAAAAAAGGCCATTCTTTCTTGTAAAGCTCCGGCTTCCTTTTCTACTTCCTGACTCAAGAACTCCTGGAGCCGAGGAAGGCGCTCGCACATTTGATCAATTAAGGATTGTGTCCCAACGGTCAGCACACAATCCTCTGCACAGACCAGGTAGTGCTTAGAGGCCAACTGATTTGTATAACTGGAAAATGAATTCACCGATTGACCTTCCGTGAAAAATGCCGTGGTTTTTTCTTGCCCATCTTTTAAACGGTACTCACGAACACAGCCTTTTACAACCGCATAGCACTCTTTAGCAATCTCGCCTTCACTCAATAAAACATGCCCTTTCTTAAAGGCTTTTAAATTGGTTTTCTCAACGATGATATCTACCTCCTCAGCTTTTAGAAAAGGAAAGCTTGAGACTAGTTTATGTAGTTCCGCTTGTAGATCCGTCATTTCATTTTCCATTTTTCCTGCAAATCGGTCATGCTTTACTTATAAAAACTTTCAATTCCCAGAACTGGTCTGAATTTGCAATTCAGATCAGACATTTCAAAAACCGAATCTAAGTCAATTTCTTAATCACCTTCTCCAGCCGCTTGCGCTTGGATTCCTTCTCCACCTCATTTAAACGCGACTGTAAAATTTCGCTGAACTTCTTCTTGTTTGGATCGGTGATGATGGGCAAGGCCAATTCGGCATACATTGGCAATTGATTGGTCGGACTGCGTAGTACCTGCTCGCATAGCAAGTCGAAGGCATCATCGGCATATTCTGCCAAGGAAGCCATCTTAACCAGGAGCTTCACCAAATTATCCTTAGTAATTACAGAGCCCTTTTCTCCGGCCTCCACAATTTGAGGCAAGGCCTTGTAAATAAAGCTGGGATTCTCGAGGCAGATAGCATTGAGGGCAGTCATGGCACCCCATTGCAAACGGTTGTTTTTATGCTTCAAAAACTCGATAAAAACCCGCGCATAATCGGCCACCAATTGGGGATCTATTTCCGCAATCTCATAAAGGACTTTGATGCAATCGCTCTGAATAGCTTTATCTTTATGATTCAGGTTTTCGACCAGGATTTTTACGGCCACCGAATCTTTGGTGCTCGCTATTTTTCGGGCCAATTCCTGGTTGGGCACTTCATCCCGACGATCCAATGCCGAGGCTAGTTGTTCTAATACATTCATTGCATTAAGCTTTATTTCAAATTTGAGGTTTCGCCAGAAAAAGTACTGATCTTAAAAGTAGAAAATCCGACTTCAGCACCCTGCCTACTTCAATTCAACCCAAGCGGAATTTAACTTGGCTAACTCCTTCTTTAAGCCCTTAAAATGACTAGCTCCATAAATCACAAAGATCTTTTTAGACTCAGACTGATCAATGTGCCTAGCTAGATTTTCATTACGTAGTCCTAGAATAAAGTTCTTGCGAAAATCCTTTTGCAAATCGCTATTGCAGGTATTACATAAGTAATCGGACTGCAAATCCGTGTCCAAATCACAGCTATCCAACTGAATAGTGCCATTCTTCTTTTCGAAGGCCAGGATTAGATCTTCCAGTAGAAGGTCTGCCTTGATAGCGGTGGCCGTGTCAATTCCCAATCCGACTAAATCCGGTTGGTTCATTAATTGGTATTGGGGATTATAATGCATGCTGCCAATTTTATGATTCACCGTATCTAAATAGCCCGTGCCTGCATCAAAACTACCGGTTAGCTTCCGGAACTTCTTGGCCATTAAAATAAAGGCCTCTGCTTCTTTCAGATCGGTTTCAACCTGTTCATACAAGATGGCATAAGCTTGCCCAGCTAAAGAATCAGTAATTCGGTAAATCTCCTGATAATAGCTCTGCTTACCTATATGATGAATGGGAAGAAAAAGCACTTCCTTCTCTGCAATGCTTAGCACTTTCAGTCCCGGCTTTTCCTCCAAGACCCCGGAGAAATGCATCCATATTGGACTGCAGGAGATGCTGCTACAGACCAGAAATAGAACTAAGAAACCGCGCATTACATACTTCTTTATCCATCTGCTTAAAGCTTCCCGATTAACATGGCATACTTATCCGTAGCTTTAAATCGACTGGCCCATAAAGCGACTCTTTCTTCTTCCAAATTCGATTGAATGATATCCTGATCTCTAATTAAATCCAGCACAAAATTCAGGGTATCTCCATTGCTTAAGGGCAGTCGAGCGGTGAAGGGATAATTTTGATTGTTAATCTGCACATTCGCTAAAGATGTATCCATCATGGCTCGTAGAGAATCTTTGCCAAATTCCATTTGATAGCTGCGAATAAAGAAGGTATCCACTCTATTCATCGCCAGGCCTTGTGAACATGCACTTAAGCTTACACGGGCTAGACGGTATTCCTCTTGATCAAAAAATATTCTTGCTCTAAGTTCGTGGATAGTAATATGTGCCCCCACCCAAGCAGTTCCGCAAAATCCATAGTTCGCCCTTTCCGCCCTTTTAAGGTGCCTCAATGCCGATTTATAATTCCCTTCTGAGTACTTTAATTCAGCCTTCTCAATTTGCTCATAGCCTATTTCATAGGAAGGCTTGCAGGCTTGGATACCCAAGGTGAAAAGTAAGAGCAATAGAGCGAATTTTCCCAGGATCTTCATTCAGGTTTTGTTTCAATAAATCTTACCTTCTAATGTAAGGAAATGAAACACAATGCTCGTAAAGCTGAATTTGCAATTCAGCTTAGGTGCTGCAATCTAGTCTGAGTTTGAAATTCAGACCAAAAAAAAGCCCGAATCAAATTCGGGCTTTTGTCTTTTCTAAAAATTCTATACCTGATCCAAGGCTTGACTCAAATCAGCGATCAGATCATCGGGATGCTCTACCCCAACCGAGAGGCGCACCATTTTTCCGGTGATATTCAATTGATTTCTTAGTTCCAAATCCACACCCGCATGGGTCATGGTTGCTGGGTGCTCTGCCAGGGACTCTGTAGAACCTAAGCTTACTGCCAACTTCACTAATTTCAAGCCGTTCAAAAAACGGAAGGCTTCCTTCTCTCCACCTTTCACATCGAAAGAAAGCATGGCCCCGGCACATTCGTACTGGCGACGGTAAATATCTTGATGACGCTCATCTTTATCGTCAATCATTCCCAAATAATACACCTTTTCCACCTTAGGATGGTCGGCCAACCATTGGGCTACTGCTTCTGCATTAATAGCCTGACGCTCCATGCGCACTTTCAGGGTTTCGAGGCTTCGCATTAACAACCAACCAGTATGCGGTCCGGCCATATTACCCAGGAAGGTACGCAACTCTTTTACCCGTGGCATTACTTCTGAAGTTCCCAATACGGCTCCGGCAATTACGTCCGAATGACCACCAATGTACTTGGTTGCTGAATAAATCACGAAATCAGCACCAAACTGTAAAGGATGTTGCCAAAGTGGCCCCATATAAGTATTATCCACTGCTACATAAACGCGATCTTCCGCAGAGCGGGAGTATTTCTTGGCCAGGCGAACGCAGGCTTCAATATCAAATAAATCCAGGGTTGGATTGGCAGGGGTTTCCACATAAATCATGGCCAATCGGTCCTTGGCGGGATGCGCCTCAATCATCGCTTCAATATCCTCAGGAGTGTCCAAGGGAGTAAAGCCCTGCACATGTATTCCTAATTTTGGTAAGAAGTGATTAATAAAATGATCCGTCCCCCCATATACCGGATTTGAGAAAAGAATCAAATCTCCTGGCTTTAAAAACTCTAAGAGCACGGTAGTAATGGCACTCATGCCACTTTCAAATACCGCTGCATCATCCGCCTTATCCCAAAGGGTTAAACGATTCTCCAGAATTTCCAGATCCGGATTATTCAAGCGACTGTAGATTAAACCTAATTCTTCATCCGCTCCTTTTTCCCTTAAACCATAGGCTACTTCGAAGAAAGCTTTACCCTCTTCGGCGGTTTTAAAAGCAAAGGTGGAAGTTTGAAAAATGGGGCATTTCACAGCGCCCTCAGATAAGTGTGCCTTGTACCCGTAAGACATCATCAGACTTTCGGGGTGCATCTTTTTAGGATCCATATTCATCATTTTGAGAGGTGCACAAATGAACGCAAATTCAATCAACCATAGGCTAACAAATATCACTCTTCTCTCATTTTACCCGGTTCAACTCCCTTTTTCCCCGCTTCACTCCTTTTCGCTTGTCGACATTCTTACCTTATTCTTCCTTTGGCCCCGAATTCAACTAAAACATAAAAATGAAATCAATCTTTAGTCTCATCCTAAGCCTCAGCTTCAGCACGCTCTTGCTGGGGCATGATGCTCGCGAAGACATCAGCCAAAATATCAAAGGGCGAGTACTCGATCAGCAAAGTCAAATGCCACTCCCTGGGGTAAATGTCCTGGTCAAGATTAAAGGTCAAACCTATGGGGCCAGCACCGATTTTGATGGCTATTATAAGGTGGAATCGGTACCCACCGGCCGGATCAATATCCAGTTCAGTTTCATTGGCTACCAGAATATTACCATGAACAACATTGAGCTTTTAGGCTCTAAGGAGTTGATCTTGAATGTGAGTATGCGTGAAAGCACGGAGACCCTGGATGAAATAGTAGTATCGGCTAAAACCGAAAAAACGCGCACTCAAAATGAAAGGGTAAATGTGTCCGGGCGAACCTTTAGCATTGAGGAAAGTCAGCGCTTTGCCGGTGCCAATAATGATGTATCGCGTATGGCTGCCAACTTTGCCGGGGTGCAAAGGGCCAATGATGCTACCAATGATATTGTAATTCGTGGTAACTCACCTTTCGGTTTAATATGGCGCCTCGAAGGCATGGACATTCCCAATCCCAATCACTTCGGTGGAATCGGCGCTACCGGCGGCCCAGTAAGCATGCTTAATAATAATGTTTTAGCTAACAGTGATTTTATCACCTCTGCCTTTCCCTCTGACTATGGCGATGGTATCTCAGGTGTATTTGATCTCCGCATGCGCAATGGTAACTACGAAAAGCATGAGTTCCTGGGTCAGATCGGGTTTAATGGTTTGGAGTTTGGTGCTGAAGGTCCCATAAATAAAGAGGCTAAATCCTCTTACCTCATCAATTACCGCTATTCAACCTTGGGCATTCTCTCTGCCATGGGTGTCGATTTCGGAACCGGAACGGCCATCCCGGAATATCAAGACCTCAACCTTAAACTGAATTTCCCCAGTCGTAAGCTAGGCACCATTCAGGTATTTGCCCTGGGTGGAGTTTCAGCTATCGATTTCTTAGACAGTGAAAATGACGAAGATGAGGACGGTGGTTTTTACAGCGATGATGAGGATCTCCGCAATCGTGTAAACAGTGGTGTTATTGGTGCTTCCCATCAGTACTTCTACAGTCCTAAAACTTATAGCAAAGTGAGCCTTGCCTACAGTGGCATTCAGAATAAAACTAGCATTGATACCTTCAATGTAGATGGCACCCTAAGCTCTGCGCAGTACCGCCAAAACTTTGTTCGTAGTAATTTTCAGGTAAACGCCTTAGTTAACCACAAGTTTAATGTGAAGCATGTTGTGCGTGTAGGCGCCTATATCACTCGTAGTCAATATAACTTAAACGATTCCGCCTATCGCTATGACTGGAATCGCTTTGTAAATCTCCGCGATCTGCAAGGCTCTACCATGATGTACCAGCCCTATGCCAATTGGCAATATCGCTTTAATGATGAGTGGGAGATGAACACCGGAATTCACACGGTTATTACCGATAAAAACCATAGCATAGAACCACGCTGGGGCATGTCGTATCGGCCCACCGCTAAAAGCAGCTTTAATATTGGCTACGGATTACACAGTCAACAAGCCAACGAATTGCTCCTGTATCGAGAAGAAGTACTACAAGATGGTAGTAGTGTGCGACCCAATGAAAACCTCGACCTGGTAAAAAGCCATCACTTTGTATTAGGCTATCAACAAAACCTCGGTGGCAACTGGAACTTCAAAGCCGAAACCTATTATCAGCATATTTATGATGCGATAGTAAGCGTATTGCCCAACTCCTATTCCAGCGTGAATAGTGGCTCCTTCGATTTCCGCATTCCGGATACTGCACAAAACGCTGGCTTGGCCTACAATTATGGACTTGACCTTACCCTCGAAAAATTTATGGATCGCGGTTTTTACATGCTGAACACCATTTCCATCTTCGAATCTAAATACCGAGGCAATGATCAGGTTTGGCGCAACACCGCCTTTAATGGAAACTTTGTTTGGAACCTGGTGGGGGGTAAAGAATTCGTTCTA
>DLRW01000063.1:0-825 GCA_002501205.1 Flavobacteriales bacterium UBA7878
AAGAATTGCTTCCTGAGCTTCCGGAACCAAAAGATCCCGATCCACTAGAACTGCCCGATCCACTGGAGGAGAAGGAGCTACTTTGTCCGGCAGGAACCACCTTATCAATTACAATATGTCCACTGTTTTTCCGGGTTTCACAAAAGTAGATTCGTACTCGCTTTCCGGGCTTCACATTATTAGCCACCCGATTTTTTTGATGCTTCCCAGGCGTAATCGGATTGTCTTTGGAATCGATCCATTCCCCATCAAAATGATAATAAACATCCACCGCCTCATCACAGAGATTGGTGATATAGGAGGTGGCAGCTGATTGATGATTATCATTTAAGCCATTACCCAAACAGGAATTTCGATAGGAAGTACCTTCTTGTTTGATGCAATTCATATACGAATTGGTGGGCTTCCCATTAATGGTTTGTGCCTGCTGAAGCTGAGGAAGGAGAAATAGTAATAGAAGATAAGAAAAACGGAAATTCCGGTCGATCGGAATACGGAATGCTAGGCCTGTAGCGGTCTGGTAGAGTTTCGGCATGCCTTGTTTACTTGGTTAAAGCACCCAATATATCCGAAACCAATTTTAAGTGAGCCGATCTTAGTCACATTAGCGCATTAAATGACTTGAACAACGGGTTTTTGTACATAAGTGACCATTAGTCTTTGGCCCGTGATCCCCCATTTCAGAGCCTTATTGCTCATAATAGGGATAAGGTAATGCCTCGAATGAGTTGTATTTAAGTTCGGTTTTTAGCTCTCCATTTCGCCAATCAATCCAGGCCCAATGGCCATTTTTTTGAACCGCCAAAACTGGACTGCCATCTTCTT
>DLRW01000063.1:1128-31853 GCA_002501205.1 Flavobacteriales bacterium UBA7878
CCAAAACTGGACTGCCATCTTCTTTAGTGGCTCGCTGATAATCATCGTATTCGCAAGGGATGCTTTGTTTTCCTTCCTCCATACCCGACCAGGATGAAAGGTAAAAACCTACTTTGTCATTTTTATATACTGCAGTAAAATCTCCATTCCAGGGAAAGAAACGCAAGGAATCGTAGGCCTGGGGAATTAACATTTGAAATTGGGAATCCCAGCCTTGAAACATGCCCCATAATCCGCTTTTAGCAGAACGACCGATAAATACTCCATCGCCATTGATATAATCCATTTGAATACAGTCAATGCGCCATTCTGAATTGGATTGATTGAAATCCTGCAACAGAAACAAACTTTGATTTTGAAGATCTGACTTTTCCAAAGTACAGGGCAATTCGGAAGGATGCTCAAAGTTTAGCTCCACCACCAGAACTTGCCGGTACCAGTCGTACCAGCCCCATTTGTCACCCTGCGAAACCGCGACTAAAGTACCGTTTTGATACTCCCAATCAATTTCCCGAAACAGGTCTTTGGCATCTACATAGGCCCATTCTTCACTATTGCCATAGCGATATAGGATTCCCTTTTTGCGTTTGGAGTGTACCAGGGCGGTTTCCAATTCCTGTCCCATCAAATCATCTATTCGCGCATATTGATTAGGGTCGACGATTTTAAAGGGATCAATTTTTTGGTATTGATGTTTAATGGCCGGACGGCAACCTATCAAATAGCTGCTGTCCATTCCGGATTGATCATAGTCCATTTCCCAATCGAGGTAATAAATACTTTGTTGACGCCTTGACTTTTCGAGGACCGCTAATTGTGATGTGCTGTAATATCCACTATCCAGAATTCGAATGAGTTTATAGCCTTCTAAATTTTCCTTCCCTCTTAAAACTGAATTTTGGGATTGAGCTTGCAGGCTAAAGGCGATTAGTCCTAAAAAGAGTGTTCGGTGGGTCATGAGAAAATAACGAAGGGACCTCGAAATAAATTTCAAGGTCCCCTAAACATGCCTTAGTTCTATGCAGAGTAATGGATTTCTGTAAAGGCCTTATTCTTTAGCTTTTAGTCAATTTAGCAACTTGGCAGGGCATAAGAGAGCACTAATTCTTGCTCAACAGCCTGGCCATTAATATCGCGTGCCACTTCCCATTCGCCCGGTAAATTGGCCAGGAGGTCTAACATTTTAGCATCCAATTCAGCACTTAAACAACTGGTACCCACCATAGCTTTGCTAATCTTGCCATCTACTCCTATCGTGAAATAGATTTTCGCAGCAAAGAGATCCTCTTCAATTAAGGTGCTGGTTATGGGAAGCGCTCCTTCGCGGATGTACTGTATAAAAGCTCTTTTACCATCCTTGTAATAGGCTTGAGATTCGGGCACCAAAGTAAGATGGGGGGTGCTGTAATTATAGGAGAGATTAGTAGTGTCTACCGTTAAGGCCTCTAAAAAATCAGCTCGCAGCCTGAAATTGGTCGAATAGGGGATATTATGAAGCCAAGCGATTTGCTCCTCACTTAATTCAGGTCCATTAGCCAATAAACGTTCATCTACCAAACGCTCTGAGACTACTTCAGCTAATTCCAGAGATTGATAGCTGCGTAGCTTTTGGATATCTTCGGCATCAGCAAAATCAGAGAACTGCCTTGCTTCTAATAATTCCGATCTTTTAATGGGTCTAAAGCGGGTATCCAAATCAAAGAAGAAACCTTCGTTTTTTTGAAAGAAGAGATCGGCTTGCACATGAGAGTTGGCATTAGCCTGGCTTTTCGGCCTAAGCTTGGGTTCCGTATCAGGACCTGAGGTATTGAGATAGGCATAGGCAGCCAGACTCAGCGATAGGCCTGCGAGAATTAGTTTGTAGTTCAACATTTTCATGGTTTTATCTTTTGATGGAAACCAAATGTAGCAGCAGCTTGATATTCAATTAGTAAAGGCAGTGTAAATTAGTGTAAAACTTCGGTAAAGCCTTTTGGGAGCTTGGCTTTTGGGGTATTTTTGAAAGATGCAATTGCGCTTGTTTTATTCCATACTGGGATTGTTATTTTCCGTTTTGCTTTTAGCGAAGGGGGAGTCGGCTCATTATCAAGTAGCCGTTCGGCAGATGGGGCATCATATCCTTAGTGATTTTGGGGATATAAATTCGCGGGTGATGCCCGTGAAGCAAGAAGGGGATCTTTTCATTCTAAGTTTTGAAAAACCTTTTTCATTTGAACCTCTGCGCCTGGTAGATCGTATCGAAGAAACCGTGCAACAAGCCAAGCTTTCAGAGTATTATCAAGTGGTATTGATTAACGAAGCTACCGCTGAGGTAGTTTACAGTTTTGAGCATAGCCCCGACAGTCTTTCGAATATCATTCCCTGTTTGGGTCGAGATCAACCTATTGCAAAATACCGACTGCAAATTCGCTTTCCGGATTTTCAAGAAGAGGAATCGGCTGAAATTCCCTTTTGGTTAATGGCCATTTTTATAGTGGGGCCTATTGCCTTATTATTGATTTACCCGCGTAAGAAGAATACTCAAACCGAAGCGATACCGGATGACACCATACAGTTGGGCGCTTATGCTTATTCACCAGCTAAAGCCTTGCTCAGCCTTAAGGATCAAAAACAGGAATTAACCGGCAAGGAGGGGGATTTGCTTTTGCGATTGTACCAGGATTTGAATCAAACTGTAAAAAGAGAAGAGTTGCTGGAAGCAGTATGGGGTGATGAAGGCGATTATGTGGGGCGTACTTTGGATGTATTCATTTCGCGCCTGAGAAAAAAGCTGGAAGAGGACCCCTCAGTGAAGATTGTAAATATTCGAGGTGTAGGTTATAAGCTCATTGTATAAGTGCCAATCTAATTATTAAGTAAAACTATCTAAACCCATTTTTCCATTCCCTCAAACTACCTTTGCGGCATGAATGAGTGGTGGTATTATCCTCTGTTATTTGGTGGCGGCTTTTTAGCCGGAATTATCAATACTCTGGCCGGAAATGGTTCGGCAATTACCCTGAGTTTACTTATTTTAAGTGGAATGCCGGCAAATGTGGCCAATGGTACTAATCGCATTGGTGCTCTGGTTCAAACCATCACGGCGGTGCTGAGTTTACGTCGTTCGCAACGAACTCTTTTTCTTTTTAAAGACAGCATCTGGTTTTTAGTACCAGCCGTTATGGGTTCGTTGCTAGGCGCCTTTTTAGCGGTAGATGTAGATCCTATTGTACTGAAGCGCATTATTGGATTAATTATGCTCTTGCTTTTGGGAACCATGGTGTATAAGCCTGGAAAATGGGCCCGACCAACCGATACCAGTAAATCACATAAAACCGTATTGAATTGGATTTTGATTTTTGCCGTAGCCATATATGGGGGCTTCTTGCAAATGGGAATTGGGATAATGCTTTTATCACTTTTAGTATTGGTGGCGCATTACAGTTTGAGAGATGCGAATATCATTAAACTGGTATTGGCCTTTTTATTTGTCCTTCCGGCCTTTGTGGTTTTTGTTTGGAATGGTCATTTAGAATGGGTGCCGGGCTTGCTGCTGGCAATTGGCCAAGGATTGGGAGCCTGGATTGGTGCTCGATATATTTTGTTCCTTCCCAAGGCCAATACCATAGTGCGTTATACACTAATTGTGATCTTGATAATATCTTCTGTTTCTTTGCTGGGTATTGTGGACGTTATCCGCAGTCTCTTTTAAAATGAGCAAGCAAACACCCAATTCCTGGTATGAACAGTGGTTCAATACCCGCTTTTATCATATGCTGTATCAGCATCGTGATGAGCAGGAAGCCCAGGATTTTATTGATATTCTTTTTAGCCGGCTCCAGCCGCAAGATGATTGGCATATTTTAGATCTGGCCTGTGGTAGAGGACGCCACGCTCGCTATATCCACCAAAAGGGAATGGAAGTTACCGGATTGGATTTGGCCGATGCCAATATTGAGTTTGCCGCTCAATATTTGGAGGATAAGTTGCATTTTCAAGTGGCTGATATGCGACAGGATTTAGGAAGCAAGCGCTTCGATTTAATCCTAAACCTCTTTACCAGCTTTGGCTACTTTGATCAGTGGGAAGAGAATCTGAAGGCCATGCAAAGGATCAAACAGGCTTTGAAACCCGGTGCATTATTGCTAATTGATTTTTTAAATGTGGAAAAAGTTCGGGCGGAATTGATTCCCCGCGAACAAAGGAATATTGAGGGACATGAATTTCAGATCGAAAGAAGAATTGAAGATGGGAAAATTGTGAAGGAGATCTTTTTAAAAGAACCCGATGGCAAGAAACACCGTTTTAAGGAAGAGGTATGGGCCTTGTCATTGCAAGAGTTTCAGGCACTTTTCCGCGAAAGTGGCCTCCAAATACTCGATATTTTTGGTTCTTATAATTTGGCGAACTTTGAAGCCCGACAATCGGAGCGTTTAATACTGCTGGCGCAAGCATGATGACTTATCTTTTATTAATGTCTACGGTCCTGCTAGGGGCCCTTTTAGGACGATGGCTGCGTAAATCCAGCAAATTGTCCATCAAGTTTCTTTTAATATTCAGTGGGGCCTATCTTTTGGGAATTGGTGTTTTTCACCTCTTACCCGAAGTTTATGAAGAGCACAGCCACCATTATGGTTTAATGATTATGGCGGGCTTTTTTACCCAGCTCTTACTTGAGGGTATGAGTAAAGGCCTGGAGCATGGGCATAGCCATAGTGAGCTTTTCCAGAATAAGGGATTACCGATGGGGGTAATGCTAGGCTTGTTTTTACATGCTTTAATTGAGAGTATTCCCATTGGCAGCCATATGAATGATTTAAGTCGGGATGCCCTCTTTTGGGGTTTGATCGTGCATAAGCTTCCGGTAAGTATAATCCTCTATAATATGCTCTGTGAGTTTAGTGGTAAATGGTATATCGTAGGCCTTTGGCTATTAAGCTTTGCCTTGATGGCACCATTAGGGGTGATTATCGGTGATTTCTTCCCCTTATTTGCTGAGCATAGCGCTGAAATGACGGCCTATGTATTCGGGATTTTCCTACATATCAGTACCACTATTCTTTTCGAAGGAAACCAGTCGCATCGTTTTAATTTCCTGAAGTATGGCGTAATTTTGTTGGCCCTTGGAATTGCTTGGTTATCCGTTTCACATTAGTATTTCTGAAGCTTCATAGAAAAGATTGAACAGGCAGGATTGAAGAGGCCGGATGATAAGCATACATTTGCAATGGCTATCAAAATAAAATTCGAATAGCTTTTATAAATATATTACACTAACAACCTAAAAATCAAAACATGGGAGTATTAGTAGGCAAGAAAGCCCCATCTTTTAAAGCCGCAGCTGTAATTAATGGCGAGGAGATCATCGAAGATTTCAGCCTCGACCAATACAAAGGCAAGAACTATGTAATCTTGTTCTTCTATCCTAAAGACTTCACCTTTGTTTGTCCTACCGAATTACATGCTTTCCAGGCTCGTTTGGAGGATTTCAAAAAATTAGGTGTTGAAGTGGTTGCCGTTTCTACCGATACTGAGCAGTCTCACTGGGGTTGGTTACAACTTTCTAAAGATCACGGTGGTATCCAAGGTGTTACTTATCCTGTAGTAGCGGATACCAACAAAACTATTTCTGCTAATTACGATGTTTTAGCTGGAAACTATTACTACGATGAGAATGATGAGATGCAAGCCGAAGGCGAGATGGTAGCTTACCGCGGTTTGTTCTTGATCGACAAAGAAGGTACCGTTCGTCATCAAGTAGTGAACGATATGCCTTTAGGCCGTAGCGTAGATGAAGCTATGCGTATGGTAAAAGCTTTACAATTCTTCGAAGACAAAGGAGAAGTTTGTCCTGCAAACTGGGATGAAGGTAAAGAAGGTATGAAAGATACTCACGAAGGAGTAGCTGATTACTTGAGCAAAAACTAAGATTGATTCTTATAAGTTCTGAGCCCCGCGCCTTTTGGTTGCGGGGCTTTTCTTTTAGAAGCTGAAATAGAGACTACAAGCAAGCATATGTCCTGCCAAAGCACTGCGCAGTTCATCATTGCCATTATAGTCGGTAAGATGGTATTGGGCTGCTAAACCGATGCGACGGGTACCATGTAAACGGTAGGAGTAATCAAGGCCAACCGAAGGATAAAAACTTCCAATGCCAATGGGATTTTCTTGATCCAACTCCTCATCGTAATTGGAAAGGTCGGTGCTAAAGCTATTGTAGCCCAGGCCAGCACCAAAACGTAATCGACTTCTGCGGGAATTAACTACCGCATATTGTAGATAGGCTTCAATGTGAAAGAGGATTTCCAGATCACTAACTGTTTGATTGCCATTTTCCACAAAGCGTAAATAGGCCTTTTGCTCGCTGGCCGCAAATCCCGTTTGGAGGCTGAAACCAAATTTTTCTGTTTGGTAATCCATCAATAGGGAAGCTCCATGCATTGCGCCCAGGTTTTCCTTTAAATCTTGATTGAGGTAAAAGTAATTGTAGGCCAGTCCAAAACTAAGGTCTTCTGGTTGCGCTTCATCCTTAACCAATTGGCTAAGTTTTTCGAACTCAGGATCCTCGTAAGTTTCCTTTTTCATCATTTGATCATAGATCTCCTGCATATCATCAGCCGCTAAGATTTCGAGGACCTTCCTTTCATATTTGGGCCATTCGCGACTATAAAGCAATTGCCAGGCTTCGGCCTTAGACCATTCCAAATGCTTTTGCAGGTCGGAGCTCAGATACGAATCGCCTTCCAGATTCTTGAAATAGATCCGCCAATATTCAAGAGGAATGAGGGTGTCGACTTTGCCCTGATACTTAAGGTCATGCAATAAACGCGTACGAATGCTGGCTTCGGTAGTACCGCAGAATAGCTCCCAGCGATTGATCAGGGAATCACTTTGTTCTTCAGTCAAGGTTCCTTGGGCCTGCGTTTTAATAATTTCCGCTTCAGTTTCCCAGCAAATGCTGTTCACGGATTGAAAGAGATCCGAAAAGGAATTGTTCTGCCCGAATGTTAGGATTGACAAACTGAAGAGGAACAAAGTAAACCGAAATTTCATGGACTGAGTTTAGGCAAAATGAATATC
The DNA here is from genome assembly GCA_002501205.1 of Flavobacteriales bacterium UBA7878. GTDB lineage: Bacteria > Bacteroidota > Bacteroidia > Flavobacteriales > Schleiferiaceae > Croceimicrobium. The sequence continues at coordinate 8,188 of DLRW01000063.1, forward strand.
AGAATTCATTCCAAATTTCCTAATTCTAAATTTAGCGCCAACTAAATTCGGCTTCTACCGGATAATGGTCGCTAAGCTTTTGCTGATACACCTTGTAGGAATGGCAGCGCAAGTCTTTATCACGGTAAAGGATATGGTCTATTCTAAAGGGTAAAGGACCACGATTAAAGGTGCGCACCCATCCTTCTCCAGCGCTTACATAGGAATCTTGAAGATGCTCATGCAGTTTGTGGAAGGTATAGGAACTGGGAGGGTCATTAAAATCGCCCCCCACAATAATAGGACCTTCATGAGCCTGGAAAACGGAATCTAAAAATTCCACCTGATAGGCGCGTCGTTCAAAGGCACGGTTTAGACTACCACCAATGCGATACATGCGTTTTTGAAATTCCTCATTGCTTTCTTCGCTTTGCTGCCCCAGATTTTCATAATCGTCTCCAGCCAGGCCAACCGAATAGAGGTGCAAGTTATAGACCCTTAAACTGCGTCCTTGCCACTCTACATCCGCCCATACGGCCTTGCCTTTGGCAATTGCTCCTTCGGGAGCCGGGAGCAGATAATAGCCTTTATCCAAAAGGGGAAGTCGGGAATAGATTACCTGCCCATTTTTTCCCCCCTCATCCTGATATTGATAATAGACATAGGGCATATCCGGGTTTAAAGGATTTTCCAAACGATAGTATTCTTGCATCAGCACAATGTCTGGCTGTTCCTCCTTTATTAATTGCTCAATACGAGCGGGGATATCATCTTCATCAATCCACTTATAGCGATTGAGATTATGTACATTAAAGGTCATCACCTTTAAGGCTTCGCCGGATGCAACCACTTGCTTGGTGGCTCCAAATTGATAAACCAGGGGAATTTGTTTGTAGCCTACCGCAATGGCGATAATAGGGAGGATAATCTTGGTTTTTAAGCGTAATGCCCACCAAATAGCAAAGAGAATATTGGCCACTAATAAATAGGGATAGGCTAAGCCTAAAAAAGAAAACCAGGTGAATACACGTGGACTGATATAATTGCTCAAATAGGAGCAAAGCAGCGCAAAGGCTGCGATGGTGTTGAGCACATAAAGAAATCCATCAAAGAAGTTCTTCCGTTTTGCGGCCATTTAATCTTTTCCAAATTTGAAGAGATGATCTTTTTCGTCCTTACTCAAGCTATCGTAACCGCTTCTGGATATTTTCTCCAAGATATGGTTGAGTTTCTCTTCATCACTCCGTTTTCCGGATGATTTGGAGGCCACAGTGCTTTTACTGTTTCCCTTAGAGTATACTTTGCGAAGCTTGGGTTTGGGTTTAAAGAGGTTTGCCAATCGATCTAAAATGCTCGACAGACCAGCGGTAAGGTCGCGGCCGCTGCCATAGGATTTGGCCATAAAGTAACCAAAGGCGGCACCCGCAATATGAGCTAAATGTCCCCCGGCATTATTGCCTTCACCCAAAGCTACCAGGTCCATGAGCAGAGCAAAGGCCGCTACTCCCCATAAGGGAATACTTAAGACCAGGATACGGATAGGGTAGCGAGGATTGTAAATGGCAATTCCAAAAACCACTGCCATAACACCTGCAGAAGCACCGCGGTTGGTACTCTCGGCTACGGCCTGAGCGAAAACCGGGAAGATATTGTAGCTGAGCACATAAAAAGCGCCACCAATAAGGCCTCCCAATAAATAAGTGGCAATTAATCGTCGGCCGCCAAAGTATTCAAGAAAGATGCGGCCAAAGAGGTAAAGCCAGATGAGGTTAGAGAAGATATGCCAGAAACCCTGATGCAGGAACATATAGGTGATCAAGGTCCAGGGACGAGTGGCCAGGGTACCCAAATCGGAGGGCAAGGCCATAAAGCTGATAAAAAGCCCGGAGATATTAATCTGGAATAGGAAGCTTAAAACATTGAGGATCAAATAGAGGATAAATACCCCCAAATTGATCATGATCAATTGGTTTAAGGCCCCACCACTGCGGTATTGATATTTTATTTGATCCCAGGCTGAGTTCATCAATAATAGGTACCGTGTTTTTTCTTCCAGTAACGCAAAATTAAGAATCCAAACAGCATTCCGCCCAAATGGGCAAAGTGAGCAACATTACTGTGTGAGTTCATTTGGAATCCGTTAATTAACTCTAGCAGACCATAACCAGCTACAAAGTATTTAGCTTTAATAGGAACCGGGAAGAACAATAGGAGAATTGGTCGATTGGGGAACATCATGCCAAAGGCTAATAGAATCCCGAATACGGCACCGGAAGCACCCACCGTTGAACCGTTTAAAAGTCCGTTGGCATGAGCCATAAGCGGATCAACAAAGTTTTTACCTTCTAATATGGCTTGTGCTCCCTGGCTTTTAATGATGCTTAATTGCTGGGTACTTAATTCGGCAGCAATGGAATTGAATTCCCAATACAAGGTTCCTAAGTGGAGTGCTGCCGCTCCTAAACCGGTAAAGAGATAATAATTTAAAAAACGCTTGGGTCCCCAAATATTCTCGAGTTCAAAGCCAAACATCCATAAAGCGAACATATTAAAGAGAATATGCGTGAAGTTCGCATGCATGAAGATGTGGGTAATCAGCTGATAGGGCTGAAAGGCCTCAGACATTGGAAGGTGTAATCCCAAATAATACCCTAGGTTAATATTAAATGAATTGCCTAAGGCTATCATCCCCAGAAAGAACAGACCATTGATAATGATCAGGTTCTTAATTACCAAAGGCAAAAGGTTAAAACGCTGCATTACGTAAATGTTTTATCCAAATCGTTCAGGGCCAGGTTAATGATGGTGGGGCGACCTTCAGGACTAATATAAGGTGAAGAGCAGCCAAAGAGTTCATCAACCAAATGCGCCATGGCCTGAGGTTCAAGAACGGTGCCTACTTTTAAAGCTGCCACTTTGGCCATTTCGGCCGCCATTTTTTCTTGCAGTTCCTCCTTACTATGACTATTGTAATCTTTAGCTTCTTCTAATAATTGATGCAAAATTTCATCTAAATCGGGATTTTCCAAAAAGAGAGGGATTCCATGTACGATCAATTCTTTTTGACCAAACTCATCTAAATCAAAACCCATTTCTCTTAAGGTGGGTAAGAGCTCTTTGATCTGACTAAAATCGCCGGCACTGAAACTTACTTGTACCGGGAAGAGTAATTGCTGGGCAGCCACTTGTTGATTGGCCAAAGAGGCCATCATCTTTTCAAAAATGATCCTTTGGTGAGCTCTGGCCTGATGGATCAGCATTAAGCCTTCTCCATGAGCCTTTAATAGGTATTTTCTACCAACCTGGATATAGGCAACCTTATTGAGACCTTCTGCTGGAATCAGTTCACTTTGTTCCGCTTCTTCCGGAATTTCCGGAATTTGGCTCAACAAGGATTCCCACTGCTGACTCTCACGGGAGGTAGGGCGAGGATTACTGTATCCTCCTCCGCCGAAGGAATTAGAACCTGAGCTGTTGCGACCTAAGCTTGATTCAGATGTGGCTGGGCTATCCGCCTTTTTATCGAAAGGATTGAAATTAGGGTCGATATAAATACCAGGAGCCTCCACACTTTTATGAGTTGGGGGAGGAGGGGCATATTGCTGATCGTGCTCAAAATCGAGACTGGGCGCAATATTATACTGACCTAAAGAATGCTTTACAGCCGTGCGAATGATACTGTGAATCACCCTTTCATCCTCAAATTTAATTTCAGTTTTGGTGGGATGGATATTCACATCAATACGGGCGGGATCCAGCTCCATGAACAGGAAGTAGCTGGGATGACTATCATCTTGCAATAATCCTTCAAAGGCCTTTTGCACCGCCTTATGCAAATAAGGGTTGCGGATGTAGCGATGGTTAACAAAGAAGAATTGCTCGCCCCTACTTTTCTTGGCAAATTCAGGTTTACCTACAAAACCTTCCAGTTTTACCAATTCGGTATCTTCACTTACAGGCACCAACTTTTCATTATAGCGCTTGCCAAAGATGTTTACAATCCTTTGGCGAAGAATGCTGGGCTCCAGGTGAAAGAGCTCCGAATTATTATGCTCAAAGCTGAAGGCCACTTCAGGGTGGGCCATGGCCACTCTCTCGAATTCGTCAATGATATGACGCAATTCTACTTGATTGGATTTCAGGAAATTCCGACGAGCGGGAATATTATAAAAGAGGTTTTGCACCTTAATGGTGGTCCCTTCCGGACATTGACAAAACTCCTGAGATTCTATTTCGTTGGCGGCTACTTTAAGTTCAGTGCCTAGCTCGCTAGCTCTTAAACGGGTGCGCATCTGCAGTTTGGCCACCGCTGCAATGGAGGCGAGGGCCTCACCGCGAAAACCTTTGGTAAGGATGCTGAAGATATCTTCTGCTTTTTGAATCTTGGAGGTGGCATGACGCTCCAATGCCATGCGGGCATCAGTTTCGCTCATTCCCTTTCCATTATCGCTTACCTGGATTAGGGTTTTTCCACTTTCACTAACTACCAAATGCACTTCCGAGGCATCGGCATCCACACTGTTTTCGAGCAGCTCTTTAACCACTGATGCGGGGCGTTGCACCACTTCACCAGCGGCAATTTGGTTGGCTACATTATCGGGCAGAAGCCTGATGATATCTGCCATTAATTCATGATTAAATAGTAGGTGAGGGCCGCAAGGCCAACAATGATATACAGCAATTTACGGTTGGAAGAACTCACATTGGATTGACGTCCGCTTTTCCAATTCTGCGCCATCTCATCTCTGAGTATACTGGCTCTGCGTTCGGGCTTTGGGCCTTCTTCGGTACCGTGGTACTTCTGACGTAAATTGTCGATACGCTCTTTGGATTCACTGTAATAGCGAGGTTGGAATTCGAAAGATTTGTGCTTGTTCTGACGAATGAAACTTGGCAATTTAGGAGCTTCCATAGGGCTGATTTTTAGTGATTACTTTGTTCGGCAGCCGGTTGCGTAATGGGTGGGTCAAAAGGTTGATCCTGTGTATTACTAGCTTTTTTAGGAATCACAAATTCATAAACCTTCGACTGAGGGTTAGGCAAGTTCTCCATTCTTAACCAAGGGTTGTAATACTTCAGAATGCGATAGTTAATGCCGTATTTCTCATTGAGGTAAGCAACGTGGCTGATGCTGCTATCAACTTTAACTGTAAATGTTTCCTGAGGAAGGTAACGATCTTTAGCTCTTACATGAAAGCCATATTGTTCAGGAGCTTCCAGGATTTCCTTTACCGCTAATAGTCTGTATACATAACGGGCCGTTTCAGGATTTAAGTTCAAGGCGTAATAAGAATTTTCGCGTTGGCGTTCCATTTGCTTTTTCAGGCCGCTGATTCCCATATTATAAGAGGCTGCAGCCAGGGTCCAGGAACCAAATTCAGCATAGGCTTCTTTTAAATAGGCACAGGCCACGCGAGTAGCTTTTTCTACATGATAGCGCTCATCTACCTCGCGGTCAATCTCCAGGCCATACTGCTTACCGGTACTTTCCATGATTTGCCAAAAGCCTACGGCTCCGGCTGGCGAAACAATGGGGGTGAGCCCCGATTCTACCAGAGGCAGATATTTGAAATCTACCGGAACGCCGTTTTCCTTGAGGATCTTTTCAATAGTGGGGAAATGGCGGGCTGATCGCTTGATAAACAAAAGCGTTTGACTTTGCCAATATGTGTTTACCAATAATTCACGGTCAAAAGCCTCTACCACCTGTGGATCATCCAGCGGTACGGCCTCTCCGGCAAAGTCTAAATGCTCGGGAATTGGCAGACTGTAAATAGAGTAATTGTCCTTAAAATCTTCTTTTTGGCCCACATCATCGCGCTCACCATAGCGAGCAAAAATCAAGAGGGTGCTGATGCCAATCAGTCCCAGAGCCATACTTATTTGTTCTATGCGGAGTTTCATGAGAATCTAAATTGAGAGTCGAGTTCGGAAAGAGGAAGTGATTCGCGGTCTTTATCGGAAAGTACCGGATTTTCAATCCCCCAATCAATATTTAATGCAGGGTCATTCCATAAAACGGAACCTTCACTTTCCTTATTGAAGAAGCTGGTGCATTTGTAGGTGAAGATGGTGTTATCTTCCAGTGTTACAAAGCCATGCGCAAAACCCGGAGGAATCCAAAACATCAGTTTATTATCTCCAGTTAGTTTTACTTTATGATGTTTCCCATAGGTGGGAGAGCCTTTACGAATATCAACTACTACATCTAAAACCGCCCCTTGTACTACTCGTACCAGCTTACCCTGAGCATGCGGAGGATTTTGGAAGTGCATACCCCTTAAAACCCCTTTGTTGCTCATAGACTGATTATCTTGAACAAATTCGAAATTCACTCCGAAGTTTTCAAATATGGCTTTATTGTAAGCTTCAAAAAAATAACCACGATCATCGCCAAAAACTCGGGGGACAATCTCTAATAAACCCTGAATGGGCGTTTCAATAATTTGCATTAATAAAGGGGATTTTAGCTCAGGGGCTAAATTAATTAGTTCGCTACTTCGCTCATGAATTTGATGCGCATTAATCGCAATTCTTCCTCACTGTAGTCGCCATCAAATTCATCGTAAGCTTCTTGCAGTTCATCCGAATCGGCTTCCATGAAATAGTCATGCACTTCTTCCAATTGTTCTTCATCGAATAAATCTTCCAAAACATAGTCCAGATTAACCTTGGTACCTGAATGCACAATATGCTCAATTTCAGTCACCAGATCATCCATACTAAGGCCTTTAGCAGCAGCAATATCTTCGAGGGGCAGCTTACGGTCGGTACTCTGAATGATGTACACTTTTAAGCCGGATTTATTCACCACGGATTTAACCAGCAGGCCATCGCCTTTTTCGATATTATTGTCTGCAACGTATTTGCTGATGAGCTCCAGAAAAGGGGTTCCAAACTTGCGAGCCTTACCTTCTCCAACGCCCGAGATCTGTTTTAACTCATCGAGGCTGGTAGGGTAGTGCAGAGCCATCTCATTTAAGGAGGGTTCCTGGAAAACGGTGAAGGGAGGCAGGCCTTTGGATTTGGCCACCTTACGAGTGAGCTCTTTCAACATTTTAAAGAGTTCAGGATCGAAGGAAGCGCCCGCCTTTTGTTCGGAGATAATCTCTTCTTGCCCGGCTTCTTCTTCATAGTCGTGATCCTCCGCAATGAGGAAGGGACCTTGCTCTTTAAGGAAGGCCCGGCCTTTCTCACTAATGAAGAGCACTCCGTATTTTTCGATGTCCTTACGCAGATATCCTTGGACAATGGCCTGGCGGATTACCGACATCCAATGCTTTTCGTCCTTATCCGCTCCCATATTGAAGACGGGAAGTTCCTGAACTTTATATTGCTTGGTAATGGAGTTAAGAGTTCCACAAAGGGTATCTACTACCGATTTAGCCTTAAAGCGCTGTGCTGTGGCTATGATGGTTTCCAATACCGTTTTTAAATCCTCGCGCGCATCAAATTGCTTACGTGGATTTTGACTGTTGTCATCGTTTTTCGCGCCGGGGCCATTTTCTTCATCAAAGAATTCTCCGAAATAATGGAGAATGAATTTCCTTCGATTCATGGCGGTTTCCGCATAAGCGATAACCTCCTGCAAAAGCTGCATGCCAATTTCCTGTTCTGATACGGGTTTGCCATTGAGGAATTTCTCCAGCTTTTCCACATCTTTATAGGAATAAAAAGCCAGGCAATGTCCTTCGCCACCATCCCGTCCGGCACGACCAGTTTCCTGATAGTAGCTCTCCAGGCTTTTCGGCATATCGTAGTGGATCACAAAGCGCACATCGGGTTTGTCGATCCCCATTCCAAAGGCAATCGTTGCAACAATCACATCCGCTTCTTCCATTAGAAAGGCATCCTGATGACGGGACCGGGTGCCTGCATCCAAACCAGCATGATAGGGCAAGGAATTAATTCCGTTTACCTGCAAGGTTTGGGCTAATTCTTCCACCTTTTTCCGACTCAAACAGTAGATGATCCCACTCTTACCTTCATTCTTCTTAATGAAGCGAATGATATCCCGATCTACATTCTTGGTTTTGGGGCGTACCTCATAAAAGAGGTTCGGACGGTTAAAGGAAGCTTTAAAGACCTCGGCATCTTCCATGCCCAGGTTTTTCTGAATATCACTTTGCACCTTGGGAGTAGCCGTAGCGGTGAGACCAATAATCGGTTTACGTCCTATTTTCTGGATGATCTGTTTGAGATTGCGGTACTCGGGTCTAAAATCATGACCCCATTCCGAAATACAGTGTGCTTCGTCAATTGCAAAGAAGGAAATCTTCACCGAGCGAAGAAAATCGATATTCTCTTCTTTGGTGAGGGATTCCGGAGCAACATAGAGCAATTTGGTAATACCATTTACGATATCCGCCTTTACCTGTTCTACATCTCGTTTACTGAGGGAGGAGTTCAGTACATGGGCAATACCTGAATCATCGGCAAAGCCCCTTAAACTATCCACCTGATTTTTCATCAGGGCAATTAATGGCGATACTACAATGGCGGTACCGTCCTGCATGATGGCCGGTAATTGGTAGCAGAGTGATTTACCTCCGCCCGTAGGCATGATCACAAAAGTGTCGTTGCCAGCAAGTACGTTTTCGATTACGGCCTCTTGGTTGCCTTTAAATTGGCTAAAACCAAAAAAGCGTTTTAATTGCGCTTGAGCCGTGGAAATTTGCGTTCCCAATACTTACGTGTCTTATTAATTTCTTTAAATATACTAATTATAGCTGCGTGAGAGCAAATAAATCTTCCCCGGAATAGCATCCGTTTCACAGCTAAAATTTAGCAACTTTGCAGCAATTTTTGAAAAATCAATGGCAAAGGCAGAAAGTGATCACATGTCCTTCCTCGAACATCTGGAAGTTCTACGTTGGCACCTCATACGATCCACACTGGCAATTATGCTTATGGCCATGTTGGCCTTCTTGGGTAAAAGCATTTTATTCGATGTAATCATATTTGGACCTAAGCAGCCCGACTTCTTCACTTACGAACTTTTTTGCACTATTTCGCGCGAAATTAGTAATACAGAGTTATTCTGCCTCAGTGAAATGCCCTTTAAAATTCTGAATACCCGAATGGCGGGCCAATTCTCCACGCACATCTGGGTTTCCTTAATCGCAGGATTTATTTTGGCCTTTCCTTATGTGCTTTATGAATTTTGGCGCTTTATAGCCCCGGGCCTTAAGTCTAGCGAACGTCGATACTCACGTTGGGTATTATTCTTTGGTGGAATTCTTTTTCTCTTGGGGGTGTCTTTCGGTTATTATCTGATTGTTCCTTTGTCGCTTCAGTTTTTGGGATCCTATACCATTAGTGATGAGATCAACAATTTAATAGACCTCAATTCGTATATCTCTACCGTGAGTACAGTAACTCTGGCTACCGGCATTATCTTTGAACTGCCGGTGGTGATTTACTTCTTAGCTCGCAGTGGTTTGGTTACCGCTGATTTTCTCAGAAAATATCGTCGCCATGCCATCGTTTTGATACTGGTACTTTCGGCGGTTATTACTCCGCCCGATGTGGCTAGTCAGATTTTGGTTTCCTTCCCGATCTTTATTTTGTACGAGATAAGTATTCGGATTGCAGCCCGCCTGGAAAAACGACAATTGAAAGAGCTGAAAGTACCGGCTAAAAAGGATTAGGATGATTTTACGTGCAGAAAATATTGTTAAGAAATACCGTTCTCGTACCGTCGTTAAAGGCGTAAGCTTTCATGTGCAACAAGGAGAAATTGTGGGGCTTTTAGGTCCCAATGGGGCTGGTAAAACAACCAGCTTTTATATGGTGGTGGGCCTCATTAAACCTAATGAAGGGCAGGTATTTATAGATCAGCAAGAAATCACCACCGATCCCATGTATAAGCGGGCCCAAAAAGGTATTGGCTATTTGGCGCAAGAGGCTAGTGTTTTCCGGAAACTGAGTGTTGAGGAAAACATTATGGGCGTTTTGCAAATGACCAAGCTCTCCAAAACGGAGCAGAAAAAGAAGCTGGAGTCGCTTTTAGATGAATTTGGTTTGCAACATATCCGTAAAAACCGTGGTGATTTACTCTCGGGGGGAGAACGTCGCCGTACCGAAATTGCCCGTGCTTTAGCGGTAGATCCTAATTTTATCCTTTTAGATGAACCTTTTGCGGGAGTAGACCCCATTGCGGTGGAGGATATTCAAAGTATTGTAGCTTCTCTGAAAAGTAAGAATATTGGCATTCTGATTACCGACCATAATGTGCAGGAAACTCTGGCTATTACTGATCGTACCTATCTCATGTTTGAAGGCCAAATTTTGAAATCAGGATCCGCCGAGGAATTGGCTTCAGATGAGCAGGTGCGTAGGGTTTACTTAGGTCAAAACTTCGAATTGCGTAAAAAGCAAGAAGCAGTTTTTAATCCGGGCTCAAGCCACGGAAGCCCGTCTTAAGCGATCATTAATAGCACGGCCCAAGCCTTCATTGGGAAATTCTTCGGCCAGGATTACATCCACTTCATTTTTATCAAAGCTGCGCATGGCAGCAAAAAGCTTGTTGGCCGCTTCTTTCAAATCCCCTTTGGGAGAGAGGACTCTCTGATGCTTTTCCGGAATTCCACTAATCTTTTTGCAAAAGCTAATACTGCCACAACGCTGACGGTCTACCTTTTTGAGGTTTAAATTCAGATTACCATGCGTTAGGGGAATGCCCGGCGAATAATGAGCACTCAACATTCCCGGGGCCTTGGGATTACTACTGGAGCTTCGGGTATAAGGGACTTTGCGATCCAACACTTCTTCAATCGCTTCCAGGCTTAAGCCTCCTAATCGCAAGACAATGGGGTCTTCCTGACTAAGATCAATGATAGTAGATTCCAGACCAACCTGAGCAGGGCCGCCATCTAAAATATAGGCAAGGCTATCGCCAAATTGACCTGCTACATGATTCGCTTGAGTAGGGCTTACCCTTCCAAAAAGATTGGCTGAAGGTGCTGCCACCGGGAAATCGAGTTTTTGCAATAGGGATTGACAAAGCGGATGGGCAGGAAAGCGCACCGCTACGGTAGGATGTCCGGCTGTAACAATATCTGGAATAATATCCTGCTTAGGAAATACATAGGTGAGAGGGCCAGGACTAAAAGCCTGATAAAGGGCATCGAAATAAGGCCCGGTATCCTTAACATAATCGGCCAGATGATCGGCAGAAGCTAAATGAATAATGAGCGGGTCGAAGGCGGGTCTTTTCTTGAGCTCGAAAATTTGGGCTACCGCGGTGGCATCCAAAGCATTGGCAGCTAAACCGTAAACTGTTTCGGTAGGGATAGCTACAGTTTTCCCCTCACTGAGGAGTTCAGCTGCTAAAGAAATATCGGAACCCATGCTTTCCATGCTGCAAAAGTAGGTCCTTCTTACATGAGAATGAAAACCAAAACCAGGGATAGCATAAAAAAGGCCACAAAACTGAGCAGACCAAAGATGTTTACCAGGATGTATTTAAAGAAGGTTTTCCCCCAGGATTGGCCGTAAAAGCGATGCATTGCAATAAATAGATGCACCCCGTATAATAAAATGATAAGAATAAAAACCGTCTGATTATCAATCACCAAATTATACAGGAAAGAAATGAAGAAAAAGAGTCCTTGCTGATAGAGCGTAAAGAAGAGGTGTTCTGGATAATAGAAATCGCGTCGGAAGTATAAAAGCTTTAAAACCAAGCCTAAAACCGGGATAAAGAGGAAGAGAATCCAAACCAGCTTAGAGATGAGCTCACGGTTAAAGCTTTCAAAATTGTCTTTTTGATTGTGCCCGAATTGTGCGGTCTTTTGCGCTTGTTCAAAAGCGAAATCGTTCCAAAAACCGGGTTCTAATTTCAAGCGATTGTAGAGTTCTTCTTTACTGCTTTCGGGTTTAACCATCAGATAGTCGCTCATGGCAGAAAAGCGAATAACGATACTGGGATCATCGAATTTATTCAGTTTATCTTCCGCTTTTTGGATAGCGCTTTCGCGTTCCTCGTCACTAAGAGTTTTGAGGCGACTAATACTTTCCTGATCAATATTGCTGTTGACCAGGTTGGCATCGCGGTTTAATTGAATGGAAGTGATCAGCAGGATAGAAGCAAGAAAGTAGAAGCGCACCGGATTCATATAGCGCATCCTTTTACCTAGCCTAAAATTCGTAGCCACCTTTCCGGGCTTGATCAGAACATCCCTTAGAGTGCGGAAAATTCGTCCGTCAACGGCAAAAAAGTTGGAAAGAGATTCACCGATTAATTCGATGAAGGTAAGACGTCGGGTATCATTTACCTGGCCACAATTGCTGCAATAATTAGAATCGCCAATATCCTGGCCGCAATTGAGGCATTCGCTGCCTTTTTGCCGTTTGAGCATCAGTCGTTTTGGTTAAATAGGTCGTTGGAGCTAAAGGTAGCAAATCCCACCAGTCGATCGTAGCGACTGCCTATCTCACGATTGTAAACCAAAATTTGATAATCGTTCTCTGTTTGCCAGTGGCTGCCTTCTAAAAAACTGAGGTCGGCATAATCTTTCCCTTGCATGTTCACTGCATAGGCATAGTTGTAAAAACCTTGCTTTAATAAGGCCTGGCAGCGATAGGCTCTTCGATCGGCATCGTAATACATTTTGTATTCCCTTAACATCTTCCAATCGGTAAACTCACCAAAGAGGTACACATCCGAGCCTATTTCATTTGGATAGTCAAGAAAGAAATCCACCAGGGCATAATCGGCTTCCGAATCAGAGTTAGTGGCGTCCAGGCGCCGTACCCGATATTGGCCATTAATATCAAAGAGGGTAGAATAGCGTTCTACCGCCCGACTTTGATCCTTTTTGAGGAATACCTTAAAAAAGGTGTCTTGCTGAATCTGGCGCACATTTAAACTAAGGCTATAGAGGTTTTTAATATCGAAGTTGCGCCATTCGCTATTGGCTTCAAAAGTGTTTTCATCATCATATTGATAGATGAGTTGGCCATTTTGAAGGAATTGAGGCTTAAGGTCTTTGATGGCTAAATCCCAACGCTGGTTTTGCATTAATACCACCTTTAAATCGGTAAAAGGATTAGGAATGGGGTAGGAGCCATGCGATAAGGTGAAGTCGAGTTCCTGATGGGTATCGATTTTTTCCACTCGAGTAGGACGCTTTAATCTTCCTCCGGCCTGAACAATTTCTTCATAGACCATAAAGCGCCGACTTAATACTCTTTTCTCGGGATCACCATCGCGATAGACCAGTAAAAGATAGTTCCCGGAAATTTTGAAGCTTACCTGATTATTGGGGATTTGTAGTTTATAATGCGTGTAGGGGATAAAGGCATTTAAAGAATACTCAAAGTCCTGGATATAATCATCACTAAAATTGTTGAGGTAATCATTACGCATAATGTCCGAAGGCGTCCAATCGGCATTGCAATGGTAAATCGCATAGGAAAGATTGGTGAATTCTTCATAAAGATCATCAAAACTCAGTTCCAGGGTTTCGCCGCTATTTAAGGCTATCACAGGCATGGCGAGGTCGTTGCCTCTGGGAACCAGGCGAACGGATCGTATGCCAGGCTGGTAGATATAGTCTTCATAGCGCAGCTTTTCATTTTGATAGTACTCTTCGGTCTGAGCTAAGCCGAAATGTGGGAGCGATATCAGCAGAATAAAAATGAGGCGCGGGAATAGGGAGCGATAGGGCATGAGTAAAAAATGCGTTTGGGTCTGAATTATTGCGACTTAAGCTTTAAATTTGCGGCCAATTTAGATGAGTTCTAAATTGCGTGTAGTTTAGGCGGGCTCAAGCTTCGTCTTAATTTTGCAAGCCAATAATAATGACAATTTTTTGATTCCATTCGATGTCAGAAGTTATCAAAATTAAAAAGGGCGTAGATATCAAGCTGCAAGGCGAAGCGGAAAAGATTTTCGCAACTGCCGACACCCCCAGCACCTATGCTCTTAAGCCCTCGGATTTCCCCGGAATTCGCATGAAGCTTAAAGTGAAAGAAGGGGATGAAGTTCTGGCCGGTGATCCGATCTTTTTCGATAAGGGTCGTCCCGCAATCACCTTTGGCTCACCCGTAAGTGGTGAAATCGCCGAAGTGGTTCGAGGAGAGAAACGCCGAATTCTGGAAGTTCGTGTATTAGCCGACAAAGAGATTCGTTACCGCGATTTCGGTTCTGCCGATCCTGCTTCTCTGAAAAGAGATGAGGTGAAAGGCAAGATCCTGGATGCCGGTATGTGGCCTCTGGTGAAACAGCGCCCCTACAACATTGTAGCAAATCCCGACCGTGTACCCCGAGATATCTGGGTATCTTGTTTCGACAGTGCTCCTTTGGCACCGGATGCGGATTTTGTGGTTCACGGACAGGAAGCCGAATTTAAAACCGGTATCAAAGCTTTAATGCAGCTTACTGATGGTAAGGTACATTTAGGTTTAGACGGTCGTACCAATCCTTCAGAAGCCTTTAAGGTGGAAGAAGCGGTAATGCATCGTTTTACCGGTCCACACCCAGCGGGTAATCCTGGTGTGCAAATGCATGCTGTGGCTCCTGTTAATAAAGGAGAAACCGTTTGGACTGTAGGCTTGCAAGATGTGATTATGATCGGGCGCTTATTTATGAGTGGTCAGTTCCAGGCTCAACGCAGTGTGGCTTTGGCTGGTGCTCAGGTATCTAAGCCTCGTTATTATAAGGCCCTTATTGGTGCCAATGTGAAGTCGATCCTGGAAGGCAATGTAGCGGCGGAAAACAACCGTTATATTTCTGGAAACATCTTAACCGGTACGCAAATTCCTTCAGAAGGTTATTTGTCGTATTACGATAATCAAATTACCGTAATGCCCGAAGGTGGAGAAGACCAGTTCTTTGGTTGGATGGCTCCTAACTTCAACAAGTTTAGTATTTCCCGTGCCCTCTTTAACTGGATGATGCCTAATAAGCGCTTGAATCTGGATGCCAATTTAAATGGTGAAGAGCGTGCATTTGTTGTAACCGGCGAATACGAAAAGGTATTCCCATTTGATATCTATCCGGTACAACTATTAAAGTCGATCATGGTTAAGGACATCGAAGCGATGGAAAACCTGGGCATCTATGAGGTGGCTGAGGAAGATATGGCGCTTTGTGAGGTAGTTTGTACCTCTAAGATTCCGGTACAGGAAACCTTACGTGAGGGCTTGGATATAATGTTGGATGAATTAGGCGACTAAACAGATTAGGATGAAACTATTCAAGAATATTCTCGACAGCGTTAAGCCGCATTTTGAAGAAGGCGGTAAGTTCGAAAAACTTCACCCGGTATACGACGGTTTTGCAACCTTCCTTTTTACTCCGGGACACACCAGCCATAGTGGAGCGCATGTGCGCGATGCTATTGACCTGAAGCGTACCATGATTACCGTGGTAATGGCGATGGTACCTGCACTTTTATTCGGTATGTGGAATGCCGGTAATTTGCACTACACTGCCTTAGGTCTGGCTGAAACCATGACTTTTGGTGATAAATTCCTTTGGGGTGCGATGCGAATCGTTCCAATGCTCATCGTATCCTACGGGGTAGGATTGGGGGTAGAATTTATCTTCTGTATCATTAAGAAACACTCCATTCAGGAGGGTTATCTGGTATCAGGGATGTTGATTCCTTTGATTATGCCAATCGATATTCCGCTGTGGATGGTAGCCGTTTCGGTAATCTTTGCCGTTGTTATTGGTAAAGAAGTATTCGGTGGTACCGGGATGAACATCCTGAACCCCGCTTTAACCGCTCGTGCATTTGCCTTCTTTGCTTATCCTACTTATATGAGTGGTGATAAAGTATGGATCAACACCAGCGCAGATGCTGGTCAGTCTGTAGTAGATGGATTCTCTGGCGCTACTGTTTTAGGATCTTACGCCACTGGCGGAGATGTGCAGTACTCAGTTTGGGATATGTTCATGGGTTTTATTCCCGGATCTATCGGTGAAACTTCTACGGTGGCCATTTTAATTGGTGCCGCAATCTTGTTGTACACTGGTATTGCCAGCTGGAGAATTATGTTGAGTGGTGTGATTGGCGCTTTGGCTATGGGATACCTTTTCAATGCCTTTGCTCCACATGCGATCTCTCCTGAGCAACAATCCTTCATGAGTTTACCAGGATGGCAACACTTAATCATGGGTGGTTTTGCTTTCGGTATTGTCTTCATGGCAACTGATCCGGTTTCAGCCGCTCAAACCAACCGTGGTAAATGGATCTACGGATTCCTGGTAGGTTTCTTCGCGATTATGATTCGCGTATTTAACCCGGCTTATCCAGAAGGTATTATGATGGCCATTCTCTTTATGAACGTAATGGCTCCTCTGATCGACCACTATGTAATTCAGGCTAATATCAACAAGCGTAAAAAACGTTTGGCAACCGTAAAAGCAGCATAAGATGGACGTTAATAAGAATTCATACACATTTACCTTCGCTGCGGTCATGGTGATCGTAGTAGCGGCTCTGCTTTCTTTTGCCGCCACCAGCTTAAAACCCATGCAGGATAACAATATCCGTTTGGAGAAGATGCAAAACATCCTTTCTTCCATCAATATTGAAGTATCGCGTGAGGAAGCTGAGGAAGCTTATGATAAGTACATCACCAAAGAAGTTGTGATCAATAACTCCAAAGAAGTTAGTGGAATTGCAGCTTTTGATGTGGAGATGTCTAAAGAGGTAGCTAAAGCGCCAATGGAGCGTAATGCCCCTTTATACATTGCTGAAAAGGACGGTGAAACTTACTACATCATCCCGATGCGTGGAAAAGGCCTTTGGGGTCCGATCTGGGGATATATCTCTTTGGAGAAGAATGTAAGCACCATTTACGGAGCTACTTTCGATCACAAATCGGAAACTCCAGGTTTAGGAGCTGAGATTAAAGGTGAAGGATTTACCAGTCTTTTCCCTGGAAAGGAAATGTTGGAGGACAATGGTTCTTTCACCGGAATTGAAGTTATGAAAGGTAATGCCTCCGGCGAGCACCAGGTAAATGGTATCAGCGGTGGAACTATTACTTCAGTGGGAGTTCAAACTATGATCTCTGACTGCATGAAGAGTTATGTAGACTACTTGAAGACTGTGAAAACAGCCTCAGCTGGTACTATGGAAGATAATCGTTTAGCAACTATCGATCAATAGAATCATGGCGGAAGTACAAGAAGTAAAGAAGGAGCGTGAAGCGCTCTTTAGCAAGAAGAACCGCAAACTGATTACGGACCCCCTAAACGACAGTAACCCGATTACCGTTCAGGTTTTGGGTATCTGCTCGGCCCTTGCGATTACCGTAAAGCTCTATCCGGCTTTGGTAATGTCGCTGTCGGTATTGTTCGTATTGAGTGCCGGTAACGTAGTGATCTCTTTAATGCGTAACCTGATTCCCAACCGAATCCGGATTATCGTGCAATTGGTTGTAGTAGCCAGCTTGGTAATCTTGGTAGACCAGGTATTGAAAGCTTATGTATACGATGTAAGTAAGGAGCTTTCGGTATTCGTAGGTCTGATTATCACCAACTGTATTATCATGGGACGTTTCGAGGCCTTCGCCTTAGGGAATACGCCTTGGAAATCTTTCCTCGATGGTTTAGGTAATGCCTTTGGTTATGCCTGGATCTTATTAACCGTAGCTTTCTTCCGTGAATTATTGGGATCCGGTCAATTATTCGGATTTCAAATTGTACCTGAGTCCTGGTACTTAAGTGAAGGAGGTTTTTACAGTAATAACGGTTTAATGCTTTTACCTCCAATGGCCCTTATCACTGTAGGGATTATCATTTGGGTACAGCGTTCACGTAACACTGAATTGATCGAAGAAAACTAAGCCATCATGCAAGAGTTAATAAACATATTTGTAAAATCCATCTTTGTTGAGAACATGATCTTTGCCTACTTCTTAGGCATGTGTTCTTACTTGGCAGTATCGAAGAAAGTAAATACTGCGGTGGGCTTAGGAGCAGCGGTAATCTTTGTATTAGGCATTACCGTACCAGTGAACTACTTACTGGAAAATTATATTTTAAAAGAAGGCGCTTTAAGCTGGTTAGGACCTGAATTCGCGGAGGTGGATTTAAGCTTCTTAAGCTTTATCATGTTTATCGCTGTAATTGCCTCTATGGTGCAATTAGTAGAGATGGTGGTAGAGAAGTTTGCACCGGCTCTTTATGGAGCCTTGGGTATCTTCTTGCCATTGATCGCGGTAAACTGTTCGATCCTGGGTGGTGCCCTCTTTATGCAAGAGCGTAACTATAATACCATTGGTGAAGCTACTGTATTCGGTTTAGGTAGTGGAGTGGGTTGGTTCCTGGCTATTGTTGCCATTGCCGCTATTCGTGAAAAAATCCGTTACTCTCATATTCCAGCTCCATTGCGTGGTTTGGGAATTACCTTTATCGTAACCGGATTGATGGGAATCGCCTTCATGGCCTTCATGGGAATTAAATTGTAACTAAGAAATTAAGAACTGATGGTATTATTATCGACCAGTACGGTTATCATTTCCAGTATCGTAGTCTTCTTTTTACTGATTATTCTGTTGGTATCTGTACTTCTGGGCGCCAAAGCCAAGCTTTCTCCCAGTGGACCAGTTACTTTGAATATCAACGGCGAAGACCGTCAGGTAGACTCCGGTAATACATTATTAACCACCTTAGGAAACGAGAAAATTTTCCTTCCTTCAGCTTGCGGTGGTGGTGGTACTTGTGCCATGTGTAAATGTCAGGTACTCGATGGCGGTGGTGAAATCCTTCCTACCGAGGTAGGTTACTTTACTCGTAAAGAAGTACAAGAGAACTGGCGTTTAGGTTGCCAGGTGAAGGTGCGTGGGGATATGAAAATCCACGTTCCAGAGGAAATCTTTGGTATTAAGAAATGGGAGTGTGAAGTAGTTTCTAACTACAACGTAGCTTCCTTTATTAAAGAATTCGTGGTTAAATTACCGGAAGGTGAGAACCTCGATTTCGAAGCCGGTGGTTATATCCAAATTGATGTTCCTGCTTGTGAAGTAGATTATAAGGACATCGATATTACCGCTCACCCACGTTTAGGACGTAAGCCTGACGACTTCCAATCGGAGTGGGATAAATTTGGTCTTTGGGATCTGAAGATGAAGAATGATGAGCCCATCTTCCGTGCTTACTCTATGGCCAACCACCCTGCAGAAGGTAATATCGTGATGTTGAACATCCGTATTGCTACTCCACCTTGGGATCGCGCTAAAAACGGATGGATGGATGTAAATCCTGGTATCTGTTCTTCTTATGTATTTAATCAAAAGCCCGGTGATAAGGTTACCGTATCCGGACCTTACGGAGAGTTCTTTATTAAAGAAACAGAGGCTGAGATGCTTTATATCGGTGGTGGTGCAGGTATGGCGCCAATGCGTTCACACTTATTCCACTTATTCCACACCTTAAAGACCGGCCGTAAAGTAAGCTACTGGTACGGTGGTCGTTCTAAGCGTGAGCTTTTCTACCTGGATGATTTCCAGAAAATTGAAGCGGAATTCCCGAACTTCCAGTTCCACGTTGTTCTTTCTGAGCCTTTACCAGAAGATAACTGGACAGAGAAGAAAAGTGTTGATGATAAAGAAGGGGATGGATTTACCGGTTTTGTACACCAGGCGGTAATCGATCAGTACCTTTCTAAGCATGCTGAACCCGAGGAAATTGAGTTCTATTTCTGTGGACCTCCTATGATGAACGCCGCCGTATTAAAGATGTGCGACGATTGGGGTGTACCACCTGAAAATGTAAGTTTCGACGACTTCGGAGGATAATACTCCAAATAGATAAAGAAAGCGGTCCCATTCGGACCGCTTTTCTTTTTTAGACCGGCTTACTTGCGGATCAAGAGATATAATCTACTGATGATAAAGCCTACTAAGCCATAGAGGGTGGTAATCATAGATACCTTTAGTCCTCCTGCGAGCATGGCGGAAGAAACCCCACCCATTTGCTCAATACCTTTAAAGGCCTCGAAAAGTCCAATAAGCTGCCCGAGGATTCCCAGGGCAAGAGCAAGCAAACCTGCTTCACGTACCAGATGTCGGGTGTCTTTACCCTGAAAGTGTAGGATCATAGCGATGAACATTGCAATTTGGGCCAGGCTGATCAAGCTCATAAAAAGAGGACCGCCCATGTAAAAAAACTCTAGCATGATAATTTGTTTTTTGTTTGCTTCAAATCACGTTCAAAAGGCCCATTTCCTGCAAAGTCGAAACCCGAAACTAAAAGGTTAAAACCCGTGCTTCCTTGTATACAGAGGGATTTCGCTGCATATTTACAGCGTGAAAGTACTGAAACAAATTTCATTCTGGTTGATCGCTTTGCTGGTCATGACCCTCATTTACCAGAGCCTTTTAGGGAGCTTTTCGGCTGCTTTAATGCTGGCTACTTTTCTATTACCTGGGGCGGCTTTGATGAACTATGGCTTGCTACTATGGCGAAGGTCTCAAAGTAATTGGCGTTGGCTGCATTTATTCTACCTCCTGCTTTTTTCTCTTTACATAGAATGGTTGGGCATGGTAGGGGCCTATTGGTTCATATTCGAATTGCAATTTGATCGCCTGCCCAAGGTTCTGGTGAATCCCGTATTTCTTTGGCTCTATATGCTCTTCTTTACTTTGGTTCAGGATCGATTGTTTCGTCCCGTCAAGGTTTTGCAAGAAGACGAAAAAGGTCCTTTATGGTTCGAATTAATCTCGGATCGGAAGCAAATCAAGATCGATCTACGCAAATTGCTGTATATCGAAAGCAAGAATGAGCAGTGTACCTTTTATATGGAGCAGGAGCAATTGCAAACCCGTGAGCGAATCTCACAATTAGAGGAGCGTTTGCCGCAGGGTTTTTTACGAGTGCATCGGTCCTTTATTATTAATCCGGAGCAGGCTCAAAGCGTCCATCCCACCGAAGTGAGTATAGGAGGAACTGAAATTCCGGTTTCTCGATCTTATAAAGCTCGGGTACAAGATTTTCTAAAGCAGATTGAGGCTGGGTCGCTTAGTGCTGAATAAAAGGCCGATAATCAATTTTAATATCCCGTTCGGGGGCAGATTGCACAAAATCATCAATCACCTCCTGAATATCCATATCGATAAATTCAGCACGACGGGCATCCAGGGTTACTTCGGCTCCGCTGTGTACCTTTTCCAAATGATCGAGGATTAGCGCTTTATTGAGGAAGGAAACGTCTTTGTTGAGGCGAATAAGGATTTTATTTTCTCCCAAATTTTCAAAGTGCACAGCACTGATGAAATTCGATTTTAGGATGTAGAAAACCATCACTACCATACCAATGCCGATTCCAATAAGTAAGTCCGTAAGGAGAATGGCTACAATGGTTACGATAAAAGGAATAAATTGATTGAGTCCCTTTTTATACATGGACTTAACCAAGGAAGGTTTTACCAATTTGTAGCCCACCATTAATAGAACGGCAGCCAGGGCAGAGAGGGGAATGAGATTCATGATATCGGCCAGGAAGATGATGCTAAGCACAATCCATATACCGTGGAAAATAGCGGAGAGCTTGGTTTGAGCTCCAGAGCTAACATTGGCTGAGGAGCGCACAATTACAGCGGTAACGGGTAATCCGCCCAGGATACCACTTAGCATATTACCTACACCTTGAGCCTGTAATTCGCGGTTAGCGGGGGTAATCCTTTTCTTAGGATCTAGCTTATCTGCCGCTTCGATGCTCAGGAGGGTCTCAATACTAGCAACCAGGGCAATAGTAATGGCAATAACATAAATATCAGGATTGCTGAAATGCGACCAATCCGGAAAGCTAAATTGAGCCCAGAGTCCGCTTAAATCCTCACTGGTGGGGATGCTTACCAAATGTAGGTCTTGCAGGGCCCATTCGGGTTTGTAGGCAGCAAAAAGGCTATTGAGACCTACGCCACTCAGTACAGCCAAAAGGGCAGGGGGAATGATCTTAAATATGGAGAAGCGTTTAAAGAATTGGCTATCGAACAGAATAAGCAGGGCCAGTGCGACCAGGGTAATGATAACCGCACCCATGGCTGGGTTTTGGATGGCCATTACAATTTCGGTAAAGGTATTTTGATCGTCGAATTGGATAAAGGAACTATCCCCTTCATAGTCTTTATCATCGCCCAAGGCGTGTGGAATTTGCTTGAGGATTAGGATCAGTCCAATAGCCGAAAGCATGCCTTTAATTACGGCGGTCGGGAAGTAGTAACCAATGACCCCAGCTTTGAAGCTGCCCAATAAAAACTGAATGATTCCTGCAATTACCACCGCAAGCAGGAAGGCATTAAAGGTGGGAAGGGAGGTAATGGCATCTAAGACAATAGCGGTTAAACCGGCTGCCGGAC
The DNA here is from genome assembly GCA_002501205.1 of Flavobacteriales bacterium UBA7878. Classification (GTDB taxonomy): domain Bacteria; phylum Bacteroidota; class Bacteroidia; order Flavobacteriales; family Schleiferiaceae; genus Croceimicrobium. Next base: position 30,490 of record DLRW01000063.1, read on the forward strand.
CACTAACACTCAATTGTGAACCGGAAATACTCCCAACCACAATACCGCCCACTAAACCGGCAATTAAACCAGAGAGGGGCGATGCCCCGGAGGCTACGGCAATACCCAAGCAAAGGGGTACTGCTACTAAGAAAACTACCAGGGAGGCAGAGAGATCTTCTTTGAGAAACTTAAAGGTCATGGTTGGAAATTGAAGCCTCTAAGCTATGAAATTGCAAAATGCCTTGGCGGGGCTAGGGAATTAGTTTTACTTTTGCAGCCCTAATTTAATTAGGAAGACCAAAGGTCGCGTAGCTTCTCGGTAATATCGAGACAGGCAGCTTCGCCTCGCGACAATATAGAAATAAGGTCGCGTAGCTCAGCTGGATAGAGCATCTGCCTTCTAAGCAGACGGTCATAGGTTCGAATCCTATCGCGATCACTAATTTAGATTGTTCTAAGTTTTATAATACTTTGGACAATCTTTTTTTATATTAGAACTATATTTTTTCTAAATGATAAACTCACCTAGTAAAATAAATAGATGGATGCTTTTTAAGTTGCCAGCAGCTTGGCTAAGTGGTGTTAGACTTTCATTAATCAATGATTCTAGATGTGAAGTAAAAGTTAAATTTAAATGGATTAACCAGAATCCTTACCGATCAATGTTTTGGGCTGTTCAAGGAATGGCTGCAGAATTAACAACAGGGATGTTACTTACAAAATGTATTCAAGATTCTAATGCTAACATCTCAATGCTTCTTGTCGGAAATAAATCAAACTTTCATAAAAAGGCAGTTGGAAAAATAACTTTTACTTGTGAAGAAGGTGAAAACGCAAAAAAACTAATTAACTTGACAATTCAAAATATTACTTCAAAAGCTTGGTTTAAAGCTAAGGGGTATGATGAAACAGGAGATCTTGTTTCAGAGTTTGATTTTGAGTGGTCATGTAAAAAAAGAAATAATGGATAATAATTTTTATAAAGATTTAAGCATACCTGTAATTGCAGCTCCCCTTTTTTTAATTTCTGGGCCAAGACTTGTAATTGAGTGTTGTAAAAATGGAATAGTTGGTACATTTCCAGCACTTAATCAAAGAACATCTGAAGGTTTTGAGGAATGGGTTATTCAAATAAAAGATGAATTGGCTGATTATGAAAAAAAGACTGGTATTAAACCTGCACCATTCGGTGTAAATCTAATTGTTCATCCCTCTAATATTAGAGTTAAAGCAGATTTAGATATTTGTGTTAAACACAAAGTACCTTTAATTATAACCTCTCTAGGTGCAGTACCTGATATTGTTAATGCAATTCATAGTTATGGTGGTCTAGTATATCATGATATTATAAAAAAGAGACATGCTGAAAAAGCTGCTGAGGC
>DLRW01000085.1:0-557 GCA_002501205.1 Flavobacteriales bacterium UBA7878
TGGGGCCAAAACGGATTTCTTTAACCACCGTTTTTTGCGCCTTCTGAGCGATCTCTTTTTGTTTCTTTTTCTGGTCGTAGAGAAATTTCTTGTAGTCGATGACCTTTGCTACGGGAGGATCTGCCTTCTCCGTAATCACCACCAAATCCAAACCTCGGTCGAGGGCAATTTTCAATGCCTCTTTTGTGGAGTAAATATCGGGTTCTACATCTTCACCAACCACCCGTAGTTTAGGATAGTTGATCTTCTCGTTGATCTTGTGTTTGTCTTCCTGAGGTTCCCTTCTCGGTCCTCTTCTTCTGTGGTGGAATCTCTTAGCCAGAATTATTCTATTTAGTTATACTTCAAATTCACCTATTTCATCGTTGATCTGCGCATCTACATGTTCCACAAATGCTTGTAAAGACATGCTGCCTAGATCTTCTCCGCCGTGTTTCCGCACGGAGACTGTGTTTTCTGCCGCTTCTTTCTCCCCAACAATTAACATATAAGGGATTTTGGAAACTTCCGCGTCTCGAATTTTACGGCCAGTTTTTTCAGCACGCTCGTCAACGAGG
>DLRW01000085.1:873-14752 GCA_002501205.1 Flavobacteriales bacterium UBA7878
CACGCTCGTCAACGAGGGCGCGAAGTTCGTAATTTTTAAGCAATCCTGAAACTTTCTGGGCATAATCCAAGTATTTATCTGAAATCGGAAGGATTGCTATTTGGGTGGGCATCAGCCACAAAGGGAAGTTGCCACCGCAGTGTTCCAGCAGTACCGCCACGAAGCGCTCCATGCTCCCAAAGGGGGCACGGTGAATCATAACCGGACGATGGTTCTCATTATCGGAACCCTTATATTCTAATTCAAAGCGCTCAGGTAAATTGTAATCTACTTGAATGGTTCCTAATTGCCACTGGCGACCCAGTGCATCTTTTACCATAAAGTCGAGTTTGGGACCATAGAAGGCGGCTTCGCCATATTCTACCACATAGTCCAAATCTTTCTCGATTACCGCCTCTTTAATTGCATTTTCCGCTTTTTCCCAATTGCTATCGCTGCCGATGTACTTGGAGCGATCTTCCTGATCCCGCAAGGAAACCTGAGCAGTATAACTTTGGAAATCCAGAGTTCTGAAAATGTATAATACCAGATCAATTACCTTCTTGAACTCGTCTTTTAATTGATCGGGAGTACAGAAGATATGGGCATCATCTTGAGTGAAACCACGCACGCGGGTTAAACCGTGCAATTCACCACTTTGCTCATAGCGGTATACGGTACCGAATTCCGCAAAGCGTATGGGTAAATCGCGGTAGGAGCGGGGTTGACTTTTATAAATCTCGCAGTGATGCGGACAGTTCATGGGTTTTAAAAGGTACTCCTCATTCTCTTCCGGAGTATGGATAGGCTGAAAACTGTCTTTACCGTATTTGGCGTAATGCCCGCTGGTTACATACAATTCCTTATTACCAATATGTGGGGTAATAACGGGATCGTAGCCTGCTGCACGCTGCGCCTTTTTAAGAAATTGCTCCAGGCGCTCGCGTAATTCGGCTCCCTTAGGCAACCATAAAGGTAAGCCCTGACCAACCTTTTGCGAAAAGGTGAAGAGTTCTAATTCTTTACCCAGTTTACGGTGGTCGCGCTTTTTGGCTTCTTCTAGTAATTCCAGGTATTCAGTAAGCATCGAAGCTTTTGGGAAAGAAACACCATAAACCCGAGTTAATTGGGGATTATGTTCGTTTCCGCGCCAGTAAGCTCCGGCCACATTCATAATTTTTACCGCTTTAATAAAGCCGGTATTGGGAATATGTCCACCTCTACATAAGTCGGTAAACTCTGCATGATCACAGAAAGTAATGGTGCCATCTTCCAGATTCTCGATCAATTCGGTTTTAAAGGGATTGCCTTCGTACATGGAAAGTGCATCCGCTTTGGAAACCGCCCGCATCTTAAACTCCGATTTCTGACGGGCATTCTCGAGCATGGTTTTCTCCAATTTGGCAAAGTCACTTTCACCAAAGTCATGACCATTAAAATCTACATCATAGTAAAAACCATTGTCGATCGCAGGCCCGATGGTAAGCTTAATGCCTGGATATAATTGTTCCAGACTTTGAGCTAAAAGGTGGGCAGAAGAGTGCCAAAAGGCCTTTTTTCCTTCCGGATTATCCCAGGTATAAAGAACCAGGTCACCACTGCCGGGAAGGGGATCATTAGCCTCTACCGTCGTGCCATTAAAGCTAGCTGAAAGTACATTGCGCGCCAGTCCGTGACTGATGCTTTTTGCTACGTCCATGGCTGAGCTCCCTTCCGGATACTCCTTCTTGCTGCCGTCTGGTAAAGTAATTTCTATCATGATCCCTTCTTTTTTGGGCTGGCAAAGATAGTAAGCTAGGCTTAGAGATTATGGCTTTAAGCGCCTTCCGGGTACTTTTCTTGCATGTATTGGAAACTTCCGGCAATTAATTCCTTTAAAACCTCCATATCTACATCCTCCAGTTTATTGATATAGAGGCAGGATTTTCCGGTTTTATATTTTCCTAATCGACTTAGAATCTCACCATAATGGCTAAAACCACTCATGATATAGAGGGAGAATTTACCCTTGCGGGGCGAAAAGCCTCCACGCATCCAGGTGCCGCTTTGCCCGCTGCTGTAAACATAATCGTAATGTCCATAGCCAATAATACTGCCACCCCACATTCGTGCCTCGGAGCCACTGATACTTTTAAAGAGCTCTAAGAGTGTATAGGATTGTTCTTTTTGTTTTTCATTTTCCAGTGAATTGATAAAATCTTCTACAGGAAGGTCATTTTCTTTTGTTTTGAGTTCTCTGGCCATAGCGGATGTTTATGCTTAAAGACGGTGAATTTATGGGATTGACCGTAAATTCGCTGTAGAAAAATGCAGGATGAATAAAGAGGAAGTTCTGGCCTTGTTTGCCAAGGGCAATCATAATACTTTAATGGAGACCTTGAATATTGAGTATACCGATGTTTCCATAGATCCCCCCATGTTAAAAGCAACTATGCCGGTTAATAGTCGGGTACATCAACCCATGGGTTTATTACATGGTGGAGCCATCGCGGCTTTAGCCGAAAGTTTGGGAAGTGCCGCCAGTTATATATTAATTGATCCCCAGAAGGAGGCGGTTGTAGGAATCGAATTAAGCTGTAATCATTTACGATCCATTCGAGAGGGTAATGTTTATGGAACGGCCCGAATTTTACATCAAGGAAAAAGCACTCACCTGTGGGAAATTGAGGTTCGCGATGTCGAAGATCGTTTGATTTCGCATTGTAAATTGACCAATATGGTATTACAGCAGTCCAAGCGGAAATAGGAATGGCAGAATCCAAGCTATTTTTAGCCTATCGGGCACCTGGAGAAAAGCTTCAGTTCTATCGAGAAAACCAAAATTCGCCAGAGCTTTTTCATTTCGTGAATTTTAGAGGGGATCAAAAATTGCAAATTGCCCTGGAAGCTTGCGCGCCCTATGAATTTCAAAATTGGCATTTCCATCCCCATCAGGAAGCACCTGATAAAGAAGCACAACTCGCTTTATTGAATAAAACAATTCTGGCCTTGCAAAATGGGGAAGGGGCCAAAGTGGTGATTTCCAGATTGTTCTCCGCCCAAACGGAATGGAGTCCATTGCAGGTTTTGGAGCAAATGGATGCACTGTATCCTCAGGCGGCCGTGTATCTGTTTTCACATCCGGCAGCAGGAACCTGGCTGGGAGCCAGCCCAGAGAATCTTTTAAGTTTGAATGAAGGGAATCTTGAAATAGCCAGTTTGGCGGGAACCCGTAAATGGGAAGACCGAGATACATTCACCGCCAAAGAGCGGGAAGAACAGGCGATTGTAAGTCGAAGTATTATCGCTCTGCTAAAATCTCAAGCCAATATTGAAGCCATAAAAGGCGGGGAAACCGAAATTAAAAGGGCGGGAAATTTAGCCCATCTCTACAATGCCATTCAGGCCAAAGCTGGAATTTCCTTTGAGGCAGAAAGCTTTGTGAAAGAATTACACCCTACTCCGGCAGTAGGGGGGAGTCCTAAAGCCTGGGCGATGGATTTTATCTTGAAAAATGAACTTTACGATCGGCGCTTCTACACCGGATATTTCGGTTGGAGCCATTTAGAGCGGTCATCTGCGCAATTTTGGGTAAACTTGCGATGTGCAGAATACAGCAGCCTGCAAAACTTAAATCTTTATGTAGGAGGTGGCATTACCGCACAAAGCCTGGCCATGGACGAATGGAAGGAAACGGAAGCCAAGGCCCAAACCATCCTCAAAGCGCTTGAAAAGCAAAATGTCTAAAACATCATCCTTATATAATGCCCGCTTGTTGGCCCATGTTTTAAAAGCTCACGAATGTGAGAATTTAGTGGTAGCACCGGGTAGTCGCAATGCTCCCTTAATCTATGCCTGCATGGCTGAGGGCTTCGAAACATATTCCATTCCTGATGAAAGAGCCGCGGCTTTTACGGCATTGGGTATGGCCCTTGAAAAAGGTAAACCTGCCGCCGTGATTTGCACCAGTGGATCTGCCGCCGCTAATTTTTTACCTGCCGTTACCGAGGCCTATTATCAAAAAGTCCCTCTGGTGGTAATTACTGCTGATCGTCCCCGGGAATGGATCGGTCAAGGTGCCGGGCAAACCATTATGCAAGAGGGTATATATGGCAAGCATATTTTAGGAGAAGCAAACTTGATTCGTGAACCCCAAGACGATCTGGCTCGGCAGTATAATTTGCGCATCAGCCAGGAGGCTTTACTTAATTTACACAAAGGGCCAGTACATATTAATGTACCATTTGATGAGCCCCTATACGATGAATTTGAGGGACCCGAAGAGCAATTTCGGATTATTCGTCGCCCGGCTACCGAACGTCATTTGAACGAGGCCGACCTAAGTGAATTAGTCCAAAGCTTTGAGCAGGCTAAGCGCCCAATGATCTTGGTAGGGCAGATGAGTCCGGATCCGGCATTGGAACAAGCCCTGGCTTCACTGTTGGAAAAAAGGCCTTTTTTGCTCCTGAGTGAAACGCTTTCCAATCTAAATCATATTCCGGGGGTACACAGTATTGATCGGATGGTTAATACGCTTGGTGAGGAAGAGGCGGCCCTATTGCAGCCCGATTTACTGATCAGCCTGGGTGGAGAAATTGTAAGTAAAATGGTGAAAGCCTATTTGCGAAAATCAGGAGATTTTCCGCATTGGCATTTTACCGAAGATGAGATTTTTAAAGATACCTTTCATAAGCTCACCCTTAATTTAGATTGTAAGGCCAGTTGGTTTTTTCAGCAATTGAGTGAACGTGTACGAGCCAAAGCTAATACTTGGGTGCAAAAGGTTTGGGCACTGGAAGAATCCAGAGCTCAGTTGCATAAAGACTACCTTGAAAACTGTGAATACAGTGATTTAAAGGTCTATGCCGAATTACTGCAACATTTACCTCAATCTACCGTACTGCACAGTGCCAATAGTGCCGGTATTCGCTATGCTCAATTATTCGATCATCGGGATGATGTACGCCATTATGCCAATCGAGGCACCAGTGGTATTGATGGCAGTACTTCTACCGCCATTGGTCATGCTTTAAATACGCAGGACCCCGTGGTATTGATTAGCGGTGATGTAGCTTTTCAATACGATAATGCCGCTTTTTGGAATGACCGTTTACCTCAAAACCTTAAGGTGATTGTCATTAATAATGAAGGTGGAAATATCTTCCGCATTATTAAGGGCCCTGATAAAATTGAGGACTTTGAGCGTTTTCAGGAAACGCAACACCAATTAAACTTGTCGGCAGTAGCCAAAATGTATGGCATAAGCTATCAAGAAATTAGCAGAGAAGAAGATTTGGCCAAAGGCATAGAAAGCTTCTTTGCTTTGGATGGATTAGCCATTTTGGAAATTAAAACCCCCAGGGTGGAAAGTCCAGATGTATTAAAAAACTATTTTCAGTTTCTAAAATCGAACTAGATGCTGCTCGAAAATTTAAATCTTAAGCTTCACGATATTCCTCGTTTAGAGGATCGAGATTTTAAAGGCCTGGAGAGGGATTACCTTTATTATCGTATCACCGGAAGGGTTCTTTTTTTGCTATTAATAAGTGGAGTAGGGGCCAGCATTAGCCTTTTCGGAAAAATGCATTTTGGCTATTGGCTATATCCTGTATTGGGAATATTGTTTCTGGTATTGGTATTGGAAAGTGTGGGCTTTAAATACCGAGGTTATTCCATACGCAGCATGGATGTGTCTTTTCGTCGCGGCTGGATTGTACATCGAATGACCACGGTTCCCTTAAATCGGGTGCAGCATTGCGAGTTTAGTCAGGGCCTTTTAGGGCGCCTTTTTGATCTGGCTACCGTTAGAGTTTTTACTGCAGGTGGGACTTCCAGTGATTTGGATATTAGAGGTTTGCGGAAGGAAGATGCTATTAAAGTGCGCGATTATATTACCAAGCTTAGCGCTGAGTATGAATAATCTCGATTTACACGAACCCAAGCGACAAGCAACACTTGGGGTAGCCATCATTTTCTTTCAAAACTTAAGGCGCGCCATCAATTTTGTACTGGCCGTAGTAGTGGTTAACCTGGGCCGCGATTTTTCGGTATTGGGAATGGGCTATCAAGGCTGGGGTGTGATTCTGGCCCTTTTCTTTTTAGTTTACAGTTACCTGCAATACCTCAAGTTCTACTTTTATGTAAGTGGGGATAATTTCATCATTGAAAAAGGGATCTTAAAGCAAGAGAAGATTACGGTTCCTTTTGCTCGGATTCAGAGCGTAAATACCAAGCAAAATGTGCTACAAAGGATTTTAAACCTGGTGGGTTTAAAGATTGATACCGCAGGTAGTGTAGCCCAGGAAATTAATATTCCGGCCCTTTCTAAGGAGTATGCCGCAAGTCTCAGGGAATTCCTCATGCAAAGGCGCTATGACTTAAAAGAGGAAGATGATGCAAGCGAGGAAACAGCAGAAAAGGAGTTGCCACTAAAAGATCGGCAGCCTTTATTACGCCTTTCCCTTCGTGATTTGATGAGCGTAGGACTTACCCAAAATCACCTTCGATCCGGCTTATTACTCTTTGCCATCGTAAATGGTTATATCTGGCAATTTGAAGATTATTTGATTAAACCTTTTGAACCTTTCTTTAAGGAAACGGCTAATGCCTTAGTTACCAAATGGGTGATCTTATTGCCAATAGCCTTTTTAGTCTTTTTGGTGATATCGGTAGTATCGTCGTTGATTGTTAGCATTTTGCGTTATTATGATTTCCGCTTTTACCTGGGAAAGGAAGGTTTGGATATAGAGTCGGGACTCTTTAGTCGCAATAGCTTTAATGTGCCCTATGAAAAAATTCAGTATTTCTTTTGGGAGTCTAATCCTCTGCGAAAGATTTTAGGCTATCGCACTTTAAAGGTGAAGCAGGCCGGAACCCAAGGCGTAAACGATCGGAAATTAATAGGCATTCCTGGTTTAAAAGCCAGAGCTTTGCTCAAAATAATTCAAACGCATTATCCCAATCGTAAGGGCTCAAAGTACAGTTACTATAGTCCCCATCGCATTTTGTTCATTCAGCGGAGCCTGTTTTTCGGTTTGATACCCGCTTTGATTCTGGCGGCGATATTCTATCTCGAGCAGGTAGGCATTATCTTTTACGCTCCCTTACCATTATTTGTGCTTTTAGTGGGCTTTTTAAGCTACCAATACTGGCGAAGCATAAGTTTAAGAGTAAATGCCAATTATTTGGAAATTCGACGGGGTTATGTTTTTCCCAAACGAATATTAATTCCCAATTACAAGCTTCAAAATTTAGGATTAAACCAATCTTTAATTCAGAAGTATCGGGGGATCAGCAGTTTTCAGTTTCATACGGCAGCAGGCACATTAAGGATGTCTCATTTGCCGGTAGAGGCTAGTCGGGAGCTTTATGATTACCTGGCCTATTGCATCGAATCCAATAAGGATAAGTGGATGTGATTCTAAGGTCTATATTTGCGTTTCAAAATTTAGGATGTCGGGGTATAAGGTATGGATTGCAGCGGCGAGACTTCGCACGCTGCCATTGGCTTTTGCAAGCATTATTCTGGGTAGCTTACTAGCTTATTCTCGGGCTAGCTTTGATATTTGGGTATTCCTTTTAAGCATACTAACCACGCTATGCTATCAAGTATTATCGAATTATGCCAACGATTATGGCGATGGTGTAAAGGGTACTGATGCCGATCGAATTGGTGAAGCCAGAGCGACGGCCAGTGGTTTAATTTCGGTGGCCGCTATGCGAAAGGCGGTAGTACTTTTTAGTGTTTTATCCGTATTGTTCGGTACCACTTTGAGCTTCTACGCTTGTCGGGATTTAGGTTTCTATTATCAATTAGCTTTTACGCTCTTGGGTTTGTTGGCTACCTGGGCAGCAATTTCTTATACGGTAGGGGATAAGGCCTATGGTTACTCTGGTTTAGGAGATGTTTTTGTCCTGCTCTTTTTTGGGATCGTAGGTGTAGGTGGTTCCTATTACTTGCAAACCGGTACATGGGACTATAGCATTTTATTACCTGCTGGAAGTTTGGGCTTTTTGGCGATGGCCGTTTTAAACTTGAACAATATGCGCGACCGCGAAGGGGATGCCCGCAGCGGAAAAAACACCCTGGCCCTTAAACTGGGCGAAAGGGGAGCCAAAGGCTATCACTTCTTGCTGGTGATTGGAGCCTTTGATCTGGCATTTTTATACAATCGTATTCACCCCACTACCAATTGGCAAAACCTTTACTTCTTAACTTTACCGCTGTTATTCCTCAACCTCAAAAAAGTTTTAAAAGCGAGCCGCCCTCTCGATTATGAACCGCTTCTGAAACAAATGGCCCTCACCACTTTGTTTTTTGCTTTGCTGTTCGGCTTGGGTAAAGCTATATGAAGGCTAGCTGGACCAAATATACGCTCGAATTTAGGCGGCCCGCGGGTACTTCTCGGGGAACCTTAGGCCTGAAGGATTCGTATTTTATTCGTCTCGAAGGTGATGGGATAAAGGGTCTGGGTGAATGCGGGATTTTAAGAGGTCTCAGTGCTGACGATCGCCCGGATTATGAGTCGAAGTTACATGAGGTTTGCAAACAGATTGATTCTTACGATCGTGCCTTGAGTTTGATTTCCGAACTCGATGTTTGGCCCAGCATTCAAGGTGGATTGGAAATGGCTTTATTGGATTTCAAATCTGATAATCATATTCTTTTCCCCAGTGATTTTACCGATGGCTTCGAACGCCAGCCGATTAATGGTTTAATATGGATGGGGGAGCCAGACTTTATGTTATCCCAATTGGAAGAGCGCTTGGAGCAGGGCTATCTGGTTATTAAGATGAAGATTGGTGCATTAGACCTTGAACAAGAAATTAAGCTTATTGAAAAGGTTAGAGAGCGTTATGGTCCGCATGAAATTCAATTGCGGGTAGATGCCAATGGTGCCTTTAGTCCTAAAAATGTAATGCCCATCCTGCAGCGATTGGATGATCTTAGAGTACATTCTATTGAGCAACCTATAAAAGCGGGTCAATGGAAGGATCTGGCCCGAATTTGTAAAGAATCGCCATTGCCCATTGCTTTAGATGAGGAATTAATCGGAGTTTTTGAGGGGCAGCGAAAAGAGGAAATGCTGGATAAAATTCAGCCGCGCTATATCATCTTAAAACCTTCTTTTCTCGGAGGCTTCAAAAAGGCTGAAGAATGGATCGATGAAGCAGAAAAGCGCGGTATCGGTTGGTGGGTAACTTCGGCCCTGGAATCTAATTATGGCTTGAGCGCAATTTCTCAGTGGAATTATAACCTATATGGTCATATGGCTTCCGGTTTGGGAACCGGATCTCTCTATACCAATAACTTTGAATCGCCTTTGCATTTGGTACGAGGTACCATTGCCTATGATCCCGAAAAAGAATGGGATTTGAGCAATTTGCAATTCTGATAGGGGCTAAAAATAAAAAGCGCCGTAGGGAAACGGCGCTTTCTAACTAAACAGGGTACTAATGGTTGTTAAACCAATCTATAAGGAACTGTACAAGAGAAACGGAGGCGAGTTGGTTTAGGTTGGGTATAGGCCTAAAAAAAAGTTGAAAAACATCTAAAGTCTTGAAAATCAAAATAAAAAACTTTGCATCATCAGCCTACCTTCAAGAAATTGAAGCCTTGCATGCTTGGTTTTTGTCCGATGAACCGGAATTTGTAATTAGCAGCTCGGGCACAACCGGTCCCGCTCAAGACATGCGCTTTAAGCGTGAGGCTATATTAGCTTCCGCCTATTTGAGTGTCGACTTCTTCGCCTTAAATAACCAAAGCCGAATTTTACTCTCCTTGCCCCTGAATAAGATTGGGGGAATGATGCTTGCCATAAGAGCCTTTTTGGCAGATGCGGAAATAGTGGCGGTAGATCCGGTTCGAAATCCTTTGGCGCAAATTCCAGCGGAAATGCAGATTGATTTTGTTTCGATGGTGCCCAATCAGTTTGTGGCTTCTCTGGAACATTGGTCGCAGGTAAAGACCTTCTTAATTGGCGGCGGACCACTTTCTAATGCTGCTCTTCGCTTATTGGATGATATAAAGCCTTCCTGTGCAATTTGGCATAGCTATGCCAGTACTGAAACCTTATCGCATGTCGCTTTAAAGCCATTGTACCCTAAAAGGGCAGAGGCTTATCTGGCAATGGAAGGTGTGAGCTTTGGTGTGAATGAGGAGCAATGTCTTCATATAACAGCAAAGGCACTAGGCTTGGATAGACTTCAAACCAAAGATGTGGTCGATCTGATTGATGCGCAGCATTTTATCTGGAAAGGACGCAAGGATAATGTGATTTTGAGTGGTGGCTTAAAGTTATATCCAGAAGAAATAGAAAGTCAATTGCATTTAGAAGCCCCCGGTTTTTTATGGGGACATGAGGATCTGGAACTGGGCCAAAGAATGGTATGGGTAATGGAGGAATCCGACTTTAATGACTCTGTCTCAAGCGCTATTAAAAGCCAGGTGCAGGGACCCAATCGCCCCAAGGCCATCTTATTGGTTCCAAAACTGGAATTTACGGCTACCGACAAAATAAAGCGAGAGGCCAGCCTTCAAAAAGGATTTAAGTCGATTGCTCTTTAAGGGGTATCGGATCACTGGGCTTTTGAGACCAATAGCCAGCTAAAGCCAGGCCACTTATAATATGCCATATGCCCCACCAAGCGGCGACCATGGCCATACCACCCAGTCCTTCAAAAAAGGCAAAAATTAAGACCAGTCCTAAACCGGAATTTTGAATACCGGTTTCGATGGCCAGCGTTCTGCGGTCCCGAATTTCCAATCCGCCAATAACTCCCACTGCATAACCACTGACTAAGGCCATCAGGTTATGGAAGAACACCAGGGCCAAAACCAGGTGAATATGATCTAAAAAGACCTGGAAATTGTTCTTGAATGCAATTAAAACAAAGCCGATAAAAAGCAGGATAGATCCTATTCGGAAGAAAGGCGCCATTTTCTTTGCGGCTGTAGGAAAGCGATACTGCACCCATAGGCCTATAGCAAGTGGTGCGAGTATAATGAGAAAGACGGTTTTCGAAACATCCCAAAAATCCAGCTGTATTTGATTTAATAAGGAGGCGGTAGGCTCATATAGAGAGCCATAGAGCTTAAAATTAAGGGGGGTCATGATTAAACTCAAAAAGGTAGCCACTGAGGTAAGTCCAACCGATAAAGCTGCATTGGCCCTTCCCAAATGACTCATAAAATTTGAGATATTACCTCCGGGACAGGCTGCGACCAGAATCATACCCAAAGCTATACTGGGTTGAGGTTCTAAAAGGCTGATCAAAATGAAGGTAAGGAAGGGGAGTAGTAAAAATTGACTAAAGAGACCAAGTACGGCGGGCTTGGGGTTCTTAAGAATGATTTTAAAATCTTCAAATCGAATCTCCAGAGCAATGCCAAACATGATTATGGCCAGGCAAATATTAAGAAGGAATAATGAATCGGCACTGAAATTCAGCCGAATAGCATCAATGTCTTGCATGTTTGGTGGAATAAAACCCCAAATTAGGCTTTCGCGCTTAGAATGCCAATTTTATTGGGCTTTCAGCTTGCGACTAATTTCAAATACAGCCGGACAGAGCGAGGCGTTTTTCTCTGTTAAATTGAGGATTTGATGCATGCGATTGCGATCGGTATGCGGGTATTCCCGACAAGCTTTTGGTCGAACCTCATAAATACTGCAATAATTATCAGCACCTAAAAAGGGGCAGGGCAGTTGATTCATTACCCAGTCGCCATCCTCATCTACTTTTACATACTGATCCATAAAGTCGCCGGGCTTGAGCCTTAAGTGCTTGGCCATGCGATCAATATCATTTTGAAGAAGCCGAGGGCCAGCTGTTTTACAGCAGTTCGCGCAATTTAAACAATCGAAATTGGCAAACACCTCATCATGCGCAACAGCGAATTCTTGATCCAGAATTTTCGCTTTACGCTTTTTTAGATCCAAAAAAATTTTTCGGGTTTCCTTCTTTTCTTGTTTGGCTTTCGCCTTGAAGGCTTCGAGATCGAATTTATTTTCCACGGCCCTGTAATACGATGATTACCGTATAGATAAGGATTTTAATGTCGTTGAGCAAAGACATATTTTCGATGTAAATCACATCGTACTTAAGGCGCTCTACCATTTCATCCACATTGGATGCATAGCCAAATTTCACCATTCCCCAGGAGGTAATACCTGGTTTTACCTTTTGCAAATAGCGGTAATGAGGGGCATGTTGCGAAATCAGCTCCATATAGTATTTACGTTCGGGACGGGGACCCACAATCGACATATCGCCGGTAAGGACATTGTAAAACTGGGGCAGCTCGTCCAAACGGTACTTACGCATAATTTTACCCCAGGGGGTGATGCGTTCGTCATTTTCGCTACTTAATTGGGGTCCATTCTCTTCGGCATCTACCACCATAGAACGGAACTTATACATGTAAAATTCCTTGCCCTGAAAACCAACCCGCTTTTGCTTGAAGAATACCGGTCCTTTATCACTGATTTTGGTAATCAGCATAACCGTAAAATAGAGGGGAGACAAGAGAATTAAAACCAACGCGGAGGAAACGACATCAAATATGCGTTTTAATACCATTTGCCAAACCGGCATTAATTGATGGTTAATCTCCACCAATGGAATCGAACGCATAGATTCCATCCGCACCTTGCCCGAAATGATATCGTATGTATCTGGGATCATCTTAATCTTAACGGGCTTTTCTTCCAGGAGGTTGAGTACCTCTTCCATTTTATGGTGCTCCGAAGATTCGATGGCAATGATTACTTCTTCAATTTCCTTTTCCCGAATGATGCTGGGCAAGGCCTTGTGATTTCCTAAGTGCTCCAGGTTTTTTTCGAGTAGGAAGCGAATATTATTATCGACACTTACAAAGCCCACAAAATTATGTCCGGTCTTTCGATTGCTTTCACTTTCGAGTTTGGCATACAGTTCGGCGGCCTTTTCATTGCTACCGATCATGATACTGTTAAAGGCAATATTACCGCTGCGAATACGGTAAGCAGTGCGGGTCGTTAATAAGGTTCTAAATAGGGCTGTAAAGAAAAAGTGGCTACTGAAATAGACTAAAAAGCCGCGGTAGTAATCGGTGTAGGAGGCCACACTATCATCGAGAATCAGGGCAAAGAAAATGAAGATACTGCCCAGCAGGCTGGTATTGAAAGTGTAGAAGAGATCTTTTAACCGCGAACGGCGATAGATATCGCGGTAGAAGTCGGTAACATGATATACGGTTAGCCAGAATACCGGAATCATTAATAATCCGATATAATAGCTTTGAGTAAACTCCAGATGGCTCAGTCCAAACTTTTCGGCTTCCACCACTAGTTTTCGGAATACAAAGAGCGAGGTATAGCTTAGGATGGCCGCAATGCTATCCCAGAACTGATACTTAAATCTTTGGATCCGTGGATTTTTCAAGGGATATAGACCAGTTTAAGGTTATCAAGGTAAATCCGCGCCTGATCTACATTATCGGGTTTTTGGGCCCTAATTAAGATCTGATAACCATCGGCACCAGGAAAGGCTTGGAATTCTGTTACCAGATTGATGTAAATCTTACTCCATTCTTCTTTAGGAAGTACCCCTGCTGTAATATCACTTTGATCACCGGTTGCTAAGTTGGCCACTAATCCAAAACCTACCAAAGCATTGGTGCGATAGCTAACTTCTAAAAATATGTTTTGGGTACCTGGAGGAATTTTATAGCTCACCACGGAGCTAAGCTCTACTTGTGGATTTAGGTCATCCAATATGATAAGTCCCGAATTGTTATTGGGTTCTGCCTGATTGGAATTAAAAGGTTGAAAATGAAAGATAGAATCTGCATCATCCACCTTGATAAAGTTGGTGTCGCTAAAATTGGTGCGCTGGAAGTTTAATCCGGGATCATCAAAATCTTCAACAATGGAAACCT
>DLRW01000047.1:0-53310 GCA_002501205.1 Flavobacteriales bacterium UBA7878
TAGATGGCGACTTTATGAGCCGTAATCATGTGGACAAAGGTTTTATCAGCCTGCATCCTGCGGGTATTCCTCATGGCCCCCATCCTGGAGCTTACGAGCGCAGCATCGGCCAGAAGGAGACTCAAGAATGGGCTGTCATGGTAGATACTTTCCGCCCTCTGAAAGTAACTCAGGCGGCCTTAGATATCGAGATCGAAAACTACCATCGTTCTTGGCTCGACGAATAATCGTCTAACTTTGCAAAAAAGCGATTCTATTATGGACACACTTTACGATACAACTTCTCTTAAATTAAAAAAGGAATTCCCAGATGCTGAGGATTTCTTACCTCTTAATGGCACCGACCACGTAGAACTCTATGTTGGAAATGCCAAGCAAGCAGCGCACTTTTACAAAACAGCCTTTGGCTTTCAATCCGTGGCTTATGCCGGATTGGAAACCGGAGTAAAAGATCGCGTTTCTTACGTTTTACAACAAAACAAAATTCGTTTGGTGCTAACTACTCCCCTTGGAGAAGGTGGCCCAATTAACGATCACTTGAACCGCCATGGTGACGGGGTAAAAAATGTAGCCCTGTGGGTTGACGATGCCACTAAAAGCTTTGAAGAAACCACCAAGCGTGGTGCCGAGGTAGCATTTGAACCTCATACCATCGAAGACGAAAACGGAAAAGTAACTTTAAGTGGAATTAAAACTTATGGTGATACCGTACACGTTTTTGTGGACCGCTCAGAGTACAATGGACCTTTTATGCCAGGTTATAAGGCTTGGAAAAGCCATTACAATCCTAAAGGAGCCGGCTTAGAATACATCGACCACATGGTAGGTAATGTAGGCTGGGGTGAAATGAACAAATGGGTTGACTTTTACGCGCGCGTAATGGGCTTCGCTCAATTGGTATCTTTTGATGATAAAGACATTTCCACGGAGTACACTGCCTTAATGAGTAAGGTAATGACCAATGGAAATGGCCGCATCAAATTCCCAATTAACGAACCTGCCGAAGGCAAGAAGAAATCTCAGATTGAGGAATACATCGACTTCTACAATGGTGCCGGTGTACAGCATATCGCCGTAGCTACCAATGATATCATTACTACTGTAGATCATTTAAAAGATCAGGGTGTAGAATTCCTTTATGTACCCGAAACTTACTATGATGATTTGCTCGAGCGCGTAGGTGACATCGAAGAAGAGGTTTCCGAATTGCGCAAACGTGGAATTTTGGTAGACCGCGACGATGAAGGTTATTTACTACAGCTTTTCACTAAGCCAGTAGCCGATCGTCCTACCTTGTTCTTCGAAATCATTCAGCGTAAAGGCGCCAAGAGTTTCGGAAAAGGAAACTTTAAAGCCTTATTCGAATCTATTGAACGCGAACAAGCGAACCGCGGTACTTTATAAGTAGCCAAGCTTCAGAATATAGAACGCCTCGAGAATATCGGGGCGTTTTTTTTTGTGCCTATGAAATCTCCATAAAACACTAAGCCTACCTTTAGTTCAGGAACTAAAACCTGCTGAGACTCTGCCTAAGCAATTTCAATCGTTTAACTTAAGGCAGCAAAGTGCATTATAATGCCCGAAACGGATAGAAAAAATGGAAGGCTCTGTTTGAAACCTAATTATCACAAGGCATCTTTATTCGATCTCAAATCAACTTTCCCTTGGGTTTTCTGGCCATCAATCATGCCCTTTAATCAAAACTATCCTGCCATTCTCCCGAAACCTACTGTAATCTGACAGAAGACCGCTACACTATGGTTAAACACCCATTAAAACCCTCTCCCACACTAGCAACAATCGCTTGGACCCAATATTAAGATAGTTAAACGGTTTTCAAGAAACTCACTTAGACTTTAGTGCTAATAATTCTAAGCAGTAACATTAACTAAAATACCAAGAGCAATCCAAAGTGCGTTAAAAGAATATCTAACACTAGCCGATTAAGAGACTATAAACCAAACACTTTACTGAGTATTAAATAGAGCATTTAATACCCCATATATACATACAAATAGATTAATCATCTATCGATAGAGGTGTTTAAGATCACAAATCCTACAATTAATCCATATATTTCTTTTATTAGAAATATAATCCCCTCTGTTCTACCTATTACACTTCTAAGAATTGGAACGACTTGAATTCGCTTTATTTAATTATGATAAAGATTCGAACCCTTTAACTTATTAGGCTTGGTCTTCATTTTTCAGCACAGATCAATAGCTTTAATCAAGCTTACACAAGAATACCCCTGGTTTGACTATTCAGTGTTATCAAGGGGCAACCATTATCTTTCGCTCAATTTTCCTCTCGCATAAAATCTCATTTCGCCACCTCAGTTTATGAAGTGTTCACGAACACCTTTTAGTCTCTTTATAAATAAAGAGCTTAGATACAAGCAAACTGAATTAAGCTCTTCAAAAATTATAGTTAACAGTTCTGAATAGTTTATCTAAATAAGTAAACGCCATACTTCAATATAATCCAAGCCGTTATAAATCATTTCTAGTTGCACTAAATTAATAATATCAGCTATTTGCAATTCTTATTAACAAGTATAGGTATAATCTATTAATCGGCTTCAATAAATAATTTTCAATCATTTCTCAATCAAATGACTAACATTAAAAAGAAACAATGAGTGATATAAGCTTTGAAAGACTGAACGAAATTGTTATCGCTTCCCTTGATTCAGATACTAAAGAGGCTTTTAGTAACTATTGGATTTCCCATTACTCTATAGATATAGACCATGATGAATTAGGCAAGCTTAAGGTTATCAGCAAGCCGGTTGGTACGGATTTCAGTTATCACTGCATGACCGTAGTTCCCAAACATGACTTACAGATTGAAGTTCGTCCTTTAAAAGCTTATTTAGGATTTAATTTCTACACCTCAGGAAGTGCAGTTGGAATTGTAAGTGGAGCGCCATCGGGTTTTACGATGGAGGAAGGAAACATGCTTATTTGCGTGTCCAATTACGGTCGTGGAGTTTTATCTCTCAGCAAAAAAAGACCTTTCACTACCGTTACCCTATTTATTAAAAGTCAGCGATTCACCGAGTTTGTTGGATCAGAAATCCATCACTTCCCTTATGAATTCTCACTGGCGCTTCGCGACACCAATTATTTCTATTCTTTAGGAACAGCCACTAGTGATAGACTGCGTTTTCTATTAAGTAAAATGGAGTCATGGTTTAAAGGTCCAACTCAAATGTTCTATTTAGAGAGCATGGCAATGGAGATTATGGGGGCTACCTTATCAGAGCTGGAGCTTTCACAGAAAATGGATCATCAATTTAAAAAGCTCGATAAAGAACGGTTATTAGAAGCAAAATCCATTTTAGAAAAGTCCTATAAGGAGGCGCCTTCAATTAGCGAACTGGCCACAATGATTGGCATGAATGAATCAAAACTGAAGAAAGGATTTAAAGCCCTTTTTAGCACAACCATTTATCAATACCTATTGGACATGCGAATGGAAAGAGCCCGTATGCTACTTTCCGATAAAGAACTTACTGTAAAAGAAACAGCCTACGCCATTGGATACTCTAATCCGAATGCTTTCTCAAATGCCTTCTATCAGCGATTCAGCGTTCGTCCTTCGGAATTCTCTAAAAAGAAGATTCTTTTTTAATAGGTAATCCTCCTTTTTGAATAGACCCTCTAAAAAGCATACAGTTTTCTTTGTTTTCAAGTGCATGCATGGAAAGTAACCGACTGGTCACTTCCGTTTGAAATCAAAAAAAAGTTTTATGAAAATTGTTAAACAAATGCTGCTCGCAGGAGCATTACTTGCCACTAATGGAGTGGCATGGGGTCAGTACAGTAAAGAAGTACTATACAACGGCACTAATTATCAGGCCGGCGCACAAAGCATGAGGTATCAATCTGCTGTTGCCCGCTCCGCAGGGCCTGCAGACATGTTCGTGAGTGTGGGTTATCGCAAGGAATGTTCCACCTGTGGCTACAGCGATATTATTCTTCACATTCTTGAACCTTCCGGAGTCAATGATGTGGCCATTACATTCGGCTTTCCCAACATTGACGAAAAAGCGCATGGAGTTAGTCTAGCCAATAATCCCGATGAACTACTAATCGCCGGAACCAAGCGAGATGGTACTGAAAGAGATGGATTGATAATTCGAGCACAAAGTAATTTTCCAGCAAATTTGATCTGGCAAAAAACTTATGGCGAACCAGGACTGGATGAAGTGTGGTATGGTGTTATTCCAGCCGATCAGGTGACCAATGAATACATACTCTATGGCACCGTGTCGACCCCTTTAACCAATGATCACACACTCCTTGTAGCACGCATTAAAGACAATGGTGATCTGGTATGGATGAGAAAATACAATGATGTTTCTGGAACTAACTCCAACTTCAGCATTCACCCTCAACATGCTATTCAAAATAACAATGGTAATGTTGTTATTGCCGGAAATTACAGCAACCCTTATGGGCAAGTTGGCGATGATGTTTTTATTATTGAACTAGATGGCAACGGCAATGTGGTCACTCCATTTACCACCATAGATGTGGAACAAGTTAGCAATCGAGATATACATATTGACCAAACCAGTAACGGAGATTATGTCGCCACCTTCACCACCGGAATTGTAAATAACAATGAACACATCACTGTGGCGCGTTTAGATCCCCACTTCCATCCTCAATGGGCTAAACTTTACTCTCACATTAGTGGCACGAACAACAAAGGAGTATCGATTTATGAAATGCCTTCTAATACTGATCTCGCAGTATTTGTGCAAACCAACCTAAATCAAGGGAATGGAGCACAACTAGGGTTTATCAAACTACAAGCTAATGGCACAAGTCCGGCCCTTACCCTATACACCGGTTTACAAGGCTATCAAAATGCATTGTATATGACACCTAAAGTGGCAACTACTGGGTATTTATTACATGGGTTCTCCAATTCAGGCTACCATACCTTCCTGGATGTTGACGTATCAGGGTCAGGATCAAACAATATCTGTGCTAACACGAACATTACGGTGAATAGCATGGTAGGCGATATTAGCACAGAATATCTGAGCACTAACAGCACCGGAATGGGGACTGCCAGCAATAACATCCACACTCATAATAATCTTAGTGGGACTATATTCGACTGTAATTCTGGCTCTTCAACATTCAAAAATGCCGCTGGAATTCAATTTGGAGTAGAAGAAATATCCCTGTCTTCTGATATTAACGTATATCCAACCATTCTTACAGATGAAGGCCTAATTAATATTGATTTAGCACCCTCCTCAGATTCAGAACTACAAATCACTGTAATGAACAACTTGGGCCAGGAAGTATACAATAACTCTCTAATTATCCATAAAGGTAAAGTTAACTACTCCTTACCCATTTCGAAGCTAAGCAAAGGAATCTACTTTTTACTTATCTATAATAATCAGGAAAGCCTTGTTTTCAAAGAACGCCTTATCCAGCAATAGAAATTGAAGACTTCCCAATAAATCTCCAAGGAGCCTCGCAAATTTGCGGGGCTCTTGCTTTACTATATTTACTTCAAGCAGTATATATAGGCAATAATGCATTCCGTGATTTCCATTTTTCAATCTCGCACCCTTCTCATTTTGAGCCAAAAGGCAAGAATGCTGCTGAACTCTTTAAAATATACAGGATTTCACGGGACAGCTCTATATCCCGGGGATCTCCTCCCCCAATTAAAGCAGTGTTTGAAGCTAAAATTAATATTATGGCGTTTGTAATCATCGACACCAGTCTTAGACTATTTTGTACAGCAGGCAACTTCGCATGCTAATTGCGGTGTCTGTATCTTTAGATGCACACTATGAAGACACTGATACAACTCTGTATTTTATTTTTCCTCCCTTTTTCCCTAATCTCCCAACACAGCATTGAAGGTCGTGTAGTAGACGAAGACGGCAAAGGCTTACCCTTCGTAAACATTACCATTAATAAAGGTGGCCGCGGGGGAACCACCGATCTGGATGGTTTCTATCAATTGGAAAGTGCTAGCCCAATCAAAAACCTGGATTTTAGCTATATCGGTTTTGAAGCTCAAAGCTTAACAGGCCCGAACTTAGAAGCTAAAGCCAAGGTGGTGGTCCTGATTGAAACCACTACTACCTTAGGAGAAGTAACCGTTTTACCCGGTGAAAATCCCGCCCACCGCATGATTGAAAATGCGGTTCGGAATAAAGAAGCCAATGATCCGGAAGAGCTGGATCAATTCAGCTATTATTCCTACAGCAAGTTTATTGTTACGCTAAACCTCGATTCTATCGATCCCGATATTGATACCGTCATGCTTTCCGATCGAATCGATAGTCTCAAAGCAGATCAGCCGGATAGCATTGTAAAGATTGACAGTAGTGGCTTCGAATTGCATCAATACTTTTCGGATAAACACCTCTTCTTTATGGAGACCCTCACCCAGCGGAAATTCAAGCGCCCAAGGGATAATGAGGAGGTGATTGCCAATCGAACTTCCGGTTTTAAAAACCCCATGTTCGCAATGTTGGTCACCCAATTGCAATCTTTCTCCTTTTACAGTGATTATATCGGCATTAGCGGCGGCGAATACCTCAACCCTATTAGTAAGGGCAGCACCAAACGTTACTATTTTGTTCTGGAAGACAGCCTCTTCACCGAAACTGGCGACACCATTTTCACCCTTAGCTTTCGTCCCCGATCCAATACCGGCTTTAAAGCCCTGCAAGGAGTTATCAATATCGACTCCCGCGATTGGGCCATTGTGAATGTACGCGCCACTCCCGCTTCCGAAGAAAGCTTGCCAATTGAAATCACTCAAGAATACCGTCGTTTTGGACCGCATACCTGGTTCCCGGTTTCCTTTGAAGCGGATATTAAACTGCGGATGATTAGCTTTAATAAAGCCGTGCCCAGAGCAATTATGCGCCGGCGCTTAATGCGAATCGATTTAGATCCGAAATTTAAATTTTCGGATATCTCACATGCCGAATTAACCATTGAAGAAAAAGACCAGGCGGAGGTTGATTCTTTATTACAAGCTTTCCGAGGGGATGAACTAGACAGTTTGGAAGCGAATACCTACAGCTTTGTAGACAGTATTTCGGAAGCCGAGAATTTTGAGCGCAGCTTGAACATCTTTCTAACTCTTAGCCGCGGCTATATCCCCATCTACTATGTAAACCTGGATATCGGCAGTGTTCTTAATTACAATGTTTATGAAGGATTTCGCCTGGGTGCCGCTTTTGAAACCAATGAGCGCTTTCACGATCGCTTAAAGCTTGGAGCTTTTTATGCCTATGGCTTTAAAGACAAGGCCCATAAATATGGGGGACATATCAATTATGAGCTCCATAAAAACCTGCGTTGGCAAGTATATGCCCGCTATAAATCCGACATATTCGAAACCTCTGGATTTGGCCTACCTGGCCTTGAAACTCAATCGGTCTTTCAAAACAATTACCGTCGCATCAGCATTGAGCAGTGGGATTACAATCAGCAAATTCGCCTGGGAATGCGTATCGATCCCCTCCCTAATGTACAGTTGGATTTAAGCACCTTACACGAAAGACTTAATACCGTGGGCAGCTACCATTTTTTGGATTATAGCGATAGTCCGGAGTGGTTTGAATTTAGCGAAGTGGCCATAGGCTTGCGTTATGCTCCGGCAGAGGAATATGCAGAAACCCCGATCGGGAAAATTAAGCTTCGCCAACGGTACCCGGTTTTTTCATTACATATTAGTGAAGGCATGAACGATTATTGGGAAGGCGATTACAATTATACTCGCGCACTTTTTCAGGCCGAATACAAACGCTTAAGTCGGGGACATGGTGAAACCAGCATTCGCCTGCGCGCCGCCGCTGTATGGGGTGATGTCCCAGCAAGTAAACTCTTTACTCCATCTGCCAATTTCCGCAATGGCTCCGATTATTGGGAGGCCACATTTTATTCGGTTCCCGATCGCCAGGCTTTCGAAACCATGCGGTTTAATGAATTTCTAAATGATCGCATGATCAGTTTAATGTGGCGCCAGGATTTTCGCAGTACCTTTTACAAACGCCCCGGATTTGAGCCCCATTTAGAGATGGTGCATAGGTTGGCATTTGGAACTATAGCCAAGCCTGATTTGCATAAAAATTTAGGAGTAAAGGATTTAAAGCATGGCTATTTCGAGAGTGGTTTAGAATTTAACCGTCTTTATGTGAGTAACCTATTAGGACTGGGAATTGGCGTTTATTACCGCTACGGACCTAATCAATTACCTGAGCCTTTGCACAACTTTGCCTTTAAGCTAAGTTCCAAGTTCAGTTTTTAAGCAGTCATTTCCGTACTCTGAGCCGTACAGTTTTAGTAGTTTTGCCCAAATTCTTTTTGGCTTAGCCACGGATGTTTACATTCATTGCCCGACTTATCCTAAGGAACCGGATAACGGTTCTAAGCAGCTTGCTCTTGCTCAGTTTTTTCATGGCCTGGGAGGGGCAGTACGTGCAGGTAAGTTTTAAATTTTCTCGCTTACTTCCCAAGACTGATAGTGCACAAGTAGAATATGATGTATTCCGGGAGCGCTTTAATCAGGTGGGCAATACGGTGGTTCTGGCCATTGACAGTTTTGATGTTTTTGATCCGGAGCTCTACCCGCAATGGCAGCGTTTGCAAGATGAACTGAATGCCATACCCGGGGTGGTTGGAGTACTCTCGCCTGTAAATGCATTCAACCTACTGCGCAACGACAGTATTCAAAAACTGTATTATCAATCGATGAACCCGGGCTTCCGCAGCGGAAAGCTTGACAGTATGCGCAACCTCTTTGGAAACCTTCCTTTTTATAAAGGATTACTGCGCAGTGAAGATGGCCAGGTACCACTCATGTTGGTGCAGATCGACCCCGAACAGCTCTATGTTAGGCAAATTGTAACTATTGTCGAAAATATCAAGGAAAGTGCAGAGGTAGCCGAGGCCCATATGGGTCGCGACATTAAGATCAGCGGTCTTCCGCATATCAGGATGGCTAATACCAAAAAGGTGAGTAAGGAAATTTTCCTCCTAGTGGGACTAGCCATGATGGTTACCGCTTTAATACTTTTTGCTTTCCTACGTAGTGCCCGGGCGATGTTTATTTCGCTGGGCGTGGTGATTTTAGGAGTATTCTGGTCCTTCGGATTAATTTCCGTTTTAGACTACGAAATATCCATGCTCAGTTCCTTGATTCCTTCATTGGTAATCGTAATCGGCGTACCCAACTGCATCTTCCTGATCAATAAATATCATTCGGAGTTTAAAAACCATGGCAACCGGATTAAAGCCTTACAAAGGGTAATTCGCAAAATTGGGGCAGCCACTTTAATGACCAATGCCACCACGGCCCTGGGTTTTGCCTCCTTAATTCTTACCGACAGTACCATTTTAAAGGAATTCGGGGTAGTAGCCTCCCTCAATGTGATGATGGTTTTTGTGATCTCTATCATCGTAATTCCGGTATACTACAGCTTTGCCCGTCCGCCCAAACAAAGACATTATAAGCATCTGGAAAAACGCTGGATCAAAGGCTTCATCGATTGGTTGATCCGCTCCTCCATGTACCACCGCCCTTATGTTTACAGCGGATTGGTATTATTACTGGTAATTGCCGGAATAGGAATCTCCAAGATATACACCACCGGGAATTTGAGTGAAGAGTTTAAAAAGAGTGATCCCGTATTTCAAGACTTACGCTTTTTAGAAGAACGCTTTGGTGGAGTTGTTCCTTTAGAATTGGTAATCGACACTCGTAATCCAGGCGGAGCTTATAAAAATAGCACGCTCAAAAGGATGGATCGCTTACAAGAAGCCATGCAAGAGGTGCCCGGGGTAAGCAAAGCCCTTTCGATTGTAAATGGATTAAAATTCGTGAAGCAGGCTTATTATCGAGGTGAACCTGACTTTTACGAATTGCCCGGGGCTCAAGATCGCAGCTTTGTACTCTCCTACATACCCAAGGATAGTGATAATGGCAATAGCCTAATGCAATCGATGGTAGACAGCACCGGTCGTTATGCACGCATTAGCATGCAGGTAGAAGATATGGGTAAAGAGGAATCTGCCTATTTGCAGGAAGCCTTAATGGCCAATATTGCCGAAATTTTTCCCGCCGATCGCTACGATGTTACCGTAACCGGAGCCTGGATGGTATTCCAAAAGGGAACCACCTACCTTATTAAAAACCTGATTGTAAGCCTTGGATTAGCCATAAGCGTAATTGCCTTGGTGATGGCACTTATCTTCCGCTCCTTCGCTATGGTACTGGTGTCTCTGGTTCCCAACCTGTTCCCGCTTTTGATGACCGCAGGAATCATGGGATTCTTTGGCATACCCTTAAAACCCAGTACCATTTTGGTTTTTAGCGTAGCCTTTGGGATTAGTATTGACGATACCATCCACTTCCTTGCAAAATACCGGCAGGAGCTAAAAATTACCCGCTATAATATTGGCCAATCGGTATTACTGGCCATTCGCGAAACCGGGGTAAGCATGTTCTATACCTCTGTGGTACTATTCTTTGGCTTCAGCGTGTTTACCGCTTCCAGCTTTGGGGGTATCGTAGCCTTGGGAATACTAGTGAGCATTACCCTGATCATTGCCATGATTGGAAACTTACTGCTGCTCCCCAGCTTATTACTTAGCTTTGAGAAAATGATCATCAATAAATCTTTCACGGAGCCGTACATTACGATCTATGAGGAAGACGAAGATGAGGAAGACGAGGAGGATGAGGAACAGGACTTCCCCAAGCAGGAGGCCGAAAACTCGAGAGAAGAGCTCTCGATAGAATAAACTCCAAAAAGCTCAGCATGAAAGGAATCATTTTGGCCGGAGGCTCCGGAACGCGTTTACACCCGCTTACCCTGGCGATTAGTAAACAGTTGATGCCCGTTTACGATAAACCCATGATTTACTACCCGCTGAGCACCTTATTACAAGCGGGAATCCGGGAAATCCTAATTATTTCTACCCCCCATGATTTACCTCTCTTTAAGAAGCTATTGGGAGATGGCAGCCGCATAGGTTGCGAGTTTCACTATACCGTTCAGCATGAACCCAATGGCCTGGCTCAGGCTTTTGTGCTGGGAGAAGAATTTATTGGTAAAGACTCTGTGGCGCTCGTTTTAGGAGACAATATTTTCTATGGCTCCAAAATGGAAGACTTACTCCAAAGCAGCAAAAACCCGGATGGCGGGGTAGTATTTGCCTATCAGGTATCCGATCCGGAACGTTACGGAGTTGTGGATTTTGACGAAAACCTTAAGGCGGTTTCCATTGAAGAAAAGCCCGCTAAACCCAAATCGCGCTACGCAGTTCCTGGCCTGTATTTTTATGATAATGAAGTGATAGAAATCGCGAAGAACCTCAAGCCATCCGCTCGAGGCGAATACGAGATTACCGATGTAAATAAGGAATACCTACAAGCAGGAAAATTGCAAGTAGGTATCTTAGACCGAGGCACCGCCTGGCTCGATACCGGCACATTCCCCAGCCTCATGCAGGCGGGTCAATTTGTGCAGGTGATTGAAGAACGCCAGGGCCTGAAAGTAGGTTGCATCGAAGAAATTGCCTGGCGCCAGGGTTTTATCAATAATGCGAAACTGGAAGAAATTGCGCAAGCTCTTTTGAAAAGTGGCTATGGTGGCTATTTGATGGATCTGATAAATGTAGATTAAGCATGCAAAGAATTCCAGACTACGTAAAGCTGGTGGAAACTACGCTGGCCCAACAAAATTTTGATCAAAGTCCAAAGGAACTTTATGCCCCTATGGGCTATATCCTCGCCTTAGGAGGAAAACGCTTACGACCAGCGCTAAGCCTGGCGGCCTGTGAACTTTTTGGAACCCCTGCCAACAAGGCTATAATGCCCGCTTTGGGCATTGAGGTCTTTCACAATTTCTCCCTGGTACATGATGATATCATGGATCAGGCGGACTTGCGCCGCGGCCAGGCTACCGTGCATAAAAAATGGAACCGCGACATTGCTATCCTTTCGGGGGATGCCATGCTGGTAAAGGCCTATCAATACATTGCCCAGGTAGAAGCTCCCATATTACCTGCTGTATTGGAATGCTTTTCCCAAACTGCTCTTGAGATTTGTGAGGGACAGCAAAGAGATATGAATTTCGAAAATCGGGAGGCTGTTTCGGAAGCCGAATACCTGCTGATGATTCGTCAAAAAACCGCGGTGCTTTTAGGAGCTGCCCTGAAAATTGGAGCATTGGTGGCAGGTGCGGAGATGAAAGCGGCAAATTCACTTTACGAATTTGGCATTAACGCCGGCCTGTCTTTTCAGGTGCAAGACGACTTACTGGATGCTTATGGCAACCCTGATAAAGTGGGCAAAACGGCTGGTGGTGATATTCTGCAGGATAAAAAAACCCTTTTGATGATTTATGCCCGTGAATTAGATCCGGAAGGCTGGAGCGATTTACGAAATGCTCAATTAGAGGGTAATGAAAAAGTAAGTACCTATCGCGAGTGGATGATAGCCTGTGGTGCGAAAACCAAGGCTGAAGCTAAACGTGATGCCTTATTAAAGGAGGCTTTAGAAGCATTAGAAGCGGCCCACGCTCCTGATGAAGAATTGAAAAACGAATTGGCGCAATTTGCCCAATGGCTTAGTCATCGTGATCGATGAAATTCTGGCCTCAGCTTAAGCAAGTTCCAGCTCATCTCAACTTATTGGAGGATCTCCGGGCTCAATTGGCCAAGGATTTAAGTATAGAGCTGATGGAAGTTCCAAATCAGAAGCTTCTGGAATGGCTTAGTGAATGGCTGGAGGCAAATCTGAATAAAATAGATCTGGCTCAGTTGCTGTATCGCATTGATCTTGAAATCCTATCCGCCGAAAGGCCCCAGGAAATAGC
The DNA here is from genome assembly GCA_002501205.1 of Flavobacteriales bacterium UBA7878. GTDB lineage: Bacteria > Bacteroidota > Bacteroidia > Flavobacteriales > Schleiferiaceae > Croceimicrobium. The sequence continues at coordinate 12,887 of DLRW01000047.1, forward strand.
CGAAAAAATTCTGGAAAGAGAAGCCCAAAAGGTGATCTTCAGAGCCCAGTACAGCGGCCGGATTTAAAAGAAGATCTGGAAAATAGGTGCCCAGGAAGTGGAATATGGCGAATCGCCCCCATCGAGTACATTCAGGCGTAAACCAATTAACATCTGGCCTTTGCGACCCACATCCTGCTTAAAACCTCCTTGCAAAAACAGAACCGGGGTCCATTTATTCTCGATATCAAAATCCAGAGTATTGAGATTGTAGATATAGACATCGTGATTTAAAAGCTCAAACTGAGACCCCACGAAAAATTTACTGAAAGAATAATTACTAAAGACATTAGGGCCGTGTACCTGATTCTCAAAATCGACCGGAATAATCTGATTTCCCGAATAAATCTGATTCCACTTTACGTAGTTATACATATATCCTGCACCGACTACCCAATTGTCATTCACTTTATAACCAAGCTGCGGAGCCAAGAAAATATTGGTGTTATTGCCAAAACTTAGACCGGCACCCCCGCCAAAAATGATTCGATCTTTTAGGGGAGTCTCTCCCTTTTTGGCTTGAGAGGGGGGTTGAGGCTTAGCCTCTTCCTTCTTCTGTTCCTGGCCAGATTTGGGATTCTTCTTAAATCTATCGCTTTGGGCCGACGAATTAAAGGCCACCAAACTAAGTAGTATAAGCAGGAAAAGTGACTTTTTCATGAAAACAAAAATAAGCGCAATAGATTAAGGATAGCAAATAGTGATAATAAAGCACATTGAAGACTTAACGCAATATTTTTATCCTAATTTTGTAGCCAATTTCGCGACGCGTAAATCATGGACAGATTTTCCTTTCTTGGAGGAGTACACAGTACCTTTATTGACGATCTATATCAACGTTACCTAAAAAGTCCGGATAACATTGAACCCAGTTGGCGGGCTTTTTTCCAAGGTTACGATTTTGCCCGGGAAGAATACGGAGACGAAGCAGCTGCGGGTATCGCTTACAATCACGATGAGATTGTAGCCGAGATTCGCAAGGAGTTTCAGGTTTTAGCCCTGATCGACGGATACCGTACCCGAGGCCACTTGTTTACTGCTACTAACCCCGTTCGAAGTCGACGGGAATACGAGCCCAAACTAAATATCGAGAATTTCGGATTACAGCAGAGTGATCTGAATCTACCCTTTCAGGCCGCCAAAGAAATTGGCTTCACTGAAAGCAAGACTCTTGCTGATATCATTCAGCGACTGGAGGAAGTATACTGCCGCAGTATTGGTATTGAATATATGTATGTTGGCGATCCTGAGCGCATTCGCTGGATCCAAAGTCAATTGCATGTAAACAATAATCATCCTGATTATACCGCGGATGAGAAAAAGCTGATCGTTCGCAAATTGAATGAAGCGGTGGCTTTTGAAAACTTCATCAACCGCAAGTTTGTTGGCCAGAAGCGTTTCTCTATTGAAGGAGCCGAAAGCCTAATTCCTGCCTTAGAATTCGGTATTCGCCGTGCTGCCAAATTGGGAGTAGAAGAGTTCGTGATGGGCATGGCTCACCGCGGTCGCTTGAATGTTCTCTCCAATATCTTCGGAAAAACCCAAAGGGATATTTTCTCCGAATTTGAAGGCAAAGAGTTCGAAGATGCAGAATTTGACGGTGACGTTAAATATCACTTAGGCTACACCACCACCAAGGAATTGGACAGTGGCAAGATCATTAAACTAAACCTCTCCCCTAACCCTTCGCATTTGGAGGCGGTAGATGCCGTGGTTACCGGAATTGCTCGTGCCAAGATTAATACGGCACATGGCAAGGAGAAGTCGAGGGTAATGCCTATTCTGATTCATGGTGATGCTGCCGTGGCCGCTCAGGGAATTGTGTACGAAGTACTGCAAATGGAAACCCTGGATGGTTACCATACTGGAGGCACCGTGCATATTGTAATTAATAACCAGGTGGGCTTTACCACCAACTATCTGGACGCTCGTTCCAGTATATATTGTACCGACATTGCCAAGACCGTACAAGCCCCTGTGCTGCACGTAAATGGTGATGATGTAGAGGCTGTAATCCACGCCACTTTGTTTGCGATGGAATACCGCCAACGCTACAACCGCGATATTTTTATTGACCTCCTATGCTACCGTAAATACGGCCATAATGAAGGGGATGAGCCTCGCTTTACCCAACCCTTATTATATAAGGAGATCAGCAAACATCCTAATCCCATGGAGATCTATGCTAAGAAGCTAGAAGAGGGCGGGGTGATTGACAAGGCTTTTTTAAAGAGCTTGGAAAACGATTTCAAAGAGGTGCTGGAAATGCGCTTCGACGAATCGAAGAAAATTGAGAAAAACACCATTACTCAGTTCATGGCCGATGAGTGGGACGGTTTCCGTACCGCTGAGCCCAAAGATTTTTCCGAATCTCTGGACAGCTCCTTCGACATGGATAAACTGAAATCTATTGCTCGCACCATCACCACTTTGCCAGAAGGTAAAAAGTTCTTCGTGAAGATCAAGAAATTGATGGACGATCGTTGGAAAATGGTGGATGAGCGCAATAGCTTGGATTGGGGAATGGCCGAATTACTGGCCTATGGCTCCTTAATTGTGGATGGTTATAATGTGCGGATTAGTGGTGAGGATACCGAACGTGGCACCTTCTCCCACCGTCATGCAGTTATTAAAGTAGAAGACTCAGAAGAAGAGCATATTCTACTGAACAATATCCCGGGCCGTGAAGGCCGATTTGCCATTTACAACTCCTTGCTCTCTGAGTACGGAGTAATGGGCTTCGACTATGGTTATGCCATGAGTTCGCCCGAAACTTTGGTAGTTTGGGAAGCGCAGTTTGGCGACTTCTTTAATGGCGCCCAAATTATTGTTGATCAATTTTTATCGGCCGCAGAAGATAAGTGGAAGGTGCAAAACGGATTGGTATTGTATCTGCCCCACGGCTATGAAGGTCAAGGTGCAGAGCACAGTAGTGCCCGTTTAGAACGCTGGTTACAGCAATGTGCTCAGTACAATATGCAGGTGGTAAATATTACCACTCCGGCAAACTTCTACCACATGATTCGTCGCCAGATGCTGCGGGACTTCCGCAAGCCCTTGGTGGTGATGACGCCGAAGAGTTTGTTGCGTCACCCTAAGGTACAGTCTCCATTAGAAGACTTGGCCACCGGGCGTTTCCGTGAAATATTAGATGATCCGCGTATCGAAGACCGCTCGAAGGTGAAGAAGTTGTTCTTCTTGAGTGGTAAACTTTATTATGATATTGATAAGGTTCGCGATGAGAAGCTGGTAGAAGACCGTGCTTTTATTCGTTTAGAACAACTGTATCCATTAGCTTCGGAGCAAATCAACGATTTGATTGCCAGCTATCCGAATGCCGATGAAATATACTGGGCCCAGGAAGAACCAATGAATATGGGTGCCTCCTGGTATGTGCAAATCAATTTCCCTGTTAAAGTAAACAAGGTATTTGCCACTCCGGCCAGTGCCAGTACTGCTGCAGGATCATCGAAATTGGCGGCCCTCAAGCACAATAATCTAATCCAAGAAATATTCAACACCTAGATTTCAATAATTACCATGAGTGTAGAAGTTAAAGTTCCTTCACCCGGAGAATCGGTTTCCGAAGTAGAGATTGCCAGTTGGTTGGTAGCCGATGGCGATTATGTTGAAAAAGATCAGGAGATCGCCGAGATCGATTCTGACAAAGCTACCCTGGCTTTACCCGCCGAAGAAAGCGGCGTTATTAAGCTAATTGCTGAGGAAGGTGAAGCGGTAGAAGTAGGTCAGGTGATTGCAAGCATAGACACCGATGCCGCCGCTCCAGAAGGTGGTAGCAGTGCCCCCAAAGCAGAAAGCAAAGCTGAAGAGAAAAAGGAAGAGGCCCCGGCTCCAAAGGCTGAGGCCAAAGAAGAAAGCAAGCAAAGCTATGCTACTGGTTCTGCCTCTCCTGCAGCGAAAAAGATTATTGACGAAAAAGGATTAGATCCCAGTCAGATTACCGGTACCGGTCGTGATGGCCGCATCACCAAGGACGATGCTATTAAAGCAGAGGCCAGCATGGGAACACCAAGCAATGCCGCTCGTCCAAGCAGCACCTCACGTATGAGTAGCCTGCGTCGTAAATTGGCTCAGCGTCTGGTAAGCGTTAAGAACGAAACGGCGATGCTTACCACCTTTAATGAGGTGAATATGCAGCCTATTTTCGATCTGCGTAAACAGTATAAAGAAGACTTCAAAGAGAAGCATGGTGTTGGTCTTGGCTTTATGAGCTTCTTCACCTTGGCGGTAACTCGCGCCTTGAAGGAATTCCCACAGGTAAATAGTATGATCGATGGCGACAATTTAGTGAGCTTCGATTATGCTGACATCAGCATCGCGGTAAGCGGACCTAAAGGTTTAATGGTTCCTGTACTGCGCAATGCGGAATTAATGAGCTTTGCCGGTGTTGAGAAAGACATTAAGCGCTTGGCTACTAAAGTTCGCGATGGTAAAATTACTGTAGATGAGATGACCGGTGGAACCTTTACCATTACCAACGGTGGTGTATTTGGTTCTATGTTGTCTACCCCAATCATAAACCCTCCCCAGAGTGCTATTTTAGGCATGCACAACATCGTGGAGCGTCCGGTAGCGGAAAATGGTCAGGTAGTGATTCGTCCGGTGATGTACGTAGCTCTAAGCTATGATCACCGCATTATCGACGGTCGTGAATCAGTAGGCTTCCTGGTAGCTATTAAAGAAGCATTGGAGAACCCAGCCGAATTATTGATGAACAATGATCCTAAAAAAGCTTTGGAGCTTTAATCAGGATTCTAACATAGAAAAAGCCCGGCCAAATGGTCGGGCTTTTTTTATGGGTACACCTTGAACCAAGCTGAGTTCCACTTACAGTTTAATATCTTTACTAAATGCAAATAAGCTTTATAAATAAGTTCGCAAGTAAACAGGCTCAAGAAAAGCAGCAAATTTCCTTGAATCCTAATCAACGCTTTGAACAATTCTTGAAGCTTAGCGAAAGCATGGCTCGATTATATAACACTCCCAATAAGGCTAAGGCTGGCAATCTAGTCCTAGTAAGAGAAAGCAAATCACCTTGACCTGGGATCAAGAAATAACTTCATTTCTTCAATCCTGCCAGAGGGAAAAGGTAAAGATGATCCTTGTTGGTGGTGGTGCAGTTAATTTCCATGGTTACCAGCGACACTCCACCGATCTTGATTTTTGGATCGAAATTGATCCGGAAAATTTAAGTGCACTAAATAAAGCTCTTAGAAATCTTGGGTTTCCTCTTGACGAATTCCCTTCATCCGTGGGAGAAGGGGAACAGAATATTTCCTTAAAATTTAGTCCAGACAATCCACTCCAAATAGAATTGATTACGTCCTTTAGCTTGAAAAAGAGCTTTAGTGAAGTTTGGGAAAAAGCAGAAATCGGTGAAATAAATGGAGAACCAATAGTTCGATACAGAATCCTCCCTTACGAAGATTTAATAGATAGTAAAATCATTGCAGGACGTCCAAAGGACCTTTTGGATATTCAGGAATTACAAAAAAGAAAAAGCCCTGAATAACAGAGCTTTTTATCTCTTTATTGAAAACAGTTTACAATTCTACCGGTTCTGCCTCCGAGATCTTTTGAGGCCATGCCACTTTAATCTCATCCTGGGCCGCATCCGAAAGGTCTTTAAAGGACTTAGCATAACGCTTCTGCGCCATTTCTTCCCTCAGTTCATTATAGGCCGCAGCCAATTCATTTTGCACCGCGATATAGAGCTTATAGCTGGTCCCACGATCATTTTGTAAAGACACCACCGCTTTCTGCGGATTGTCTGAGGAGCTAAGACTTTGTTTGGCATTCAAACAATAATCGCAAGTTCCATCCCCATTATTATTCAAGAACTCTCGAGTAGCCTTACGCAGGTCTTCGAGTACCATCAGCTCCCCTTCGACCATCAGTTTATCTTGAGCATTTACCAAAACCGTAAAGATGTTCCTTTGATGAATAATACTGGAATTCGGCAAAGGTTCATCCTGAACAGGCGGTAGTTTTCGAGTGATACCGGCATCCACATCCATGGTGGTAGTTACCAAAAAGAAAATGAGAAGGAGAAAGGCAATGTCGGCCATAGAACCGGCATTGATCTCAGCAGAAGCACGTTTCGACATAATTAATTGTTTCTAGGAAAACGGGCTAGCCTCAAATTCTGGTATTGGCAATAGGGCACAAAAAAAACATCCGCCCCTCAAGTGAGAAGCGGATGTTCCAACAAATACTGTATTCTCAGACTATTTACGTCTGTCTTCGAAAACCTCTCCCTTACGGGTTGAGTAGTTTATTTTCAAGGAATTTGCTCTACGCAATTCCTGTTTGATATCGGTAATGAATCCCATTTTCACGTCTTCATCCGCTTTAATGGAAACCGTCATCAAGGGTCTTTCAGCTTCGTTAATCTCCTCACGGGCGGCAATAACAAAAGGTTGTATTTCGCCTACGCGAGCGATTGCATCGTCTAATTGCAGGACGGGCTCAGTTCCCAATTGGGGAGCATAAGCATCTTTAGGCTTACCTACATATAGATAGGTTACCAAAGATTTACGCTCCAGCTTCTTAATCTCCGTCGCAAAAGGCTTTTCGTTCTTCACCTTTAAGGTTACTTCCCGCATTACGGTAGTTACCATAAAGAAGAACAATAGCATAAATACGATATCCGGAAGAGAAGCCGTAGAAATCGCGGGAGTACCGCCTCCTGATTTTTTCTTAAACTTTGACATATTAACCTAAACTTACCGGTTCTGCTTCGGAGATCTTTTGAGGATAGGCATCACTGATTTCCTTCTGAGCTTCATCATCCAGATCATCATATGATTTACCATATCTGCGTTGAGCCAATTCTTCCCGAAGCTCATTATAGGCAGCCGCCAGTTCGTTCTGTACAGAGATATACATCTTGTACGAAGTACCACGGTCGTTTTGCAGAGAAATAATTGCTTTACCAGGATTATCTGAGGAAGTAGGGCTTCTCAGGGCTCCGGTACAGTAATCACATTTTCCATCGCCATTATTATTGAGGAAGCGTTTTGCCGCCTCACGAAGGTCTTCAAGCTCCATGTACTCATCCTCAACCAATAATTGGTTGCGAGAGTTTACCAGAACGGTGAAGATGTTCTTCTTTTTAATGGGGGGAGGATCTTGCAATTGTTCTTCATCCCATGGCGGAAGCTTACGGTTGATCCCTGAATCCACGTCCATGGTAGTGGTCACGAGGAAGAAGATCAACAGCAAGAAGGCAATGTCTGCCATCGAGCCGGCATTAATTTCGGGTAATGCACGCTTTGCCATAGTGAATTATTTACTGAATAAACGAGTTACTTCTGAATACAGAATCGCTACGATTGCTGCAGCAGTTAACACATAGAAGGTTCCTAATCCCATACCAATACGGGAAGAAGTGCCTTCGGTAATATCCAACTTAGCGTAAGTTGTAGTTGCATCCGTGCCGTCGCTCAGTGCGTAAGTCAAACCAAAGATTGCGATCAGACCTACGATACCGACAAGGGCACTTTTAGCCCCACCTGGGTTCTTTGCAATATTGAGCACGGAAAATCCTAAGATGCCAATAACGCAAATCCCAATCAGGACATAAGTGATATAAAGTCCAGTATCTACCATCTTAATCGTCTAATTATTTGTTTTCGAAACGAACTAACATGTCAACCAAAGAGATAGAAGCATCTTCCATGGTGTTCACGATAGAGTCAATTTTCGCAATGATATAGTTGTAGAAAATCTGTAAGATAATCGCTACGATCAAACCGAATACAGTGGTCAAAAGGGCTACTTTAATACCCCCTGCTACCAATGATGGAGAAATATCTCCCGCTGCTTCAATCGCGTCGAAGGCGTCGATCATACCGATTACAGTACCCATAAACCCAAGCATAGGAGCCAAGGCGATGAAAAGAGAGATCCAAGATACGTTACGCTCTAATAGACCCATTTGTACAGAACCGTAGGAAACGATAGATTTTTCAACCATCTCGATACCTTCGCCACTGCGCTCTAAACCTTGGTAGAAGATGCTGGCCACAGGACCGCGGGTGTTACGACAAACTTCTTTGGCCGCTTCCACACCACCGCTTTGCAGGGCACTTTCGATTTCAGCTAATAATTTCTTGGCGTTTGGAGTAGCCATATTGAGGTAAAGGATACGCTCGATACAGATGGCTAAACCTAAGATCAGGGTAATTAATACGATACCCATGAATTCAGGACCACCTTCGATGAATTTTTCTTTCAATACCTGGTGGAAAGACATATCCTCTTCAACTGCAGTTTCTTCTTCAGTAGTTGCAGGAGCGGCTTCTTCTTGAGCAGGAGCTTCTTCTGCAGCTTCCATTGCTGCGGTGTCGCCCATATCCTGTTGAGTAGTGTCTTCGGTGGCAGTTTCCTCAGCCGCAGCTGCTGTATTGCCTTCCTCTTGGGCCATCAAATTTGTGGTTCCAAACATAATGGCTAGTACAGCCAAAATAGAGAGTGCTCTTTTCATTACAGTAGTTCGTTGATTAAATTTTCGGTGAAAATAAAAAAATGGCTCGAAAGCTTAACGGCCAAAGTCCTTTAATATTGGCATTTGCTTTCGAAGCGTCAAAACTAATACACATTTTGGGCTTAATATAAAATCTGGGTTAATTTATCATAGATATTTTCTAATTTCGCAGGCCCAAGAAGGAGAGGTGCATGAGTGGCTGAAATGGCACGCCTGGAAAGCGTGTATACCGCAAGGTATCGAGGGTTCGAATCCCTCTCTCTCCGCAAATCGAAAAGCCTTTACGCAATTGCGTAAAGGCTTTTTTCATTTCAGAGGGCGAGCTGGCTCGCAAAGCAAGGAATGAAAAAAGCCCAAGCAGTCGAAGACTGAAAGGCTTTTGAATTAGATGTGAGAATTGAGACCGCTTCGCTGGGAGAATTGAGTAAACACCGCTTTATCAATGGTTGGTATCTGCTTTATTCACATGCCTCGACTAAAAGGTAGAATATACCATCCCTATTACCCTCACATTTTTCAGGGATAAGCCAGGAGTTGTACACTGTATCGAATTTGTAACACAACTGGCTCGAATTTGCAATTCGAGTCAGAGCTATTCGAGTCAGTTCCCTAATTTTAAAACCAAATTCGCGCCCATGAAATGGCTCAAAGGCCTCTTAGCAATTGTGCTGGGCCTGCCCCTTCTTATTCTGTTTATTGCACTTTTCGCGCTATTCCTGGAGAATAAAAGCACTGCCTATCTGAAAATTAAGGATCATCCCGAATGGGAAAATCAATCCTGGTGTATTCGCCATGTAAACATTATTCCCATGAATCGGGATACTGTTTTACTAGATCAAGACCTCATTGTGGAGGACGGAATCATCACCGCGATCGGTTCCAATTTGGATGCGAAAAACATAAAGGTGATCAATGGTGGAGGCGCCTATCTCAGTCCGGGCTTAATAGATATGCACATGCATCTTTGGGATCGGCATGAGCTGGGCCTCTACCTGGCCAATGGCGTAACTAGTGTTCGCAGTCTCTTAGGCATGCCCTTTCATTTACAGGTGAAAGAGGAAATTGAAGCGGCTGAAATTCTGGGTCCCGACTTCTACACTTCATCTCCCCAGCTCTCTGGGCCGGAAGACGGCGATCCACTTAAGAAGCCAGTTAGTAGTCCGGAGGAAACGCGGGCCTTGATTCAAGATTATCAAAACCAGGGCTACGACTTCATAAAAACCTACAATCTGCTCGAAAAAGACTGCTTTGATGCGGCGATCGCCGAATGTGAGAAATTGAATATCCCCTTAATCGCCCATCCCAGTTTTAAGGTGGACTACAGTTACCATATGCAGCCGGGCATTAGCAGTGTTGAGCACACTGAAGATATCTTTCAACAAGCTTTGGACTATCAATACGATCGCGAAAAATTGGATCAGGTGATCGCTGAATATGCCCAGTCCCAACAAGCGCATTGCCCTACCCTCACCGTATTTTTCAACCTTTCTGAAATATATAGGCTTAAAGAAGATTTTCTAAAACGAGAGCAAAATCATTATCTCAATCCCTTTATCGAATTTGCGGCCGGCGACTATGAACGTCATATCGCCCAATTGGAGGCAGACAGCAGCGCCGGGGATCGCATTTGGAAACAGCATCAATTCCATTTGGAGATTGTGAAAAAACTGCATGAAGCCGGTGCCTTTATTATTTGCGGCACCGATGCGGGCATTGTAGGCACGGCGCCCGGTTATTCCATTCACCATGAATTGGAATTCTACCGCCAATGCGGAATGTCGAATTATGAAGCCTTACGAACCGCCACCTGGAATCCCAGTAAGGTGCATCCACAATTTAAAGATTGCGGGAGTATTGCCATTGGCATGAAAGCCAATTTCATTTTAAGCAGCCAAAACCCATTGGAGCAAATCAGCAGCCTGGAAAAACCCATTTGGGTGATGCAAAAGGGTCGCAAGCTTGAGGCCAACTCCCTTTCAGAATTTGAAGCTAAAGCTCACGACCGCTCTAATTTTATTGCCACCGCAGTGCGGGTGCTCAAGTATATGTTTTGGGATAAATAAGGTTAGCCACTATTTGAAGACCATGAAGATTAATCAACAAACAGGAGTCATTGCGACTATTACAGCAACATTGCTTTCAATCCAAATTTTCTCTTTAAATGAGTTCAGTCTAGGATTGGCTGTAATGCTACTCATCGAGCTTATTATCATAGGACTACTATTTTCTTCAAAGAAAATTGGTTGGTGGATGTTCTCAATTACATTCGACCTACTCAGTGTATTGATGGTCCTTCATGTCTTTATTATGAATAATAGTGGACTAAAAAATTCACTTGTCACAGCATTAATTGCCTTAACCACTTGGTTAATAATTCTCCATCGACCGACCAGAAGGTATTATTTGAAAAAATAAAAACAGTGGCTAACAATAGCTATACCCAATAAGGGGTTTGGTGGTAAATTGAAACGGAAGTACCATAAAATCCCTTACTGGGCATAGCCAAACCGTTGGGGGCAATAAATATGAAAGAGATAATTTTAGAAATAGTTGGAAGTTCTTTGTTCAAGGTGACATTTGGTGCTTTGCTAGGTTTTCTTCTTAGTCAATTTGGCGCTTGGTAAAAAACAAAAGGGAAGTTAGGTTGCTCATTTTAGAACTTGAAGCGTCAGTATTCAGTCAAAAGTTCTTAATCAAAACTATCCTCAAGGACTTATCTATGTATAAGGTCCATAAACAATATTAGCTCCGTGCTGCTGATTTGTTGGAATTGACGGGACCTAACCCTGAAGAAGAAATCAAATCCAGTATGAGAAAACATTATGAAAAAGGACAAGAAGCAAGACAGACAGAAGAAAAACTAGACCATGCCTTGCAAGCACTTTTAAGACAATGTTTCAACTAAGCAGATTAAAAAAGAAAACTTTAAACAAGGGTTTGATGAGTCAATTGGTAGAATATGAACATCCTAAATCAGATAAGTTTAAAGAGGTAACTTCATTAGATGAATTGCCAAAAGCGCTAGAATGAGAAGAGAAACATTTGATTGATGAGTACTCAGGCTTTAACAACTTAGTCGAGAATTTCACCTCCACTCACTAAAAATCGACCAACTTCTTTAAGGGAACTCCTAAAGCCTTTGAAATCTCCAACAGCGAATAAAGTGTAGGATTTACTTTCCCATTCTCCAATTTCTCCATCGCCTGCCGGTCTTTATGGCAAGCTCTGGCCAGGTCCGATTGACTCCAACCCTTTTGGGTTCTTAGCTCAACAATGCGCTGACCGATTTTCTTTTTAAGCTCATCTTTAGTCACAATTCAAATGTCAACTTATTAGACTACAGTTTTGTCATATTATAATTTGACAATACAGTTCCTTTCTATAACTTTGTCGTATACTTATATGACATATGGATCGATTCCGGATATTGAAAATTCACCGTAAGTTCCGCTCCAGGAGATGGGACAATACCACTGTACCTGAAATCAGGCTCGAAGGTAGATGGTTGGAAGAATTGGGATTTAGAAATGGTGATCTTGTCCAAATCGAACAAGAATACAAGAAGCTAACGATAAGACTCCACAAAGAACAGAGAGAAGAATAATGCTACTCACTAAGGAAATAGCATTGGCTTATGACAAAAAAAACTCATAACCTCCTATTACCGGGCTTATAAGCCCAAGGTTTATCTATTCGAAAATCCCAAGGAGGCCCTTATTCGAGCAACAGTGTAAATGCGATTTTAAAGCGAACTTGTAAAAAAGTAGGGATAGAGCGGCAGGTTTTTCTCATATGCTGCGCCACAGTTATGCCACTCACTTATTGGAATCTGGCACCGACCTTCGTTACGTGCAAGAATTACTGGGGCACAATAGCAGTCGTACCACTGAGATCTACAATTTGTTAGCACCAAGGCCTTACTGGATATAAAAAGCACTTTTGACGATTTGGACCTCAACTAAATGTTTAATTTAGGGTTTTAAGCTTAATTTATATCTACAACCAAAAGTTGGGATATATCTCACTCGATGTGGCATATATACAACATTACTAGGGATATAAACAAGTTAGGCTGCATTAAAAACAACAAATGATAAAATCAATAAACATAGAGTCTTGGAGGCAATTTGACAAAGTTCAAATTAACTTCCACGATAGGCTGACAATACTTACAGGTGCTAATGGTGCTGGAAAGACTACCTTTTTAAATATAATTAATCAGCATTTTGGTTGGCAAAATCAATTAGTAGGAACTGCAAAAAGAGATAAGAAAACAGGTGGACTAAATTACTTGACTGGATTTTGGAAGAAACTAATGGAAACCACCATAAATCCAAATGATAATAATCCAGATAAGATTGGAGTACTTCACTACTCGAATGGACAACAAACGAACCTATTAATTCCAAAAAAAATTGGGACAGTTTATAATGTTCAAATCCAAACTCAACAACCTCTAAATGGATTTAATATACCTTCTCATAGACCAATATATAAGTACCAAGCTGTTCCGAATATATTAACAAGTGTAATTACAAAGAAACAGGCATTTAATAGCTATAGACAATCCCAAAAACAAAGATATTTTAGCCAGAGAAGTGAAAAAACAGAAACCTATTTCATTAAAGAAACTCTTATTTCACTTGCGGCTCTTGGATATGGCAATCAAATTGTAAATCCTAATGAAGGAGCAATTAAAATTTATGAAGGGTTCATTGATATCCTTAAAACAGTTCTACCGCCAAAACTTGGTTTCAAGTCTCTTTCTATAAGAATACCAGAAGTAATTCTTGAAACTGAATCAGGAGAATTTAGTATTGACGCAGTATCTGGTGGAATTGCTTCCATTATTGATTTGGCTTGGCAAATCTATATGTTTGATGACACCGAAAAGCCTTTTGTAGTTTCATTTGATGAGCCCGAAAATCATTTGCATCCTGAAATGCAAAAAACTCTTTTGCCAAATTTTTTAAAAGCCTTTCCAAACGTTCAATTTATAGTAGCGTCACATAATCCATTTATTATTTCATCAGTAGATGATTCAAATGTTTATGCTCTAGTATATAATGAAGAAAATAAAGTTACTTCCGAATTACTTGAAAATTTTGAAAAATCTGGAACTGCAAATGAAATCCTTCGTCAGGTTTTAGGAATTGAGACAACAACACCAGAATGGGTTGATGATAGGATTGACCAAATTTTAAATAAGCATTCATCTACTGGCATAACACCTGAAAATATTCAAACTTTCAAAAATGAACTAACAGAAATAGGTTTGAATAAATATATTAACCAAGCAGTTGTCGAACTAATTTCTAGAAAAAAATGATTGAGCTTAAAAAGAAAAGCAAGCCTCAATTACTTATTGATAATGGAGATGCTTGGACTGCTGATTTAATGACAGAGTTTTACCAAACAAATACAATTAGCAAAACCAAACAGAATCGTTATAGTCGCACAGAAATTAAGGAAGTTCTAGTTGAAGAAACCAATGGCAAATGTGCCTATTGCGAAAGTAAGGTAACGCATATTTACCCTGGAGATATAGAACATATTATTCCGAAATCAAAATTCCCACGATTAACGTTTACTTGGAACAATTTGACATTTGGTTGCTATTGGTGTAACAATAAAAAAAGAAATTTTTTAGACCGAGCAAATATGATGTTGAATCCATACAAAGATAAAACGAACGAACATATTCGTGCTTTTGGACCGATTATTTGTCATATCAATTCTAGTCAGAGAGGCGAAATAACTTGGAGAGTTTTAGAATTAAACCGACCAGATTTAAGAGATAAAAGACAAAAAAAAATAGAAGAGCTTCAGGTGTTAATTGATAAATATAACTTAACAACGAATCCGACTTTTAAAGGACTTATTGAAGTTGAAATATTAGATTTTATTGAAAGAACTGATTACTCTTTTAGCTTGAAACAATATTTTGAAGATAATAAAAACGCAGCCTAACAATGTATATAAAAAATAAGCGAAATAGTAATGAATTCAAGGGTTTGGGCTCGCATCAAACTTTGTGCTTAACCGAAAGTTTAGTGCTTCGTAATCGCCTACTTTTCATATACTAACCGTTGTGCTTAATACGAAAAAACAAACCTGATGGCATATAGAAACAAAACATATGTAGCATTTGATGCAGACAGCGACATAAGATATTATCGTCTTATGACGGCATGGAAACAAAGCGACTATAGTGACTTTAATTTCTATAATGCTCATGATATAATAAACATTTGGCAAAACAGTTCGGAAGAAACCATTAAAAGAAACCTCCGAGAAAGAATGAAGAACTCAAAAATGTTTGTTCTTCTAGTCGGTGAGAAAACTAAATTTCTTTACAAGTATGTTCGATGGGAAATCGAACAAGCCATTAAGCTTGACTTACCAATCATAGTTGTCAATTTGAATGGTAAGCGTTCCATGGACAATGATAAGTGTCCAGCCATATTAAGAGATAAGCTTGCACTTCATGTCAGTTTCAACGCTAAAATCATTCAACTTGCTTTAGAAAGATGGAGTGAACTTCACTTTACCTATGCCAGGGACGGTAAGAGCGGATCATTCTATTATAAGGACAACATATACAAAGACCTAGGCCTATGAGTTGGTTTGAAAATATAGGCTATAGCCTTTGGCTATTTTGGGAAAGACTCGATTTAAAGAGATTTGGGAAAAGCATTCTTTCTGTTTTTGGTGCAATATGGCTGACCGTAGAAATCTTAGACTTCTTCGGAAAATCAAGTTGGTCTACCAATATCAAGTCAATGTGGTGGATTATCTTAATCGTTGCTGTCATTATTATCATTTATAGAAATTGGCCCAAATTCACTTTCTCCTATAAAGTACAAAACAGGGATGTATCAATTTCTATTAGAATTGGAGATATTTTCAAGGCGAAAGGTGCTCTAATCGTACCTATCAACAATCGACTTGACTGTGACAATAATGGTATAGTCAAAAAATCTAGTAGCATTTTGAAGCATTTTATTAATAACGCTTATCAAAAGACTGCTGCTCACCTGAATACAGATATTTGCCAACAGATTGAAGACAACGAAGAATGGTATCAAAAATACCTAGTCAATAACGATCCAGATGAGTATAAGCTTGGGACTGTAGTTCCAATATTCCGCGATGAAAAGCAATACTATCTTCTTTGTAGCTCAACACTTAATCCTCAAGGACGTTCGAAAACCACAGTGGATAATCTCAGAGTTTCCTTAAACGAACTATGGGCATATTTAACTCATAGTGGTAGCAAGGATAATCTAGTAATACCTATTGTGGGGACAGGTCGTGGAAGGATCCCATTGAAACGAGAAGAAGTGATTAAAGAGATTGTCTTGTCCTTCTTGGTTTCTTTAAGCCAAGAAAGTTATTGCGAACAATTAACTATCGTTATTCACCCAAGTGACTTAAAAAAATTCAAGATGGAATTGGATGAACTCTTAGACTTTATCAGATTACATTGTAACAATACGGGATATTTAAAAGGTAATGAATTACCAACAGGAACAGGAATAGAATAAAAGTACTAAGCACAACAAAACCTATACGCAATGCCCTGCGGGATACGCACCATACACAAACCGTTAATCTCTATTTAGCCCCACGCCACCACAACCAAATTCCAAAGCCTAATTCGGCCACGGTCATGGGTAAGCTTAAAGCTAATTCCAAGGCATCCAAACTATGCTGTGAGATTAAGGGAAAAGCCTTTAAGAAGTGGATTAAGCTATAGCTGATGCCGGCGATATAAAGCAAAAAGCCCCATACTTTCGGCAAGCCGTATTGCCTGTAGACCAAAGCTCCTAGCGCAAATAAGTGGGCACCAAAGAGAATTAATCCGGCCGACCAAATGGCTTCGAAGGATTGAATTTTATCGTAAATGGCTTCCGCAGAAAGGCCCTCATTAAAAATTCCCACTTGCACCAATTGACTTATGGCTCCGGCCAAAACCACTGAATAAGCTAAACGCAGGGCAAAAGTCCAATTGGCAAGGCGTTTTTGGTTCGGGCGAAAAAACTGCCAAATAGACCAGCTCACCACTACATCCAAAAAGAGTATAAATAACCAAAGCGCGGTTTCCATCTGAAAGAAGCCCAATTTGCTTTTCAAATTCGCAGCTGTGGCTTGAGCATCACCTTGCGTCCAAATTTGAGGATGGAGATATCCAAAGGCCAAGCCGGCTGCCAGGGCCATCAATAAAAGGGCGATTCCAGTGATTTTTGCCGCCGTACGCGGTGACTGATTTAAGCTAAATACTTTCATTTTGAATGTTTTTAAGGTTCTTATTTCTGAATGCGGATGCCGCGAATGAGCAACCAAAGGCATAAGGAGAGTTCACCAATTACACTAGGGATCACCACCATTATTTCGAAGAAGCCGCTGTAATCATTGTAATTCGTAAGGCTAAAGCTGGCCACGGAATCAATCACATAAACCAAACCGGCCAACTGAATCATCAAGCCAATCCAAGAAGGGAAGCGTGGTGATTTTAAGATCAGGTAGCCCATAATCATTAAGTGCACGCCAAAGAAGATCAGGCCTAATAACCAGGTGTCATCAAAGCTTTGGGTTAAATGATCTACTTGTCGCAGAATGAAAAGTTCATCGCCACTATAAGGCTTACCCAGCAATCGGAGGAATGAAACCAAATCCATCAGGGCCACCGCGAATACCGCGGCATTCACTAAGCGCAAGGCCGAGGAAATCATAGCCAAGCTTTGGTTTACGGAGCGCAATAAGAGGTAAAAGGGAACCGCTAAAATGGCATCTATCAGCACCATCAGCACGAAGCTTAAAATAGCCAGACTCAGCATCCCAGGCGCGGCCTTAAAATTAGCCCAGGTACCGGCGGGATCACCAGGTATTACCATCGCCTCTACCACAAAGCCAGTAGCAAAAAAGGCAGTAATAAAAATCAATAAGTATCCAAGCCCTGTCCAATGGGCCATTCGTTTTAAGTTTTGCATGGTTGATTGTTTTTAGGAATGAGTAATGATGATATTGCCTTTCTTATGACCGGCATCGATATAGGTATGCGCCTCAGCTAGTTTTTCGAGGGGAAACTGACGGTCGATTACCGTTTTATGCTTACCCTCCGCGATTACCTCCAACAGATGGGATAAGAGGGCACGCAATTCTGCTGGCTTGAGCAATCCTGTGGCAGCGAACATGGCTTTTTTATCCGCCTTGCGACTCAGCAGCATCTGCCATAGTAGGGGCAAACTCATTACCGGAGACAAGTATTTACCGCCCTTTTTCAAAGCCCCTTTGGCCTCCGGGAATGAAGACTTACCAATGGTATCGTAAATCAGATCATAGGCTTCAGTGCGAGTAGTGAAATCCTCTTTGCTGTAGTCGATAACATGATCTGCACCCAGAGATTTTACCAAACCCACATTGCGGGTACTGCATACGCCAGTCACCTCGGCGCCATAGTACTTCGCCAATTGCACGGCCGAAGTTCCCAAAGCACCGGAAGCCCCATTAATTAAGACCTTCTGTCCGGGCTTCACCTGGCCTATTTCACGTAAGAAATTTACGGAGGTTACCGCGCCATCGCCTAATGGAGCGGCATCACTAAAGGAAATAATTTCCGGCAGGTGCATAAGTACATCATCCGCCGAAGTAAGCAAGTACTCAGCATTGGCGCTAAAACCCAGCGTGGTTTCACCAAAAACGCGATCGCCAGCTTTAAAATCCTTTACGCCTTCACCTACGGCCTCAACCACTCCGGCATATCCGGTTCCGGGAATAGAGTTTTTAGGTTTGGAAATACCGGTAAACAAGCGCGCCACATAAGGCTTACCGCTACGCATTTGAGCATCAGCGCGAGTAGCAGCCGATACTTCTACCTTGATTAATACCTTACCCGCCTCTACCTTCGGGCGATCGATTTCTTCTAATCGGAATACTTTAGGACTTCCGTAGCCCTGTGCCACGATGGCTTTCATTTTTAGGTTTTGCTTCGTCATCATCTTCAATGGTTTTGAATTGATTATCCATTTTGACGAGGCAAAGATTCAGCGAAAGCTCAGGGCAGGCGTTCGCCATTCCATGCGGCAGGTTCGGAATTATAAATCGGTACAAAAAGAAATGTAGAACTAAGCTTGATGCTGATTTACAAAGGCTTTAGGCGTTAAGCCCGTTTCCTTTTTAAAGCTGGTATTGAATACGGTTTTAGAATTAAATCCACTCTCATAAGCTAATCCCAATAAGGAAATATGGGAATTGGAAGGATCTAAAGCCAAATGCTTAAAGGTGTTTATCCGATAGGTATTTACGAACTCATTAAAGTTCTTCCCAAAGCTTTCATTTAGGAGCCATGACAATTGGTTGGGATGCAATTGCAATTGACTACTTAAGCTCCGCAAGGTTAGCTGAGGATTTAGATAGGGTTCCTCTTCTACCATCAGCTTTAAAAGCTCATCCCGAAACTGCTGCTCGGTACTTTCATCCATTAATGCCTGCTTGCTACTCCTCTGCTTTTCGCGAGGCAGCTTGCCATAGATTTTGGAATGGAATAGACCAAAGCGGCTGTCGCTCCGCAAAGCTTCGGCCAAAGGATCACTAAAGAATAAAAGTAAAATGGCACTTTTAATCTCCAAAGCTTTTTCCAGCCATTCAAAGGCTTGATCAGCTTGCCCCTGAGCTACGTATAGAAGGTAGAGGTAACTATGTTGCTGAAAAGCCAGGGGCTCTTGGGCTTCCGCTTCCAATTGAGCTTGCGCGGCAGGGGCTTCTGCCGGTTGAGTTTCAAAGAGCCAAAGCGCCTTTAAACCCAAATAATCGCCCGGGGTTATATGCTCCCGTTCCTGCTCCAAGAAATTTTGGATGACCGAATACTTCTTCAGTTTAAACCAAACATAGGCCCGGGTAACAAGAGCTGGTAAATTCTGAGGATTTCGCTCTAAAAGACTGTTTAATATCGATTCGGAACGAGCATAATCCGCTGTTCGGTAAAAATAATAGGACTGGTAAAACAGGGTTTCCTGATTCAGGGGATCCCGATCCAAGGCTCGCTTTAAATAGCGATCGGCCAATTCGGATTCACCATACAGCAGGTACATAAAGGCTAAAAACTGCAGTCCCTCAGGATAGCTCGGATCGCATTCTACCGTTTTTAAGGCATGCTGAAAGCTCGCCTGATAATCTGCTTCAGTGAAGAAAGAAATATTGGCCAATTGATAATGCGCTCCCGCTGCATTAGGATCAAGCTTGAGTGCCTCCTGAGTATGTGCTACCGCCTTGCCCCAAGCTTCTTGATAATCCATCGCCTGAGTGGTAGCCAAAAAACCATAGGCATCGGCCAAACCAATATGGGTATTGGGCTGCTGTGCATCCAGCTTTAAAGCTTCCTCCCAATTTTCAATAGCCAAGCGAGCGTCCTGGGCATTCCACTTATTAAAATGAAAGCGCGCTTTAAGATCATGCTCATAGGCCGATAAATTGGTAGTGGCCGGAAAAACCAATTGATCACCAAATTCCAGGTGACCAAATTGCTCCCTTAATCGATCCGCAATCAGCAGGCTAACCTCATCTTGAACCTCAAATATATTGGCCAATTTACGATCCCAGCTTTCCGACCAAAATTGATAGTCTTCATCTGCTTTGATCAGCTGAGCCGACACTCTCAAAGTATCGCCCGCCAAACGAATACTGCCTTCTAAAATCACGGTCACCTTTAATTCGCTGGCAATTTCTGAAAGAGGCAGATCCTTATCCTTAAAATAAAAACTGGAGCGACGGGAAGTCACTTTCAAGCCTTCCACTCGCGTTAAAGCATGGATAATTTCCTCACTTAAACCCTCACTGAGGTATTCATTTTCAGCATCCCCACTTAAATTCCTAAAAGGAAGTACGGCAATGGAAGTTTTAGACATGTTTGGCTATTGGCTGAGCAAGTTAGGAAAGGCCGCGGATATTTTCCTAAAACTTCAAATGGCGAATGGTTTCTCCATTATTAATCAATTGTCGTAGCGACTCAATGCCAATTTTTACATGATTCTGATCGTAGGTCTTGGAATTTGCCGCATCCTTCTCCAGGGTTTTCACCCCATCCGGAACCATAGGTTGATCCGTTACCAGTAGCAATGCCCCGGTGGGAATCTTATTATAAAAGCCCACCGAAAATAAAGTGGCTGTTTCCATATCAATGGCATAGGCCCTAATCTTACGTAGGTACTTTTTAAAGTTCTTATCAAATTCCCAAACCCGACGGTTGGTGGTATACACCGTGCCGGTCCAATAACTAATATCATGATCGCGAATAGTGGTACTAATGGCTTTTTGCAAAGCAAAAGAGGGCATGGCCGGTACCTCGGGCGGGAAATAATCATTGGAGGTTCCTTCGCCCCGAATCGCACCTATGGGTAAAATCATATCCCCAATCTTATTGCGCTTTTTCAGTCCGCCACATTTTCCTAAAAAGAGCACTGCTTTAGGGCTTATCGCCGAAAGGAGATCCATAACGGTTGCGGCATTGGGCGAACCCATTCCGAAATTAATCAGGGTGATTTCCCCACTGGTGGCCGAGGGCATGCTCTTGTCCATGCCGCGAATTTCAGCACCGGTGATATCCGCGAAAAGCTGCAAATAGTGCTGAAAATTGGTGAGTAAAATATAAGAGCCAAATTCCTCTAAAGGCACCCCGGTATAGCGCGGCAGCCAATTATCAACGATTTCAGATTTTGTTTTCATAGGGATCTTTTAGGCCTATAAGGTAATCGCCTTTCGGCGGATGAGAAAATAAAAAATGTCAACTCCACTTGACTTTTGTAAATAAAACTTTACTTTTGTCAAGCGAGCTTTACATAAACTAAAACATAAAAATGAACGCACTTCACGAAAAACGACAAGCCCAACGTCAAATTGCAACCCGCAAACTGGGCATGTGGACCGCAGCCTGGCTTATCAGTCAAGCCATTGTAGTATTTGGTGGCAGCTTGGCCTGGCCAGAAGCCACCAGCCTAAAAGTGCTTAGCATTGGCCTAAACATCGCCTTAGGCTTAATGATGATCGGTGCCAATCGGAACCTGATTAAAAGCTTGGACGAACTGGAACGTCAGCAGCAATTAGAGTCCATGGGCATTACCCTAGGTCTTACCCTGGTTGTGGGATTAGCCTTTAGCTCGCTCCACATCATTAAGCTTATGCCCTTTGATGCCGAAATCTCCTATCTAGTTATGTTTATGGGTATTACCTATTTAGTGACTTTGGCGATCAACAAAAAACGCTTCCAATGAAAAACCGCATTCGCGATCTCCGAAGCGCCAAAGACCTTACCCAAGAGGATTTGGCTAAAGAAATTGGAGTGAGCCGTCAAACCATTAATGCTATTGAAAAGGGAAAATTCGATCCCAGCTTACCCACGGCCTTCCGCTTGTCCCTGCTCTTCGAAACGCCTATTGAAGGTATTTTCGAATTCGAGGAAGCTTAAACACTAAGCTCTCCGCAGATATTTTCGAGATAGGCCTGTTCAAAGTCTTTGCCTTGCAGCCCCTGAGCCAAAAGCACCATCGCTTTGGTTAAGGCCGCTTCAAGTACCATATCACCGGCACCGATCAGGCCTATTTCCTGAAATTTCCGACCAGCTTCATATTTCGACATCTCTACTTCACCGGCAGAGCACTGACTAACATTAATCACCGGAATTCCTTTTTGGATCACATCGGCCAAAGCCTCTAATAGCCAGGGATGTCCTGGGGCATTACCACTACCAAAGGTGCGCAATATGATCGCCTTATTATTGGGGTTCTGAATTATGGGAACCGCTAACTCCGCCTGCATACCTGGAAAACAATGCAAAATCGCTACCCGAGGATCCAGCTCCTCCAAAATCTGGAAACGACCGATACTGGCCGGCATTATCGAATTGCGATTGTATTTTATCTGTACTCCGGCCTCTGCCAACAAAGGATAATTGGGTGAACGGAAGGCTTCAAAATCTTGAGAACTCACTTTTTGCAAGCGATTACCCCGGTATAAATTGTACTCGAAATACACCGCTACTTCCGGCACCATTGGACCTCCTTCTTCATTGGTGGCGGTAGCAATTTCCAAACTGCTTAGAATATTCTCACGAGCATCCGAACGCGGAATCCCTACAGGCAGTTGACTACCGGTTAAGATCACTGGCTTGGCTAAATTTTGCAGCATAAAGCTCAAAGCCGCCGATGTATAGGCCATGGTATCGGAACCATGCAAAATCAGAAAGGCATCGTAATTCAGATAATCAGCCTCGATACGTTTAGCGATGCGCAACCAATGCGCCGGAGTCATATTCGAGGAGTCTAAAACCTCATCAAAACTATCTGCCTCCAACTGAGCAGGGAAATAGCGTAATTCCGGAATAAAGGATTGCAAATTCTCAAAGCTAAAGGGATGGTAGGCCCCATCACTTTTCAGAATCATCCCGATAGTACCACCGGTATAGAGTATTAATATGCGCCGACGGTTAGTGCTCATAACTGAAAAATCTTACGGGCATTGGCCGTGGTTATGGCATCTACCTCTTCTAGCGGACGCTGATGTAAATCGGCAATTTTTTGGGCGATATAACTTAGATAGGCGGGCTCATTACGCTTACCGCGATAAGGCATGGGCGCTAAATAAGGGGCATCGGTTTCCAGCACCAGGTCCTCTGTTTGTAGTTCGGCCACCACCTTATCCAGGCCGCCATTTTTGAAGGTTACCACTCCCCCAATACCTAGTTTCAGGTTTAGGCTTAAAGCCTGATGCGCCTGTTCTAAATTTCCGGTGAAGCAATGGAAAATGCCAAACAAATCATCACCTCGGTGCGATTCTAAAACCTCGAAGGTTTCATCAAAGGCATCTCTGCAATGAATCACAATTGGCAAAGCCATTTCCTTAGCCTTCCTGATTTGTTGATCAAAAGCAATTTGCTGCTCTTTTAAAAAGGTCTTATCCCAATAGAGATCGATACCAATTTCACCCACCGCATAATAGTGGGTATCCGAAGCCAGTTCTTCCCAAACAACGGCCAGCTCTTCTTCATAATCCGCCTTTACATGACTGGGATGCAAACCCATCATGGGGTAAATATGATCATGATCTGCAGCTAGGCTCTTTAATGCGGCAACACTTTCCTTATCAATATTGGGCAAAAACAATTCTTGAACACCGGCCTCAAATGCACGCTGCAAAAGGGCTTCGCGGTCTTCGCTAAACTGTTTTAAATAGATATGAGTATGGGTATCAATCATAGGCAGCGAAAGTAAGAAATGCCCATCGTCTGCCGAACCAGGCTTGAAATTAAAAAGCTAGTAAGCATCAAAGTCCGATTGATACAATTCCAAACTAAAATTCTCAATTTCAATTACTTTAAATAATGATGTCGCTCTAACACTACTAAAGTCAACCCCCTTAAACCGGGGCATTTAATTAGCCAAGGCCCGCCTTCTCCCTTACTTAGTAGAAAAATTAAAATGCGTTTACAAGATAAAGTAGCCGTAATCACCGGCGGCGGCAGTGGTATTGGCTTAGCTGCCGTAAAGGAATTTTTAAAGCAAGGCACTAAAGTGGCCATCTGGGACCTTAATTCGGATCAAGTTCAGGATCTCCTAAAAAGTGAAGGAGAAAGTCAACTGCGTTTTTACTCGGTAAACACCGCCGAAAGTGCTTCCGTAAACGAGGCCGCCGAAAAAGTAATTCAGGATTTTGGCAAAGTAGATATCCTCATCAATAATGCCGGTATTACCCGCGATGCGACCCTGCTGAAAATGACCGATGAGCAATGGCAGGCCGTCCTTCAGGTAAACCTTACCGGGGTTTTTAATTGCACCCGTGCATTTGCCCCACATTTTAAAGCCCAGGAATCCGGTCGTATTATTAGCACTTCCTCGGTTGTAGGACTTTACGGTAACTTCGGACAAAGCAATTATGTGGCTACCAAAGCGGGCGTAATCGGCATGACTAAAACCTTTGCAAAAGAACTAGGCAAATATGGAGTTACCGCCAATGCTGTAGCCCCGGGATTTATTGCTACCGATATGGTTAAGACCATGCCCGAGAAAGTATTGGACATGATGAAAGATAAGGCCCCATTGAAACGACTCGGTCAACCCGAAGATATCGCTAAAACCTACGCTTACCTGGCTTCAGACGATGCGGCCTTCATTACCGGCACCTGCATTAGTGTTGATGGAGGCGTAACCCTATAGAATTTATGAGAGCAGTTCAAATAAAATCAACGGGCATGGCCGTACCTCAGCGCGTGGTGCCCAATTCTTACTTCAATGAAATTTTAGGTGAGGATGTAGACAGTTGGCTACGCGAAAATGTAGAGATCTATGAAAGGCGTTGGCTGGATCCCGATCAAGGGGTAGCCTCACTCTGCTTAGCTGCAGCCGAGCAAGCCATGCAACGTGCCGAACTAAACAATACAGAGGTTCAGCTTCTCATTATTGCTACCGATACACCCGAATTTATTTCGCCTTCAACCGCCAGTGTTATTCAGCACCGTTTAGGTTTGGAGAACTGCGCCACCTTTGATGTAAACACCGCCTGCGCGGGATTTGTGAGTGCCCTGGATACGGCCAGCAAATACCTGAAGTCGGATGAGCAATACCGCAATGCTCTGGTAATTGGCTGCTATGGAATGAGCAAATACCTCAACCTGCAGGATAAGAAAACCGTTACCCTCTTTGCCGATGGTGCAGGAGCGGTAACCCTCAGTGCCGAGGAGCCTGGCAGTTCCGATATGCTTGCCACTTTACAAACCACCCAAGGTCAGTATTACGATTGGATGGGAATTTACAGCGGCGCCACCAAGGAGCCCGTTAGTGCGGAGATCGTAGCCAACAATGATCAATACTTGAAATTCGTGAAGCGCTTCCCCACCGAGCTAAACCCTCAAATGTGGAGTAGCATTGCCCAAGAATTATGCAAAAGAGCAGGCATTCCGGTTTCGGAGGTGCGTATGTTCTTTATGACCCAGATCAATATCAATTCCATTCGGGGCATGCTCGATATTCTGGAATTGCCGCATGATCGGGCGATTACCATTATGCATAAATACGGATATACCGGATCAGCAGCCATTCCCATGGCCCTCAACCTGGCAGTGGAGCAAAACCTAATTAAGCGTGGCGACCCCATCCTCCTGATTGGATCCGGTGGCGGCTTAGCCTTTGCCGGTGCTTTAATGCGCTACTAATATGGAAAGTGGGGGAGCAAATATGAGTGTTTATGCAGGTTTGGCCTTAGGTGCCCTAGCTCTGCTTAGCATCATTCTGGCTATTCGTGGGGCCCGAAAAACAAAGAGCCTCAGCGATTATGCCTTGGGCAGCAAAGGCTTCTCACCCTGGTCGGTGGGCTTGGCTTTAGCAGCCTCCATGACCTCCGCTGCTACCTTTATTATTAACCCGGGCATTATTGGTTACTATGGCATTAGCGCTTTTATAGCCTATGCCATTGTGCTACCCATTGCCGCGCTAGGCACCCTTGTTTTAGTTAGCAAAGCCTTTCGGCAGATGGGCGTAAAACAACAGTCACTGAGTTTATCCCATTGGCTGGAAAATCAATACCAAAGCCCTTTCCTGGGTAAGCTCTTTGCCTTTCTTTCTTTATTGATGCTCACCTTCATCGTCTTGATCGTGGTAGGCTTGAGCCAGGTAATCAGCAGCAGCTTAAACATCGAAGCGCATACCGCAATGCTTATTCTAGTTACGGTGGTTTTCGGCTATATGATGTTTGGCGGCGCCAATTCCATGGTTTACACCAATACCATCCAGGCTCTGCTTATGTTGGTAGTGGCTTTTCTTTTGCTGGGTTCCGGACATGAGCATTTTAGCGAAGGGGTTTCAGGCTTTTTAAAGAAGCTAGAGAACATTGACCCTAAATTGGCGCAGGTCCCTTATCCGGAAAGCCCCTTATTCCGAGATTATTTTGAAATCATCCTTTGCCAGATCCTAATTGGCATTGCCATCATTTTCCAACCGCATATTATTACGAAGTCCTTATTGCTTAAAGACGACCGCGCTTTATCCAAATACCTAATCACCGCCGTAGTGGTAGAGATCATCTTCTTTATGGTGGTATTAACCGGACTTTACGCCCGCCTCGAATTCCCGGATCTCCAAGTAAACGGAAGTATCCTTTCCCCCGACCAAATGGTTTCTGTTTATGTGGTCCAGGAATTCCCGGTGTGGTTAGGCTTAATTGTGATCCTGGGCTTAATCTCTGCAGGACTCTCCACTTTGGAAGGTTTAATCCAGGCTCTTTCCACCACCATTAATCGTGAGATTGTACAAAGCTATTTCTTCCCCGAGACCAAGAAGGCCCTCAGTGAAAGTCAGAAGTTGAGACTCAATCGCATCATCATCATTTTCTTGGCGGTAGTCAGTGCGATATGGTCCTGGCAGCAGATCGTGAATCCTAATTTAAGTGTTGCCTTGCTGGCTCAAAACGGAGTTTACACCTTTTTTGCCGCCGCCTTTGTACCTATTGCCTTTGGCTTGTTTATCCGCAATTTTGGGAAGGTACCGGCTACCACCGCTGCCATCCTTGCCATTGTTACTCACTTTGGAACTTATTACTTGCGCATTGGACCTTATATGCAAGAGGAAGTTCGCAATCCGGCGGTAGCCGCCAGTTATGCTATTATTATTGCCAGCCTTAGTGGCTTAATTTTACATTTTACCCAAAAAAGATCGGCGATATGAGCCTCGATTGGTTTCAAAAATGGGCCCTCTACAGCCCCGAGAAAATTGCCATCACAGAATGGAACACTAAGCGCGCCCTTAGCTACCGTGAGCTCAATCGCCAGGCTATTCAATGGTCGCAATACTTGCTGGAACGTGGCTTTCAGAAAGGCGATCGCCTGGGAGTACTGAGCGAATTTCGCCTGGAATACTTTATCCTGCTGGGAGTCGCTCAAAAAACGGGTATTATCCTGGTACCCCTCAATTATCGCCTCAGTGCTCGCGAATTGCAGTATATGACTCAGGATTCGGGTTGTAAGCTTTTGCTGATGGAATCCCAATTCAACCCCGACCCTAATTGTCCGGTTCCAATCGATAATCTGGAAGAATTTGCGGAACAAGCAAGCAAGTCAGAAGTGAATGAATTGTCTTGCCCCAAGCCCGAAGGCCATGACCCTCTATTTATACTTTACACTAGCGGCACTACCGGCTTTCCAAAAGGAGCGCTTTACACCCATGAGATGGCCATTTGGAACAGCCTCAATACCGCCTTGCGCCTGGAGGTAAATGCCAATGATCGCTGCTTGCAAATTATGCCTCCTTTCCATACCGGTGGCTGGAATGTACTCAGCACCCCCCTATTGCATTTCGGCGCCAGCCTCATTTTAATGCCCAAATTCGAGCCGGAAGAATGCTTAAGGGCCCTGGCAGAAGAATCCATCAGTCTCTTTATGGCGGTGCCTACTATGGTGCGTATGCTTAGCGAGGCATCCAATTTTGAGGCCGCCGATTTAGCCGCCTTGCGCTACTTCATTGTAGGTGGTGAAGCCCTGGCCATCCCATTAATTGAAAAATGGGCTGCTAAAGGGGTACCTATTCGTCAGGGTTATGGACTTACCGAAGTAGGACCCAATGTAACTTCCCTAAATGCAGAAGATGCTATTCGCAAACGCGGTAGTATTGGTTTCGTAAATTTCTACTACGATTGGAAGCTCATTACAGAAGCAGGCACTGAAGCCAACACTGGTGAGAAAGGAGAACTTTGGCTGAAAAGCCCCTGCGTTAGCCCTGGCTATTGGAATAATCCCGATGCCACGGCCTCCAGTCGGGAAGGCGATTGGTTTAAAACCGGTGATGTTTTAATTCAGGATGAGGAAGGCTATCTCTATTTGGTAGATCGCCTAAAGAACATGTACATCTCCGGCGGAGAGAATATTTACCCTTCTGAGATTGAACATTATCTAAGCCTGCACCCCAATATTTCTGAAAATGTTGTTGTAGGGGTACCCGATTCCAAATGGGGTGAAGTAGGATGTGCTTTCATCAGCAGCAATGCCGATTTGAAAGAAGCTGATTTACGCGCCTATTGCGAAAAAGGCATGGCTCGTTTTAAAATCCCCAAGCATTTCGTAT
Source organism: Flavobacteriales bacterium UBA7878 (assembly GCA_002501205.1). Lineage (GTDB taxonomy): Bacteria > Bacteroidota > Bacteroidia > Flavobacteriales > Schleiferiaceae > Croceimicrobium. The sequence goes on from DLRW01000047.1 coordinate 41,534, forward strand.
TCCTGGATGAACTCCCCAAAAACACCGCTGGAAAAATAGACCGACACGCCCTGCATAGTCGCTTCCAGGAGGATTAAAAGAAGGTAAATCTTGCTACCTTAGATGCATGAGAAAACCCCTGGAGCATTTTTACCGCTTCTCACAAGCCCTGTATCCGCACGAACTGTATTTCCTTGAAAAATCTCAAAACTTTCAAATCGAGGAAAATCAGCGGATTATGGAAACCATGCTCTACAATCTGCAGCATCGGCAAAAGCCCAAAGACTTTCCGCTCGACATTGATAAACGCAAGTACAGCAACCTCAAAAAGTGGATGCAGGAACGCTTGGACCAAGCCAATGTTGACATGCAGCTCAAACGCATCAATAGCCTGGAATTAAAGGTGATGTTGGATGAAGTGGATGCCGATACCGAAAAGGAAATCCAACAATTAATTCGCAATAGCGATCCTCGGCATTATCACTTCCGAAAGATTTATGACCTTATCCAACATTATGAGGATTTCCTACTCATTCGTTTACGCGAGAAAACAGATAAACCGGTAAGCGCCTATTTGCGCAGTCATCAAAAAGCCTACCGACGCTCACGCAGCATTTTCCAAAAAATGCAGGAAGCTACCAGTGATATTATTGGTCAATATCGCCATCGCGATCAAGACCTTGAAAATTGGGAACAATCCCTAAAGGATTGGGTATATGATGAAAACCTGGATGGCATGAATCGCTATGCCGCCTTTGTTCGTTTGCTCTTCATTTACCTTAATCGCGGGAATCAGGAAGAATTACAAAAGCTGTACGATTTCATGGATCAGGCCCTGGCTAAAGGACAGTTTTATTCGCGTCGCATCCTCAGTAATTTTTATGCCAATAAGGTGCTTTTCTTATCGCGCTACCAAACCCTGGATCAAGCGGAGCAATATGGCTACCTGTCCTTAAAATTTAAGAATAGCGACTATCTGTTCTACCTCACCAATTTAAGTGCGGTTCTGTTACGCCAGGGAAAAACCGAGGCAGCTTTGCAATTACTGCGCGAGTCCTTCCCTGAATTACGACACAACCCTAACCCGCATATTAAGCTGGGTTTTATTGCCTTTTACATTAAATGCATGAGTGATGTGGGGCGAAGCAAAGACGCTATCAATTTTGCTGAAAACTATTTAAGTGCTTATAATCGGGAAATATTGAGCAGCCGCTGGCACCTCTTCTTTATTGCGCATTTCCGTGCTTTAATGATTGAGGAGAAATACAGTCGCTTGCTTTACCTCAGCCGCCGGTATCAGATAGAAAAGAAAGACCTCGAAAACCGAAAACGTGCTTCTTACCTACCTACGCTAAGCTGGTATATTTCTATGAGTCGCTATGTGGAGGAAGGCCTAAGTGCCGAAGAAACTCAAGCGCAAATGCTAGCCGTCTTAAGCGAACTAATCGTAGACCAACGCAAGGAACGCCGCTTGAAAGAACTGCTTAAAGAACTCCGTCCCATAGCCCCTAAAGTGATAGACGGAATTAAGTCCACCCTCAATAAAAGCATCACTACAAACTGATTTACTGTCATTTAAACACTTTTATTTTAAAAGGAAGCCTAAAGTCAAGGTTAACCTTATCTTAAGCTAAGGACAGGGAGTCTTTTAGAGCCTGTAAATTAGATGCAAATCAAATAAACTAGCGCATCAGCATGAAAGCAATCCGTTTATGGTCCGTTCTTTCTCTTGCCTTTGTAGTGAGCTTAAGCTCCTGCTCCGAGGACGAGGACCCACAAGACAACAATCCAACCACGAATAACCCCGTAGGCATCCAAGGCAAATGGTATTCTTCTGGCGACAATGTAGCCCCTCTTTTATCGGCTTTATTTGGAACCGACTCCATTTACATTGAGTTTGCCACAGACCTCACTTACAGTGTAGAACAATATGATACCAATGGCGCTAAATTGACTTTAAGCGGAACCTACACTCAGACCGAAAGCAATGTAACCGACATTTGGACTATTGAGGTAAATCAAACTGCACCTGCAGTATTAACCAGTGAAGGTATTTTCAAAATTGAAGGAAACAGCATGCAATACGAGATCGTACAAACCGATCCTGATATTGGCGCTACTCCGCCTACCCCGGCTGCTGGCTTCGGCTCATCAGCCTCAGGAGGTACCCCTCTGGGAACTTTGAATATCCAGAATTACGTTCGCATACAGTAATCATTAGGAGTTTAAAGGCGGGCGAAAGCTCGCCTTTCTTATTTTTAAGAGCATATGAAGTACCCATTACTTTGGGGTCTCCTGCTGAGCTTATTTACGCAACCCATCTTGCAAGCCCAGGAGACCAATGGCATTCGAGTATTTGATCAGGAAGTTCCGGAAGAAAGCGAGCGTGAGTTTCAATTTCTGGCTTATTGGTTTAGTCAGGCGGTAAGCGCTAACTATTACCCCACCAACGATTTCTTACGCGGCCAGGTATTTGGTCGGCTCTATGGTCAAAACACTACCCGCAGTACTGATACTGCCACCACCTATTATGTGGAACAAAGGCTTTTACCCTTTTTCATTTACCAACCCAAATTATTTAATGGTCGAGCCATTTTGCGCGCCTCCTTCGAAATCGACTTTACCTGGGGGGATGCCTCTTATGGCTCGGGCGGAAACTTTGGGGGCGCCGTTGCTGGAGATCAGGTGAACCTGCAAACTCAAAATGTAGAACTGGAATTGATCCCCTATAAAAACTGGAGTATCAATATCGGTTTGCAAAGGATGTACGATAATCCCAACAACCCTTATCGCACGCTCTTTGACAAACTCACCAATACCGGCTATCGCCTGATGTTTTGGGGTACAGATGCCACCGGAATCAGTGTTCGCTACAATGGCGATTACGAGCGTATGAAATTTGGCGCCTGGCAGTTTTATGAAAACCTCATTCAGGCCGACGACGATGTAAATATGTTCGAAGCGCTTTATGATCGTGATATCAGCCGCAGCTGGAGCCTGGGTGCTTCATTAAACTATGTTCGCGACCGCGCTTCGGGTCAGGGTGGCCCCAGTATTTTAGGGCAAGGTTTGAATAGCACCTTGAGCAACTACAATGGCTCTTACCGCTTCCCCTTAGGGCAAAATCCTTATCAGGCAGATGTTTTCTGGCTGGGTTCCTTCTATACCCATAACCCTGACTATATCGAAGATCGTTGGATGGCCACGGGCTTTTTGAATTACAATTTCGGAACGGTTGACACCCTAACCACGGGCGAAAACTATGGTCAGATTAGCAGCATTGGTGGCTATACCTTCAACAGCAAAACCGGTTACCGTTATGGTAAAACCAGTGGTAGCCGTGTAGAACTGGATGTTCTGTACACCAGTGGCGATGCGAATGGAATTAGCGACAATCGCTACAGTGGTGTGCTTACCGGCAATAACTGGGGCAGCCCGGTTTCGGTATGGATTAGCCATGGTGCCTATATCTTATTTCCCCACGGCAATGTGGTTAACCGCTTCGTTTCTGCGGTGAATGATGTTTCCAATTTAGGCTATGGCCTGATGGGCGGTACCTTTAATGTGTACCATGATATTATCGACAATAAACTCAATATTAAAGCAGGAACGGCCGCAGCTTTCAGCAATGTCAATCCGCAGGGAGGCGGCAATCAATTGGGCATTGAATTAAATGGACGCATCAGTTGGCAACCGCAGGTGTATATGCAATTGGAATTGCATGCCGCCAAATTATGGTTAGGTGATTTTTACGACAGTCCGGCCGTAAATGCCAATGCTAGCAGTCGCCCAGATAATCCCTGGACTGTATTCCTGACTTATAAATGGTTAATGTTCTAATCATGAGAAAAGCCATTCTATTTTTAAGCGGCATGCTCTTGCTTTTACAGTGCAGCCCCTACCAAAAACTGAGTCCCATGAAAAGCATGGTTGAGGATCTGCGCTATCCTTTTCCCGTTAAATTTCAGGAATTGAGCTCCGGTCCTCGCATGGCCTATATGGAGCAAGGCCAAGGCGCCGAAACCATTATTCTCATCCACGGTTTGGGCAGCTATTCACCAGCCTGGAAAAACAATATTCCGGCCCTAGCCAAAAAATACCGGATAATTGCCATAGACTTACCCGGCTATGGCAAATCCAGCAAAGGTCCTTGGAGTGGTAGCTTGGAGTTTTATGCCGAAAGCTTGATGGAATTTGCCGATAGCTTAAAGCTGAAGAGCTTCCATTTAGGCGGTCATTCCATGGGTGGGCAAATCAGCATGGTAGTCGCTTTGAAATATCCGGAGCGCATTCAAAAACTGATTTTAGTGGCCCCGGCTGGTTTTGAACCTTTCCATCCCGGGCAAAAAGATTGGTTCCGTAGTGTGGCTACTCCATCCCTTACCCTGTTGGCCAAGCCACGCCAGATTCGCGAAAACTTCGCCATTAATTTTTATGCCATGCCCGAAGATGCAGAGTTTATGGTTGAAGATCGGATTGCCATGCGCAGTGCCGAAGATTTCCCTGGCTATGCCTATATCGTTGCACAAAGCATTAAGGCTATGGTCGATCGCCCCGTTTATGATTATCTGGAGCAGATTCAACAAAAGACTCTAATTGTTTTTGGCAAAGATGATATGCTTATCCCCAATCGCTTTTTAACCGGCGGCAGCACTTATGATATCGCCAAGATCGGTGATGAGAAAATTCCCGATAGTCAATTGATCATGCTGGAAAAAGCGGGGCACTTTGTACAATTTGAAGCTTTCGAGCGTTTTAATCAATCCGTATTAGAATTTTTAGCCTCATAAGGCCCAAACCTAAACCATGATTAAACCAGCTAGAGAGTGGGACATCCCTTTGGGAGAGTTCCCCTTATTAAGCAGTGATAAACTTCGCTATGCAGACACAGATCGACAAGGGCATATTAACAATGCCCTTTTTTCGACTTTCTTAGAAACCGGAAGAGTAGAATTACTGCAACATCTGGATCTGATTAAAGACAGCTCCCCTTTTAGTTTTGTAATTGCCTCCCTGCAATTGGATTTCATGCGGCAATTGTATTGGCCAGGACAGGTTCATATTGCCACAGGTATCTTTAAGCTTGGTCGCAGCTCTATACACTTACATCAGGCTTTGTTTCAAGATCAGCAATGTGTAGCCAGAGCCAATACGGTGATCGTACAAATTGAAAACATTGGCGGCAAAGCAGTGCCCTTTAGTGAAGATCGGCGACAGCTTTTAATGAGCTATCAATTCCCGGAAATATAAAAAGGCGGCCTCTAGGAGACCGCCTTTCAGGATAGCCAAAAATGCTATGTATTAGAAACTAATGGTGGCTTCGAGAACCGCACCATTAAAGCTTCCGTTGTTGTAAATGCTGGTGGCAGCAAAATCGCTGTAGGTTTGATTTACATACTCTGCTTTCATCATCACATTTGGAGTCATAAACCAACCGGCAGCAACTGCGAAACGGCTGATATTGATATCATCAGTACTAAAAGCCTGAGGACCGGTTACGGTATTGTAACGTGCACCAGCATAGAATTTTTCATCGGCGCCAAAGCGGTAAACCAATTCACCGTAAATCTGAGTGTAAGTACGAGTTTCGGTTTCAGCGCTTAATTTACCAGAGGCAGTTTCATAGGCTCCGAAGAATTCCAAGCCTTTGTATTTCACAAAGGGGTTAATCATGATAGAAGTAACCTGATTTACGAAGGTAGGATTCCAACGACCACTACGAGATTGATCGGTTGGATTAGATCCGTCTGCTTCCATAACCAAATAGTAACGGCTTCCTGCACGATCACCAAAGTAGAGGTAATTGGTATTTCCATCAGCAGTGGTGTAGAAAGATCCGGTTAAACGCAAGCGCAGGTCTTCATTCATTTGTTTATCCCAACCCGCTTTACCTAAAAACACAGGTGTGTTATTGTTATTGGTAGCTACACTTTGATTGAGTTTACCGTTGGTTGCTCCGATCATTACCAGAAAGTCGCCAGGCGTAAAGTAAATCTCAGCACCAGCCTCGGTATTGAAGGCATCCATAATAAGGTTACCCACGAATGGATTATAGATAGCACGGGCGTTGTCGGTACGGCGGAAGTGATAGTCGCCATAGTTAACCTCCATCATACCAATTTTAATGGTAGTGAAGTCCATCACATTCTCTAAAAGATCCTGAGATAACCAGTTTAAATTAGAGATTTGGATATAACCACCTTTTACCCAGCTTTCGGGGTGGTGACGAGAAGAAAGGTAAGTACGTAAGTGCATACGCATACCATCTGCTAAGGCAACATCAACATCTAAGTTAGCAGTAGGAAGGTTGAAGTTATTCCCGATGGTGATAAGAGTATCAACAGTAGATTCTGTGCTATGGCTCAAAGCTTGCATTTGCACGGCAAAAGCTCCACCCAAGCGTACTTTAAAACCATCATATGCAATATCGTTGCCTAAGGCTTCGAATTGATTGATGCCCCGGAAGTCGCGGTATCGATATTGTTGAATATCGCGATCATCGAACTGAGCAAAGGCAGAAACTGATACCAGCACAAAGCTCAGAACTGCACCTAATTTGGTTAGCGATTTCATAATTGTGGATTTTTAAGTTTAATTGTAATTGATTGAAAATTGAATTTTGATCTTGTCTCCGGTGGTTACAGCACCCATCATAAAGCTGGGAGCCTCCACATCGAAGCTACTCATGTTAAAAGAGGTTACTCCGCTGATTTCGAGACCATGACCTTTTTGTTTCACATCGATGGGCACATTTAAAATGCGGCTTTTACCGGCCACGGTTAACTTGCCGCGACTTTGCATCTTAAAATGCCCCATGGTCACTTTTTTCTGTTCAGAAACAGAAATCAGCTCGTAGAAAATTTTAGGGTGTTTATCCTTTTTCAAGGCTTTGTAAGCATTGGCATCCATAGGGCCTTTGCCACTCTTTAAGGCTTCCACCGGAACGGTGAGCTTTAACTCTTTGATGTTGATAGATTCAGATGCCATCTCAGCATCCACGGTACCCTGAAGGTCATCCGCTTTCATCTCCCAATCATGGAGGGTAGAGGTGCCCAATATCTTCATAGTAGATTGGGCAGAATTGGTCTTGTAAATTCGAATGGCTTCTTTATCGACACTGAAGGAAAGAAGCATTATCGGAATTAGAAGCAATAAAGGTTTCATCTTATTGTGATTTTCATCACAAAGGTGCTACCGCAAGTTTGGCTACACTATGATTTGCATCAGCTAAAAAGATGAGAAATATCAGTTCTTGAAATCGCCAAAATAGGCCTCATAGGCCGGACTTAATTTAGCCTCCAGCTCGGACAAGGTCACTAAGCCATTGGCCCTGAAGTGCTCACGACCTCCCACAAAAAATAAGAGCCCGGGAACGGCCAACATGCGATGTTGACCCGCTAATTCTCGATGCTGGCGAGCGTCTAATCGTCGCACTTTAATTTGTGGGAATTTGTTTTGTAAAAGATGCTCGACCTTGGGCCAAAGCGCATGGCAAATTCCGCAATCATCCTGGTAGAAATACCAAAATTCTAAAGTTTCCATCTCGGCAAAATTACGACCTTTGATCGTGCCCTTAACTAAAGAACATTTCCTCGAAATCCTTCGGGAACGGCCCCGTAAAGAAGAACTACTTAAGTACAGCACCGACCCCGATTATCATCAATACTTAAGGGAAGTTTGCCTAAGTGATGACCAGCAAATCAATTGGCGGGCCGCCTGGCTCCTGGCCGATTTACCCGCTAAAGACTTGCAGGCTATTTTTCCTTCTGCACAAGTTTTAATTGAGGTCTTATCCAGTCCACATAAAGACGGCTATCTCCGTGAGATTGTAAAAATCATTAACCGCTTGAAATTGGATGAAGATGAGGAGGGGCTATTTTATGAAGCAGCCCTCAAGCTTTGGGAAAATTTAGCCATGGCCTCTGCTACGCGTATTCACGCTATTCGCTCCCTTTTTAAAATCGCCGAGACCTACCCTGAATTAAAACTGGAATTGGAGGCCTATAATGACGATTTCTACTTTCAAGGATTAAGTCCGGGAATCGCTAAACAAATTCGCAGGCTTTTTGCCGGATTAAGCTAAGACCTTGCGTGCCTTCCAAGCCGTGTAGATGGAGCTGTAAACCACCACCGTAACCGAGGATATAGGCATTAATATCGCGGCAAATACCGGACTCAAATAGCCAGCCACCGCCACAGACAAGCCCACAAGATTATACAAGAGCGACAAGGCAAAGGCCCGATATACAATAGGCTTATACATCCGCGAAAGCGCCAAAAAGCGATGGAGCTTCGGAAAAGCATCAGCCATTAATAAGGCATCGCTAGCCGGGAAAAAGCTGATATCCTTCTCGCAAAGGCTAATCCCCACTTCACTCTGCTGTAAGGCTCCGGCATCATTTAATCCATCCCCCAACATCAACACCTTTTGCCCCTTGTTCTGCAAAGCTTTTAGGTATTCTAATTTTTGATGTGGACTGCAATTAAACTGCAAGTCCACCTTTGAGCCTAAGATCTGGCGGAAGCGCCTTTCTTCGGCGGCATTATCACCACTTAGTAGACTAAGGCTGTACTTGTCACTAAGGTCGGCTGCAATTTGATCGAGGGCATCACGGGTTTGCTGATAAAAGCTGAAATAGCCTAAAACCTTAGCATCCTTTTCTAGATAAACCGCAGTGGTATTCGCTTCATCACTTAAGCCTAAAAAAGAAGCTTTTCCCAAACGATAATAGGAGGCTCGCACCCGAGCGCCTACCCCTTCGCCACTGGCTTCTTCAAATTGCAAAACCTGGCTGGCATCTGCTTCCTCAATTTGCAAATAGCCCAATAGGACTTTAGCCAAAGGATGCTGAGCATTTAAAGCTATGGTAGCCACTGCCCATTGATCTTCAAACAGAAGCTGATCCCCATGCCATTGCACCTCTATGCTGTCGGTACGAGTTAAAGTTCCGGTTTTATCGAAAACCACCTGATTTAATTCGGGCAGCCTTTGTAGGACCGTATTATTTTTCAGAAAAAAGCCAAAGCGGCCAAACCATCGCATCATGCTACCCGCGGTAAAAGGTTCGGCCAAGGCCAAGGCACAAGGACAGGCAACTATCAATACCGAAGTAAAGACCAAAACGGCTTTAGCGGAGTCGATCTGCCACCAAATCAAACCCGAAACCAGGGCTACAATCAGAATGGCGGGGGTGAAATACTGACTTACTCGATCGCTTAAAGTGCGCGATTTCTTAGTGCTGGATTCTTCTTTAAAGGCCTCTTGGGACCAAAGTGAACTGAGATAAGAATGATCAACACTGCTCTGCACTTCAAGCACCGTCGATTTTCCTAAAAGGCGGGCACCGGCATATATTTTAGCACCGGCCTCTTTTTGCACCGGTAAACTCTCTCCACTTAAATAGCTATAATCCCAGCGCGATTCCTGATCCAAAACAATACTATCGGCGGGTAAAACTTCGCCCTGACGAATTCGAATTCGATCCCCTTCTTCCAGTTCATCAATACCCACCGGTTTTTCAGCTCCATCCTCCATCAATCGATTTGCTGCTAAGGGAAGAAAGGAACGTAAATCGCGATCAAAGCTAAAATTGCGATAGGTTTTCGCCTGATACCATTTACCAATCAAGAGGAAAAACACCAAAGCTGTAAGACTATCAAAATAGCCCGAACCCACTTGAGCAATCACCTCATAGGCACTGCGACTAAATAATACCACAATGCCCAAAGCAATGGGTAGGTCTATACTTAAAGCTCCAGCACGAAGCGATTTCCAGGCGGTACTGAAATAGTCCTTTGCCGAAAATAATACCACCGGTAAACTAAAAGCCATCATCAGATAACGGAAGAAACTTTGCAGCTCAGGATCGTATTGCAAGCTTCCATCCAGATACTCCGGCAAGGCTAAAAGCATGGTATTGCCAAAAAAGAAACCCGCTACACCTAATTGCATCAAAAGCTTATTGCGGCCTTTGCGGCTTTCGCCGAGATGCGTCTTAAAGTCTGGCTTATAACCAATATGATCTAAGATCGCGGCAATCTCAGAAAGTTGAATCAAATCCTTCCGAAAACGGATATCGGCTTCCTTCTTTGAGAAATGCACTTGTACCGAGAGGATCCCCTTTTCAATAGCCGCCAGGTTCTCCAATAAATAAATGCAGGAAGAACAGTGAATGGCCGGCAGGTGAATAGCAATCCGAGCTTGCTGCTCATCCTCAAACTTGCAGAGCTTAGCCCGAATACTGGCTTCATCCAAATAGCGCCAGGGACCGGTATCAATAGCGCTGTGATCTATCAATGAAGCATCCGAATCCATCAATTCATCTACTACCTTGCAACCATAGCAACAGTAGACTTTAGAAGGGTCACGGCCTTCAATACGCTCTAAGAGCGGTTGGTGGCAATGACTGCACTCCGTAAGGATTTGGGCTTCTTTGGACATAGCGCAAAGGTGCCGTGATTCACCTTGGATGACTATGACATTTATCATATCTTTGATAGACCAAACCTCAAAAACACCCTCGATTGGAAACGCCTAACCATTGTCAATTCTGCGCTCAACATCCCGACAGCGCCTTTCATGGTATGAGCCGGGAAGGGCTGGAGGAAATCAGTCAATTAAAAACTTGTGTAAGCTTCCGTAAAGGTCAGGTTATCATGCACGAAGGGGCCCGTCCTCAAGGAGTATACTGCGTGCACAAGGGCAAGATTAAACTCTACACCTTAGGCACCGAGGGTAAAGAGCAAATTATTCGTTTCGTTACTCGAGGGGATTTAATCGGCTACCGCAGCATATTAAGTGATGAGCCTATCAGTGCTTCGGCCACGGCGCTCGAAGACACCTTTGCTTGTTATATTCCTAAATCATCCTTCTTTAAAGTTATTGAGGATAATCCCAAATTTTCCTTAAACCTCCTAAAGCTTTCTTGCCATGAATTGGGCGAAGCCGGTAAAATGATCACCAGCCTGGCTCAGAAAAATGTAAAGGAACGTTTGGCAGAAATCCTGCTGATTTTGAACACCACTTTCGGTGAAGATGAGGAGGGATATATCGACATTAACCTCACTCGAGAGGAGATTGCCAATATGGTGGGCACCGCTACCGAATCGGTAATTCGACTAATTTCAGAATTACGAAAAGAAGGATATATCCGCTCCAAAGGCAAGCGTATTGCGGTAGAAGATCGTTCAGCCTTGCGTGCCATGGCGTCAGTTTTTGAATAACTGATAAAAATCATAGACCCAATTTTCGCCAGGCTGTATTTTCGTCCACAAGAACTTTAGCTGTGGACTTTTTAAACATCCCTGAAAAAATTCGTGAGATATTGCCCTTTGAGGCCTCCCCGTTTATCGTGGAAGAAATTGCTATGCAAAGCAGTTATATTCCCTTTTCAGGTCCGGGGGAGATTCTATTTAAGAAAGGGGACCCAGCTTTGGGATTCTACTGGATCCTTAATGGTGAAGCCGAAATCATTATCCCCAATACACGATCTATAATCCTTAGCCCAGGCGCTATGGCCGGCTTGGATTCCTTTATTGAGGAAGACAATGTGCCCTTTGACATCATCAATCGAGGACGCAAATTGGATTGTATTTTTATTGATCGCCGCTGCTATAATAATATGCGGGAACACCATGAGTTTAACCGCTATATGAACCACATGGTGCTGAATTGCCTGCGCAGCTATCGGAATCTGCTACTTCCTTCGGAAAGAATCTACTTGTAATAGTATCTTTAGCCCCCTATTCCCAAGGCTATGCATCAGGTTGATGTGTGCATTGTAGGGGCTGGTCCTGCA
>DLRW01000047.1:53621-67126 GCA_002501205.1 Flavobacteriales bacterium UBA7878
TAGGGGCTGGTCCTGCAGGAAGCACACTTTCCCATTTCCTCCATAAATTAAATATCGATCACCTCTTGATCGATAAAAGCCAATTCCCTCGCGATAAAATTTGCGGGGACGGCATTACCGTAGATGTTCTCAATGTTCTTAAACGCATTGACCCTCAACTGCTGGAGAAATTCAGCCAGGAATCAGAAATGCTACCTTCCTGGGGCTTTTGTTTCCATGGCCCCAAAGGACAAGAATTGCGTTACGACTTTAAAGAATCTGGCTTTCCAGTAGCGCCATTTTTTACTTCGCGCCGCATGGACCTCGATGATTTTCTCATTCGGGAATTACCAGTAGGAGGTAGTGGTGAATTTTGGCCAGAAACGGAATTGAAAGGCTTGCAAAGATTGGATGAAGGCTTCGAAGCCCTGGTAAATCGCCAAGGGAAAGAAGAGAAAATCCATTGTAAAATCATCATTGGGGCCGAAGGGGAAAAGCCAGTGGTTACACGTTATTTGGGTTTAGAACATTTCAGAGAGAAAGATCATCTCCTGGCTGCCATTCGCATTTATTATAAAGACCTTAAAGGCTTTGACCCTGGCAATCATCTGGAGTTTTTCTTTGACCCTCATCTGTTACCAGGTTATTTCTGGGCTTTCCCGCTGAGCAATAATGAGGCTAATGTGGGTCTGGGAATGCTAAGTACCAGCATTGCTGCAAAAAAGATAAACCTGAAAAAGAGCTTCGAAGAAATCATTCAAAGAAACCCTCATATCGCACCTCGTTTTGAGGGAGCGGTGGCCCTGGAAAAAACCAAAGGTTGGGGACTACCTATTATGACCCCCAAACGTCAGATTGGTGGAGATGGTTATGCCCTTATTGGTGATGCCGGAGGAATGATTGAAGCCTTTACCGGCAAGGGAATTGGACCCGGAATGATGAGTGCCCGCATCGCCTCGGAGCATATCGAAAAGGCTTTCGCCGAAAAGGACTTTAACTTTCAGGCCTATCACGATCATATGTATCGCTATTACCGTAGTGAGATTAAGCATACCTATCGACTTCAAAAAAGCCTAAAGCATAGCTGGATATTAAATCCGGTGATGAGCCTGGCCTCCTGGTCGCCCTTAACCCGCTATGCTGAAGATCGCATGATTCGCGATTTCTTAAAGTGGGTCTGAACAATCAGGGGGAGAACTGTTATTTTAAAGGAATAATTCTCCCGCCATGCACACCGAAAAAATTCGCTTTAGCAGTCCAGAAGGTCATGAACTAGCCGGCATCCTCGATAGAGCCCCAGGATTTATCCATGGTCCTACTGCTCTCTTTGCCCATTGCTTTACCTGTGGAAAAGACCTGAAAGCGATTCGGAATTTATCCCTTGCCCTGGGTCAACATGGAATTAGCACCTTGCGTTTTGACTTTACCGGTTTAGGTCAATCCGAAGGAGAATTTCGTGACACCAATTTCAGCTCCAATCTGGAGGATTTACTGGCTGCGGCCGAATATTTAAATTCCAGAAACTGCGCTCCCGAAATATTAATTGGGCATTCCCTGGGTGGAGCGGCGGTTTTAATGGCCGCCCAAAAAATACCTAGTATTAAAGCCGTGGTTACCATTGGCGCTCCCTCCGAGGCCCACCATGTGCAACATCTCTTTGAAGAAAAACTAGAAGAAATTAAAGGAAGTGGTGAAGCCAAAGTATCCATTAGCGGAAGGCCCTTTACCATCAAACGACAGTTTATACAAGATCTGGGAGCTTACAGCATCGGAGAAAAGCTAAGTACTTGGAGAAACCAGGCGCTCTTGGTTTTACACTCCCCCCAGGATCAAATTGTAGGGATAGAAAATGCGCGTGAAATATATGAAGCTGCCCATCATCCTAAAAGCTTTGTATCCTTAGACGGGGCTGACCATTTACTCAGTAAAGAAGCCGATTCACGCTATGTTGGCGAACTAATTGCCTCATGGTCCGAGCGCTATTTAAATAGTCAGAAATCCCCAGCCCCATTAAAAACAGACAGTCTGGTACTTGCTCAGATCGACCGCGAACCTTATGTCAGTCAAATTAAAGCGGGAGATTTCCTGCTTTTGGCAGACGAACCAGAAGACCTGGGTGGTCAAAACCGCGGCCCCAATCCTTATGAGTATTTAGCCTCAGCCTTAGCGGCCTGCACCGTTATGACCCTACGGATGTATGCCGACCGCAAAGGCTGGCCTTTGGAGGAAGCGCGAGTGCATATCGACTTTGATGCCGATTATAAGCAAGACGCCTTGGAATGCGAAATTCAAAAACCCAAGCTTGGGAAGTTTACACGCCGGATTGAATTTATTGGTGACTTGGATGAAAAGCAGGAAGAACGGCTATTGCAAATTGCCAATCGCTGTCCGGTGCATCGCAATTTAGAGGCGGGGATGAGCATTGAAACAAAAAAATTGGAGCTCTCTTAACTTTTGCTTAATACCCGCTTAATAATTTTTTAATTTTGTGCTCCGCGAAAATGGAGCATGACTCGACTTACAATTTTTAGCCTGGATACGGTAATTCGTTATTCGGAAACCAATCTGCGAAAGCTTCTCTTTCAATTAATTAGCGAAAGAGAGGGCATTAGCATGGAATCTGACCCTGCTCCTGAAATTCGAAATTTTCAGGTTCTTCTAAATCACATCTACCAGAAGGAAATTAAGAAGGAACTGAGCGAGGAAAATCTTTCTGCCTACCAAAAAGCCTTCAAAAAAGCGGTTAAAAAGAATTATCTGGATGATGAGGACGCCTTTGAAGTAAGACCCGGGGTACAAAGTCTCTTTGGTCAAATGGAAAAGGAGAAAAAATGGAAGTTCGGAATTGCCAGTGACCTCTGGGAAGATGCTACGCAATTTCTCCTGCAATCTTGCGGTGTATTTAGTAAGGACAAACTTACCATTTGCGCTGAGACCGCCCCTGATCGCAATGCTCAAATGGAGATTTTAGCCAGCAGAGCGCAAAAGAAAGATCAGGGCCTTAAGATTTATGTAGTTTGCCTCAATGGCGAAAAACCCGAATTAAGCAAAGACTTTAAGATCATTCGCCCTAAGGCCTCTGACAAGGAGAGCAATTACTACGTCTACCCTCGGTTTAACGAGCTCTTCAAACTCAAAAAGAAAAATAAAAAGAAAGGCAGCAAGTAGGTTAAAAGCTTGAGATTGAATTTGTCTTTGCTACATTTAAGCAATGCTAAAAGCTATGTCTCAAGTCCCCCTCTACCGCTCCGACCTTAGCTCCAACGATCTGCAGAAAATCTTCCAAGATCAGAAGGACTTCTTTCGTATGGGTAAAACCTACGAACTACACTTTCGTCGCACGCAGCTTAAAAAACTAAAGTCCCTTTTAAAGGACTATGAAGATGAACTCCTGGAAGCCCTAGCCCAGGATTTTGGTAAGCCTGCTTTTGAAGCCTATGCCTCCGAAATTGGATTTTTACATGAGGAGATTAATCACCTTTTAAAAAACTTAAAATCCTGGGCCCGACCTAAGCGCATGCCCAGCCCACTAAGTACCTGGCCCTCTCGATCTTACAGCATACCACAACCCAAAGGAATTTGCTTAATAATTGGTCCTTGGAACTACCCGATAATGCTTCTCCTGGCACCCATGGCAGCAGCACTGGCAGCCGGAAATACCGTTTTTATAAAACCACCCGAGCAATGTCCACACAGCTCTAATCTTATCTGCCAATTACTTACGGAAAACTTCGATCAGGAATTAGTTACGGTAGTTCAAGGCCCCGGCCATGAAATAATTCCACCCCTATTAGAACAACATCGTTTTGATCATATCTTCTTTACCGGCAGCACGGGAGTAGGTCGAAAAATAGCCCAATTGGCAGCCACCAAACTTAGTCCATGTACGCTCGAGCTTGGCGGCAAAAGCCCGGTGGTGATCGACCGCAGCGCTAATTTAAAAGTAGCGGCCCATCGTATTGCTTTTGGCAAATGGCTTAATGCCGGGCAAACCTGTGTAGCGCCGGATTATGTTTTAGTGCAGCGCGATGTGCTGGATAGCTTCCTGGAGGAAATGAAAGTTTGCATAAAGGAATTTTACCCTCAAGGTGCCCTCAAGAGTCCGGATTACACCGCTATCATCCATGAGCAACACTATCAAAAGCAAGTAGAATATTTAGAGCAAGGTGAATTGTTTTTCGGAGGAGAACAGGATGCTGAAAACCTAAAAATAGCCCCGACCTTAATTCTGGAACCTAAGCTCAACAGTCCTTTAATGACCGAAGAAATCTTTGGCCCCATTCTTCCCATTTTGGCCTACGATTTTAAAGAGGAAGCCCTGGAAATTATTGAGCGAAATCCCAATCCATTGGCTTTTTATCTCTTTAGCAAGGATCGGGAAATTCAAAATTATTGGAAGCAATTGCCTTTCGGCGGAGGAGCGGTAAACAATACCATTGTGCATCTGGCAAATCCTCGTTTGCCTTTCGGCGGAATCGGCCAAAGCGGCTATGGCCATTACCACGGTAAATATGGCTTTGATACCTTTTCACATCATAAAGCACTGATGAAGTCTGGCACCTGGTTCGACCTTAAGCAGAAGTATCCTCCTTACAGCGGTTTTGCCTATAAGCTGGTAAAGTGGCTGATGTCCTAAAATGAAAAAAGGCGATCCAAGAAATTGAATCGCCTTTGAAATATTAAATCATGAAATGCGAATTGGGATGATTGCCATCAATATTCGCTAGAAACTCGAGCACTGTATCCTGATAAGGATCCTTAAAATAGTACTCCAGATAATAACGTCGATCGTCACTTCCTTGCAAGGCTAAAAGGTATTTAGGCACCATTTTGCCATTGGAGGGACTGAGGTAGGAATCCTTTTCCAGAAACTGATGCACTTTCCAAATTTCCAGATGCGCAGGATCATACAATCGACCATCCGGGCCCTTAGCCCTTTGCGGATTTAAAATTTGCAAGGGCTTATCAAATCCCTCCTCGGCTAATTGGTTTTTACAGTGCTGCCAAGTAGAATAAGGATCGGTATTCGCACTTTTCAATTCCATGGTCTCTATTATTGTTCAATAAAGCTTCTCCACATCCAAGCTGCTTTCTCATGCACGCTTAAACGCTCCGTCATAAGGTCTACTGTAACTTCATCACTATGCTGATCGGCCTTGGCTAAGGCATCCCGCATATTTCGGATCAAATTCTCGTGAGAACTCAATAAGTCTGCAGCCATTTCCAAAGCTGAAATTCCGCTTTTAGCCTCTTCTATTTTACTAATCTGGCTATAGGTTTTAAAACTGCCTGGCGCATCAAAACCCAGGGCCCGAATGCGTTCGGCAATTTCATCGATCGCCGCAAACAAGTCTTCGTATTGGGCTTCGGTAAGGTCGTGCATGCTTTTAAAAAGCGGACCTTTTACATTCCAATGGTAATTATGGGTTTTGAGCATTAGGAGATAATGATCTGCCAGAATTTCGTTTAAATGCTCCACAATCCCTGCTCTTCCATTCTCGGAAAGTCCGGTTTCGAGTTTCACATTTCGATGTTCTGTTTTTAGATCCAGCTCTTGTAAGCTCATAATTTTATTTATTCGTTTTTGTTTATACTAAGAGAACCATTGAACAATCAATTTGTTCAGGTAATTTTCAGATTTTAAATTATTTACCCTTATCCTACTAAAGAAAGCATTTAAATGAAAAGCCAAAAAATCAAAGTCCGAGGCACTGTTCAGGGTGTCTATTTCCGTAAATACACCCAGGCCAAAGCCGAGGAATTAGGACTTAAAGGCTGGGTAGCCAATCGATTGGATGGCTCGGTAGACATTCTGGCGATGGGAGACATCGATACTATGGAGCAGTTCAAGAAATGGCTGTGGACGGGCTCCCCCGGTTCTATGGTAGGCAGTGTGGCCGCCGAAGAAACGAATCCTCAGGAACTTGAGGGCTTTAGCATTATCGATACCTTCTAGATTCGTAATTTTGCCGCATGGATGCAAGCAGACTGGATAGATTGGAGCGCCAAGTTCAAAAGGACCTGGCAGAAATATTTCGCGAAATCGCACAGAATCAATTTCGGGGAATCGTATTTACCGTAACCCGGGTGCGTATTAGCCCCGACCTTTCTATTGGCCGAGTAAACATCAGTCTCTTCCCGGTCAAGGATAAGGCTCTGGTTTTAGATTGGATCAAGGAACACGGCAGCCTAATCAAAGATCGCCTGGTGCGCAAAATGAAGGGCAGTCTGCGCAAGGTGCCCGATTTCTATTTCTACCTCGACGAGTCGGTGGATGCCGAAGCGGAAATCGACCGCATTTTAAAGGAAGGCGGCGACAGCCCTATTAAATAGTATTGAACCTTAGCCGCTACATAGCCTGGCGCTACTTTTTTGCCAAAAGCAGTAGCAATGCCGTTAATATCATCACCGCTATTTCCCTTAGCGGAATCCTCGTGGGCAGCGCGGCTTTAATCATTGTTTTATCAGCCTTCAATGGATTGGAAAATCTGGTGAGAGGCTTTTATCAAGATTTTGACCCCGATCTAAAAGTGCTTCCCGCCGAAGGAAAGTTCTTTGCCGAAACGGAGGCCACCAAGGTCTTAGATGCACAGGATTTCATTGCTCAGTATTCGCGAGTGATGGAAGAAAAGGCCCTCTTTAATTTTCGGGATAAAGATTATATCGCCAGTCTTAAAGGAGTAGACCATCAGTATTCCAAAGTAAATGCTATTGAAGACTATGTTCCTTTTGGCTCCTACCCTCTCAATCAAGATGAATCAGTCCCCACTGGGGTGATTGGCGCCGGTGTGGCCTATTATTTAGGCTTTAGCCGCTCTGATTTTCAAGAGCCGGTTAACATTTTTATTCCTCGAGACATTGGCCAGGTTAGTACCGAAAGCTTTCGCTCTGAGCGCATTTATCCCCTGGGGATCTATTCCATCCAACCTGAATTTGATGAGCAATTTATTCTCTGCCCGCTCGATTTTTGCCAAAAGCTATTGGAACGACCTGGCATGCTCAGTGGAGTGGAAATTGCGCTAAAGCCCGATGCGAATCTCTTCGCGGCTCAAGAAAAGCTGCAGACCGAATTAGGTCCGGAATTCAAGGTACTTACTCGTGATGAGCTGCAAGCCGGATTTTTAAAAGTGATGCGTACCGAAGGACTATTCACCTTTTTGATCTTCGCTCTTATCCTCACCATCGCCACCTTTACCATTGCCGGCAGCCTAACCATGATCATGTTTGAAAAGCGCGCCAACCTTTTCACCCTTTGGTCAATGGGAACTCCCATAAAAAGTTTACGAAAAGTGATTTTGCAATTAGGCTTAATCATCACCTTTAGTGGTGGTCTTACCGGAATATTTTTAGGCAGCCTGATTGTATTTGGTCAGGAACATTTCCAATGGATTTCGGTGGGTGAAGGCTATATCGTAGATGCGTATCCGGTAGCGCTGCAATTTCAGGATGTTCTCCTGGCCACCGCCACCATCTTTATTTTAGGCTTATTAAGCTCCTGGCTCAGTGCCCGCCGCTTAAACCTTAAGCTCTTGCGCTCCTAGTAAGGATAGGCCATTTCCATATCGGCGAAGCGCTCCAAAATTTCATTGAGGGTATCAAAAATTTCTTCGGGCTCATTGGAGGTTACCAATTTGGTGCGATATTCCTTGAAATGGGAAATGCCCTTAAAGTAATTGGTATAATGACGGCGGGTTTCATTAATCCCCAATTGGGTACCCTTCCAATCCAGAGCCATTTCGAAATGCGTACGACAGGCTTGCACTCTTTCCTCTAAACTAGGGGGAGCCAGCATTTCACCGGTATTTAAATAATGTTTGATCTCTCTGAAAATCCAGGGATAGCCAATGGAAGCCCGACCAATCATTAAGCCATCAACCCCATAGGTGTTTTTCATTTCCAGGGCTTTCTGCGGACTGTCTACATCGCCATTGCCAAAAACCGGAATCTTCATGCGGGGATTGTTTTTCACATCTGCAATCAGCGACCAATCGGCACTGCCTTTGTACATCTGCTTACGCGTACGACCGTGAATAGAGATTGCCTGGATCCCAACATCCTGTAAGCGCTCGGCCACCTCAACAATATGCTTGGATTCTTCATCCCAACCCAAGCGGGTTTTTACGGTCACTGGCTTATCTACAGCCTTCACAATTTCGGCGGTCATTTCCACCATCTTCGGAATGTCGCGCAGAATTCCTGCTCCGGCTCCCTTTCCCGCTACATTCTTAACGGGACAACCATAATTAATGTCTACAATATCCGGATTTGCGGCTGCCGAAATAGCCGCTGCTTCGCGCATGGAGCTAATCTCATTCCCAAAAATCTGAATCCCCAAGGGACGTTCATACTCGAAGAAATCGAGTTTTTGAACGCTTTTTCCTGCATCACGAATCAGTCCTTCGGAGGAAATAAACTCCGTAAACATCACATCCGCTCCATGCTTTTTGCACAAAGCTCTAAAGGGCGGATCACTCACATCTTCCATCGGCGCCAGCAAGAGAGGAAAATCTCCTACTTCAACCGCTCCAATTTTAACCACAAGCGGGATTTTTAGAACTTTGCAAAAGTACAAAAGATGCTGCCACAATGCTGAAAGGCCGATTTGCCCAAGAACCTCTGTATTCGCAACTGCTCCTTTTAGTAGGATTGGTCTTTATAGGGATGTTATTTTTCACCACCCTGGGGGTTTTTATTGCCAGCGCGACCTTTGGTATCAGTCCGGAAGATGTACTAAGCATTTTCCAAAATCTGGATAAAGGTGCCGGTAGAGAAGTCTTTAAATTGGTGCAAAGCATCAATACCATTGGCAGCTATTTTATCCCTGCCTTAGTGGCTGCCTACCTCTTCGACCTTCAGCCTAAGCGCTTTATGGGTTCGGAGTCCTTCCCTACACCGGCCTGGCTCATTGTTGCCAGCCTGGTTCTCATGGCCTATAGCATGTCGGCCTTAAGCGACCTACTCTATCGAATAAGCAGCTCCTTTCCTTGGCCACAATCAATTACCGCCAATATGCAAGAAATGCAAGAGGTGATGATGGGCACCTATTCCAATATCCTAAACATGCAGGGCTTTGGGGATTTCCTTCACGTATTAATGGTAATGGCAATTTTGCCGGCGATAGCAGAAGAGAGTTTATTCCGCGGGGTATTACAACCTTTATTACGTCGTCGATTAAACCCGCATATCGCCATCCTTATCACCAGTTTCGCCTTTGCAATTTTACACCAGCAATACCTGGCCTTCTTATCCATCTTTGTTTTAGGGATGCTTTTAGGTTATCTGCGGGAATGGACCAACAGTATTTGGCCTTCTACCATTTTACACTTTTTTAATAATGCCAGTATAGTGGCCTTGGTTTACTTCTTTGATTACGACTACAGTGAAGCCCTATCTGAAAACCCAGGCATTAATTGGGCAGAAACCGGAACCTTGCTGGCGGTCCTTGTTGTAAGCGTGCTTCTCTTTGAGCGCCTCAGCCGACGCTCCCGCAGTTGGAGTGATTCTAAATAAGATTTCGTGGGTCTGAAAGGCCTGCTTTCGGCCAAAGCTGACAAAAATCATTTTATCCACTTAGGTGCCCCAATACTTTTGAAACACAAATTGAAGGGACACCTATGTCGGCAATCTACATTCTCATCTCTATTAGTTTTCTCGTAGCTATTGGCTTTTTAGCGGCTTTCATCTGGAGCATCAAAAATGGCCAGTACGAGGACGACTATTCCCCGAGTGTTCGAATGTTGAAAGACGATCATGCTCCGAACCACAGACCAAAATTGTAGACTATGCAATCAGAAACCTTTTTTTACGACAATAAGATCGTAAGAAACTTCACCATCGCCACCATTATTTGGGGCGTAATCGGCCTCCTAGTAGGTATTTGGGTGGCGTTCTCTCTGGTTTTCCCAGAAACTCTGAACCCCGCTTCATGGCTTTCATTCGGACGTTTAAGAGCATTGCACACCAACGGTGCGATTTTCGCATTTGTGGGGAACGCAATCTTTGCAGGGGTTTATTACTCGCTACAGCGCCTCTTAAAAGCACGGATGGCTTCGGATCTCCTGAGTAAAATTCACTTCTGGGGCTGGCAGCTGATCATCGTTTCGGCGGTAATCACTCTACCTTTAGGAATTAGCTCTTCGAAGGAGTATGCCGAATTGGAATGGCCGATTGACATTGGCATTGCCCTGGTATGGGTAATCTTTGGCGTTAACATGTTCTGGACCATCCTTAAAAGGAGAGAACGTCACTTATATGTGGCCATCTGGTTCTACATTGCCACCTTTGTTACGGTTGCAGTTCTGCATATTGTAAATAACCTCGAAATCCCTGTTTCCTTCACCAAGTCTTACTCCATTTTCGCCGGTGTGCAAGATGCCCTGGTTCAGTGGTGGTACGGACACAATGCGGTAGCCTTCTTCCTTACTACTCCGGTACTGGGATTGATGTACTACTTTGTACCGAAGGCCGCTAACCGTCCGGTATATTCCTACCGACTTTCGATTGTACACTTCTGGGCTCTGATCTTTATCTATATCTGGGCCGGACCTCACCACTTACTTTACACTGCTCTTCCCGATTGGGCTCAAAGTTTAGGTACCGTATTCTCTATCATGCTGATTTTCCCTTCTTGGGGTGGTATGATTAACGGTTTGCTTACGCTGAGAGGCGCCTGGGATAAAGTGCGAGATTCTGCGGTATTGAAATTCTTCGTTGTGGCGATTACCGCTTATGGTATGAGTACCCTTGAAGGACCTCTTTTAAGTTTGAAAAGCTTAAACGCCATTGCCCACTATACTGACTGGATTCCTGCTCACGTGCACATTGGTACCTTAGGTTGGAACGGATTCTTAATCTTCGGTATGATCTACTGGTTAATGCCTAAGATGTACCGCACCAGCTTATTCTCTGAAAAATTAGCGAATGCGCACTTCTGGATTGGTACCACCGGTATTTTATTCTGGGCACTTCCCATGTACGTTTCTGGTTTTACCCAAAGCTTAATGTGGAAAGAGTTTAACCCTGATGGAACCCTGGTATATGGTAACTTCCTGGAAACTGTAACTCAGTTAATCCCATTATATGCCACTCGTGCGATTGGTGGTACCCTGTATGTAACCGGTATGCTGATTATGGTTTATAACGTGATCAAAACCGTAAAAAGCGGATCCTTCCTGGCCCAAGAAGAAGCCAGTGCTCCAGCTCTTGCCGAGGACTACACTGCTCCTAAAGGCGACTACTGGCACCGTTGGATTGAGCGCAAACCTGTTCAATTAATGGTAGGCGCCACTATCGTGATTTTGATTGGCGGTATTATCGAGATTGTCCCCACCATTATGGTGAAGAGCAATGTACCGACCATTGAAGATGTAAAACCCTATACTGCCCTTGAGCTCGAAGGTCGTGATCTATATATCCGCGAAGGTTGTAATGCCTGTCACTCGCAAATGATTCGACCCTTCCGTTCAGAAATTGCGCGATATGGTGATTACTCTAAAGCTGGTGAATTTGTATACGATCACCCATTCCTGTGGGGATCCAAACGTACCGGTCCGGACTTGCACCGTGTAGGAGGTAAATACCCACACAGCTGGCACTACAAGCACATGGTTGATCCTCGTAGTATGAGTGCCGGATCTATTATGCCAACCTACGAATGGTTGTCTAGCAATGAACTGGACACGGAGCTTACCAGTAAGAAATTGGAAGCTATGCAAAGCCTGGGTGTTCCCTATAGCGATGAGTACATAGCTAATGCAAACACGCATCTGATGGCTCAAGCTGAGGAAATCGCCGCCGACTTAAGCCGCGATCTGGAGCAAGAAATCAGTCCTAAGGAAGAAATGGTAGCCCTAATCGCATACCTACAACGCCTGGGAATCGATATCAAAGGTGAGCACAGCAAGCATGTAGAGGCCACTACCGCCGGAACCTTAACCGCTGAAAACTAAGGTCATGCTGAAATTCATTAAACACAATATGGAGACAATAGATGGGGTATCGATTTACCCCATCCTCTCCTTCCTTATCTTCTTTAGCATCTTTGTTCTGGCCATCATTTACGTGATTCGTAAAGACCGGAAAAGCATCGAAGAAATCAGCCTCTTACCACTAAACGATAATGCCAATCCTCATGAAAAGACTAAATAGAACCATCATCATTTTTGTGGTCTTACTGATGGCCGGAGCAGCTGCAGTAACCACCCTGGACCCTAGCAGTTCCTCCGAAATATTAGCCAATCCTTTATACTGGTTGGTAATCGTTGCCGCCTTCTTCCTGGTAATTGCCTTTATGGCGACCTATGAGGCTCTGGAAGCCATGAAGAAAATGATCAAAGGTGCCAATGGCGAAGTAGCCGAAGAAATGATCGAAGAGGAAGACAGCTGGGTAGACGATATCTTGCATAAGTTAACCGATGCCGCTCCTTTAGATCGTGAAGAAGAAGTAGCTACTGACCACGAATACGACGGTATTCGCGAATTAGATAACAACCTACCCCCATGGTGGTTGATCGGATTCTATATTTCGATTGTTTTCGCAGTAGTTTACATCCTGCGTTACCACGTTTTCCAAAGCGCGCCATTAAGTCAAGGTGAGTTAAAAATCGAATTAGCCGAAGCGGAAGCAGCCAAGGAAGAATACTTGAAAACTGCCGCAAATTTGGTGGATGAAAGTAATGTGGAAGCCCTTACTGATGAAAGTCGGATTGCCGCTGGAGCGGACATCTTTGCTAAAAACTGTGCGGTTTGCCATGCGGCCGATGGTGGCGGAGGTGTAGGTCCTAACTTAACCGATGCTTATTGGATCCATGGAAACGACATTAAAGATGTTTTCAAAACCGTGAAATATGGTGTACCTGCTAAGGGTATGATTGCCTGGAAGGATCAATTAGGTGCTGCCGACATTCAAGATGTGGCATCTTATATCCTAAGCCTTGAAGGAACCACTCCTGCCAATCCTAAAGAACCACAAGGGGAACTCATGAGCAAGGAAGCTCCTGCCGCCGCCGAAGCTACGGATAGTACCACCAGTGCTGCTGACAGTACCATCACCGTGGTTGAAGTTTCGGAGGAAGAATAAATAGCAGTACATTTTACTGCCCTTTTTAAGAACATAGATACGTTTCTGACATGAAACCCAAAGACACGGAAGAAGTACTGAAGGAGACCCTGGAGATGGATCAATCCTTCCGTGACTCAGTAGCGACAATTAGTGAGAAAGGATCGAGAAATTTCTTGTTCCCCAAAAAACCTAAAGGTCGCTACACCAACCGTCGCCAAATGATGAGCTACGTGCTCTTGGCGATATTCTTTAGTCTTCCCTTCATCAAGATAGGAGGCCAACCTTTCCTTATGCTCAATGTATTGGAGCGCAAATTTGTAATCTTCGGGCAGATTTTCTGGCCCGAAGATTTTTTCATTTTTGTGATTGCCATGATCATTAGTGTTCTGTTCGTTGCAGTATTCACCGTAGCTTTTGGCCGACTTTTCTGCGGCTGGGCGTGCCCTCAGACCATTTTCATGGAACA
>DLRW01000023.1 GCA_002501205.1 Flavobacteriales bacterium UBA7878
GTACTCTGGGCATTTAAACTCCCACTAAAGAACAGCAGCAGGATTAGTAACTGTGAAATTTTGCTTGAATTCATGGCTTTGGATTGGTTTCGGTCAGCAATCCCTTAAAAATCTTAGTCCTTGGACCGAGTCTTTTCAGGATCAAAAATTTAGCATCTACTAATTACGTGAAACAGCTCCTTTTTTAACAGGGGGAAAATCCCTGTATCCCCTTCTGGATATTTCCTGATTGTACTTTCCCCTTTAGCCTTTTGCGATTAAATTCCGATATTAAATCCCTGATTTGCAATTCGTTTAACCAATTTAAAAGGCTATGGAATTTCTTTCCTCCTCCTTGCTTAGTGTCCTCATTGCCTTGGGCTTTATCTATGTTTTATTAAGCGTTCTGGTTTCCATTCTGGTGGAATGGCGAAACCATTATGTAAAAGAAAGAGGCAAGCTTTTACGCGAAGCTATCAATCAGATGCTCGATGATCCCCTAAATGCGCAATACGGTCTCCTCCTCTACAATCATCCGATGATTGGCGGGATGCAAAACCGCAAAAATCAAAGGCCTCCCCAGTACATCAGCAGCAGCATGTTTGCCGAGGCCCTGATTGATTTAATTGGGCAACAAGCGGAAGATGATCTGATTATAGATCGCAATAAGGATCCTGACTTAAAGAAACTAGCCTTCGAGGCTTCCGACCAAACGCCCACTCCTATTGATGATCCGCTATTGCGCTTTCAGATGGGTGTGGCAGAAATGAAACACAGTCCACTCAAAGAACTACTCCACTCCTTTCATCAAAAATCGAAAAACGATTATCCCAAACTGAAGTCCTTGCTTGAAGAATGGTATAATGCCTATATGGACCGAGTTAGCGGTTGGTATAAAACCAAACAGAAAAGCAAATTCGTTTTCTTCGGCTTTGTAGTGGCCATAGCTTTAAATGTCGATAGTCTGCATTTAGTAAAAAGCCTCAGTAGCGATTCTGAGCTACGCACTAATCTCGAGAAGCAAGCCATGGCCCTGGAGGCTAAAGGTGCTTTCGCGGAAGGCGATTACCAGCATTTCCTCAGCCTATTAAATGAGCCAAAGGATTCCAATGCTGCCCAAAACAATCAAGTACTGGCAGCTATGGAAGCTCGCCTGGATTCGGTGGGCAAAGAGCGATTTAAAGAATCACAACAGATCTTGCATTATCTGGAAGAACAAAAGGTTCCCATGGGCTGGTCTTTACAAAGCGCTCCGCTCAGCTGGTTTGCATTCGAAAAGCCCAAATTGGATGCTAAGGCCCAAAAAGCTTTGGAAGATGATTATCAATACCAAAGAAACCAGCATCCCAATTTTTGGACCGTGCTTAAATACCTGATTGGCGTAATTATCACTGGCTACATGCTCAGTTTCGGTGCCCCCTTCTGGTTCGAGGTATTGGTGCGCCTGATCAATATCCGCCGTGCCGGCAAGAAACCTGCAGAAAATACCAACGCTTAATTCGATTATCATGGCTAGAGCTCCATTTACCAATATTCACATTCACGTATTTAATACCGAATGTGCCCCCGATAATTTCCTGCGCATCATAACCTCCAATTTTGTGCGCAAGCATCCCAAAACCTTTAAAAGCATAATCGACAAGCGCTTTACCCGCGGCATTATCCGTCAACTTGCGAAATGGGGCGCTAATAAAAAAGGTAAAGACCGCGGCAGTGTCAATAAATACATCTCCTTTCTGGAAGTAGGTACCACCAATCGACAATTGGATATTTACCGTGATGCCCTTTCTGTAGCGCAGAAATACGATCCACAATGTCGCTTAATTGGCCTTAGTCTCGACATGGATCATATGGATGACAAGGGTCGACCACCCAAAAACTTCAATACCCAATTGAAGGAATTGAAGCAAATCAAAAAATACTATCCAGATCAATTCTTTCCCTTTGTTTGCGTAGATCCGCGTGGACATGCCGGGCAGTTAATGGTAAACTGGATGAAGAAGTTTTTCGAGAATGGCATGCGCAGTCCGGAAACGGGCATGGTACGTCCTTATTTTGCCGGCATTAAGATGTATCCAGCCCTGGGCTTCTTCCCTTTCGATCCCCGTTTGGATGAAATGTATGCCTATGCCGAAAAGGAGGGCATTCCGATCATGAGTCATTGTACCCGGGTAGGATCCCAGTATATAGGACCTTCCATCGAAAGTTTGATTCCGCATGAGGTGGAAATGATTCAACCTGAAGATTCGGCCTCTCCCGAATTCATTAAAGCAAAATCCGAAATACACGCTCGCATAGAACGCTATTACAGTCAAAATCCCTCCTGGATTAAGAATAACGATTACGGCGATAATGATTTGGCCTGCGATCTCTTTGGGCATCCTCAAAACTATATTCCGGTGATGCTGAAATATCCCAAGCTTAAAATTTGCCTGGCCCATATGGGTGGCGATGATCAGATTGAATTGATGAATCCTGAAAAAGAGACCGATAATGAGATCATCAAACTGGATGGTTATAATTGGGCCAGCCTGGTAAAGGAGCTCATGTTGACCTTCCCCAATCTGTATACCGACATCTCCTATACCCTGGCCAAGCTGGATGAGAAAAAGGTGCGCGATGAGATTCAAGATTGGCTGCGAAGTGCAGATCAGGAAGGAAAAGCCCTGAGCGAAAGAGTACTCTTTGGTACCGACTTCTATATGACCGAGCGTGAAGCCCGTGAATCGGAATTGTACCAAAAGGCCCAAAACCAATTATCGCAATGGATGACGGTGATGAGTCGGGATAATTGTGAGCGCTATCTATTCGAGCTTCCTTAAGCTTAAATGAAGCCCAAAAGAAAAGCCACCCGTTTACACAGGTGGCTAATCGAAACAACAATCCGAGTACACAGCTTTAATTCAGTATCCAGGGAAGCACCAACCAGACTAAGGCTAAACCAATAAAAACAACGTATTTCACATTCTTAAGGGTACGCGGATCGAGTTGTTTAATCTTCTCAATGGCATTCATAATTGTATCATTTTAAGCAGGCTGTTTTCGGATCCATGAATACGGATCCCACGTAGATTCTCGGGGTAATTGCTCCACTTATAAACCGCAATTACCGCTTCTACCAAGCCTGGAGTTAGAGCTTTTGGCGCTTGCGCGATAAAGTCGAAATCGTAAATCCCATCAATGGGAGGGAAATCATAAGAACGGAGCTTTAATTTGGGAGGCACCCATCCCTCAGCAGTACACTGCCCTACCGCAGAAATGCGGAGCTCGCGTTGAGGCAAATCTTTAAAGTGCAGTTTCACACTATTTACCTCTTCAACTTGATGTAAAACTTGACTAAGGGTTTCCATTGTTAAAGCACTAATGTTTCGACGATTCAAAGTTGCATAGTGCATAATGGCTATTCAAGAGGAGAAAGCCTGTATCTTGAGGGAAAATCCCCCGTCTTAAAAAGGATAATCCTCCGATTCATCTTTGAGGCCTTGTGTTTTGGAGGATGGCCTTTACTTTTACTCTCGAATAACAATCACTAAACAACTACTCGATGTCAAAGAAAATTGAAGACTGGACCACCGAAGCGGTTCCGATGATCCTTAATTACCAAAATGATGACAGCCTTTTTATCCCCACTGCTGGTGGAGCTAAGCTTAAAGGTTTAATGGTGGATGCGGAGCATGTTTTAAACATTATTAATAATCCAGACCACAATATCAAAAAGCTCTTTATGATCTGTGCCTTACGCGGAGATACAGATGTACAGCAATTTACCATGGTTTTAGCTGGAGTAGATGATGATGGAAAATTAGTTTGTGATCCTGCTTATGAATATTTGGAGCCCTGTCCTTCTAATTGCGCAAATCTAGATGCCCATTTATAGACCTTAATGGGAATATTAGCTAACAGTACTTCCTTCCCCCCCTGGTATCCTGGAACAATGGCATTGCTCATTAATCCGGGATACCTTTTTTACGTGATCATACTCTTGTCGATCATTGGGTTAGGGGCTTATCGATTTAGGAATTTAGACAAGGCCTATCGTTATTTGGTGGTCCTATGTCTGATGATTTTAATTTCGGAAATCGGCGCCAAGGCCGCAG
>DLRW01000005.1 GCA_002501205.1 Flavobacteriales bacterium UBA7878
CAAGCTAAATGGATGCAAGTCCAGGCTTAAGGCCAAGGGCGCCAATATGGGAAGCACCACCGAAGTGGTAGCCAAATTGGAGGTAATCTCGGTTAAGAAGTTTACCGATACTACCAAAATTAAGAGTAGCAGTAAAAAGCCAGTTCCTTCCAAACTGCTAAGCTGATGCCCCAGCCAATCGGCTAAGCCACTGCGGGCAAAGCCTATGGCCAGGGATATTCCCCCTCCAAATAATAGTAAGACACCCCAGGGGAGGCCTCTCATATCCTCCCAGCCCATAATTGGACCAGCGCCCATTTTTGACGGAACGATAAACAAAATCAGGGCTGCTACGATGGCTATTATGGCATCATCCAAAGCGGGAATCCACTGTTGCAACAAGAAGGATCGACTAATCCAGGCGAAAGCCGTTAATCCAAATATGATCAGAATGCGTTTCTCAGGAGCAGTTAAAGGCCCCAATGCTTGAATTTGCTCCTCCACATTTTCACTTACCCCGCTTAAATTCAAATCCTTTAGGCGAAAGGCCTTATAACTGATGTAATACCAGCTGATAAAGAGCAAAATCAAAGCAAAGGGAAGTCCAAAAACAAACCACTTCATAAAGCTGAGTTCCACTCCATAGGTTTCTTCCAATACCCCCGCTAATATCAAATTGGGGGGCGTTCCAATAATGGTGGCTATTCCTCCTATCGAAGCACTGTAGGCAATGGCCAACATTAAGGCCTTGCTAAAATCATTCTGATCGGTAGACAAGCGGATGATCGCCAAGCCAATGGGCAACATCATTACCGTGGTCGCTGTATTGGAAATCCACATACTCAGAAAGGCGGTGGCCAACATAAAGCCCAATATTATTCGGGGTGGACTGCTGCCAATCGCTTTAATAATCATCAAGGCCAGACGGCGATGTAAATTCCATTTCTCCATGGATAGGGCCAAAACAAAGCCGCCGATAAAGAGAAAAATATAGGGATGACTGTAACCGCCTACCGCCTCCTTTAAAGGCATGGCGCCACTCAAAGGAAAAAGTACAATGGGCAATAAGGCCGTGGCCGAAATAGCAATTGCTTCGGTAATCCACCAAATGGCAATCCAGGCACTGCAAGCTAAAACTGCCTGGGCCTCAGCTTCCAATTGAGGAGCCTTGAAGAAATAATTAAGGAAGATAAAAGCCAGGGGACCCGCTACCAAGCCGGCCCGCTTCTTCATTAACTCACCTAGGTTCATGGAATGCTATACTTAATACAGAAGATCAGCCGCAAAGGCAGAGGTCGCCTCAAAATCGTGATCTACATTTTGTAATTCACGATACTGCCAGCTAAAGGGCGAAGCGATAGCCTGGGCTTGCTGAATACTCTGCTGATAGAAATATTGAGCACGTGCTAATCGATTAGTGCCTTGCGCGCGCGCCTGTGGAGTTTGCCTTAAACTTGCCGCATTAGGATCATTATCTGCGGTGCCAATTACAATGGTTAAAGGCCGACTAAAAAATGTGGACAAATCTGCATTTTCAGCCGGACTAGCGCCCAAACCATAGGGAAATTGAACACTGGTATCAGGAAGGGTATACCATCCCGCTGCAGCGGCCACCACGCGATTCATTGGAGCATCATTCCAGAAAAATAAATAACGATGCGCGACTTGAGCACCAGCAGAATGCCCAAATACATCAAATTGAGTGGTACTTAAACCGGTACGCGTTTTAAAGTTTTCGAAGAGGGGTTCAATCACCGAAAAAGTCCACTCTTCTTTAGGATTTAAGGTCGATTCGGAAGGATGATCTCCATCCTCAAAAATATTCCCCAAATTGTATTTATCCCCTCCAGGATAAGCGTCAGATGAAAACTCAGGCACCACCAAAGCAAACTTTAAGCGATTGGCTTTGGCGATGAGTTGATCGCGACTGTACTCTGCATCCCTACCATTACCATGGAAAACAATAAGCACCGGAGCATTGGCGGGCAAATCGGCTGGTACATGGTAAAACACCGGCAGTCCACCAGCGGCCAAATTCGGGTAAGCCTTAAAATGGTACAAACCGGTACCTTCCAGACCCTGCGCGGTTTGTGGACTGATCACCTCATTTTTATCGCAGGACCAAAGTCCTGTTAGTAAGCAGAATAGTAAAAATACTTGTCGCATAGAGAAATTCGAAGCGCTAAGATATTGGCCGAAAGAGCC
Source organism: Flavobacteriales bacterium UBA7878 (assembly GCA_002501205.1). Lineage (GTDB taxonomy): Bacteria > Bacteroidota > Bacteroidia > Flavobacteriales > Schleiferiaceae > Croceimicrobium. The sequence goes on from DLRW01000005.1 coordinate 2,185, forward strand.
CTATACAGCAGTCCAATTAAGCTATTTTTAGCAGTCCAATTTAAAGCTTAGCATACAAGGCTCCCATTTGACTAAGCTTTCGGCGAATGATGGGCTTACGTACAGAGGAATAGCCTAAGATCAAACCATTCTGCCTTTCTTTATTTACAAAGCACTTACTATAAGCATGGGTCACAATATTATGTTGAGCAAAATGCGCCACCACCTCTGTATCCTTTACCCCATTAGGCAAAAGGGCCAGGGTATGCAAACTGGGAACCGGATTGGTCAATTGCCGCAGCTTGCCCTTAAAATGGCTTTCAAACTGCTCGGTAAAAAGTGCCAGGCGCTCATCAGCCACCTGCATCAAGCTATGGATATGGTTATGCAAATAATGCTTCTCAATAAATTGATTTAATACCACCTGAATGGAAGGCGGCACAAAGCGATGCGAGTGCTTTAAAAGTGCTTCTACCGGAGGCAGTAAATATTCGGGTAAAACCATGTATCCAATCCGAATGGAAGGATGTAATAAACGGTTGAATGTTCCCAGGTACACCGTGCGTTGATCGGTATCCAAGCTGTAAATCGAAGGTCGATATTCACGATAATTATGCACCTCATGCTCGTAATCGTTCTCAATAATTATCGCCTTATTGCGACGAGCCCAAGCCAATAAATCCTGCTTGCGTTCCAGGCTCATGGGGGTACCAATGGGATAATGACAAGAAGGAGTGCTATGCACCAATTTAATTGCTGCCGCCTCACTTCCTTCCGGCATAGCCTCTACCTGAATTCCCGAATCATCAATAGGCACAGCTCGAATATCGGCTCCCAAGCCCTTAAAAATGGAATGCACATTGGGGAAGGTTGGTTCTTCCATGATAACACCATCTCCAGGATTCAATAAGGTGGAACCTAAAAGATATAGCGACTGCAAAGAACCCGAAACGATAATAATCTGATGGGGCTCGCATTTAATGCGTCTACTTAAGTTGAGATAGCTGGCGATATTGCTTTTAAGCTGATCAATCCCCGAAGAAGGTGAATAGGATAAAGCCGAAGATTTGATGTGCCGCCAATATAAATTGGAAAGGTTCTTCCATTGGGTAACCGGAAAAATATCCAGCGGCGGTAGGCCCGGTCGAAAGGCTAAACTCTTATCATCAGTGCTGTTTATAAGGCCTACGTTCTTTTGAAAGGACTGCCCCATCTTCGATATTTCGGGATAGGCCTGTGCATCAATCTCCACTTTCTCCGGCAAGCTGCGCGGTTCTTGTAAAAACTTCACTTGATTTCCCGATCCTGCTTTGGATTCGGTATAACCTTCCAAACGCAAGAGTTCATAGGCCTTAACCACCGTGCTGCGGGATATCGCCAAACGGTCTGCCAATACCCGACTGGCGGGCAAGGTACTGCCAGCAGGGATTTCATTATTGATAATCCCATCCTTCAGCAAATTATGCAAACGCTGGTAGAGCTTGGTATTCTTATTCAGACTAGCATGCCTGCGCGACTTCTCCCTGAAATTCCGTTCCAAACGCTCTAAAAGGCTCTCCATATTGGTATGCTTATTATTCTATAATTGGTATGCTAAAAGTAGGCAATATTGGGATTCCTTCGAAAAATCAAATGGATAGGAATGTCCCTATCTCATTCTAAACCTCTTAAATTCTATACTATGCGAAAAATATTTACTCTTGCTTGCCTGCTCTTCCTGGGCATTCAAACTCAGGCGCAGCTGGTTATTAATGAAGTGCTTTATGACCCTTCTAACAATGCTCTGGATGGCGACGCTAACGGCGATGGCAGCTACGATCAGGAGGGGGATTCCTTCATTGAACTTTACAATTCCAGCAGTACCAATTTTGACATCAGCGGTTATCAAATTTGGGACGACACCACTTCCGGAAGTTTAAAATTTGTTTTTCCTGCCAATACCTGGGTTCCTCCAGGTGGGGTAATTGTAGTATTTGGATCCGGACCTTTAGTGGGGAATTTCGGTGGCGCCATAGTTTTGTCAGCCGACACCAGTGCCGATGGTTTAAACCTAAACAATTCCGGTGAGGTGATTGCCATTAGAGATGCCAATGGCACCACGGTATTAACCTTTGATTCTGATGCCTTATCTAATAATCCAAACGAATCTTATACCCGTAATCCGGATATCACCGGTGCTTTCGAGCAACATAATGATAACTTCTCGGTATTGTTTTCACCCGGTACCCGGGTAGATGGTACGCCATTCGACACCAACTTTGTGGTTTCTTCTATTGATGTTCAGGGCCAGGGGGGCGCAGACAGTATTACCACCTTAGCGGGTACTCTTCAAATGGAGGCAATGGTAATGCCTAATTTTGCAGCAGACACCACTGTAAGTTGGTCGGTACCCGCCGGAAATGGCATCGCCACCATTAGCGCTACCGGCTTATTAACCGCAGTTTCAAACGGATCGGTGGTGGTTACTGCCACCGCCAATGATGGCACTGGAATTAGCGGAACCGACACCATTCACATCAGCAATCAGGATATTGGTTTGAAGGAATTAAATCAGGCCTTTAAAATGGAAATCTTCCCTAATCCTGCTCATGATCAAATTCAGGTAAAATCTCCGATTCAGATTGATCAAATTCAACTTTATACCTTAAACGGCCAGCTGCTTATGGAGACTAAGCAAGCTGAAGTGCTGAATATTTCAGGCCTGGCCCCCGGCACCTATTTATTGCGTGCCTTTGGCGAGGGCGAAAGTGCCAGCCAATTATTCGTTAAACACTAGAACCCATGGGGAGCGGAATGCTTCGCTCCCCATTTTCATTATTAATTTGAAGCTATGCGCCTTATAAAATTTGCAGGCCTGGGCCTTTCTACGCTAATCCTTGGGTTAAGCTCCTGTGCCACTGATGATGTGGATGGACCCGCTCCTTATACCGGTCCGGCAGTGGCTCTATCGGCCGATATGCCCAGCATGATTGAAGCCAATGGAAGCATTAATCTGAGTGCTACCTTAGCCGCCACCACTAGCCAAGATGTTAATGTTAGCCTGCTGTTCGGAGGCACTGCCTTTGGTGATGGAATTGACTATCTATTGAGTGATACTGAAATCAGCATTCCAGCAGGTAGCCTCTCTGCCTCCATCCTGATCACGGCCGTGCAAGACACCTTGCAAGAAGGCAATGAGAGTATTGAAATCAGCATCGCCTCTATCTCAGGTGGCTCGGCTGGTACTACTGCAGGAATCACCATCACTATTGAGGATGATGATGTACCTCTCGAATCGCAAATCATTTTAAATGAGATCCTTTACGATCCCTCCAATAGTGGTTTAGAAGGAGATGCCAATGGCGATGGTAGCTATGCCCAAAATGAAGATGAATTTCTCGAATTCGTTAATCTTTCTTCGCAGCCGGCAGACCTCAGTGGCTACCAAATTTTTGATACCGAAAATTTAACAGTCGGAACCCCAAATCACACCTTCCCCCCTAATACTATTGTACCCGCGGGTGGAGCCATTGTTGTATTTGGTGGCGGAACGCCTACCGGCAGTTTTGGCGGCGCTATTGTGCAAACTTCAAGCAGTGGAGACTTAAACCTCAACAATGCTGGTGACATCATGACTTTGAAGGATGCCAATGGTGAGGTAGTTCTGGGCTTCGACATTGAGCCGCTCTCCAATAATCCAAACGAATCCTATACCCGAAATCCGGACCTTACCGGTGATTTCGAGCAACATGGCGATAATTTCACCGTGCTCTTTTCACCTGGCACTCGCACTGACGGTAGTCCATTTTAATAGTCGACCTTGAATAGCTTAGGCCCCATATTAGCCCTTCTTTTTATTGTGGTAGTTGCCCGGCTCTTGCTGCGTAAATATCACCCCCATGCAGTTTTGCTAATTGCCGGCTTGCTTATGCTGGCCCTGGCTTTAATCCTGCAATTCCCGGTTCCTGAACCGATGAAGAGTACGGGTTCCGAAGGCCTGGATCTCTTCCGTTTACTCAAAGAATCCTTTGCCGGAACCAATGCCAAGGTGGGACTGATGATTATGTCGATCGGTGGCTTTGTGGCCTATTCTGATGCCATTGGCGCTTCCAAAGCTTTGGTGCGCATCGCCATGAAACCGCTTTCCCTTTTAAGAAAGCATCCTCATGCCACAGCAGCTGCGGTGATCCCCATTGGGCAATTGCTCTTTGTTTGCATTCCATCGGCAGCGGGCCTGGGCCTCTTATTGATGGCTTCCATCTTCCCCATTTTGGTGAATTTAGGCGTAAGCCGCTTATCCGCAGTTTCCGTAATTACCGCCTGTACCGCATTTGGAATTGGTCCAGCCTCGGCTATTACGGCCAGTGCCGTTTCTCTGGTGGAAGACAATAGCATTGAATTTTTCCTCGGTCATCAAATACCCTTGGTACTCCCCCTCTCTTTGATTGTGGCGGTGGCCTATTATTTCGTTAACCGTTATTTCGATCGCAAGAATCCGGAGGAAGCCGAAAACACTGCGGCGTCTGCAGAAAATAATTCGGAAGCTGAAGAAAAAAAGGCACCGCGCATTTATGCTCTTATCCCGGTATTGCCATTGATACTGCTAGTGGTTTTTAGCGACTTCTTTCAGATTTTTTCTAAACCCATTGTACTGGACACTACCACGGCCATGTTCATCAGTTTGTTCATCGCTTTGCTATTCGAGTTTATCCGTCAGCGGAAACTCAAACCCGTACTCGATTCTTTGAAGACCTTCTGGAATGGAATGGGCAATATTTTCAAGACAGTAGTTACCCTGATTATTGCCGCGGATATCTTTTCCCAGGGTCTGATTGCCATGGGCTTTATTGATGGCTTGCTCTACGCTTCCCAAAACTTAGGCTTTGAAGCCATTGGAGTGGGTATAGTAATGACGGTTATGATCTTCCTGGCCTCCATGCTCATGGGCAGTGGAAATGCCGCCTTTTTTGCTTTCGCCCCGCTGGTACCTGAAATCGCCAAGCAATTTGGAGTGAAGGCCAGCCAAATGATTTTACCCATGAACCTGGCCGCCTCTATGGGCCGCACCATGTCGCCGATAGCCGGTGTTCTTATTGCCACGGCAGACATTGCCGGGGTTTCTACTCTACAAATTGTGAAACGAAATCTCATTCCCCTGGGTCTTGCCCTGGTGGTGATGTTGATATACCATTTTATCTAATTATGTTACTAATACGTAATGCACATGTATTTGCCCCCGAAGATTTAGGCATGCAGGACATCCTGCTTGGTGAGGGGAAAATACTGGCCATCGATTCCAAGATCGAAGCCAACAAGCATTTTAAAAGCTGGGATGCTCAGGGCCAAATTGTGACCCCCGGGTTTATCGATCAGCATATCCATATTATTGGCGCGGGTGGTAAGCGTGGTTTTTCCTCAATGACCCCCGAAGTTAAAATGACCGATCTGGTACAATGTGGAACTACCACCGTGGTAGGCCTACTGGGCACCGATGGTTCTACCCGCAGCATTAAAAGCCTCTATGCCAAGGTTAGGTCCTTGGAAATGGAAGGCCTTTCTACCTATATGTACAGCGGCTATTATGGTTTGGATCCCATCCATATCATGAGTCGAATGCAAGAGGAAATGATCTTTATCGATAAGGTCTTGGGCTGCAAAATAGCCATTGCTGATATCCGCTCCTCCTATCCTTCTGAACTGGATTTACTGCGCTTATTACGCGAAATTCGGGTGGGTGGAATGATCGCCAATAAAAAGGGCATTCTCCATATCCACCTCGGAAATTTGAAGGATCAAATGGACCTACTCTTCCGGGTGGTTGAAGAATTTGAGTTCCCGATTCAGCATATTTCCCCAACCCATGTGGGCCGAACCAAATCCCTCTTCGACCAGGCAATCGCTTTTGGCAAATTGGGCGGAATGATCGATATCACCACCGGAGCCTCCAAGTATACTGATCCTCATAAATCAGTAATCTACGCCATGGACCAGGGTCTCTCTATCGAGCAAATGACCTTTAGCAGTGATGGTAATGCCGGCTTGGATCGATTGGATGAAAACAAAAACTTTATTGGGGTACGCGCTGCTTCCTTTGCGGAGAACTTCCACGAAATGCGCGCCTTGCATCAAAGTGGAATAGCGCTGGAAGAAGCCCTAAAGCCAATCACCTCGGGTCCGGCGAAAAACCTGGGGCTGGCCAATAAAGGACGTATTAAGGTAGGCGCTGATGCCGACTTCTGTATTCTTGATGATCAATTGCAATTACAAAGCGTAATCGCGCGGGGTCAGATGATGATGGAGAACGGGCAATTAACTGTAAAAGACACTTTCGAATGAAAAGTTCTCATTTGCTAAAATTAGGCGGAACGGCCTTATTGCTGCTCGGGCTCAGCTTTCAAATCTGGGCACAGAACCCCCGCTTAAACCAGTACACCCTGGGCGATGGTCTCACCTTTACCGGAGATAAGGATTACACTGTAAACCTAAGGGGTTACTTCCAGCCTTATTACGAGTACAAATCCTTTACCGATCCAGCTATAGATCAAGGGGCACAACGCTTTCGTATGCGACGTTTGCGTTTACGCCTTTCGGGGGAAGCAGCCCAACAGAAAATCGAATATCGCTTTCAAGCCGATTTTAGTGGGAACTCTGAAACCGGTGATGAAGCTGCAGGCTTTCTTTTCGACGCTTGGGTGGGCTACAATTTTAATCGCCGAATACGTCTCATCTTCGGCCAAAAGGCCACGCCTACCGACAACCGCGAATTATGGATGGGTTCCAATACCCTGATGCTGGTTGAACGCAGTCGACTTACCTCTTCCTTTGCCAGTATTCGAGAATTCGGGCTTTTCGCCGATGCAACCTGGAGGCTTAATGGCGGCCATTATTTACGCCCCTACCTCACCCTAACTAATGGTGATGGAGTAAATGTGGTAGGCAATGATCATGGCGGACTAAAAGTGGGCGGTCGCTTGGATTACCTACCCTTTGGACTCTTCACTTATTTTGGTCAATTCCGTCAGGCGGATGTGGTTCGAGAGCTCAGTCCTAAACTGGTGATTGGTGGCTATTACAATATCAATTACGGGATGAGTAGCAGACGGGGTCGTGGTAGTGGCGACATCATCTACCTTAATAATGACAATGAAGAATCGCTGCCGGACTATGCCAAATTCGGTGCTGACCTAATGTTTAAATACCGTGGCATTACCGTGATTGCTGAATACGCCGCCTCCAGCGCTACGGTGCCGGATGACGTCACACAAAGGGTACGAAATGACGGTACTGTATCTCGCACCTTCGAGGTAGACGGAGTACAGGATGTAGAAAATTATGTAAAAGGCCGTTTGATGCTGGGTCAAGCCTTCAATATTCAGGCTGGCTATATGTTCCGTTCGCGCTACTCCATTGATGGTCGTTTTACGCATATCGAAGCCGATCAACATAGCTTCTTGAACAATGGCACTTTTTACAATCGTCCCAATTACTACACTTTGGGCCTGAGCAAATACTTCGGCAAGGGCTATGGCTTTAAAATTCAGGCTTCCCTTACCTATGTGGATGCCGCCGCCGGCTCCAATGATATTTACAGTATGCCGATGGATGGCGACGAATGGATCGCTCGGGTAATCACCACATTCTCTTTTTAAGATGACTTGGCGTTATTCCATATCCATCATTGCAGTCCTCTTCCATTTTGCGCTGAGGGCCCAATTTAGTCCTCAACCGAAGGAGCTTACAGAGCGCTATTTCGCGGATCCTGATATTGAAATCACCACTCCGGCTTTTGAAAGCAAACGTGGCTTTACGGAATATGAGGACATGATGCCCTTTCTGCAAAAGCTTGCGTCAGAACATCCGGAGACCATGAACCTGAGCTTCATCGGCGAAAGCCAGAAAGGTGAAAAAATTCCTTTAGTAAAATTGAAAAAAGCCAATGTAAGCGGCCAGCCCATTAAAGTGTGGATGCAAGGTGGTTTACATGGCAATGAACCGGCCAGCACGGAAGGTATGCTATGGCTTATTCAGCAAATATTGGAAAAGCCAGTTTACCACAAGCTCCTGGATCGTTTGGAGCTCGCGATTGTTCCTATGGCCAATATTGATGGCATGAATAAAGGCAGTCGCTATGCCGCCAACGGCCTGGATTTAAATCGGGATCAAACCAAATTAAATGCACCAGAAAGCACGGTTCTCAAAAATGCCTTTAATGCCTTTGCTCCGGAAGTGGCTGTCGATTTCCACGAATACCGACCTTTTCGCAGAGACTATGCACGCCTCAGTTCCTACGGAGTTACGGTGCCTTATGATGTGATGTTTCTTTATTCGGGAAACCTCAATGTGCCCAAAAACCTTCGCCTGTACACCAAGGATCGTTTTGTGCAGGCTGCCGCCGATGCGCTTAAAGCGAAGAACATGACTAGCCATGATTATTTCTCGAGCACCAAAGTGATGGGCGCCATCCAGTTTAATCAAGGATCTCACAATGCTCGTTCCAGCGCAACCAGCTATGCCCTTACCAATTGTGTAAGTAGCCTGATTGAAATCCGGGGCGTTGGCCTGGGTCGCACTTCCTTTAAAAGGCGTGTGCTCAGCACCTTCACCGTGGCTTTGTCCTATTTGCAAAGTAGCTATGAGCATGGTGAAGAATTACGCGCCGTAATCACCAAAGCCCGAGAAGATCAAAGTCCGGCGGTAGTTAGCACCGAGCGCCTCAAGGAAGAAAGATACATTTATATGATCGACGTAGAAAGCAGTGATAGTATTTCACTGCGTGGTGTAGTGCGTGATGCCTGGCAATCTACGGCTAAACTTAGTCGGACCCGCCCCACCGCCTACATTCTCCTTCCGGAAAACACCGCCTTGGTAGCACGACTTAAAACCTTGGGCCTGGAAGTACTAAGTCTGGACAGCCCACAAAGCCTGGAGGTAGAAAGCTACACGGTTAGTGAATATCAGCAGGAAGCCGAAGAATATGAAGGTGTACATCGCCAGGAAATACAATGTGAACTAAAGACCGAAAGCCTGGAGTTCCCCGCCGGCAGCTTCGTAGTTTATATGGATCAGAAGCATGCAAATCTGGCAATAGAAGTCTTAGAACCCGAAGCACCTAACAGCTTTGTTTCTTTCTCGGTATTTGAAACCAAGGCGGGCGCTCAATTACCTTATTACCGATACCTCTCCAACAAAAAATTGCATCCCTAAATCATGAAAAAAGCATATATACTCTTAGCGGCCTTATTTGCAGGCCAGGCCCTACAGGCTCAATTAAAGCCTAATGATCACCAAGCCTCATTTGAATTAGGCGAAGGATTGAATTTCAATTTTCAGGATGGCGATTACCGCTTTAAAATAGGTGGCTTTATTCAGCCTAATATCGAGTGGCAGCAAGTAGATACTGAGGATGGCAATTTCCTGCTTAACTCCAAGCGAACTTATTTCAATTTCTCAGGCCAGGCCAAGGAAGAGAAGCTGAGTTTCTTGCTGCAATTGGATTTTAGCCGCACCAATCCTTTATTGGATGTATGGGTAGCCTATCATCCCTGGCAGGCCCTGACCATCACCATGGGACAAAAGCAAAATATTGGCAATAATCGTGAGATGCTGATTATGGAGAATAATCTCCAGTTTGCAGATCGCAGCCTCTTTAGTGAGTCCTTCAGTAGAAGCGGTCGTGAATTAGGCCTATTCCTGGACTTGAAATTAGGTACTGAGAATTTCCGAGTGATCCCACAGGCATCTCTTACTTCGGGGGATGGCATCAATAGCTTTGGCGCAGATTCTCGTGATGTAGATTTAGGGGGATTTAAATACAGTGGCCGCATCGACCTTTTGCCTTTGGGCGATTTCTCTGAAGGAGGTTTAGAGGGCTTGGCCGATCTAAATCATGAAGAAGACTTAAAGATGATCATTGGTTTAGCCGGTAGCTACAATGATGGCGCCAGCGATGCAGTTGGTGAAGGCCATGGCACACTGGTTCTTTATGATGGGGCCGGCGCAGTTCAATATCCGGATTACCGTCAGTGGTTTGCCGATCTTTTGATGAAGTACCGTGGATTATCCCTTTATGCAGAATACGGTCAGGGCAGCGCCACCAATTTAGAGGGCAGCTACCTTAACCCCAGTATTGAAGATCCATTGCTTGCTACTCAGATTAGCGAATACTACAATTTGGGCACCGGCTTTAACGGACAATTGGGCTATGTAAGCAAAGGCGGCTATGGCATAGACCTGCGCTACAGTGCAGTGTACAATGAATTTGAGAATAATCAGAATGCCCTATTAGGCAATTCCAATGCCTATGGCTTGGCTTTAAGTCGCTATTTAAAAGGCAATGATTTGAAAGTACTGGCAGCGGTGAATTACCGCGAATACCCTGAGGCTACGCAACTAAACTTTTTGACTGCGCAATTAATGGTGCAAGTTGTTTTTTGAAGCTTGAATAAATATCCTGAAGCTTGAATTGAAAATTCAAGCTATAACAATTGTGGGATTTAAAGGCCGGGCGAGAGTTCGGTCTTTTTTTTCTGCTAATTTCTTAGCTAGTCTGAATTTGCAATTCAAGCTGAATCTAAACCTCAATCTAATATGCAATTAGATCGGCATTTTAATACTTAAAGCTCTTCTTCGAGCCTATAAAAATTAGCCTTTTAAAAAAATTTGACGGTAGTTTTTTTCGATCTCAATAACCTCAGCGTCTGTAAGTAAATTAAACTCTTTTACTCGGGCTCTTTTAGAAAGCTCACCTCCATTCTGTTCTAAAAACCGGATTAAAAGACTCACCAATTTATCTGGCATTTCAAATTCATTATCGAGGTAGGACTTAAATTCCTCAAATCGATGCAAGTAGCTAAGCTCTTCTGGAATAATCGTCTCCAAGGTTTCCCTTACACATTGATATAAGTACTCAGCTTGATGCGTAGCGTCAAAATAACGATAGTAGTCTATGGTATCGTTTAAGACTTTAACATTGTTATTCTCTGTACGCTCCCATTCTATAAAGTGCAATAAGGGGTGTGAATAATGTTCGAGCACCTTTCTATAGGAGTCAATCCGCTTGAGAATTGCCGCCGAAACTGGAAATATCACTCCTTGCTGCGAAAATTGCTTTTGGGCCAAAACATGATGAATTAAATAACGGTGAATCCGTCCATTTCCATCTTCAAATGGATGAATAAAAACAAATCCAAATGCCAAGGCAGCGGCGGCAACAACAGGGTCAATACTGCTCTTGATTAGAATTTTAGACGCTTCAATAAAATCCCCCATAATCTGCTCTAGGTCCTCATGCCTGGCTGATATATGATCTGGAATTGGCTCTCCTGTATCCCGATCGTGCTCACCTACAAAGCCCCCCTCCTGCCTATAACCCATTGAAATAAACCTAGGATTCTCAATCACCAATTGTTGTAATCGGATCAACTCATTTCGATTAAGAGGTTTCATCCCAGCCTGTCCTATAGCATTACCCCATAAGGCGGCTCTTTTACTTTTAGGGCTTTCCCCCTCTATACTAAATGAGGCTTTTGAATCTTTTAACATTAGAAAAGCAGATGCTCTGAGTAGAATATCCTTTCGAATCCCTTCTAGATATTCATTTTTCTTCTGAGCTATATTCTCCTGCACAAAGCCCTGTAACTGTTCACTTTTGCGTACTAAGGGGCAAAACCCTCTTGTCCCTGGGAAATTATTGATCACCAGATGTCGAGAAGACTTCTCGCCCTCCACCGCGAATTGCAATCTTGTATCGAGGGCATCTACATAGCTTTTCTTCGACTTAGAAATAGACTGGGTATTAGGAAGCTCATAGCCAAGTATCCACTCGATGATGAACCATATCCTTCTGGAATATTGTCCAGTAGGCTCAATCCCCACAAGCTGAGAAAGCTGATCACTGCTATAGTGTTTTGATAAAGCCGCAAATACCAAAAGGCTTACCCCCTCATACTTAAGAGCGAACACAAGGTGTTTATAAAGCGCTTTGATTTCGGCCATTTGGCCATGATCCTCCGGCTGATACACTTTGGGCAAAATGATGAGCTCTGAGTCTTCAGTGGTTTTTATAGAAGACTTGGAACCAATAACAGCTATTTGGTCCGGCATTGGTATAGGAAGTGACAGCTTTTCTATGATAGCGGCATAGCCAACAATCATAGAATTAGCAGATAATTCAATTCCATTAAAAATAGGCGCGGATAAAGAAAAATGAGCGCTCAATTGCTTCGGTATAAATATTTAAGCGCAATGTACATAAAATATAGGCGCTAATAGGAATTTTCAGGCGCTAATAACCTATACACCAAAAATACAGACGCAAATACATCCCTCACACTGTCAACCTAATTTACAATTGAATCGATCTCTCAAGTCTCACTACTCATATCTTAAAACAGATTAGCTGCGCTGCGCTTGCCGAGATCTAATTTGCAATTAAATCGAAACTTCCTTGCCAGCTTAAAAATCAAATAGCACTCCAGTTTCCTGCTCGGTATACCCCCAAAGTTGAGTACCTAACTCAGGATCTTGAGCGTACTCCGAAATAAAGGCAGGAGCAGGATAACCGGTCATTTCTCCTTCGCCATCGGGACCAATATAGCTACCTCCTTCGATAGGCTCAGTGGCTGCATATAAAGCTGAAAAGGCGCCCTGCTTTGCAGACATATGGGGAAATTCATTGATCTTTTCCGGAGAATCTGTTCTCAATAATTCGGTTTTACTTATTCCCGGATGAGCTGCCACGGAAATGATATCCAGCTTCCTTTTTTCTATACGTCTTTGTAATTCAAGGCTAAAGATTAAATCCGCCACTTTACTTTGACCATATTCTCGAAATTTATCGAAAGGCTTTTCGAGTTTTAAGTTTTCAAAGTCAACCCGACCATTGAGATGAGCGATGCTGCTCATGCTCACAATTCTCGACTTGGCTGTCTTTTTCAAAAGGGGAAATAGCAAGGCTGTTAGCACATAGTGTCCGATGTAATTAACTCCAAATTCCAGTTCGAAGCCATCTTTGGTTCTTCCCGGTGGAGGAAACATGATTCCAGCATTATTTATCAGAACATCCAACTTTTCATGTTTGGACTTAAAAACCTTTGCGAAATTTTTGATGGAACTGATATCGCTTAAATCCATCAAGCCTAATTCCAAGGTCGCCCCCGGAACTCTCTTTAAAATTTCAGCTTTGGCCTCCTGCAATTTATTTTCGTTCCTTCCTGTCATAACAACATAGGCCGATTTCTTAGCAAGCTCCAATGCCATTTCATAGCCCAAACCGGTATTGGCACCAGTGATTACAAACAACTTTCCGCTTTGGTCTTTAAGGTTCTCTGTGGTCCAGTTCATGATTTTACAATAACGGTTTATACAAGGTTTTACTGAAGGACTTAAGCTCCAAATATTTCCTCACTTAGGTTTAAAAGAAAGAGGTAAAGATGGGTCAAACATAGAGCCATTACTTTACTTTTGAAAGTAGTTACATGAATGGGAAGTAATAACACAGATGTTAGTAATGTTCAATACCAGCACCTTATGAAACAAAAAACTTTAGAAGAATATCTTAATTGCCCTTTTCATCTGGCTATGAACATTCTAGAGGGTAAATGGAAGTTTGCCATTCTTTATGTTCTATTGCATAATGGCACCTTACGATTTAAGGAATTAGAGCGAGCAATTCCTGATATTTCTACCCGGATGCTGGTTAAGGAACTCAAACACCTCGAAGAAAAAAAAGTGATTATCCGTAAGGCTTATGCTACAGTTCCTCCTACTGTCGAATATTCACTCAGCGAAATTGGTTTAAGCTTATCCCCCATCATCCGCGACCTTAGCAAATGGGGTGAGAGTTATATCGAAAGCTTTAAAGAAGGGATTTAAATACAATGACAAGACTCGATCTCATTTGCAATTAGA
>DLRW01000088.1 GCA_002501205.1 Flavobacteriales bacterium UBA7878
TGGTTTTTTCTTAATGCCTTCGGTGGATCGGGAATTGCTGATGATTTTACCGGCCCTGTATTTCTTTTTGCGGCGTAAACAAGACTGGGGTTTTTATGGCTTAATAGCGCTCAGCGCCTTTATTCACGAATTATCCCTTTTGCTTTACTTCCCCTTTATTTGGTCCTTATTTAAGGAACTCCTCCAAACAAAGAAATGGAAGCAATTAGTTCCGCTTTTGGTCATTGCCATCAGCTATGCTTCCGTGATACTAATTAAAGGTTCCATGAGTCTGGATCCCGAACTTAATTATTGGCCACAATTCGGGATAAGCGGCTTGGAAGATCGCTTCCTTTACACCTTTGCGGGTAAGGGCATAGTGGCCACTTTGAAATTACATGCCTCCGTATTTTTAGGCGATCCCCAGGCTTGGATGGCCCTGCCGGGAATGATCAGCTATTTTGTGATTTTACTTTTATTGTTGAGGCGTTTCGGCGCAAGCCCAAAGGTGATTAGCTATTATCTGGCCATTAACCTCTTGCTTTTTGTGCTAACCATCGACTATGGTCGCTACTACTATTTTCTTTTTCTCTTCTACCTCTTGCTAACGCAAAGCGGCATGTTGGTTTCCGCCGAAAAAGCCTTGCAATCTTTCCGATTCTTAATGCCAGCTTTTGTAGGCAAAATCTTAAACTTCCCCTTTTCGCATCGGGCCTTTAGCATAGCCCTGCTCATTTTTGCTTTGGCTCCTTTTGGGTATTGGATTGGAGATACTTTGGCGCAGCCTGTTCTCTGGCAGGAGTTGGCGCAATTAGTAGATTTCAAACTACCGAAGTATGCAGGAGAATAGAGCTAGGACTTTAGTATTGCTCGACTTCGACGGCACTCTGTTGGAAGGCGACATTTTTGCGGCTTTCCTTAAGCGGCGGCTGAAATCGCTCCGCATGAAAATTCGGGCATTAAGGGCAGTACCATTTCTCCTGGCTTATAAGCTGGGTTTAATGTCTAATAGCAGTTCGAAAGAAGCGGTTTTTAAAGTGCTGTTCAAAGGAGAGTCGGAAAGCCATTTTAGGAGCGAGGCAGCTGCCTTTTGGCAAAAGCGCGGCACTCAATTGAATCCTTTAATCCAGTCTAAAATTGAGGCTTACAAAAAGGAGGGCGCAGAGCTTTGTATCGTATCTGCCAATTTCAGTTTACTGCTAGAGGCCTTTTGTGAGTTGCAGCCAGACTTTAAGCAAATCAGCACTTTGGTAGCAGTACGGAATGGAAAGATCACTGGCGCCTTTGATAGTCCCAATTGCTATGGCCCGGAAAAAGTGAAGCGCATCGAAGCGATTTATAGCCCAAGTCGCGAGCAATATCAAAGCGTGCACGCCTTTGGGGATACCCAGGGCGATATTCCTATGTTGCAATGGGCGGATGAGGGCTATCTTCTCCAAAATGGCGCATGGCATAAAATTGATTAGCTTCAGCCGGTCTAATCCTCAAGCCTATTTTAAGTGGATAAAAGATTTACTGTAATTGCCTCCTTAACCGTTGCTTTGGCCGGTTTTCTTTTTGGTTTCGATACCGTTGTAATTTCTGGCGCTAATGAACCCATAAAAGCCTTATGGAATACTAGTTCCTGGTTTCATGGTTTCTTTATCATGAGCATGGCCCTATGGGGTACTGTGATTGGTGCCTTTTTTGGCGGAATTCCCACCGATCGCTACGGTCGTAAAAAGGTTTTAATCTGGATTGGGGTGCTTTACTTCCTCTCTGCTTTGGGTTCGGCCCTGGCACCCGACCCTTATAGCTTTAGTTTTTTCCGTTTTATTGGTGGCCTCGGGGTGGGAGCTTCTTCCGTAGCGGCTCCGGCTTATTTATCCGAAATAAGCTCAGCTCAAAACCGGGGTAAATTGGTGGCCCTCTATCAGTTCAATTTAGTTTTAGGAATCTTATTAGCTTTCATTTCCAACTATTCGCTGAAGGGTTTTGGTGGAGTGGATGATTGGCGTTATATGCTGGGCGTTGAGGCCATTCCGGCACTTCTTTACTTGGTTTTAGTATTGCGGGTTCCACGTTCACCACGTTGGTTATTGGTGCAAGGTCGGGTAGAAGAAGCGCGAGGCATTTTAGCTCAAATGTTGCCCAGTGCGGAGGCGGTGCAGCAAACCTTACAAAACATACAAAAACACATTGCAATTGAAGGTGGTAAATCGGAAGGGCTCTTCCAAAAGAAGTTTAGCCGACCGATATTTTTAGCCTTTTGTATTGCCTTTTTCAATCAGCTTTCGGGAATCAATTTTGTGCTCTATTATGCCCCGGTAATTTTGGAAAAGTCCGGCTTCGCTACCAGTGATTCGCTTTTGAGTTCGGTGTCCATTGGGGTCGTGAATCTCATCTTTACCATGGTGGGCTTAAGTCTTATTGATCGTTTGGGCCGACGTACCCTTATGTATCTAGGTTCCTTTGCCTATATCATTGGCTTGGGAATGATATCCTATGCCTTTTATACCGATGCGGCTCCCATGTTTAGCCTGATTTTCATTTTGGTGTTTATTACCGGTCATGCTATTGGTCAAGGGGCGGTAATTTGGGTTTTCATATCCGAGATTTTCCCCAATTCAGTGCGAGGGAAAGGGCAAGCTTTCGGTTCCAGTGTGCATTGGGTATTAGCGGCGCTCATTACCCTCTTGGGCGAGGTGGTGATCGAATCGGTTCCCGCCTGGACCATCTTCGCCTTCTTTGCTGCTTTTATGGTGCTGCAATTAGCTTTCACCCATTTTATTATGCCCGAAACCAAAGGCAAATCTTTGGAGTCGGTAGAAGATGAGGTAGGTTTGGAGCTTTAGAGTCTGCTTATGAAGGTGCTCAGCTTTGGCGAAATTGTTTTTGATCAGATTGGCGACTCCGCTCATTTGGGAGGTGCACCCTTAAATTTTGCGGCTCATGCTCAGGCCTTAGGAGCGGAATCTTTTATGCTCTCTGCTTTAGGTACCGATAATCTGGCCACGAAGGCATTGCATCAATTACAAACCTGGGGCATAAACACTTCCAAGGTTCAGCAATTTGATCAATATGAAAGCGGCAAAGTATTGGTTCAGCTACAAGATGGACAAGCGAGCTATGAGATACTGAGTCCCGCGGCCTATGATTTTATTTCGTTTGATGCCCAATGGGCGGAGGAGCATCGATCAGATTTCGAGCTCTTTTATTTTGGGACCCTCGCGCAAAGGAATGGCCAAAGTCAGAAGGCCTTGTTTGATTACCTAGAGCAAATGCAGTTTAAGGAGGTCTTTTTCGACTGTAATCTGCGTCAGTCTTTTTACAGTAAGCAGATTCTGCAAAAATCCTTGCAGGCAGCGACACTGTTTAAGCTTAATGATGAGGAATTAAAGTCCCTAAGCCTCTTGCTTTACAATCGAGAGCAGAGTGAGCAGGACTTTTGTTTGGCCCTCATTCAGGATTATGATTTAAAGGCGGTAATCCTAAGTGCTGGTGCCCGGGGAGCTTATGTGGCTCAGGCTAAGGAATGGTTTTTTGCTCCGGCCACAACGGTGGAAGTACAGGATACCGTAGGAGCGGGCGATGCCTTTAGTGCTGCCTTTTGCAGTATTTTTTTAAATGGGAAAGATCCACTGAGCTCGCTTAAGGCCGCCAATCGATTAGGAGCTTTTGTGGCTTCCAAAAGAGCTGCGGTTCCTGAAATTCCCAGTGATCTGAAAGCAGAAATTTTAGGCTAGCATTCAACATAATTTAGGAATTGACGTTTTCGCTAAAAATTAGCAATGAAGCGATTAGCATTCCTGGCACTTGTTCTCCTTTCGGCCCTGAGCCTTAAAGCTCAAGAAGATAGCACTGAAGCAAACATGCATCTATATGTGCAGGCTGGTGGCGCCATGGCTTATACACCCTTTAGTAATTTGAATGAATTCTCAACTTCAAAACCAGCTTGCGGGCGGCTAATCCCAGTACCATGTTGGGTTTTAGCTTTAGAAGTGACAGATTAGAGAGCACCGCCTTATTTCATCGCTATATAACGGCCGAGTCGGATGGGGAAAGCATTAACATCAGTCAGGCTACGGTGCGTGTGGCAGTGCCCGTTGATATTGGGAAAGGGCTACAATGGGTGCCAGGTATCGACTTACAAATCCTTACCGGTCGTTATGAGCAGCTCACCGCAGATTTTTCTCAATTAGATCCCTTGCCTATTGGGAATGTGAGTCAATGGAATTTTGAGCAGATGGGCTTGGCCCTCAATAACGAGTTGCGCTGGAATTTTGAGGATTACCATTTTGCCATGGCTCCCGATGAAATCTTTATGGAGGCTAATGTAGGCCTGCCAGTTGGACCGGGTTTTTTCGAATACCGCAATCGCCATTCTTATACCAATACCCGTACTCCATTATTCCCTTATAATTGGCATATCTTGATTGGTCTCCGCTATAAAATGAAGAGCTTTTCACTGAAACAGGAGACCGAAAAATCAGGCCTCGAGCCAAAAGCGTAAAACGGTTTTTAGCTTGGCGGGTTCTACCTTACGGGCATCGCTGAGGTATATCTCACGGTGGATTTTACTGGCGCGCTTTAATCCTTGTCCTTCGGCGAAAGCCTCCATCTGCTCAAAGCTGGCTGGCTCATCATCATAGGGCCCGAGGTGCAGCATTTGTATGCAGTCGCCATCTTCGATACTTTCAAATTTCACTTGCTCTAAAAGCGGATTGGGCTTTTCTTTTTTAAGCCATTCAATTACTTCCAAAGCATAGTCTTTAGTAACGAAATCCGGCTGGCGAATCATCAGTCGATAGACTAAATCGTCTTTATCGAAACTGCCATCGTAATTGGCGCGACCTTTTTCATTGAGGTCCCAAATCCCTTCTAGGGGATAAACTGTATAATCTTGATAGCCCTGGGGGGCGCGATTTTTCTTGGGGCTCATCCGAATGGCATAGGAGAGGGCATAAAGTTGCGCTACCACATCGGCGAAAGCCTCCGAATTGGGATTGCCCGCCCCATCAATCACATAAAAATTGAAGGCGGGAATTTGCACCCGTTCGGGTTTGTTTTTAGGAAGATAGATTGCTTTTTCCTGCTTACGCCATTCTTGTTTCATAGTCTTGGTTTTATTGTTTCCACAACCAACGCAGTCGGTCGAGATAAAGTAAGTGATGCAGTACTAAAAGGGCAGCCATTGCTAAGGCAATTTTATTCTGGCCGGATTTATAGAAGGCCCAAAGTCCGAAGCCAAATACAGCTAGCTCCAGTGCAAGGCGAAGTTTGCCAGAAATGGGAATGGGCGCATTACCTGATCGACTAGGATCTCCAACTACGGCGAAAGTGCCCCAGAGGCTCATCATGAGCAAAGGCAAACCTATGCCGGTTAAATATTGTAACCAGCCTTCAAAGCTCTGCCAGCCCCAATAGCCCACACCCACAAGAGCACCAATTTCCAGGAAAAAGCGCAGGGCTAGATTAATTTCCTTTAGATTCATCTAATTCGCGATCGAAGTTAAATTGATAATAGGAGATAGCTCCGTATTCAGCGAAAAAAGGTAGGCCGTCCAGCATTACCGCTGGCACCTTAATTTTCTGGCTTTCGGAATAGATATAGCGATCCTCATTCACTAGGATTTTAATGCGGGCATTCACCTGGTAATTTCCGCTGGCCCGGGCTCTTTCAAGACGGAGGCCTTCCATTGGAGCTAAGCTTAAGAGATAGCTTGGGTCTTGGAAGTCTTCAGCATCAAAGCGACTAATAGTGCGCCACTTTCCCGGTCTTAGTTCATATTGTAGCCAGGCTTCCACTTGATCACCATAGCCAATAAGAGAGACGCTGTCTATTTGGGTGTTTACCAATTCGATTTGAAGCTTTTGATCTTGAGCTTCGAATTTCACTTGTAGTCGATTGCGAGCAAAAGAGCCTCTGCGTTTTAACTTAAAGCGACTATCAGCTTTAAGTTCCAAATTGGGGCAAAAGATATCCGGCAATTTTAGGGGGTAGAATTCCGGGGCGGCCTCAGTGGCAAATTCCTGCCCTTCTTTATTGAGCCATAAAATTTGCTCTTCTTTAAGCATTAGGTGTTCTTCGGCCAGTTCTGGGTTGCGACCCATAAGGGGGGAGCTAATCCAAAGATTAGGATAGATCTCAGGCGGGAAGCGATATTGCTCTTCACTGATCTTGCCTTTTTCGATATGATGATAGGCCCATTTTTTGGCTTTGAAATGGCCATTACTATTGGAGCCAAAAATGCGTCCATCGGCTAAACCAAAGGGATGCACAAAACGCCAGGGTAATAGCATTAAGCTGTCTTCGCGTTTATCGTAGCGAAACCAATCCATTTGGATACGTACAATAAGATAATGGCGATCATCGGAGGCTAAAACCTCATCGAAAATATAGCGCCCATCCAAATTTCGGTCGTCGCCATCATAGCATAGCCATTTATCGGTACCTCTTAATTGGGCCACTCCTTCATCTGCGAAAGCTTCACTGAGATAAACCGCGGGTCCGAAGCTGTTCGTTTGACCACGAAAGAGGCAAGAGCTGGCATCGACTAATGGATAAGAACTAAGTTCATTTTCATAGTGCTTCTTAAGCTGGCCAAGACTATCGGCAAAGAAGTAGTGGTTCCATACCATTTGGGGGCCGCGGTAATAGCCACGTGCTTTTTGGTTTTCTACCAGTAATTGGCCTTTGTTATTGTAGAGATTATAGAGTCCGTTTTTTTGAATGATGATGTGCCCCTGGTGGTTGAAAGCCAAACTATCTACCTCTTTAAAGCTTTGCAGGAGCGAGATCTGACCGTTGCGCGAATGGTATTGCTTTACCTGGGCAAGTTCTTTGTCCCATTCGAGGATGCCGATTTTTTCGCCTACAAAGAGAGGATTTTGAGTTCTGAGCAGGGTATCTCCCTTGCGGTTGATCAAGTGATTTTGATTGTCGGAAATGAGCAGCACTTCATCAAAGGCCTCCGGGGCTTTGGGCCAATCTATTTCGCCAAGGATTAATCCCAAATCACTTAAATAACGATAGTGATTATCCGTTTTTATGAGGGCAAAATGATCTTTAAAGGGATAGGCAATGGGAAAGCTCCTTTTAAAACTGGGCTTGTAGTTAAGGCTGTTGAGGTAGAAGAATTCTCCCTGATCATAAGCTAACCAAAAATCGCCACTGCGGGGGTGAATGTATTCGTAGGGACGATCGCTGAGGGTATCGCCATCCTCATCCAAAAGATGATAGCCCTCCATTCCACGCACCGGAACTTGGGCTTGAGCAATGGAGCAAAGCAAAAGGAGACAAATAATTTTAAAAACCTGAGTCATACCAAAAGGCAGCAGGAGGGGGTCGGTTATCGCGGGGCAAGGTGCTAATTTTGTGCCAGATTTAGCAAGCCTCCAAAGAATTTCTTCGATTGGGTTCCTTAATCTCTAATCCCAAATATTCGGCCTGGGAACCTCCATCAAGCGCAGATAAGTAAGGAGTTGCCCGGCATGTACCGATTCATGATAGGCGGTACGCAAGAGGTAATCGCCCAATATTTTGGCTTCCGGAACACCAGGATGATAAACTTGGCTTTCGCTTAATTCTTGATCGCTATAATGACTAATCTGATCCAAAAAAGCCTGACGATGTTCTTGGGCTAATGCCAGTTCCTGGTCTAAGGACTCGATGGCCAGATCAGCCCAAGGGCTTTGGTATCCCCGCATATCTGCTCCTCTTATAATTTGCAACCAACCGTGATCGGCAGTCAATACATGGCGAATCATTTCGGCCGCGCTCTGTGCTTCGGGATCGGGGCGCCAATGAAATTGAGAAGGGGGTAAACTGCGCCAGAGCATCAAACTGCGACGACGTGTATTTTCTAAATGTTTGAGGATGAATTTGGCTTGAGACATTTTAAGGTTTTTTGTTTTGGAGTGCCTTCCCTCTTATTTAGGACCAAAAATAGGGGACTAAAAAAGGCCCTCAAAACAGATTTCGAGGGCCATTTTCTTTAATGACTATGTTCCGCTTCGCCTTTCTTTAATTCGGCCATCAGATAATAGGCCTGATTCCAAGCAAAGACCTGGCCTGGCGCTATTTCCTCGAGAGGGATAATTTCTACCCAGCCTTCACTACGGGCCCCGGTTTTAACGGCAATGGGCTTAAATAGCCACTCCTTTTCATCATGATGTTGATGGGCTTCGGCACTAAAGATGTAGTATTGCTCATCTTCCTGAACTACCGCCTCTTCCGGCAGGGCAAAGCCAGTAGCTTCCTCACTTACTATGCGACCTCGAACATAGAGTCCGGGCAAGAGCTTTCCCTCTTTATTTTCGATAGAAGCGTGGATATGCACGGCCTTAGGATTTTGCTCAAAGGACTTGCCCACGGAGTAAATTTTGCCCCCTAGGGCGGGAGCGTCC
>DLRW01000037.1 GCA_002501205.1 Flavobacteriales bacterium UBA7878
GGTCGCGAGTTCGAGTCTCGTCCGGACCGCCAACAATCCAAACCTCCTCAAAGCAATTTGTGGGGGTTTTTTGTTTTTGGTCATTGAGCTTTTTGAATACATGCCTGTCATCTCGGCCAGGCCGAGACGAGTTCGAGTCTCGTCAGATCACTAACAATCAAAGCCCCCCTCAAAGCAATTTGTGGTTTTTTTTGTTTTTGGTCATTGAGCTAATGAATACATGCCTGTCAACTCATCCAAGCCGAGGTGAGTTCGAGTTTTTTCAAGATCGATAGCAATCCTTGTCCTCTCTATTGGATTAATGTGATGATAATAGTTTTTAGTGTTGAATAGAGCTTTTATCCGCTAAAGGATACCACTTTAAATAGGCTTCAAAACCTACTCTTATTTGAAAATGCAAGAGGGACATTATACTTACATGATATATTCGGAGAAGTTTGATATCCTGTATAAAGGTTATAGTCAAAATGTGGAATTGCGCTTAAGAGCCCATAATGAAGGTCGAAGTCGGTATACAAGGAATAAAGGCCCATGGGTATTGGTGTATTTAAGAAAGTTTGCAAGCAAGGAAGAAGCATTGCAGCATGAGAAGTATTTAAAGGTTCAAAATCGACCTTATTTAGAGTGGTTGGTAAGATCTCCTAAAAATGAATTTCTCTGAATACATGCCTGTTATCTCGGCCTGGCCGAGACGAGTTCGAGTCTCGTCCGGACCGCCAACAATCCAAACCCCCTCAAAGCAATTTGTGGGGGTTTTTTGTTTTAGGTCAATGAGCTTTAAATATATGTCTGTCATCTCGGCTGGACTGCTAATAAAAGTTTGAAGGCCTTTTGATTCTTAGTTTTATTGGGTTTCCCCTTTTGTGTGGGGGTGTGTTATAAGGAATAGAAATCGAGAAAATGATTTCTTTATCTATTAAGACAATTAACTACTTTATCTAGTCGCTAAGATTTATGTAAACTAAATTGTGAAGGCAGTCTGAAAATAACTTCGCCCATATTTTTGGGGAATAGAGTATGGGTGGCTAAAATCTAATTTAAGCGATTCTATCACTTAAGTTGATAGTTGGCTCTTGCCAACGCGTATCATCTAAAATTAAAGTGGCTCAAATTTGGGGGTGGATTGGTTCTAAAGAAGGTTGCTTTTTTGTAAATCGTCCTTTATAACTGGTGAGTTGTTGATAATGTAAGGTTTTATAATTCTGCTATGTCAGTAAAAATTACATTTTAACCGTTACATAATATGGCTTAAATACTGTCAAATCTGCCTAAGCATACTGACATAATTTTCAAACAATATTGTGAAAAAGGGGTGAGAGATAATAAAATCGGACATTTAGTCCGATTTTACAATAAGGCATGGAAGTTGCCTATTGGTGCAATTCATATCTAAATGTCTTGCGATTTAGATACGGTTTATGCGTAATTAACAGGCCGCAAATGTAAGTCGTTTTTTAAATCTGCAAAACATTTAGGAGTTTTTTTAACCCATTAAATGTCATGCATATGCTAACATTTACATTGAGAAGAGCTCACTTCTATAAAAAGAGTAACAATAGTAGGGCTGAAAGGTTCAGTACCAAAATCGGTCAAGATGGAGATCGATCTGATATGTTTAACTCTTTATACTTGTTGATACATGAAACAGGGAATTAGAATATCAGTAAATCAATTGGCAACATTTGTTTTGGCTAGCCAGCCAAAAAAGCAAAGAATTATCCATCAGCAGAAGAATCCTAGTACACTAATAGTAAGCTGGTATGGTAAAGCCAAGTCTGTAATGCGAAGCTTTTACAAAGACCCTATGAATATTGGGTTGATTGAAACTGGACTAAAAGAGCTAAAGGAAACTAAGCCCAAATCAAAGTGGCAAGTTTCTAATAGACAAGGTTCAATTGAGATTTTGGAGCGATTCATAAAGATGCAGGTACCCAAATGTTTTGAGGGTGACAATGTTGAATTTGTGAAACCCTCGTTAAAATCTCTTTCTATTTTAGGGGTAGAAATAATCGCGTCTCCAGAATTGATATTTTGCTTTCATCAGGATGGAAAGTTAAGATATGGAGCGGTAAAGTTTCATACATCGAAATCAGGAAAGTTTACGCGAGAGCAGTCAAAAGTTGTTGCGGCAGCTTTGAAACTATATCTTAAAAGGTATATCGCGGAATTTGATCCAGAGGCTGAGGTAGCTTATGAGTATTGTCTTTCAGTAGATGTTTTTAATGAGGCGATTACTAATGCCGGAGGTGACTTGAAAGATATTGAAAAGACCATTAATGAGGCGTGTCATGAAGTAATTAAACTTTGGAACGCTGCCTAGAAACTAATTATAAGAAGCCCGCATTTGCGGGCTTCTTTTTTAACAAATTTTACAATGAAGGAAACATATTTTATATCATATGATTTGATGAATGACAAGGATTATAAAACCTTGTCAAATGAATTAGAAAAATTGGGAGCAGAAAGGGTTCTCTTGTCATTATGGTGCTTGAAAAAATCAAATACAAGTGCTGAAAAACTTAGAGATCATATTGGGGGTTTTATCGATAACGATGATAAAATCGTAGTGATAAAATCTGCAACCACTTATGGATGGGCGTCCAGAGGTGAATTATTGTTTAACCCTAATAGTCTATAGACATGAGTTCAAGGAAAAATTACCACATAACAAAGACTAAAGATGGTTGGCAAGGAAAAGCTGAGGGAGGCAAAAGAGCCTCGACTATAGGATCCACAAAAAAGGAAGTTGTAGGTAGAATGGTTGAAATAGCAAAGAATAACGGCAATGCTTCTGTTAAAATCCATAAGGTAAATGGGAAGTTCCAAGAGGAACGGACCTATCCTAGGAACTCGGATCCATATCCTCCCAAAGGTTAACTTGTTAAAAAAAGGTGATTAAATAGGTGTAGCAAGAATAGTTGAATGTGCTGGATTTAAGATCTGGAGCAAGGATTACATGCAATTGGGGCGAATCCCTTCACATCCGCTAGCAACTATGTACTCAGGAGCTCGACAATGGTCGGGCTTCTTTTGTTTAAGGTAATATGTAATAACGGTGCAATACTTTGGAGGTCTTGAAATCCCAATTTAAACTGCTTTTAGTCCGCTTGCCTGGTTTATCATTCTCACGAATGGTGTTTGCTAATTGCTCTTCATTAGCGCTTATGAAGGGCATTATCCTGCTCTGGCTTTTTTTGGAAATTCGTATAATTATTATTGATGTCACTTTATACTCCAATAACATACTTGATAAGCTCTTATAAGAGGTTTGGATTGTATTTTACTTTTCCTTCTCTTGCGTTTTCAAAAGCATTTAACTTGGACACCATTAGCCTAAACGTTTAAATCATTTTTGTAATACCATTCTAACATAGTTTGCATTTAAGTCCCAAATCATCTTATATTTGAGCAACTTGAAGACTAGAAAGTCCATCGAGTACTAAAACTCTGCATCGCTAATTTTCAGCTCAATTTATCTGTTCTCTAAGCTTATTGTCGATTGTACTAAAACACTATATTTGCGGCAGTAAAGACTTAGTGTACTTAGTACGCTTATTGTAAGGGGCAAATAACACAGGATTAATATGATGGCAACAAAAAATGGCGTAATTGCGGAGGAAGAACGAATACAGCTTGTAAATCGATCCATGAGTCATTTTTTAGAAGGAAAAAGAGTTTTGCTTGCCGGTGCCAATGAAGTAGATGAAATGCTTCTACGGTATATGGTAGTGGAAAGTGGCGGCGTTTTAAATGTGGCCAAAAGCATTGAAGAGATGCGAAAGACCCTAAGTAAAAGTCGTTATGACTTAATACTGATGAATTCTTGTCTCGACAATGAAAATGCCATGGGTATCTTACAGCAATTGCGTAAGGAAGGACTGGTAAAATCACCAGTGGTGGCTATCAGTAGTAATGATCTGGTAGGTAGAGCTATACATAATGGATTTGCTTATGTGCTCCGTCGCCCCTTGGAGAAACGCAAGATTTTAGCAGCATTAAGCGCAATCTTTCAGAACTAAGGGATTTCTAGGTAGCCTTTACGGCAACTTCTAAAAGATATATTCAAAGCTTGGCAGTACGATTGCCAGGCTTTTTCTTTTTCCGGAGAGAACCCAGTATATACTATTTGAGTAGAATCTTTGATTTCCATCCTGCTCTGATCATTCACCAGTATCAGGCCATTAAGTGATAAAGGAGAATTAATTACCATTTTACCATTCTCCTCTTTAATTTTTAGGTTTTGGTCTACATAGGGTAATGACTTGAGCTTTTGCTGCGGATTACAGATTTGCCCTGCTTTCAAATGATATTCTGTTGAGCCAGTTTTATAAACCAGTGCCCTGTCATTTCCAGAATAGATCACCAAGCTTAGAGGAGTCATTATCTTTTGATAAAGACTTTGACTGTAGCTAATGATACCAAAACACATTGTTAGGGCGATCAACTTTTTCAAGCTAAGTCTGGAATGAATCAGCCAATAGGCTAAAAGGATATAGCTTAGTACACAATTAAATAAGGAAATGTTCCATTGGATTTGGGCATTAGGAAAGCTGCTAATCCAGGCGCTAATCTTGCTCATGTATTCCAAGGCTATCGGAAAGTTGTTACGATAGAATGAAAGGATTGGAAATTGATCCAATAGGAGGACCAACAAACCCGAGTACATAATTATACTCATCAGAGGCAGTACCAAAAGGTTGGCTAGTAAAAAATAAAGAGGAAAGCTTCCAAAAGCATAGAGCGTGATGGGGGCCGTGAATAATTGCGCGGCAATGGAAACATAAATCAATTCTTGAATAGATTTCAAGGGCTGAAATTTGAAGCTGTGCCAGGATTTCATTTTAGGGACCAGGAAGAGTATTCCAATAACAGCAGAATAGCTTAAGAGAAAGCCCAATTGGCGAATTAGGAGTGGTTGAAACCAAAGCAGGATCAGTGCTGATGCCCATACAGCGCTCAAGCCACTACCGGCTCTGTTAATGGCTTTACCAATAGCTAAAAAACTAAAAAGGGTTGCTGCTCTAAGTACCGATGGCCCCGCGCCGCTAATGAAGCTAAATGCCCATATTCCGACAATGCTCAGTGCACAGTTTAAGATCCGAAAGTAAGGGACTGCCTTAAGGGGCTTTAGTAGGAATTGAATCATAAGGTATATCATTCCCAAATGAAGTCCGCTAACCGCTAATAAATGCATTAAGCCCGCTGCACCAAAGTCTTTTCGCATTTCGGGGTCTATATCTCCTTTTAAACCTAAAAAAAGAGCCTTATAAAGGGCTTTATGTTTATCGGCCCAAGGCCAGAGGTCAATTCTGCGGGCTAGGGAATTGCGATAGTTAATCAGTCGATCCTTACTATTGGGCTTGGACTTTATTTTGGCAATACGCTTCCATTGCAGGCGGGCAACGATGTTTTGATTTTGCAGATAAGCCCGAAAGTTAAATTGATCGGGACTGGTGGGGCCAGAGATAGGGTGTAATTCACCTTCTATCCAAAATACATCCCCAGCCTTCCAGTTTTTACATACCGCATCTGTACTTAGGCAATAGTAGTTTTCTCCCTGTCGCGAAAAGTGGAGTTTATACCGGGCTCCTTTCTTTTCGAGATAGCTCAACCGGAATACCGCTTCGAAACTCTTAATGTCCTCCAACATTTTAGCTTGAGCGAAGAGCAGTTTGAGGAGCAAAAGAAGGCTTAGGGTAAGCAAAGCCAAATAACCTTTCCAGGCTTTTCTGAAGATTTGTAATCGACCTTCCATACAGAGCGGAAAAAGACCCCAGCTCGGATGGAAGGATTGTAATAGAAATGGAGAGATAATCCACCCTACTGAGGTCTGTTTACTGACAACTCCAATGTAGGATGAGTTTAACTCTATGAAAGTGCAGGATATGCCTTTTAATCCTTTTTAAAAGCGCATTTTGAAATGATCCTTATTGATCCTCGAAACTATCGAAACGACGAATAAAGCGGTTCATTTTACCCTTGGTACTGATGCTGTACATAAATGGAGGCATGCCGCGAACTTCATTTCGACGGTCCTTGATATCCATTTCTTTGAGTAAGGTCATAAACTCATCATTGGTGGTATAAATCCCCATCTGATTTCGCTTGTAGTCGATATAGATTTCATCCGAACCTAAATCAAGGTATATGTAAATTTCATCTCCACGGCGCTTTCGCTGAATCTCCACATAGCCTTCCACCTTAGCATTGACAAAGCTTTCACCAAAGCCAGCAATACCAATCGGACCTTCACTGAGGAAAGAAATAGACTCTGGAGTCCAGTTCATTGTCAGCTCTCCGAACAATAAGGTTTGCCTTAAATCATCAGGTACTTTTTCCGGAGCACCAAAGGCATTTACCTCTTCACGGAATTTTTCCAAATCTTTAGGTTCGAGTCGGTATTCTGTGGCTATTTCGAATGCTTTCCGGCCAATATTAATGCCTTCACCATCGGCATTATCCGCTACTATTTGAGCAAATTTCTCCAACAGATCTTTAGCAAAGAAGAATTCCATGCCCATGGTTAAATCCAACTGCATTTTATCTGTGTTCAAATCGTAGCTAATCAGACCGTAGGAATTAATATTAAGTTGACTCTTACCATCTCCCAGACTCATGGCTCCTTCACCTTCCATGGTACAGTTCAAATTATTGAATCGAAGGATATTGATGGGAAGGTCTGGGTTCTCAATCTTTTCTTTTTCGGTAATTACGTAGCTGCTAATTGCTTCGTCGTAGTAGAGCACGCCATTGGCAAAGAACATTTGCTTGTCGGTAGGACGTACTTCTTGACTTAAAAAGGCGGCATAACCGCTAATGGTATCGGAGGCCAGGTAAATTCCATTAGCCAGTAATTTGGTTTTGTCCTCCGAATCAACCTCGGGCAATTCTATGAGGATATTTGCTGGATCAATAAGGCTCTCAAAATTGAACCAGTTGGTACTGATGGCATCACAATCCGCTTCAATATGGGTATATCCTCTAAAGAGTAATTCCTTGCGATCAGCTCGCATTCTTACATTACCATAGTAGGCAAAGAATGGGCTGAGGTAGAAAAAGTCTTCCTGACTAACCTGAGCGAAACCTACGGTAGTGCCGGTGTCAACTTTTAATTCCTTAAAGTGGATTGGCCAGGGAGTACCATCCTTGTCTACATATTCGTAATCACCTTTACCATGGTAATAATTGGCAGATTTAATGTCGATGGAAGCTCCGTATATATTGTGATACTGATCTACTAAATCGGCACTTACAGCGGCATTGGTGAGCGTACGCATGGCAGCATTACTATCAATAGCTACATAACCAGTGTCAGGATATATATAGGCATCTGCTACAATGATTTCAGGAACCTTGAAGGATTCCAATAAGGTATTTTCCAAATAGAATTTAGAGTGATCTGCCAAGAAGCGCAGGGAGTCTTGATGTGGATGAACAGAGATCATCTCCGACAAGCCTGCACCACTTTCTTTGCTAAGATCGATGGCCTTTTTAGGAATTTGCCAAAGCGCAAAGTCCATATAGGCAATGTATTTATTAGCCGTTAAGCTGAAATACTGGTCTTTATTGAGCAAGCGGAACTCTCCTTTTTGCTTGGTGAAATCAATATCTGCTTGGGCACTATCTACCCCAAATCCCCAATCCGCATCAGGGTTTGCTCGTACGCGGAAAGCAGTATTCGGTGATAATAGCTTCCGGCTTTCGTAGGTATAATCCAAAGAGCGTGTTTCGGCATCTAAAAACTCATTAAGTCCTTTTCCCTTTAATCCGGTAGGGGAGTGAGCCAGGGTTCCAGTGGTGCGCATTCCCATTGCGTCGTACAAAGCAAAGGCTTGTTCCATACTGGTGGTATACAACACATCATTGTAAGGTTCCCAATGCAGCTTACTTTGATCTATGGTCACGTGAGGATTAGATCCTGCACCTCCGGTTTTTTCTGTGATTTCATAGGAAGTAGTAAGGCCATCTGTACTGTCTGGAAAGAAGAAAAATTCTTCGGAATAGGCGACTGAGTTCAAATAATCGAGCTTTCCATTTCCGCGTAAGCCTCGATTGCTTAGGCTTAGCTCTGCTGTATATTGACCTTTCCCACCATAGGTTGGGAATCCACCAGCTGGGGTTTGTCGGGTAAAGCCTAATGAGTAGTCCTCCTGAACCTTGATGAATTCTTCGAATTCGGGGAATATATTGGCAGAGGTCAAGGTCCCGTCAAAGGATAATCCGGTAGTTGATGTATTGTCCAAACTGTCAATTTCGAAGGGTTCCAGGGTGACATAAAAGTCTTCTCGATTGTAGACCCCATCAAAGATGCTGCGTTTGTCATAATAGATATATGAATCTTTAGCAGAGGTGAAAATGGGATACTCAGAGTAGGAGCCCTTACCGGATTTATTATTGGGTTTGTCAATTTGGAGGTCCCCGGTTAAATCCTGTAATACCGTTTTTACGTCTACTAAATACCTTTGCCCCAGTGCATTGGGCTCAAAGCTTAAAACCTTAAAACGCATGGAGTCGATATCAACCATGGCAATTCTGAATTGCTCATAATTGAACTTGAATTGATTTCCCCAGAAGTTAAATCGTCCTGCACTAATCTGGCCGTCGAAATCAAAGTTCAAATCCTTGTGAATGATGATTTTTTCATTGGCCGGGAAGAGTCCTACTTTTTGTGAGTCAGAAAGTGTGATGGCTTTAATCCCTTCTACTTCCATGGCGTAATCTTCCAGGCTCAAGGTAGCATTGGTTCCATTTTCAAGTCGGGATACAAATTGAATTACATCGAAGTCTCGCAAGCCCTTCGCATTTAAAATGTATTCGAAGGTTTTATCCTTGATATAGGCTTCGCGGGTTTGTACACTGTAATCGATAAAACCTAATACCGAAAAGCGCATTAGGAATCTATGGGCATCGCTACGATCCATTTTGAGGTGGTAGGCAATGTCTTCATCTGTAAAGATGCGAGTGCCTCCCATTTTTTGAGAAAGTCTTTGCAGCATAACCAAGGGATGGCTACTGCTCATACCTCTGAGATCATCAAAGCGCCTGCCTCGATAGTAGTTTTTGCTTTCAAAGACCACCGGAGAGGTAGAGCCCATATTTAAACTCGAGATCTTCATCCGCGGACTACCCACGTCCCAGGTTATGATGTCGAACAGCATATCCAGATTATGATAGGAATCTGAGAAAATGGCCGAGCCCATACCTTCATCATTACGGATAAAGCTAAACTGCTTTTTCTCGGGTAGGTAGCGCATGGTAACCTTAGGATGGAAAATACTGTCGCCATTTCCTAAGTAAATTACCGCTTCAACATCTTCGGAATAAACCTTGTCTCTGCGCAGCCAGAACCGACGGGAGGTAGCCTTTATGAGCACAGTATCCTTATAGTCCAGCATAATGGTAGCCCTGCTATTGCTATCATTTCCCCCGCCATAAAACCGGTCACCAATTATGGAAAATCCCCCTTTGAATTGAGCATAAGGCAGGATATAAGGAACATACAGGTCGTTACGGTAGGATCGGAAACGAGGAAAAGTAGCATGGCCTGTTTCACTTTGACTGGTTAGTTTTTCATGCCAACTGCCTTCAACCGCCTGGTCCAGGTAAAAGTTGGTATGCAGGGTAACCGAGTCAATTTCCAGTTCGGGTTTAGTAACATCGAAGGAGTACTTAACAATATCCACATAAGCAGAGTCCTGTGTTAAGCCTGCACGAGTAAAATATCCCGTACCACCCTGGCCTTCAAATTGATATTGACGAGGTCTGAATTCACCCTGGGTTCCTTCAATCAGGGTGCTGTCATTCTTATAAAAGCCTATTAAATCAGAAATGTCGAAGCTAAATACAGGACCGTTTTCAAAACGATATTGGCCAATTCCTCCAATCACTTCCCAGCGCAATCGACCATCATCATAGAGTACATTTCGATGGATAACATTGTAGAAGGTGGCGAGGTAAACGGAAGATTGCTTAAGGGGTCTTTTGCTAACTTCTTCAAAATCTTTGTAGAAGCGTTCTAATTCCCCATCGGCTTGTTCCTGCTTAAACCAAATACTGATGCGTAACAAATGGGCCCAATCTTCAAAATCGCGCATTCGCTTGCGCAATAGACCATTGCTCAAATCGTAAAGCAGGGCCGCTTCTTCATCGGTAAATTGATCGATGAAGAGACTGTCAAAGTCTCGGCTTAGATGTTCAATGGCGGTATCCTCAAGATTAGAATTCTCATCTTCCCAAAACTGTTTCAATTCCTGTAAATAGGTGGTCTTTTCGGGAGTAAAGCGTTTAAAGCTCTGGCCTTGAAGGGCCATAAAGGAGCTGCAGAGAAAAATAAAAATGAGGCGTAATCGCATCGGCAGAGGGTATTTGGGAATTAGGGCTTTTGATAATGAACGCATTGCCAGCGTTCTTCTTCTATACGATGGCGAAATTCTAAACCTTGTTTGCGAGCTTCTTCGTCGATCAGCTCAAAATCATGGGCGAAAAAACCACTGAATAAAATGGATCCACCGGAGGCCAAAGTGTCTACATAGGCCTTCATATCCTCCAATAATACATTACGGTTGATATTCGCTAAAATCAGGTCATAGTTTCTGCCTTGCAGTAAGGCGGCATCGCCCCATTCTGCTTTTACCTTATCCGCATTATTGCGATCGGCATTCTCGGCGGTATTTTCTACGGCCCATTCGAAATTGTCAATGGCATCTATTTCCGTAGCGCCTAATTGTTGAGCGAGGATGGCTAAAATTCCGGTACCAGTTCCCATGTCCAAGACCTTCTTTCCTTTGAAATCAAGATCAAACATAGCCTTGGCCATTAACCTGGTAGTATGGTGATGTCCGGTTCCGAAAGACATTTTAGGCTCAATCACGATCTCATGATCAAAGCTTCCGCTGATCTCGTGAAAAGGGGCCCGAATTAAGAGACGTTGTTCTAAACTTACCGGTTCATAATTTCGCTCCCATTCCTCGTTCCAGTTAATGGTTTCTAACTTTTCAGAGCTGTAGCTGATTTCGAATTCATCTCCGCTAAAGAGGGGAATGGCTTCCAATTCTTCTGCATCGAAGTCCTCTTCCAAAATATAGGCCTTCAGTCCTTTAGGACTTTCTTCAAAACTGTCGTAACCTAAATTATCCAAAAGGGCCAGGAGGATATCACGTCCGGGCTCTACCGGGCTAATCTGGAAATCGAGGACCAGGTAATTTTTCATCGTAAAATAGATTCACCGATTTTAATAAGCTCCAGGAAAGAGTCGATTTG
Source organism: Flavobacteriales bacterium UBA7878 (assembly GCA_002501205.1). Lineage (GTDB taxonomy): Bacteria > Bacteroidota > Bacteroidia > Flavobacteriales > Schleiferiaceae > Croceimicrobium. The sequence goes on from DLRW01000037.1 coordinate 11,260, forward strand.
AATAGAGGCACCACCGATTAAGCCACCATCAATATCCGGTTGACTAAATAAATCTTTGGCATTGGATGGTTTTACCGATCCCCCATAAAGAATTGAGGTTTCATCGGCTACCGTCGCGGAGAATCTGCCGGTTAAGAATTTACGGATGAAGGCATGCATTTCCTGTGCTTGCTCTGGACTGGCTGTTTCACCGGTTCCAATTGCCCAAATGGGTTCATAAGCCAAAATGATATGAGGAATCTGGTCGGCATTGAAATTCTTAAGACCTGCTTCTAACTGCTTCTCTATATGCTTAAAGTGAACCCCGGCCTGACGTTGTTCCAGGCTTTCTCCAACACAGAAAATAGGGTAGAGGTCGTATTCCAGAGCCTTGTGAAGTTTGGATTCCAAAAGGGCATCATCTTCACCAAAAATTTCCCGACGTTCAGAATGGCCTACAATTACCAATTCTACACCAGCATCAACCAGCATACTGGCACTAATTTCACCGGTATAAGCCCCGTTTTCGTGAGCACACATATTTTGGGCTACTACCGAAAGTTTGGTATTGGTAGACAGCTTTACGGTTTGCACCAATTGATGAGCGGGGGGAGCTACAATTACATCTATATGTTTGGCCGGATTTGCATTTAAGTAATCATCACTGGCTTTAACCAAAGTGGCTCCCTGAGCCAGGTTGAGATTCATTTTCCAGTTCCCGGCAATAATTTTACGTGCCATGCTATTTCAATTAATTACGTACTCTGGGGTCGACCCAAGCGTACAATAAATCTACAATTATACTGATCACCACAAAGGTAATCGCAATCAGCAGTACTGCCCCCATTACCAGGGGTAAATCCAACTGATTTAGAGCGTCTACAATTTGTTTTCCCAAGCCATTCCATCCAAAGATATATTCCACAAATACAGCTCCCGCCAGCATAGAAGCAAACCAACCTGAAGCAGCAGTAATAACCGGATTAAGGGCATTGCGTAAGGCGTGTTTTCTCAGAATGGCAGGCATACTTAGCCCCTTGGCCCGAGCCGTTCGGATGTAATCCTGACCGAGCTCCTCCAGAATCGAAGATCGACTCAATTGAATGATTACCGCCAAGGGACGAATTCCCAGGGTTATCGCTGGCAAAATCAAATTAGACCAAGCAATGTAACGCCCTTCGCCATAAAGGTCTGCTTCGTAAAGACTGCCAGTCATATTAAGGCCCGTCCATTTGGAAAGAAGATAGCCAAAAATCCAGGCCATTAAAATGGCAGAGAAAAAGGAAGGAACTGACATACCTAAGGTCCCGAAAAAGTTGATGCCACTATCAATCCAGGTGCCTTTAAAACGGGCAGCCAGCATACCTAAGCTCAGGCCTAAAAGCAAAGCCAAGGTCATCGCAGCTATTGCCAGCACTAAGGTATTGGGAAAGGTTTCACTAAGAATCGTGATCACTTCTTTTCCCTGGGAGCGGAAGGAGGTTCGTAGATAGGGAGCTTTCAAACAAAGTACTCCTCCTCCAATTTTGAATAGTTCCACAGGCTCCTTTTGATAGCGCTGATAATTGCTGAAATCTTTGGGATCGTTACTGTGCCAGGAAAGCGGGCTTAGATCATTTAAATAATGTAGATACTGCTGAGCGATGGGTAAATCGAAGCCATATTTGGCTTTAATTCGGGTCAATTGCTCACTGTCTTCTCTTTGATCCAGCATCATCCTTGAAGGATCACCGGGTAATACATTAAATAGAAAAAAGACAACAGTAATAACGCCCCACATTACCAGGAGGCCATACCAGGTTTTATTCCAGATAAAACGCAGCAATTATTTCCAGTTTTGAGCCAGCTTATTAAAAGCTGGTAAGTCCTGTGCATGCCACTTCTTAACGATCACACCTTTTTCGAGCATTAAAATACCTGGATTAGCGCGAATAATGGTTTTGGCCGTGGTGCCATCGATGATTCCGAAACTAAAGCGTAAGGACCAAGCCTCACTTTTTTCTGCGGCCAATGAAGGTAAGCTACCAGTAATACCAATAAAGGGAATTTCTTGATCGGCTGCCGCTAAAGCAAATTCGTTTATGGGAGCGTAAGCACTGCTGTCGCTCTTATTGAGATCATAAGCGACCAGCACAAAAATTCGCTCGGCGGCCAATACCTGATCCGTAACATCATTGCCATTCATTTCAATGCTGAAGTCGTGGATAGGAGGTTCATAACCCTCGCTTAAAAGCACGGTTTCACTCTCATCACTTTGAATTTCCCATTCTTTTTTCTGCCACCAGCCTTCACTGATATAGTCTTGGGAATTTACCTTCATGCTCTCTCCGGTATTGGCATTTTTTATGGTGTAGATGGTAGCGTATTTGGGTGGCTCCAAATTCAATTCTTCGGCAGATTTCATGCCTTCTACTATGCTTTTTCCTTCGGCATAGGGACGGAAATCTTTAATGGGAAGATGCCCCAAAACATAATAGCCCATAGCTATACATCCGGCCAGGGAAAGGCTGAGTACCACATTCTGGCCACCCGGACCCATCAGGGGTTTAATAAATTGTCGGTTAAAGAATATCAGGCTAATTAAAACCGTGATAACTATATCCTTTCCAAAAGACTGCCAAGGTGTTAAGGGAATGGCATCACCAAAGCAACCGCAATCTGTTACCTTATTGAAATAAGCCGAATAGAAGGTAAGGAAGGTGAAGAATACAATCATTAAAAGCAAAAGCCAGCTGGTGAGATTTATCCATTTGCCTACTAGTAAGGCTACGCCAAGGATCACTTCTAAAACCACAATGAAGAGTGCCAAAGGCAAGGTATAATCACTGAGGAAAGTGAGGTTTAAAACATCGGGAGCAAAATAATCGCCCAGCTTAAAGGCGAAACCCATGGGGTCATTGAGTTTGATCAATCCTGAAAAAATAAAAAGGCCACCAACCAGGAGGCGCGATATCTGGGTGATCAATTTCATAGTGCTTTATTTTTCATTCATTTTTATGAGCGCAAATACTGCATAGTTTACCATATCCAGGTAATTCGCATCAATTCCTTCCGAAGCAATGGTCTTACCGGCATTATCTTCAATCTGTTTAATTCGAAGGATTTTTTGCAAAATCAAATCAGTAAGGGAAGATATCCGCATATCGCGCCATGCTTCACCATAATCATGGTTTTTACGCTCCATCAAATTTTTGGCCACTGTGGCCTGAGCATTAAAAACCTCCAAAGCTTCAGCTTCATTTAAATCCGGTTCCTGGGCAATGCCTCTTTCAATCTGCACCAAGGCCATCAAACTGTAATTGATGATCCCGATAAACTCACCATCCATATGGTCATCTACCAATTGTACCCCTTTATCTTGAATACTCCGCAGGCGGTTTGCCTTGATGAAGATTTGATCCGTTAAAGATGGTAGTCGTAAAATGCGCCAGGCTGCCCCGTAGTCGCGATGTTTTTTCAGGTATAAACTGCGGCAATGTTGAATTACCGAATCGTACTGTTCAGAAGTATTCGCCATTTGATAATTTCGCTGCGATTAAAGATAGCGGAAAGGTGGCGAAAGATAAGGCATTTTACCAGAAGGGAAGTCTCAATTTAGGTGGCAAAGTCTACTCATTGGATCAGGCTATGATCATGGGTATTTTAAATATAAATCCGGATTCTTTCTTTGATGGCGGGGCTTATACCAGTGTAGAGAAGGCTCTGAATCAAGCTCGAAGAATGCAGGCTGAAGGAGCCGATATTATTGATTTGGGGCCAGCCAGTTCCAAGCCTGGATCCGCTCTAATTGAGCCGGAAAAGGAATGGCAAATCCTGGCTCCTGTAATCCAGGCTTTAAGAACTGAATTGCCGGAGATGCCCCTTTCAGTGGATACTTATAATGCTAAAACCGCGGAACGGTCCTTGTCCAATGGGATCGCCCTGATTAATGATATTTCAGGAGGAATGATAGATCCGGCGATGATTTCATTCATCGGCGAAAGCCAAGTACCATATGTAATGATGCATATGCAAGGTTTGCCAGAAAATATGCAACAGAATCCCCAATACGATAATGTTGTAAAGGAAGTGGCGCGTTTTTTTAGTGAGCAATTGGAAAAGCTGGTGGCGGCAGGCGCTACTGACATCATTCTGGATCCAGGCTTTGGTTTCGGGAAAAGTCAGGCTGATAATTATCGACTATTTCAACATATCAATTACTTCAAACTGATATTTGAACTCCCCATATTGGTGGGGATTAGTCGTAAATCCATGATTTATAAAAGTCTGGGGCTAAATGCACAAGAAGCTCTGAATGCCACTACCGTAATGCATACTTTAGCCTTGCAGCAAGGGGCCGACATCCTTCGGGTACACGATGTGAAGGAAGCCGTTGAAGTGCGCAAAATCCTTAACTTGAACCAAAATTTCGCCTAAATGTCGTTTCTCGACTTCAGCTTCCTGGATCTTATCGACATCCTACTGGTAGCTTTCTTACTCTATCAATTGTATCGCCTCATCAAAGACACGGTGGCAATAAATGTGTTGATTGGGGTGGCGGCTATCTACTTGGTCTGGAAATTAGTGCAGGCTCTGCAAATGGAATTGCTAAGTGAGATTTTAGGTCAGTTTATCGGAGTAGGAGTAATCGCCCTGGTTATAGTTTTCCAACAAGAGATTCGTCGATTTTTGCTCATGATCGGTTCTACCAACTTCACTCGCCGCAAGGCACTCTTGCGCTTTTGGCGGATCCAAGGCGATGATGATACTTCCTTGGTTGACTATAGCGATTTAATCAAGGCTTGTGGTTCTATGGCCCGCAGTAAAACCGGCGCTTTAATCGTAATTGAGGGAGACTCTAAACTGGGTTTTTATGCCAGTACCGGCACACCCATTGGAGCCCAAATCAGTGCCGGATTATTGGAAAGTATATTCGCCAAGAACTCTCCATTGCATGATGGTGCCGTTATCGTAAGCGGAAACAAGATTGTGGCTGCAGGCTGTATTTTACCCTTAACGGAGAAAACCAATTTACCCTCTCGCTTTGGCTTACGACACCGAGCCGCTTTAGGTATTTCTGAAAAAGCGAATGCTCTCGCCATTGTGGTATCTGAAGAGACTGGCGAAATTAGTGTGGTTCGTAACGATCACTTCCAGAATAAGGTAAGCTTGGATGAACTGAAGCTTGCTTTGAAAGACGATTAATACTCGGCTTTGTAGCTAATTACCTGGTCATTCACAAAATCGTATAAGCACAAGCGTCGCAGGGTGTAATAAGCCACCCAAAAGCGCTGCAGCTCTCGCAGATAACTTTGCTTAGCACCGTCTTTTTCACTTTGCGCGATATTGATATCCGTAATGCTAATTTTCCCGGTAAGGTATCGCTGACGAGCCACTTCATAACGTTTTTGGGCTACGGTATCGGCCTTAGCCGCAATGTTTAAGCGTTGGTGTTGGGCATTAAACTGCATCACCTGAAGAAAGATTTCCTGCTCAAAATTGATTTCGTCCTGCTCAATATTTACTTCCTGTAATTGGCGGTTGGCCTCAGCCCTGCGAATTTGGGATCGCGCCTGTCCCCAATCTACAATTGGGATATTAATGCCAATGGAAATATTCTGCTGCTGTGCATAGGGATTAGCATAGGCAGCATTATAGGTATCGGCCTGTCGGTTTAAACCGAAGTTGGCACTGAGGTTAAAATTGTAATTGGTGTTTCCACGGGCTTGGGCTACAGATTGTTCAGCTTCCAATCGACGGCGGCGGAAATCCAGTACTGCAGCACGATTTTTTCGGGCTTCCCCCAAGGCCTTATCTAAGTTAACTTCCATTTGGGGAACCTCCGAAGGGATGCCTAATTCCAATTCTTCCTCGGTAGGGATGCCTAAATAACGCTTCAATTCCTGCGCCGCTACCTCATAGTTCAGGCGGGCATTAGTGAGCGAATTTTCTGCATTCAACAAATTCAATTCAATTTGTAAAAGGTCGTTTTCGGCAATCTTTCCCAAATTATAGCGCCCTTGGGAAATTTTATAAATGGTATCGTTGTTCTTTACATTTTGCTCGGCAATGCGCATGCTGATTTTAGAGGTGAGCGCTGCGAAATACAATTGGGTAGTTTCATTGGCAATGTCCTCCAGGTCTTCTGAATAAGCCCTACGCGATGCTTCATAGGCCAGGGGCTGAATCTTATTTTCCCATTTCAAAGAATTGTAGAGAAACATCGGTTGGAAATAACTCACCGAAATAGGGGTGCTGAAATAGTTAATTCTTCGATCCGGGCGGTATACATCAGTTCTTTGCAGACTGCTTATTAATGATAAGCGACCACCGGTCCATATCACATTTTGGTCTAAGGAGAGGTTGCCGCTTAAGAATAATTGTTCACGCTCCGGAAAATCATAGGTTCCATCGGGTTGGGTTACTCGGTCAATGGCACTGGAGTAATTGGGTAGACTACCACTTAAGTTCAGTTGAGGCAATAAACTGGCTCTGAATTGACGGTAATTCCAATAGCGATTTTCAGCGGTATTGATAGCCCGGAAATAGGAGGGTGATTGCTTTTGCGCTCTTAAGATGGCCCCTTTCAGGTCGAGCATTTGGCTTTGCGCCGATGCACTTCCCATTATAAGGAAGGCCAGTATCAGGCGATACACTTTATTCATAGCGTAAAGATTCAACAGGGTTTTTCTCCGCCGCTTGACGTGCAGGGGATAATCCGAATACCAATCCGGTAATGGAGGCTACTCCAAAGGAAATGATTATGGAAATCGGACTTACAATGGTTTCAATATCTGCAAATTCACTAATCACGTAGGAGGCCAATACCCCCAGGATTACACCGATTATACCACCGCTTAAACTGATTAATAAGGCTTCGAACAAGAACTGAGTAATGATGTCCTTTTTCTTAGCACCAATTGCCAGGCGGGTACCAATTTCCTTGGTCCGCTCTAATACGGAGGCCAGCATAATATTCATGATACCGATTCCACCTACCAATAAAGAAATACCGGCAATCGCACTTAAAACCAAGTTGAAGATGTCTTTGGTTCGTTGTTGCTGCTCCAAGAGTTGCTGGGGAATGATAATTTCAAAATCTACCATTCCATTGTGAGTCCGTTTCAATAGTCTGCTGATCACATCTGCGCTGCTAGCTAAATACTCACTATTATCGATTTGTACTAATAAACGATCCAGTTGATGGTAATTATTACTGGTGCTGGTTTTTTCTTCGTCTTCATCATCATCGAAGCGCCCACTTGATTCGCGCAACTTCGCACGATCGCGGTAACGACTCAGTACGGTGGTGATAGGAGCATAAATGTCCATATTATAATCACGGATGCCTAAGTTTTCCTGAGCTTGGGTAGTGATGTTCAAAGTTTGAGAAACACCAATAATGGTGAGCCATTGATTCCCCACTTTAATTTTATCGCCTAAGGGACGTTTGCCAGGGAAAAGCTTTTTTGCCATACCACTGCCAATAATGCAAACGGGTTCTTGCATTTCTAAATGCTCGGGCGAGAACATTTGCCCATAGCGCAGCGGAATATTTGAAACCGGGAAAAAACTGGGTTCTACACCAATCAATTTAGTGCTGCGACGTCGTCCGCCGGAAATCACCGAAGTTTCAATTACCACCTCAGGACTAACCGCGGCTGCGGTGGGTAAAACCCGACTAATACTACGTGCATCTTGGAGGTCTAAACCTTTGGAAAATCGTTTGGGCTCTTTGGCTGATAAGTCTTCTTCAATCTTCTCGTCTTTTTGCTCAACTATGGGTTTAATTTCGATATTATTAACCCCTACCAATTCAATTTGCCGGAGAATTTCAGCCTGGGCTCCTTCGCCAATAGCCAGCATGGTAATTACTGCTGCTACTCCGAAAATGATCCCAAGAGCAGTAAGGATGGAGCGCAGGGTATTAGCGAGAATGGCGTCGAGCGCGATATTTAAATTGGTGAGTAATCGATCCATTAAGAATCACTTAAAGTCCGAATACTATTATCACTAGCCGAAGCAGGTTCGGTTAAATAGACTTCAACATCGGCTTCCAGGCCGGCTTCAATCACTGCAAATTCGTCATTTCGCGAACCAATGCGTACTTCTTGTTTTTCGATAGAAGCCCCATCTTTCATGTATACAAAGGTGATATCGTCTTCGCTGAATATCGCTTCCAAGGGAACCTGTACTACGGACTCCAGGGTCTTGGTGATGATCGCATTGGAAGTGGTCATGCCAGGACGATAAGTGCTATCCGCCTCATTTACTTCGATAATGATTTCAAAAACTTTGCTTTCGGAGTTTTCGCGATCTACGCCCACATTGGCTACCTCAGTTACCGTGCCGCTAAGCTTAACATCCGGAAATGCATCCAGGCCAATTTCAACTTCCTGTCCTGTTTTTACTTTGCGGATATCCACTTCATTAATATAAGTCTTGCTCTCCATTTGGCTGAGGTCGGGGAGAGTCGCTACACCTGGATCCCAAGGTGAAATGGTAGAGCCGGTTTTACGCTTTTCGCCGCTCCACTCTCGAATGTAAATCACCATTCCGGGTTTGGGGGCCGTAATTACGAATTCCTTCTCCAGATCTTGAAGACTCTCATATTTATTGCGGGTTTGCGCTAGGGTGGCACCAGCTTCTCGCATTTTGGCCCGACTTTGTTCCTGTTTAATTTTGTAGTTCTCCTTGCTCTGTTCCAGATTTTGCTCCAGCTTAATCAGATCCAGTTTTAACCTTTGAATGGTTGCAGGGGGTTCAAACTCACTTTGTTCAATTTCCACTTTCTTTTGTCGGATATCGAATTCTAAACTTTCAATACCGCTACGTTCCTGGCGTAGTTCGAGGGTGGTGTCTAATTTGGTTTGAGTGTATTGGCTTTGGGCTTTTTCCAACTCATTATATAAATCATTGAGTCTACCGCTGAGTTCGGTTTTATCCAATTGGGCCACCATATCGCCTTTTTCTACATAGGTGCCTTCCGCTACCAGATCGGAGATTTTTATGTTATACAGTCCAAAACGACGTGCATTTTGGGGACCGCTGATATCTTCCGAATTCTTAGCCATCAACTCACCAGAGCTGGTCACTACATCTTTAAATTCTCCCAGAAAGGATTTGGCGGTTATGTCTCGACTAATTTCCTCTTCACCACTGAGGGCCCAAAAGGAAAGGATCAACACCAGTGCCCCGGCGCCAATCCATAGATTGCGGTTTTTCTTCAAGATAGTTCCACTTAGGTTTATACAGAGCGTTACGAAAGTAGGAAAATTGTGTATGAATGCGGTTTTCGCCGAGATTAGTCTAAATTTTCCTGGAAAGTTCCCTTTTTGAAAGCTTAGTAGGGGGCCTTATCTGGCCAGGCGGCAACGCCCATCACGTAATTATTGATTACATCCAGTTTTTCGGCATAAGCGTCACCCATAAAGCCTTTTAATTGTGCATAATCGATTTCCAATCGATAAGCCCTTTGAATGCGAGAGGCCGTAGGAAAGTAGGACCAATGCCATTTTTCTTCGCGGTAGCCGGCATCCCGGTATGGATTAAAACGGGTATAGGGTTGGTAAAAGCCGAATTCCGCCGCATGGGCTTGGAGCCAGGCATAAATTTCGGCGCCTTTTCCGCTTTCGAAATAGCTGTTTTCTAAGGCATTTAAATCGAGGTCGGTTCCCCAATGATGTCGGCTGGTCCCAGGCATGGAGCTGTATTGTAAAATACGTTCCGCTCGATCTGATTCATCACCACCAAAGCTTAACCATTTACGGTTCCAAATGCCTTTTTGATAGCTGCGATTGCGAGTAGCAGAAATAATGGTTAAGGAAATTCCATCTGCTTGGGCAGCATCCCACATATCCTTAAAAGCATCGTATACTTCCTCGCGGAGGTAGGATTCTTTAGTACAATATTTGGATCGGACTTTGTCGAAATCGCGGTGCCTGCCGGGATCAATGTCTCCCAGCAGCTCCGCTTTTTCAAATTGTGGAATTCGTAAAAAACTACTGTTCACCATCCAGGAAAGGAGTAGGAACAGGAATATTTTGCCTTTTTGCTTCACTTAGCCAATAATGGCATTTAAGGTAGCGCTGGGACGCATAGCATCGCTCACCAAACTCTCGGTAGGATGGAAGTACCCCGCAATGTTCACGGCCTTGCCTTGTACTTCGGTCAATTCTTTTGCAATCTGTGCTTCCTCTGCTTCTAATTTTTCGGCAACCGGAGTAAAGATGGCTTTCAATTGAGCATCTTTATCCTGATTCGCTAAAGCACGGGCCCAATATTGCGCCAGATAGAAATGACTGCCACGGTTGTCAATTTCGTTCACCTTCCGAGATGGGCCTTTATTATTGTTGAGGTAATGCGTGGTGGCTACATCCAAAGCTTCAGCAATTACTTTGGCTTTTGGATTAGATCCTACTTCGGCCAAATGTTCTAAAGAAGCGGCTAAAGCGAGGAATTCACCCAATGAATCCCAACGAAGGTGATTCTCTTCAACAAATTGCTCCACATGCTTGGGGGCAGAACCACCGGCTCCGGTTTCGAATAAACCACCACCGTTCATTAAAGGAACGATACTCAGCATCTTAGCGCTGGTACCAACTTCTAAAATAGGGAAGAGGTCGGTTAGGTAATCGCGTAATACATTGCCGGTTACAGAAATAGTATCTAAACCATCCTTGGTACGCTGACAACTATAACGAGTGGCTTCAGTAACACTCATAATAGGTAATTCTAAGCCAGTAGTATTGTGTTCTTTCAAGTAGGTGTTTACCTTTTTGATAAGCTCACGGTCGTGGGCACGCTCTTCATCTAACCAGAATACCGCAGGGTTTCCAGTAGCGCGAGCACGATTTACGGCTAATTTAACCCAATCACGTACCGGGGCATCTTTAACCTGACACATACGCCAGATATCACCGGCTTCAACATCATGACTTAATAAGGTATTGCCTTCGGCGTCGACCACCATCATGGTTCCGGCCTGATCTAAAATAAAGGTCTTATCATGAGAACCGTATTCTTCGGCTTTTTGAGCCATTAAGCCCACATTGCTCACACTACCCATGGTCGTAGGATCGAAGGCACCATTTTCCTTGCAGAAGTTGATGGTTTCTTCATAAAGTCGAGCATAGCTACGATCCGGAATACAGGCTTTGGTATCCTGAGTTTCGTCTTGCTTGTTCCACATGCGGCCTGAAGTACGAATCATGGCAGGCATAGAAGCATCAATGATCACATCATTAGGCATATGGAGATTGGTGATACCACGATGAGAGTTCACCATGGCTAAGTCGGGTCCATTAGCATAACAGGCCTCGATATCTGCTTCAATAGCTTTGCGTTCGGCATCGGGTAAGCTGGCAATTTTATCCAGAATTGGCGTCATACCACTGCTGGGGCTAATGCCTAATTGAGCGAAGGTTTCAGCATATTTTTCAAAAACAGGTTTGAAGAAGGCTTTTACGAAAAATCCGAAAATCACTGGATCCGAAACCTTCATCATGGTAGCTTTCATATGCACTGAGAAGAGTACGCCTTTGGCTTTGGCATCGGCAATTTCTTTCTCGATAAAAGCTTCTAAAGATTTAGCACTCATAAAAGAGGCGTCAATAACTTCGCCTTCTTGAAGGGCTAAGCCTGACTTCCATACTTTCTCGGAACCATCCGCTAATTTCTGGACGATTTTAACAGTGGTGGGAGCAGATAGGGTAGTAGACTTTTCACTGCCAAAGAAGTCTCCTTCATCCATACTGGCAACATGGGAAAGCGAATCGGCAGACCAGGCACCCATTGAATGCGGATGTTTACGAGCAAATTCCTTCACGGCTTTTGGAGCACGACGATCTGAGTTTCCTTCGCGCAATACAGGGTTTACAGCACTACCTTTTACCTTGTCGTAACGTGCTTGGATATCACGTTCTTCATCGGTCTTTGCTTGATCCGGATAATCAGGAATGGCATAGCCTTGCTCCTGTAATTCTTTGATGGCTGCTTTAAGCTGAGGTAAAGAAGCACTGATATTCGGCAATTTGATGATATTGGCTTCCGGTGTTTTGGCAATGGCACCTAATTCTGCCAGGGTATCCGAAATTTTCTGCTCTTCACTTAAGTATTCTGGAACCACGGCCAAGATCCTAGCTGCGAGTGAAATATCTCTGGTTTCCACCTCAATACCCGCAGGTTGGGTAAAGCTTTGTACAATAGGTAAAAAGGAGCGGGTGGCTAGGGCCGGAGCCTCATCGGTGAGGGTGTAGAGGATCTTGTGTGGATTACTCATATAATTGATTTTATATCTTAATGTTTGATATTAAGTGAGTTAGAACTTGGTGGTTGAGAATACAACTAACTCAAATTCTTAAGGGCCACAAAAATAGGAAATTGGAGATCATTTAAGGCCTGAAGTGACGGTATACTGCGCTAATTTAGAATAGTTTTTGAGCAGATTTTTTGATCTCAGGGTTAAGAACCTTGATTTTGGTGAGAATTGAAATTATTCAATATCCAATCCTAAATCTTCACGCAATTTTGCGAGGTGTGGATTTTTCTCGAGCAGGTATTGATATTTCTCAGGAGCGGAATAGGGATCGAGCTTCTGACTGCCTTTTTCAATTTTAAGGCTAAAGAATAAACCAAAGTTTTGAAGCTTCTCGCGGCAATGGTAGAGCAGGTCTCTTTTTATTTCCTGAAATTTTTGAGCTTGGATATTATTGTCCAGGGTCACTTCCACTTCAAAGTTATCCTTGATTTTAAGCTCTTTTTCCGCTAAAGTCGCCACTACCACTTTTTGACCTTCGGCACGTACTTTTTCTACAAAGTCATTCCATACTTGCTGCAATTGCTCTTGCTCAAAAGCTTGCTGTGGTTTGCCATCTACCGGACGATCCAGATCTTCTTCTTCCTCCTCCTCACTTTGTTGCTGATCTGGCCCTTCGCCTTTCAGCGCCTGTGAAATTGAAAAGGAGGATCCTCTCTTTTTCTGAAGTTTATTGGCTCTTGCAGGAGCAGAGTCTGGAGATGATGGTTCAGAATTTACAATGGGTTTTGCAGTTTCTGGCGCTGGATCAGGAGGTGGACTGGCAGCTTTATTCTCTAGTGGCCTGGAAGGTTCTTCCGCCTGAGGAACTGGCAATGCAGAAGCTGGAGCGGCTTTTTGAGCTTCAATGGTTTTTGAAGGAGCAGGCTTTGACTTAGGGACTGCTTGGCTGCTTATTTCAGGCTTTTTTTTTTCACCGCCTGTAGCGGTGTTAGCCTCGGCCTTATGCCAGATTTGCATGATGTCCATTAAGGCTAATTCTACTAATAAACGGCTGTTATTGCTGTTTTTGTAGCGAACATCCGCTTCTGCCAGCACTTTTAAAGCTGCCAATAAAAAGCGACTGTTTACTTCCTGAGCTTGCTGTTGATAGCGCTGCTGTACCTCGGCACCCACTTCTAAAAGGGAAAGGGTTGCAGGATCCTGACAAACGAGTAAATCCCGACAGTGAGAAGCTAAGCCATTGATAAAGAGGTGACCATCAAAACCATTTTCGAGAATATCATTGAAGAGATTCAATAAACCCGCTTGATCTCCGGCCCGAACCAAATCAATAGTGCGGAAATAATAATCATAGTCGAGGATGCGCAAGTTTTCAATCACATCCTGATAGCTCACATGCTCGCCGGAGAAGGATACGATTCGGTCAAAAATGGAAAGTGCATCCCTAAGGGCACCGTCTGCTTTTTGGGCGATAATTCGCAAAGCTGAATCATCAGCAGTAACTCCTTCTTTGGCGGCTACATTTTGCAGATGAGCGGCGATATCTTCTACCGAAATTCGCTTGAAGTCATAAATCTGACAACGACTTAGAATGGTAGGAATAATCTTATGTTTCTCAGTGGTAGCAAGAATAAAGATGGCATGCTTAGGGGGTTCCTCCAGAGTCTTCAAAAAAGCATTGAAGGCCTGTTGGGAAAGCATATGCACCTCATCAATAATATACACTTTATAGCGACCTACCTGTGGAGCAAAGCGCACCTGATCAATCAGGTTCCGGATGTCATCCACCGAGTTGTTGGAAGCCGCATCAAGTTCGAAGATGTTAAAGGAGAAATCTTGGTCGGCAGTGGTTTCTGCATCGGAATTGATCATCCGGGCCAAAATCCGGGCCGAGGTGGTTTTTCCCACCCCACGAGGGCCTGTAAACAGTAAGGCTTGCGCCAAGTGATTGCTTTGAATCGCCTTATGCAATGTATTGGTCACATGAGATTGACCTACTACCTCCTCAAAAGCCTGAGGGCGGTATTTGCGTGCCGATACAATGTAATTCTCCATAAGGGGGCAAAGATAAAATTCTTGCGTTTTGAACTCGTAATTTAAAGACTCAGTTATTCACGATTGAAACAACTTAATTATTTAGAGCTAAAATTGAGGCCCTCTTTCATAGTTTTGCGCACCTTAAGGAGCCATGAAAGTAATTCAATACCTGATTTTTACGCTAGCTCTCCTGCTTTCCTTTTCGGGAATGCAAGAATTAAATGCGCAATGCACCCTGCAAGCTCATTACATGTTAGATGGTAATGCAGCCGATTCCAGTGCCAATTTAAATCATGGGATATTTGTTGGTGGCCCACAAATAACTGCCGGAGATCGCTACGGGAATCCTAATGGTGCTACCTATTTTGATGGAGTCAATGATTATCTGAATACCTTAACAACTTTCGACTACCAAGAACGTACCGTAAGTTATTGGTTCTATGCCGAACGTACTACAGCGATCAATGCGATTCTCGCTCATGATGCCAATAGTTTAACCTATGGTTCTTTTTCATCAGCTATTTCCGGAGGTAATTTAGAAGGTAGAGCTGGTGGTGTTGGCAATGTAGTTTACGGTTTAGGGATTGTTACTAATGTTTGGTATCATGCCGTTTTGGTTCGAACCGTAGATAGCTGTTTCTATTATGTGAACGGTGTTCAAACCGCTAAGGCTGCGGCCAATGGAAATGGCAGTGGCTTTGGAGCTTATGATAAATTGGTAATGGCCTCTAATCGAATGAGAAATGCCAATTTCTTTAAAGGTCGTATTGATGATGTGAAAATATATGATTGTGCATTGGATTCTACACAAGTGGATTCTCTACATCAATCTGAATTACCTATTCCTCTTACAGGCCTGCCCTCAGATACCACCATTTGCGATGGAGATAGCATCCTAATTAGCATGCCCAACACAGCCGGTGTTTCTTATTTATGGGATAACAATTCCAGTTCAAATACTCGTTGGATTAGCCAGTCAGGTAGCTATTGGATAAGAGCAACGACCACCAATGATACCCTGCATGATACGATAATAGTAGGTGTAGTTCCTTTGGCTCAGGCCCAGTTTATTGATACCGTTGTTTGTGCGGGTCAATCGGTTACAGTTAATTATTCCGCTTCTGCAGCAGACAGCTTATTGTGGTCGGATGGTGATACCTCGAAAATCCGGACATTTAGTTCCAGTGTAAACTTGACGGTACAATTGTATTCTTTCTGTGGAACGGTATATGACACAGTAAATATCCAAGTGATTCAGTCCTTAAATCCGAGAATTACAGATACCCTTGTTTGTCCGGGTAATACCTTGCAAATAGGCAGTCGCACCAGTCCTGGCTATAATCTACTGTGGTCTACAGGCAGCACTCAAGGCCAAATCAACGTGAGTACAGCCGGTACTTTTTGGTGTCAGGTTTCATTGCAATGTGATACCGTTGTTGATACCTATTACGTGAGTAGTCCACCGGAATTACCATCACCTATTGTTGCGGATTCATTATTTATATGTGAAGCAGGGGATAGCATTCAAATAGGATTGGCCTTGGATACGGCTATTAACTTTAACTGGTCTAATAATCATTCCAGTTCCCTTCAATGGGTTTCCCAAGGAGGTAATTATTACCTGAATTTAGATAATGATTGTAGCCAGAAGAATCTGGATTATAATGTTTATGATTTATCAGGATTCGAACCCGAGCCATTGGGGGATACCACACTTTGCCTGGGAGGGTCTATTTATAAGGACTTTAATCAGTGGCCGATCACGGAGGTTAAAGTGAATGGGGAAACCGCCCAAAATGGACTCTATCAATTTGGTCAATCAGGGAATTTCCTCATTGAGTACTATCAAGCCTGTGGAGTATGGACTGATACTTTTAAGCTTGAGATAAGGTCGTGTGAATGTGAATTCATAGTACCTAATGCCTTTAGTCCAAACCATGATAATCTAAACGATAGCTACATCATTACCAGCGCTTGCAGTAATTTTGATTATTCGATTCAGATTTTTAATCGTTGGGGAATTAAGGTTTTTGAAAATAATGGCCCCGAAGATTATTGGGATGGAACCTATAATGGCAGCGAGGTGCAGCCAGGAGTGTTTATCTACAAGATGTACTTCAGCTCTGAAATAAACGGCCTTTTACAAGAAGGCTATAAGGAAGGAACCATTAGGCTTTATCGCTAAGGGATGCCTTATTCCGAAGGGCTGTAGAGCATTGAAATCCGGCTTAGGATTGATGAGCATCGGGGATGCTCTTAAACTTAGCAGATCTTTCTAAACTTCTACCTAATTCCTTCATCTTTTTTTCTTACTTTTGCCGTCCTTTTCAACGAAGGTTTTAAAGGTTTAATTATTAATTGTTTAACAGATGAATCAATACGAATCCGTTTTCATCATGCATCCCGTCTTATCTGAAGAACAGGTAAGGGAAACGGTAGAAAAATTCAAAGGCTTCATCGAAGCTAAGGGTGGTAAGGTCCTGCACCTCGAAAACTGGGGCCTTAAGAAACTCGCTTATCCAATTCAGAGCAAGCGCAGTGGTTTCTACCATTTGATGGAATTCCAAGCTGAGGGTGAAATCATCACTCCACTTGAAGTAGAAATGAAACGTGATGAGCGCATTATCCGTTTCTTGAATGTTAGAATGGACAAGCACCATGTGGATTATGCCAAGGTGCGTCGTCAGAAATTGCAAAACGCTTAAAAGATTTAGATCATGGCAGAATTGGATACCGGATCAAACCAATCCGAAATTCGTTACTTACAACCCCTGAAAATTGATACTGGCAAGCGCGAAAAGTTTTGTCGTTTCCGCCGCTATGGTATCAAATACGTGGATTATAAGGATCCCGATTTCCTCGCTCAGTTTTTGAATGAGCAAGGTAAAATCCTTCCTCGTCGTATTACCGGTACTTCTTTGAAGTATCAGCGTAAAGTTTCTACCGCTATTAAGCGTGCCCGTCACTTGGCCATCTTGCCATACGTTACCGATAACCTTAAATAAGCCGGAACCATGGAAGTAATTCTGAAACAAGACGTAGAGCATTTAGGTTATAAAGACGATGTAGTAACTGTGAAAAACGGTTATGGTCGTAATTACCTTATTCCCCAAGGATATGCCGAATTAGCTACTCCATCTGCAAAGAAGGTTTTAGCTGAGAACATTAAGCAGCGCATGCATAAAGAAGCTAAGGCTATCGAAGATGCGAAGAAAACTGCTGAAGGCCTGAATGGCTTAGAGATTAAAATGATCGCTAAAGTTGGTAAGGGTAACAAATTGTTCGGTTCCTTGAACAATGCAGATCTGGCCGATGAATTGGCTAAAAAAGGTCATAGCATCGATCGTAAATACATTCAAATCCAAGGTGGTACTGTTAAAGCTACCGGTCCTTACATCGCACACATCCGTTTGCATCGTGAGGTGAATGTAGAGTTCAACTTCGAAGTTGTAGCTGAACAAGCTTAAGAAATAGATTCGAACTTCATATTTACCCCGATTTCCAGCTTGGAAGTCGGGGTTTTTCTTTGTCTATACCTGCCTAATTGGGAGCTAATCAGCAATAGGTTTTCCTATACACCGGAAATTATTACGGAAAATCGCCACTTTTTTCAATTTATTCTTAAAAGGATGTCAGTAATTCTAGAATGTTTAGGATTAAGAATTTGTTGTGTTCATTAAGTGCTTGTAAATCAAAAGGGTGGGTCGTGGTTTGAATGAGGTTTCGGAATGGTGATTTTTAATATTCACTTATTAATTCTATTTAATTGTCATTTTAATTTTTTTAACACTCCTCAATTTCCTGCTTAAAGAACAGGCTTAAAGTGCTCTGTCTCAGTAAATCTGTATGTGAAATAACGATTTGTTGGTGTGAAATTCAAAAAGGTTGGGTAATTTGACAATAGAGCAAGAAATGACAAATGCGAGTAATTCTTGAAAAAGCGCGGTTTAATTCCTTTTGATCCTTGGTTTTTATTGTGTTAGTTTACCAATTACTAACCTTTATTTACTAACCAAGAATCCTAAGATGAAGAACAAACTACGTTTGGTCTGGGCCCTATTATTTTTTTCGCCTGGATTGATTTGGTCGCAGCAAGCGGCTAATTATTCGTTTTCGGTTTCTAGTTCTACTTATCAGGAACTAGGACCTTCTGCAAATTCGCTTTCGGCAATTCTGGCCGATAACGCTAGCGCCGATGTACCCATCGGTTTTAATTTTACCTTCGAAGGGCTAAGCTATGATACTGTAGCGGTTGCTTCGGATGGTTTCATTTCCTTTATAAAAGGTGCTACCTCTACCTCGGGAAATGATTTGGATAATGGCTCTTCTGCTCGCAGACCATTGGTAGCTCCTTTATGGGATGATCATGATGGTAATGCGAATACCTCTGCCGCCTTATATGAAACCACAGGTTTGGCTCCTAATCGGGTGTTTACCTTTGAATGGAGAGATTGGGAGTGGAGTTGGAATGCATCCGATTCTGTAGTTTCCTTTCAGGTTAAATTATATGAAAGCACCAATGTGGTGGAATTCCATTACCGTTGGGAGTGCAGTTCTTGTATCACTGGACCAGATGCCTCAATCGGACTTTCAGGAGCCAGTAGCTTTTTATCTGTTTATGATGTAGGTACTGCCAATCCAAAAGTTTCAAATTCTTCCGAGTACGCCAGTTTGGATACAGTGGTAACGGATCAAGTATATAGCTTTACTCCCCCAGCATGTCCTGCTCCTGTTTTAGATTCTATTCATAACATTACGACCGCTGGTTTTGATGTTTATTGGAGTGGTGTTAATGGCGATGATGTAATTATCAATTGGGGACCTGCAGGCTTTAATCAAGCTACTTCAACAGCACAGAATTTAGACACCTCCAATACTGGTATGTACGGTATTAGCGGTTTAACAGCTGGTGCACTTTACGATGTTTATTTACAACGTATTTGCAGTGGTAGTAATAGTCAATGGCTTGGTCCAATAAAAGTGCAATTACCCTGTTTAGCACAATCATTACCATACTCTGAGGACTTTAACGGCAGTTTAGGTTGCTTTACCGTAGCGGATAGTGCGGGTAGCGCTGATACTTGGGCCTGGACCGCAGACTACTCGGGTAGTGATTTGGACGGAAATCCGGGTTTTGCCTTTGTAAACAGCGATGCCGCAGGCAGTACATCAATGGATGAATACCTTATTTCTCCAGTTATTGATGCTTCCGCAATTACGGGAAGCTTAATATTGGAATTTGATCAGTATTATCAATGGTACAGTAGTGATAATGGATATGTAGAGGTTTATGATGGAACCAATTGGATTACCGTTTTGTCCCAAAATTCTACTATTGGGGCTTGGTCTAATCCTGACCATCAACGAATCGATTTAACTGCATACGCTAATGCCAATTTGCAAGTTCGATTCCACTATACCGCCTATTATGATTGGTACTGGGCAGTTGATAATTTTTCCATTCTAGAGGAGCTTTGTAACACCAGTTCAAACCTTAGTTTAGTTACAGCTTTTTCAGATAGTATCACTATCAATTGGGATCCAGGTCAAGGTACCAGCTTTGGCATTGAATATGGTCCGACAGGATTTAGCCCCGGAAGTGGAACATTTGCTAGCACTACTGATACTTTCTATACCGCTACTGGTTTAAGTTCAAATACTTTGTATGACTTCTATTTAACGGATACCTGTAGTGGTGGTTCCTTTAGTCAGACTATTGGACCATTGATTGCCAGCACCACTTGTACTTCAGTTTCCATGCCTTATGTGGAGGATTTTGAAATCTGGCCTTTAAGCTGCTGGGATTCTACCTCCAGTGTTAGCTTCAATTGGGAGCCATCTGGTTCCAGCCCGGATCGTTATGCACTGGCTAATTTCTGGAGCAACTCCAGTGGAACCGCAGTGATTAGTTCTCGTCCGATTACTATCAGTCAGGATGCGCAAGTACGTTTCTATTGGTCGCATCATTACAATACCACCTATCCAGACGATCAGTTTATTGTTCGTGCGAAATCTTTGAATGGAAATGCTACCTGGGATACTATCTTAAATTTAAAAGGACCTTCTTTTGATGACCCTAGCGCCGCGAATACGGCTGCTGGTTCTTTTATTGAGGAAATCATTCTTTTAGATCCAGCCGTATATACTGGTCATGACGCTGTGATCGAACTGATCGGGGTAACCGATTATGGTCCTCATTTATATGTAAATGACTTTAATGTAGAAGCAGTGCCCCCATGTCCACAAGTTCAAGGACTGCGAGACAGTGCAACTACCGCATGGGAAAGCATTTTGAAATGGGATGATGTATCTGGAAACGGCAGTTCTTATCAAGTTTGGTTTGGTCCCCAAGGTTTTTACCAGGGAACGCAAACTACCGCTGGAACTCAAGTTTTAGTAAGCTCAGATACCTTATTGGTTGATACTTTAAGCGGATTGAGCTGCTATGAATTTTTAGTACGATCCATTTGTGGTCCTGGAGACTCAAGTGCTTGGACTGGACCCTACTCATTCTGTACTCCACCCACTTGTCCTGATCCATCCGCTTTAAATGTGTCCAATAGTCAATTAAACCAAGTAGATTTAGATTGGACCAGTGGTGGTGCCAGCAACTTTAATTTAGCGATTGGAGCTCCTGGTTTTAGCCCGGCTCCAGCTAATATTGTAAACGTATCTACAAACACTTATACTGCTACCAGTTTAATGCCTGGAACTACTTATGAAGTTTATGTGCGGGATAGTTGTGGATTAGGTGATGTAAGTGATTGGGTAGGACCTATTTCTTTCACCACTGCCTACAATACCAATTTCTTGGATAATTTCGATGCCTTCTCATTTAACAATGGTGGCTGGCAAGAGGCTGATGGTCAATTAAGCAGTGCTACAAACTTTACCAGCACTTCTTCATCCTCCTGGGGATTTGATGACTATGGTAATAATACCAGCAATAGCAGTAGCCAAAGGGTGAATATCTATTTCGATGGTCAATACGAATGGTTAATCAGCCCTAGTATTTACCTGGATCCAGCTATTACTAATCTTCAAGTTGAATTTGATGCTGCGGTAACCGATTATGCGAGTACGGCTCAAGGCTATTTTGGTTCAGATGATTCCCTAGCCTTGGTTATTTCCACTGATAATGGTTTGACTTGGTCTGAGGCCAATATTATTTGGGTGAAGACAGCCAATGATACTATTGATAATACCGGTGAACATTTCACCCTTCCTTTAACTGGTTATTCGGGTTATGTGAAGTTTGGCTTCTATGCAGGATCTACCATTGATGACCCTGAGGATACGGATTGGTTTATTGATAACTTCGAAGTACGTACCCCTCGTGCTTGTGCTAATCCTACAGGTTTAGCTGTGAATGGTATTTCTACCACTGGCGCCGTTGGGCATTGGACTCCAGGTAGTGCCGTAATCCTAAGTACAGATATAATTCTTACTACCGCGGGACAGTCTCCAGCAAATGGTACTGTCTTAAATCCTACAGCTGCTGATTCCATTATCTTCTCGAATCTTACTCCTTCTACTGGTTATTGTTTCTATATCGTAGAAGAATGTGCGAATGGTTTCTCGGATACAATCGGACCAGAATGCTTTACTACTCAATGTTTGCCTATGACCGCGCCCTATAGTCAAAACTTTGATTCAGCGCCGGCGCAAGATCCATTTGATGGTATTCCTTGTTGGACGGTAATTGGCCCTGGAGCAAGTGATATTGAATTAGTGGATGTTCCGGACTTTGGAGTAGCCAATGCCCCTAGTGCTCCAAATGCCGTTGAGTTAAATGACGGAGACTTTAATGCCGGTGATACAGCGATTTTAGTTAGTCCAACCTTTAGTGATTTAGGTACCGGTTTAAATCGCATTTCTTTCGAAGTAGCTTTTGAAAATACAGTTGAAAGTCTATTCGTAGGATTACTCGACAATCCTTATGATGCCGGAAGCCTACGAATTGTAGATACCATCACAACTACTACAGCTGGAGTATATCAATCGTATACTTATGATTTTGATGATCCTACCTTAATAGGATCGGCTCAGAACATTGCATTAGTACATGGCACCGACATTTATGAGGTGTATGTAGATAATTTTGTCTACGAGGCGATTACAGTTGCCTGTCAGGTACCTACGGCCTTAAATGTTAGTGCAACTGGCTGTGATACTTTAACAGTAGACTGGACCTCTAACAGCGGTGGATCTATCATCCAATACGGTCCTAGTGGCTTTACACCCGGTCAGGGAAGCTTTACTGGAATCGTTACCTCACCATTCGATATTACTGGTTTACCATTGAATACCGAGTTCGATGTATGGGTAGCTGATACTTGTGGTTCTGATACCAGTGCATATGCTGGTCCATTTACGCTTAAGACTGATTCTGTAGGTCCTATTTGGGCGTCTTTCACAGCTCAGATTACTAATGTTACTATGACTAGCGCCGATGTAAGCTTTGATGCTTCTGCATCGACCAATGCAGTGTCTTACGACTGGACTTTCGACAATGGTTCTACAGGTACTGGTGTAAATGCCAATACTAGCTATTCAGCTAATGGTACTTACAATGTAACCCTTACGGTTACCGACCGTTGTGGTGCTACTGATGATACTACACTTGCGGTGGTGGTTCAGGGAATTTCTCTGGAAGAGGAAATGCTGAATTCTAAAATTGGCATTTATCCTAACCCTAATAACGGTCAGTTTAATCTGGAGCTTCCGAATACTGGATCTTCATTTGATCTTACCGTTACTGATCTTGCTGGTAAAGTGATTTATGAGCAAGCTGACCTCCGCTCAGACAGCGAACATCAAATTAGCTTACCTTCTGTAGCGAAGGGAGTTTATATGGTGATTCTGCGCAGCGAAGGCAAGCGCATCAGTCGCCGCTTAATTATTGAATAAACAGAGATAGTTAATACGGGAAAGCCCCGGTTCTTCATTGAGCCGGGGCTTTTTTTGTGCTTTTAATTAGTGCTTAGAGCTCCAATTCCATATGGTAATTGATCAAGATTTGATCGGCCCTCGGGTTTTCATTCCTCCGAATTTGTTTCCAACCCTGGGCTTCCATAAAGGGTCTGGCCGTGATGCTGATATCGGAGCTAATTTTAGAATGTCCCTTTTTTCGTGCTTCTTCAATTGCAATTGCAACTAATTGCTTGGCAATTCCTAAGCCTTGATGATGCGGAGACACATAGAGAAAATCCAAATAGTTCCCATCTTTTAAACTGCAAAAGCCCGCCAATTGGGTATCAACCAGGGCTAGCCAAACTATTTGGTGTTGGATAAGTTCCTCCCAGCGTTGGGTATTCTTTAAACTTAAAAGCCAGGCCTCAATTTCTTCAGGGCTGTAGTCTTGGCTACAAGTTTGGCGGATACTGGCCTCAAATAAGCTTTTCATGGTTGGGAGATCCTCCACCTTAGCCAATACTAATCTACTTTTCATCGGGAACCTTTAGGGCTGAAATAGCTACGCATGAAAACGAAGATGTCATGCTCAGGTGGGTATTCTTGTATGTAAATTTCTCGAGCTAAGGATAGTTCTTTTTGCATCGCATCTTCCTTCTCAAAATCTTTTAAAAGAACCGCACTAAATAGATGTAAATTGGCCAGTACTATCGGCTCCTGCACCGTATTTAATTGTTCTTGATAGAAAGCCAGCAATGCTATTTTCTCCTTTAAACTGGGATGTAGACTGTATAAATCCTTGTAGGTGGTGGTGTTTTTGGGTTCCCGCTTGAAATACAGCAAGCGGCTTTGCTTAAAACTGGTGCTATCCAGCTTTCTCTCCAATTGTAAGATATTTCGGAGGCTGAGCATTTCATCCGAATTAGTGGCATAAGCCTGCCGGAAATAGTTGAGCGCCAAACTGTCCTTTCCCGATTGTAAATAGGAGAGGGCCATCATGGAAGCTGCCTCTGCTTTTAAAGTCGGATCCGTAAAAAAATTGCGGGCCAGATCGGCATGAATGTGGGCTTCTTCCTGCCTGTTTAATTGCAATAGGGCATAGGCAAGGTTAGCCTGAGATTCAGCATGATCAGGCTTTAGTTCAATGGCCTTTTCCAAATAAGCTACGCCAGATTGAAAATCGAGACCTTTCATCGCTAAAATTCCCAGGCTATACATCGACTGGTAGTTACGGCTGCCTTGTCGATCGGCCAATTCATAATGCATTTGCATTCGACTCTGAGCAGCAGCGGTGGGCATATAATCCTTCTGATTGGCCTCCAGTAATTTTTGATAGAAATAGCCCATGGCTAAATGCAACTGCATATTGCCGGGCTCCTTGATCAGTAATTCTTTACCAATGGAGTCGGCTTTAAAATAGATGAGTCCATTTTCTATAGGGATGCTTCGTAAAGAATCCAGTTTTTTATCACTGTTTAAATCACAAAGAGCAAAATGAAGATAGTCCTCAGTAAAGCAGTGAAAATCCAAGATCAAATGCAGTTTGGCTTCAAATATGTCGCTGTTCTGATTTTTAGAATCTGCTTGATCTAGGACTGCAAATGCTTGAGCATATAGGTTTTGATCGATCAGTGCCTGACTTTTTTTCAATATCGTGCCTTGGGCGAAAAGCCCTGAATGGAATTCGCCGATAATTAAGAGCAGTATTAATGTCGATTGTCGCATAATATAGGAAGCGGCATTTGTCCGGGTACAAGGAACTCCAAATTTACACAGCCAAAAGACTGGTAGCTGAAACCAAATAGGATGGGGCCATAACCTTTAATTAAGGGACCTACCCATTGGTTGGCACCAAAATTACGACCTTCAATATTAAGAGGCGCCACCGAGCTACCTTCAGAATCGTAGTATTCGCGGCTATTAATATAGCCCCCACGTCTTAAATCATAAACTAAAAGGCGACGATAATGGGGTCGGAACTTTTCCCCTCTATCCATGGCAATAATTTGAAGAGGGCCATATTTATAGGTAAAGAAGAAGAGGGAAGTGCTGTCTTTCGGACTTAAGCTATCTGCAAATGGGACATGCCCATAGGGCAATTCGGTGAATTGTAGGATTTCAGTATTTGCCTTCTCAAAGGGGTTATCTTGGGCTATGATGGCAAAATTATTCTGATGCACATTATAGCTTAAGGGCAAGAAATTGGAGTCTATTTCCAAACCTATCACATAATCATATTCCCGAAAGGGCTGATCATTTTCTCCCGAGTAAAGACTGAGGAAGGCAGATACTTTCAGCTTCGCCAGGGGGTATTTTAAGGTGATATTGGAATCCAGATCATAAACAAAGAGAAAATCTTTTTCACTGAAACCACAGCGATCCAGGAAAAGCTTACGATTACTGACACTAAGCACATGATAATTCTGCTCCTTGAATTCGGCATATTCTAAAAAGTCTTCTGCAATTACTGGGGGCATTGCTTCCAAATGCCAGGGATAGGCCTCACTTAATGAAACGAAGTGAAAATTGGGCATCCGCTCATAGCCTTGATAGTACATCTGAAAAAGCATAGGAGGCTGCTGATCCTGTGCATGAAGGCCTGTGAAGAGGAGAGATAGGAAAAGGCTTATTTTCAAGCGCATAGTATTAATCTTTAAGGCTAATTTCATGTTTACATTTCTTACAGAGCTCAAAACCAACTTGATCTACTGTACTAAGACTTTCGGCGGCATCCGCCATCACACAGCCCAGCTCCACACAATGTTTTAGTCCTAAATTATGACCTACTTCATGGATGCTCACCTTTTTTAATCGATCCAGAAAAAGCTCTTTGGGTGGACGCATCAAGCGAAAGCTGGAAACAATAGCCGCCACTCCGGGACGCTGGCCTAATCCAAAAATACCCCAATCTGTATAGCGAGACTCGGGCTTCTTTACTGCACCATTGCGATCTCTTTTTGTGGTGGAAATATCTTGAGTGCATAAACCCAGGATATGGTCCAAAGTATCTGTTTTAATACGTGCTAAATCCCTAAGCAGGGAATCTGCTCTGTAGCGGGGGCTCTTGATATTCACAAAGGCTGTTTCTGGTAAATCTCGAGATTCTAAAAGATGAAATTTCATGGGGTAAGTGGCCTCCAAACTTCTTTTAATTTCTGCAGACCATTCAGGAACAAAATTTCCATAAGGTTGCAAGGCCAAGCTCCGTTTCTCAATCTTTTTGGGAAAGATATTTCCCAGCCAATCTCGTACCGGTCGCAGACTTAGACTTATAACTAAGATTAAAACAATGGGGATAAGATTGCGTAGAACTTTCATCGCCAGCAAATTAAGCAAGTCGACCGCGGTATGCAAACCAAAGCCAAAAGCCGATAGGTCCCATTAGGATAAGTACCAGGCTGCCACTGATCTTTTGTTTTACGGAGTATTCGGACCGCCATTGCTGGCGAAGGAAAATAAGCAGCAGGATAAAATGGATTCCAAGCAAGATATAGTTTAAAGGATCGTAGACTGAGCTAATTCCTAATTGTGGAGCAATCCATATAAAAGTTGTATTAAAAGCTAAAAGAAGCACGGAATAGGGAATCAGCAGAATTTTAAAGCGTCTAAAACTACCATCCTCCATTATTGACGTTTTTTAATTTGCTCTAAAACCACTTCTCTGGCCAAATCCCTTTCCATTAATCGATCCTCTAATCCATATGTTACCGGGATGTGCGGGATCACCCCTTGATTGCTGTTTTCTTGATTCAGGTTTAAACCATAGAAGAGATAATAGCGCGGAATACCTATTTGCAATCCACTATTCTGTAAGGTGATTTGTTCTTGCGAGCCAGCGGCAAAGCCTTTGTAACGCGAAGCACTTTCTTCACCTATGATTATAGCATTGCTGTATTCTTTTAAATGTCGGGCCAGCACACTGCCATTGGAAAAACTCAAACCATTAATAAGCACATAGATCTGACCTTGAAATGCGTTTTTATCTCGTTTTGGAAAGCGATATTTTTTCTCCTTTCCTTTCCAGGAAATGGATTTGCGCAGAAAGTCAACATGCAGCTCTCCATGGATGAGGTAGGGTAAAATCTCATCAACCATTTCATTCCGGCCACCGGTGTTAGCTCTCAGGTCAATTACTAAATGCTCGCTTTGGGCGGTATTAATGCTATCAAAAATGGCCTCATAAAAGTCATCCGGATCAATATCAAATTGCTTCATGCGATTTCGATCGAAGGAAGGGAGTTCTAGCCAGGCGGTATTGGATTCAAATCTCAAAGTGTAAAATGGGTCCTCAAGCTTGGGTTCTGCCTGTGGATTTAAACGATTCACTTGGGCAAAAAGACTATCCCTACACAGGGCCCTTATCTGGCATTCGTGGATACTGTCATTTTTTAGGTATTGAATCTTAGCCAGGCCAGCTGTATCTACATAGAGATAGTATTGCCAATTAAACCCGGATTCAATCACATGATCTTTATAGCTCAGGATATTTGCATCCGCAGGGTTGCATTTACGGAGGATGTCTACTATTTCAGTGCTGCTTAATCCATTGATTGAGAGGATTTCACTACCACGATTTAAGCATTGCTCTTTAGAATAATCCCTTTTTAAATAAAGTCGGCCTTCAATCAACCAAACAGCGATTGGGAGGTATAAATAGCGATTGGCCAGAAAGCCGGAGTGCACAGTATCCTGCCAGTTTCCAAGCCTATAATGACCTTCATTTGCCTGACTAGCCATGCGACTTATCCAATAAAAGGCTTTCTGATATGAGTAGCTTTGAGCTGAATCGTCTTTGATTTGGTTGAAGAGCTTTGTACAGTGCTGATTCCAGAGTTCAGGACTTTGAAATTCGAATAGGCTAACCTGGTATTCTTCAATGGCAGTTTTTAGCTGTTGCAGATCTGTGAGGAGCTCATTCTTGCTCAAGTCCTGGGCCTTGATATTATTTGCTACCAGACTAAAGAGTAGCAAGCTGAAATATAAAATTAAGGGCTTTCGCATCGGTCCAATATCCATTCAATCAAATAGTTTTCATCTACTATAGTCCAGGAATGGCAATTGCGATTCCCCTCCTTATCAAAGCCTTTTCCACTGGTGCTGATAATTTCAAAGTCTGAATGCTCAAGATTTATGAGGCAGGTGGATAAGCCTTGCAGGTCAAATGAATTAATATCGAAATAAGAGGCCCCTCTTTCATTGGACCACCATTCCATATCTGGCTCATGAATAAGTAAGAGGCTCGTTCCCAGAAGAAGCTGATCACGGCTGCAAGTACTATCACTATAGGAATGCACCGAAGCATTGCGGTAGCGCTCCGGACATTCTTCAGGACTGCAGCCCATTTCTCGAGCATAGTGCTCCTGCATAAGATTCGCCTCCCAAAGCATGCCCCCTTTAAACTTATTTTTATTCCAATGAGCGGATTGATAAAAGCGCTCCATATCTAAAGGTGCATCAACCGCAAAGGCAGCGCGTATTCGAATGTTGAATGCGGATTTTCCTGCCGCACAATATTGCACATATCGTAAAGCTCGAGTGCCGCTAGCGGATATACCACCAATAATCAGGGCGTTTTCAGGAAAGGAGTAGCTGGCAAGCACTTTTCCCAGCAAACTGTCCAGTACCTCCAAACCACGGTCTTTGAGATAAAGCTCGGGGAATACTTGCGTGCTGCTGGTGTAGAGGATGGCCAATCCACTATTTAGGGCAAGGTCGCGCCATTGGTAGGGACTTTCATTTAAAGACTCTAAAGGAGGTAAGTGGGTATAGTCACGAATGAGTAAACCTTTAACCCGAGGATTTTCTGGCAGAATTAGCAAGGCAGCGTTTTTAGTACTGTCCCTAGCATCCAGGTAAAAGAACTGAGTTTTTTGAGCAAAGCCGGAAAAAAGGCTTCCAAAGCTGAGCAGGATAATAAGTAGCGGGGATTTAGGCATGCTTAAACATACTAAATTCCCCTTGTAATCAGCGCAAAGCGAAGTCAATATGGTAATGATCATCATGCAGTTTATCCACTACTGGACTAAGAGCTAAGGCAAAGTAAATCCCCCTTTTTTTTATTTCCTTGCCGGTTGGACTGCGATAGAAATCATCCTTGAGGTTGATTTTGAGAATCACTTTCTTAATCCGTAAACCCTGTTTTTTGGCGGCATTGTCCAGGGCTAGTATATGTTTAGCCATGGTTTCGAAATCAATCTCCACATTGGAGTTCAAAATCAATTTACCGGATGAATCGAAATTTAAAAGGTAATGCCAGATTCCCCAATGATCGTAAAATGTTGCTGGTCGATTTCCCTTTTTTAAGGGAACCATGAAATCAACGCTCATACCATTGCGATGCGTGCGATGAACTAATTGCTTACCTCCTTTACGGGAGGAACATTCCATATAATAGAATTTGCGTTCAGGACAAGTTTTCTCGCATGCGGCATAAGCATCTTTTAAGGTGTGATAAACTTTGGAGTTGAGGTAGCCATTGCCTAAAATATAGTAGCTGGTTAAACTGAAGTATTTGGCATTTTTAAGGCGGTAATCAATGAGGTATCCGTTTTCCAAACTGCCCTTTCCTGGACTACCATGTGAAATGCTTTTCCCCTTATTTCGATGAAAGAACTGCGGCATGCAGGAGCCGGTTAAAACCAGGAAGACCAATAGCAGCGTTCCCTTTACAATTTTCCCTTTTCGCATTTAACCTGTTTATAGGGAAACGAGAAGATGGGGAGGATATTAGAGGAGGCTGGTACTTGGTGGTTAGTAGTTAGTACTTGGTAGTTGGTAGTTGGTAGTTGGGGGAAAACACTACTCGTAGCGTAAGCTTTCTATTGGATCCAGTCGACTGGCTTTAAGGGCAGGGTAGAAGCCGGACAGAAGCCCTACCAAGAAACAAATGATAGCCGAAAGGCTCATCCAGGCCCAAGGAATTATAAAGGCTCCTCCCACTAACATGGAGATGCCATTTCCGATTAGGATTCCGAAAATAATACCTGCTAATCCGCCGAGAAAGCAAATGGCAATGGCTTCGGTTAAAAACTGGCTAAGGATAGCATTGGATTTTGCACCAATCGCTTTGCGGATGCCAATTTCACTGGTTCTTTCCGTTACAGAAACCAGCATGATATTCATTAAGGCGATGGCAGCTCCTAATAAAGTGACGGCTGCAATAATAATCGCGGCCATGCTTACATAACTAAGGTTATCGATCAAACTTTCGCTTACGCTGTCACTCTTAATGATATTGAAATTGGTTTCTTCCTTGGGCTTTAATTTTCGAACGGCCCGCATGATGGCGGTAGCTTCGTCTACTACTGACTCTAAGTCTGCGCTTTCCAAAGCCATCACATTTACCGCAAAACTTCGACTGGCGGTTGCATATTTGCTGCGGGCCTTGGTAATGGGGATGAATAAAGATTTATCTCCACCAAAACCAAAGGAGTTACCCTTGGGTGCCAGTACTCCTACAACTCGATAACGAGCATCTCCAATACTGATGAATTTCCCCAGTGGGCTTTCTTTAGGGAAGAGGTTACTTACAATATCCTGACCAATGAGCGCTACTGCTGCGGCATCTTTAATATCGTTTAAGCTGAGGTTTCGCCCACTTTCCAATTCATAACCACCGGTATGTAAATAGTTTTCATCAGCGGCCATGACCGATACATTCGGATTGGTTTTTAGGTTTTTGTATTTAGCTTCGGCAATGCCAGTGGCCTGGAAAGAAACACTGGTGCGAGCGCGAGTAGCAGGCATACGTTCCTTAAAATTCATCGCCTCATAATAGGTGATGGCCGGAAAGTTTTTAGGCCGCTCTCCACTGCGGCCAATGCGAATATTAGGACCACGGTTTTGGATGGTAAAGGTATTGGCTCCCAATAGAGCGAACTGCCCGGTAAGGGAGGACTTAATTGCATCTATCGCGGTAAGTATTCCAACCAAAGCGGTAATACCAATGGCAATAATTAATGCCGTCAATATGGTACGCAGCGCCTGGCTTTTTATACTTTGCAGGGCAATTTTTAAGTACTCGAAAAAGATATTCTTTCCCATGCCCCTAAATTACGATTATAGCCGTGATTGGAGGCTTCAAAAGCATGACAGATCCAAAAAAGCATAATCAAAGCGCTCCAATACTTCTTTTAGGCTGGGATGGAGCGGAGTGGTCGGTGATCCGAAGCCTTATAGAACAAGGCGAAATGCCCCATTTCCAGATGCTATTAGCCCATGGGAGCGAAGGGGCTCTGGCTAGCTTGCAGCCTATGATTAGCCCATTATTATGGACTTCGGTTGCTACCGGCAAAAGAGCCCATGAGCATGGTATTTTGGGATTTGTGGAAGAGAGCTTAGAAGGCCCCAAAGCAATTTCGAGTTTGCAGCGCCGGGTTCCCGCCTTGTGGAATATTCTTTCAGAAGCAGGGATATCTTGCCAGGTCTTAAACTGGTGGCCTTCTAATCCTGCAGAAGTGATTCAGGGCGATATGATTTCGAATTTGGCTTTCGCCGATGGGGATTTGCGTGGACAATATTATCCTGAAGAATGGGGAGACTTTTTAGGTTCCGAAAGAGAGAAGGTTCAAAATTTAGATCCCGAGATTTTGGTGGGCTTTTTCCCTGAAATGCCTGCTGAGCTATTACTGGAGGATCCTTTGGTGCAGAAAGTAGGACGCATTTTAATGCGAAGTCGAATGCAGTTCCATTGTGCTATGGCCATGCTGCAAAAAGAAGCCCAATGCCGAATGTTCTATTTCGAAGCCCTGGATCAATTACAGCATTTGGGAGCCACCTATTATCCTCCCCAGCAGACGCAGATTTCGGATTCAGATTTCAAGCACTATCAATACATAATTAGGGCAGCATATCGTTGGCATGATGCTATGTTGGGAAGTATGCTCAATAAGGCCGCCGGACATAATTTAATCTTGATTTCGGATCATGGCTTTGAACTTTCCGCCGGAAGGCAAAAAGAACTCCCGAATTTGCCCGCAGCACCCGCTTCAGAACATCGGGCATTTGGAGTATTTGCGGCCACCGGCCCTGATTTTGTGGCAAGTCAAAAGCTATATGGCATTAGTCTTCTGGACATAGTACCTACAATTTTGCATCATTTCCAATTGCCCCTGGCGAAGGATATGGAAGGGCGAATCATTAAGGAACTATTCCGAAATAAACGCGCCGCCAGTTGGCTACCTACTTGGGATCTTATTAAAAGTTCTCAGTTTTTAGAAGTCCATCCACAACTAGGTCAAAACGATGCCCTGCGCGATTTGGAGGACTTGCAATACATCGATTTAGCCCATACTCAACAAAAGGGCATTCGCGAAGAGCAGGATTACAATAAGGCGATTAGCCTCCGAGAAGTGGGGGCTTATTCTGAAGCGCTGCAAATTTGCGATCATCATTGGTTAAACAGTCATCAGGCCTACCGATGGTATATTTTAAAGGCACGCTTAATTCTAAATAGCGGAGATTCGGCCCTTTGGGAGCGCTTTTGGGCTGGACTTAAACCAGAATTTCAGGCCGATTTACAATTGCGATTTTGCCATGCCCTGGCCTTATTGCAAAGTGGGCAAGCAGAACAAGCCTTAGTGGAAATGCTAGCCCTTGAGCAAAGTGGCTTGCAAAGTCCTGCCCTGTATCAGGAAATGGGACATGCCTTGTTTGTGGCTGGTCAATGGGAGGGCGCGGATCAACAATTTGATCGCGCATTAGCGCTAAATCAAGAATACAGTCCGGCATTAAACGGCAAGGCTCAGGTGGCCTTTGCCAAAGGGGCTTATGACGATTTTGAAATATGGGCCAATCAGGCCTTGAGCCTTAAAATGCATCAACCCCATTTGCATTATCTCTGGGCTTTACACTATCATCAATCGGGGGATAGCGAATCTTGTCGTAAGGCATTGCAACTATGTTTGCGGATGGCGCCTAAACATCAAAAAGCCCTGGCCTTAAGAGATGATCTGATCGGCAAAAGCCCTAAAGCCAGTAGCATTATTGTAAGTGGTTTCCCTCGATCGGGTACCAGTTTTATGATGGCCCTTTTGGAAGCCAGTGGTTTGGAATTGTTGAAGGATGATGTTCGTGAGGCGGATGGCCATAATCCCAATGGCTATTATGAATGGGAGGCCCTGAAAAGTTTACCGCAAGGGGCTGAGCTTCCTCAAACCGATGGTAAAGCCTTAAAAGTAGTGGCACCGCTTTTACCTTATTTACCTGCCGATCGAAAGTATAAGGTCTTGTGGATGGAAAGGCCCTTACTTGAGATCATCCTCTCTCAAGCGAAGATGAGAGGAGAGGCCGCCAGTTTGGAAAATTTCCCTTTTCAGAAAGGTCAACAATTAGAAAGGGAAAGACAGCGTTTTCAGCTGTGGTTGGATCAACAGCCTTATGTCGAATGGATGGAGGTTTCCTACCGAGACTTGTTAAAAGGTGAACTACTAGGAGAAATTAGTCGGTTTTTAAACCATAAGGTGACGCGGGAACAGTGGGAAAAGACAGTTGATCCGCAATTGCATCGAAACAAAATTGGCTAGTCCGCGCCTTTTATAGATTTTTGCCCAGTTTTACGGATTATGAAGGATAAGAAACAAAAGGAGAGTTTAAAGTATTTAGGAGCGATTAGCGGTTTATTAGCTGCCTATGGAGCCGATGCTCAAATCAAATACGTTGATTTAGCCGATACTACTCTGAATACCAATAATGCCTATTGGGATCTGGATATTGATGAAGACAGCCTGGGGGTTGTTGACTATCGTTTTATTCAATATGTGGATACTTCCATTTTTAATGTGAGTGGCAATTTCGTGCAATCTCGCGGAGTGGCTGCCAATTCAATTATTGGCCTTGACTATGGAAATTACGCTTATCCTTTCAACCTGAGTCCTGGAGATAGTATTGGACCAAACTCGGTTTACAAGGGCAGTGGAGGTAGCTATTCCTTAGGTCAGCTTTCCATGATAAGCAATGGAACCGGTAGTCCAAACGATAAGTTCAATGGAGCTTTGAATGGCTTAATTGGAGTGCGCTTTCGCGCGGAAGTAGATGATACTCTCCGTAATTTTTATGGTTGGATTCGAGTAGATGTAGCTGCTGATTATAAATCCATCACCATTAAGGATTATGGTTATAATGAGCAGTATGGTGAAGGTATCGTAGCCGGTGAAGGTTCAAACTGGATTGGCTTGGAGGAAATTGAGGAGCAAGTGTTTGGTTTACATCAATTAGATGAAAGCCTCTTTTTTGAAATCCCTGAAGGCCAGGCTCAATTGCAAATTTTTAGCTTAGGCGGTGCCTTGGTTTGGGAGAAAGAATATGAGAAGGGGTCCGCTCGTGTAGACCTCCAGAAATTGGAAAAGGGCATGTATATCGCTCGCCTTCACAATAGAGAAAGCAGCGAAGAAATTCGCGTTCTGGTTTACTAAGCTTTTACTTTAGGTACAAATCCCGCCATGTCGAGAATTTCATCGGCAATGGCTAAACTGGCTGTAGCGGCAGGAGAGGGAGCATTGAGCACATGCACTGAATTCCCGAATTTTTCGATTTTAAAATCATCCACCAGATCACCATTATGCTTTAAAGCCTGAGCCCTAACACCAGCACGTACCGGGCGAATGTCTTCCATCTGTAATTCAGGAATCATTTTCCGTAAGGCATCTAAAAAGAGTTTCTTGGAAAAAGCTCGTTTCATTTCTTCAATTCCCTGTCCGGCATGACGGCTAAATAATTTCCAGGTTCCGGGGTAAGTAAGGGATTCGAAAGTATCTCTAAAGCTAAAGGATTTAGGGCTGTAGCCTTCGCGTTTAAAGGAGAATACGGCATTAGGACCACATTCTACACTGCCATCTACCATGCGTGTAAAGTGCACACCCAGAAAGGGGAAATCAGGGTCGGGCACTGGGTAAATCAAGTGCTTTACTTTATGCCTGGCTTTTTCCGTTAATTCGTAATAATCGCCACGGAAGCCTACAATTTTTAAATTGGGTTTAGCCCCTTCTTTACGGGCCAATCGATCACTTTGTAAGCCGGCACAAAAGATCTTGTGCTGGGTATAAAAGTCGCCTTTATTGGTACGTAGCCCTTCTTTGCCATCTTCGCGAAAGCTCTCCTCAAATTGGGTGCTCAGGAACAATTCGCTTTTGGGATTACGAGCTTTAATCAGTTCCACCAATTTTTGGCAAAATCCAACATAGTCGATAATTCCGGTTACAGGTACGCGAATGGCTTTGATGCCCCGGCTATAGGGCTCAATTTCACGAATGGCATCCGGACCAATCATCTCAATACCTTCAATTTGATTGGCCTGACCTTTTTCGAAAATGCTTTGTAAAATGGGCAGTTCCTTCTCTTCAGTAGCTAAAATGATTTTACCACAAATGTCGTGAGCCACCCCATGTTCTTTGGCAAATGCCACAATTTGCTTACGCCCATTGGTACAATTAAGTGCTTTGAAACTGCCGGGTTTATAGTAGATACCTGAATGAATAACCCCTGAATTTCGTCCGGTTTGATGCGCGCCTAAATGATCTTCTTTCTCCAGAATCGCAATACGATGTTCAGGAAAAGCCATCTGGTATTTATAGGCTGTGGCTAAACCAACAATACCACCTCCGATTACTATAAGATCAAAATTGCGGTCCATGCATTAATTTTTGCGAAGGTAAGGAGCTAGCTTGAGGCTAAAGTTAATTGGAGTCCATCATAAGCCAAATTTCTTCCTTCTTTCAATTCCGATTCCACTTCGGCATGTAAGCCTAATTGATGGCTAATATGGGTTGCGTAAAACTGGGGGACTTCCAATCGATCGGCAATAGCCAGTGCTTCACTTAAAGTGAAATGCGAATGATGGGCTTCATGCCGTAGGGCATTCAAAATAAATACCTCCAAGCCTTCTAGTTTGTCCCATTCGCTATCTGGGATGTAGTTTACATCGGTTAGGTAGGCCAGCTTCCCAAAGCGAAAGCCATGAACGGCCAGGTTGGCATGCTGCAATTCCAGAGCTTCCAATTCAATATTCCCAATTTGAAATGGTCCTTCAGGGATTCGAATTAAATCGATTTGAGGAATACCCGGATACTTGCTGTTTTGGAAAATGTAAGAGTACTGCTCCCTTAGTCGGGCTTCCACCGCTTCAGAGCAATATATGGGAATAGAATGCCCCTGAATAAAGTTAATGGCTCGCAATTCATCCAATCCTGCGGTATGATCCTGATGTTGATGAGTGATCAGAACCGCATCAATATCTGGGGTCTTTGCGCGCAATAATTGTTGGCGTAGATCGGGTCCGGCATCGATTAATATCCGCGTACCCATCCTTTCTACCAAAAAGCTACTGCGTAGTCTTTGGTCTTTAGGATTGTCGGATTGACACACTTTGCAATCACAACCAATCATCGGAACCCCTTGTGAGGTGCCGGTTCCAAGGAATTCGAAATGCCAGTCTGCTGAAGCTTTTAAAGGATTCAAATTTTAAATGGTTTTTCGGGTCAAACATAGCTAAACTATTACTTTTGTTTACCGTTAACCTTCTGTTAGATTAGACCCTCTACTTATGGAACGCATGGTGTTGTCTACTGCCCAAAAGGCATTAAAAGTCAACCTGAATGAGAACATTTACGGCACATTCGCTGAGATTGGCGCCGGTCAGGAAGTTGTTCGAAATTTCTTTCGGGTTGGAGCCGCCTCTGGTACAGTAGCAAAAGCAATGAGTGCATACGACAAACTATTTTCCGATGCCATTTATGGTAAGGAGATGGACGGTCGTTATGTTACTGAAGATCGTTTACGCAAAATGTTGGATCATGAATATGGTCTGATTGAAAAACGTTTGGATCGTACCGATCATCCGAAGCGTTGTTATTTCGCCTTTGCCAATACTGTGGCGACCATCAACTTCACCCGTAAGTTTAAAGGTCATGGTTGGATGGGTATTCGCTTCCAACTCGATCCGGATAAAGAACCCAATGATGTGCTTTTCCACATCCGCATGAAGGAGGAGGAAGCTTCATTACAACAGGAGACTATTGGGATTATGGGGGTAAACCTCATTTACGGATGTTTCAATATTCGTAATAATCCTGAGGAATTACTGAAATCACTTTACGACAATATCGCGCGCTACAAAATGGAGATTGATATGATCCATTTTGAAGGCCCCGAATTTGAGCATGTAGATAACCGTTTAATGTCCTTGCGCCTTATCCAAAATGGCATGACCGACGCGGTGATCTTTGGCCCTGAAGGCAATAATATTTTGCCCGCAGCCCTGCTCTACAAAAAGAACATTCTTACTGCCCGTGGTTCTTTCCGTCCGGTTACCAAGGTAAATATGGATATGGTTCGTACCAGTATCGATGCCTTTACCCAGGAGCGAAAGGTGGAGAAGGACAAGCTGGTGGTGCTTTTTGAAATTACCTTAAACAACCTTAAGGCTGAAGGCGAAATTGATGAGCAAGACTTCCTGGATCGAGCCGATATATTATGCTCACTGGGACAAACGGTATTGAT
The DNA here is from genome assembly GCA_002501205.1 of Flavobacteriales bacterium UBA7878. GTDB lineage: Bacteria > Bacteroidota > Bacteroidia > Flavobacteriales > Schleiferiaceae > Croceimicrobium. The sequence goes on from DLRW01000037.1 coordinate 48,920, forward strand.
CTCCAATTATCAGGAGTACTATAAATTGGTAGAATACTTCTCGCGTTATTCAGAGGAGCGAATGGGCCTCATTATGGGCGTTACCAATTTACATGAGCTCTTTGATAATAAGTATTACCGCGATCTTAAAGGGGGTATTTTGGAGGCCTTTGGAATCTTGTATTCTAGCGACCTAAAGCTTTATGTTTATCCTTCGCAGCCTAATCCGGATGATCCGATTGAGACTTCCAAGGACTTTAAGATACACCCACGTTTCCAACCCTTGTACGACTTCTTGGTGTTTAACCGCCGGATTAAGGATATTGATACCTATGATCCTGAGATCCTACAAATTTTCTCTCGCGATGTATTGAAGAAAATTCGTCGCGGTGAAAGTGGTTGGGAGGATTGCTTACCCGCTTATGTGGATCAGATGATTCGCGATAAGCACCTATTCGGGTACTATCCTCATACGGAAGAAGCGGAAGCAGTAGATCTTAGCTCCGAAGATTAATTCGGAGCTTTTAAGTTTGTTTTAAATCGGCCATAATGGCCAGTGCCTTCTCAATATCTTGAGCGGTATTATCTTTGCCAATGGAAAAGCGAACGACCGGATCGGTATGTTCGGGATCCATAGCGGCAATTACATGCGATTTTTGAACGCTCCCCGAAGAACAAGCACTACCGCCAGAAACGGCTAATCCTTTTAAGTCGAGATTAAAGAGCAACATGCTGTCCTCAGAAAGTTCAGGGATACTAACGCTCAAAACGGTATAGAGACTTTCTGCGGTGTCGGATAAGCCATTTGCATAAACCTTGGGGAACAATCCCTTCAATCCTTGCCAAAGTTGCGTTTTAAGGGCTTCAATATGGGCGCGCTCTTCATCTAAACTTTGATAGGCTAAATCCAAAGCTTTGGCTAAAGCTCCTACTTGAACGATGCTTTCAGTTCCACCGCGTAAGCCGCGTTCCTGAGCTCCACCACTTATAAATGAACTTACTTTAACCCTACGATCGATGTATAGGAACCCAACGCCTTTTGGACCATAAAATTTATGGGCCGAAGCAGTGGCAAAGTCCACCGGTAGGTCTTTCAATGAAAGTGGAAAATGACCCACCGTTTGCACCGTATCGCTATGCAGCCAGGCTCCATATTGCCGACAAAGATTACCCGCCTTTTCCAAATCCAAGAGGTTGCCGATTTCATTATTCCCATGCATTAAGGAAACCAGGCTAGGAGTAGAATCGGAGCTCAGTAATTGTTCTAATTGTTCAAAATCAATGCGTCCCTTAGGGTCCACATTCAGCAGGATAAGGTCTGCCTCAAAAGCTTTGGACCACTTTTCAGCAGCCTTAAGTACCGCATGATGTTCCAGCGGCGAAGTAATAATGCGCTTTACCTTTAAATCGCGCAAAGCCAAGCTGATGGCCGCATTATCTCCTTCCGTTCCACCGGAGCAAAAAACGATTTCCGCCGGAAGGCAATTGAGATTGCGGGCAATGCTTTTGCGACTGGCCTCTAAGATTACTTTGGCCTTGCGACCTTGACTATGGGTACTGGAGGGATTGCCATAGGCTCCATCCATCAGGTCCAGCATATATTCTTTAACCTCCTTCCTTAAAGGGGTGGAGGCGGCATTATCCAGATAAATTAATTCCATTAGTGAAACCAATTGTTCACCAGTTCAGTGCCGGTATCTGCACTTCCCAGGTGAATAAAGCGATTGCTTCCTTTTTCGAAATGGTATTCTTTGGCGTATTCTTCCCAATTATTGGCAATATCTTCGATGGCATCGCAAATGAAAATGGCCTCTTCATCTGTTAAAGTAGGGTGTACCGATAGACGTACCCAACCTGGACGAAAGGAAATGTCACCACCCAAAACAATATCCATGGTTTTGCGGCTACTCTCTTTATCCAAGTGCAATAGGTAATGACCGTAGGTGCCGGCACAGCTGCATCCACCACGAGTTTGAATACCGTAAAGATCATTTAGCAATTGTACCACCAAATTATAGTGCACCCCTTCTAAATAGAAAGACAGAGCGCCAATACGTTCTCGGATATGGCCGGCCAGAATTACCATGCCTTTCATTTTCTCCAGGCGATCGAAGATGTAATTGAGCAATTCCTTTTCCCTGGCTTTGATGGCCTTCACTGAAATTTCATCTTTCAGTTGCATGGCAAAGGCAGCCTTAATAGTTTGCAAAAATCCGGGAGTACCACCATCTTCGCGAGATTCGATATCCTCAATATAATAACGTCCGCCCCAGGGGTCGGTCCACAAAACGGTACCACCACCAGGATGATCGGGTACACTATTGCGATACAATTGCGAATTGAAGATTAGGACTCCAGGTGTTCCGGGCCCCCCTAAAAACTTATGGGGCGAAAAGAAGATGGCATCTAAATGAGCACCTTCCTCTGCGGGATGCATATCAATATCTACATAAGGACCAGAAGCGGCAAAGTCTACAAAACAATAGCCACCGGCTGCATGCATTTTCTTAGCTACCTCAGTATAGGGGGTGAAAATGCCGGTAACATTGCTACAAGATGTAATGCAGGCAATTTTATAGGGACGGTCTTTATACTGTTCCAGGAGTTGATCCAGGTGATCGAGGTCCATTAAACCATCATCATTATAACCTACAATTACAAGGTCAACAATGGTTTCTAACCAGGAAGTTTGATTGGAATGATGTTCCATATGGCTGATAAAAACCACTGGACGAAATTGATCTTCAATTTCAAATTTCCCTTTAAACTGCTCCGGTAATTTTAAGCCTAAGATGCGTTGAAACTTAAGCACTGCGCCGGTCATACCGGTTCCCGTAGGAATTAAAACATCATCAGGCTGGGCGTTCACATGTTGCTTAATCACCAATTTGGCTTGATGGTAAGCTTTGGTCATGATACTGCCGGTATAGGAGGTCTCGGTATGGGTATTGGCTACCATAGGACCAATTTCCTCCAGCATTTTGCGCTCTATAGGTTCATACAATCGGCCGCTGGCAATCCAATCGGCATAGAGTATTTTCTTGGGCCCAAAGGGACCTACAAATTCGGCATTATGACCTACGATGTTCTCACGATAGCTATCGAAATGAGCTTCCCACTGGGTGCCCTCAATTTTTGGGGCCAGGGCCTTAGTTTCCATAGGCTTTAGATTAGTTCCTGTAATTCACTGATGAACCGAGTGGCCAGAGCCTCCGCTTTTTCGGGGCTTTTCGCCTCGGTATAAATACGGATAATCGGTTCGGTATTCGACTTACGTAAATGTACCCATTCTTCTGCGAAGTCGATTTTCACACCATCAATAGTGCTGAGTTCTTCATTTTGGTATTTGGCCTCAATTTTCTTGAGAAGACCATCTACATCCATTCCAGCTTCTAACTGAATTTTATTCTTAGCCATAAAATAGGCAGGGTATCCCGCTTTTAGCTGGCTTAAGCTTTTGCCGCAAGTGGCCAGGTGACTTAAGATCATGGCAATGCCCACCAATGAATCGCGACCATAGTGCAAGTCTGGAAGAATGACCCCTCCATTACCTTCGCCTCCTAAAAGGGCATTTACCCCTTTCATTTTGGTCACAACATTTACCTCGCCAACCGCAGCAGCATAGTATTCCTGACCACGAGATAAGGCTAAATCGCGCAAAGCACGGGAGCTGGATAAATTGCTTACCAGCGGACCTTGTTTATGTTGTAAAAGGAAGTCGGCGGCTACAACCAAGGTATACTCCTCACCAAACATTTCTCCTTGATCATCAATCAAAGCTAGACGATCAACGTCGGGATCTACCACAATACCCAAATCGCAGTTTTGCTCTTTTACCACCTTCATGATATCTCCCAAATGCTCCTTTAAAGGTTCGGGATTATGGGGGAATTGCCCGGTTGGTTCACAATATAATAAGGCTGGATTCTTTATACCCAGAGCTTCTAAGAGAATGGGGATAGCAATTCCGCCTGTAGAGTTAACTGCGTCCACCGCAACTTTTAAACCTGAATTGCGAATGGCTTCTACATCAATGTAAGGAAGGGCTAAAATCGCTTCTACATGTTTTTCAATTAAGCCTTCCTTAGCTTCAACACTGCCCAGATCGTCGACTTCTACAAAATCGTAGTCTTCATTTTCAATCATCGAAAGCAATTCGGCACCATCGGCAGCGGAAATAAATTCTCCCTTATCATTAAGGAGCTTTAAAGCATTCCATTGCTTGGGGTTGTGTGATGCAGTAAGGATGATTCCTCCTTGGGCCTTTTCAAAAACCACCGCCATTTCTACGGTTGGGGTGGTCGATAATTCTAAATCAATAACGTCGATACCCGTGCCCACTAAGGTGTTTTGAACGATGCCCTGAATCATAGGACCGCTGGGGCGAGCATCGCGACCAATCACCACTTTTAGCGATTTGCCCGGATATTTTTTCTTTAACCAATGTCCGTAGGCCGCAGCAAATTCAGCAGCATCTAAGGGACTTAAGTTATCGCCTTTGGCACCTCCAATAGTACCACGTACACCAGAAATAGATTTTATTAAGGTCATGAGGAGATTTGAATTTCGGGCAAATATAAGTTTAGTGCTCCGATGAACGGCTCTTTGTTAGTATTGGAATAATTGCCGTAGGAAATCGAATCTAGGGATAAGAAATTGGTCGATAGTGAGTTAAGAATAGAAGGGAAGAAGATGAGTCTTAAATCTTATCAACATTCTGTGCATAATGGAGAATCTCATTGGTTTTAAGTAATTGATGGGTAGGGATTTAGCTAATTAGTGTTCATTTCTTTGTGGATAAGCGGAAGGCGGACTCTACCTTTGCCCCAGCCAATTGGATAAATTTAAATATCCAATTCTCGCCTATGTTCGAAGACGAAAATGAAGATGATTTTTTTAACCTCCTCGACCTGATCGATGAGTTTAAAAGAATGGAGGCCGCAGGGCAATCTCGCTTTTATGATTTAGAGGAGTTTGAAGCGATCTCGGACTATTTTTACGAGACCGGCAAATCTCAAAAAGCCCTGGAGGTTTTAGAGATGGCCATCGATCAGCATCCTTATGCCAGCTCATTGCAATTGAAGAAGGTGCAATATCTTACTTCATTGGATAAAACACGTGAGGCTAGTAAGGTTTTGAAAGAGTTGGAAGGTCAGGTGCACGATTATTATGAAATGCACATGGCTCGCGCCGGATTGTATTCTAAAACCGGTAATCATCAAAAAGCCATAGAGCAATACCGTCAGGCATTAGCTCATACTGAGTTTCCGGAAGATGTCTATCATCTCCTGGCCTTGGAATATCAATTAATTGGTGCCTATGATAAGGCCCTGCGTTATTTGAAAATGTCCCTGGCCTTATATCCGGAGGATGAAATCGCGCTTTATAACCTTGCCCTTTGCTATGATCTTTTAGAAAGACCAGAGCAGGGGATCGAGTATTTGGAGTCCTTTATTGATGAGAACCCTTATTCCGAAATTGCTTGGTACCATTTAGGTTTAATGCAATCCAAGATGGGGGATAATCTGCAAGCTTTACGTTCATTGGATTATGCCATCTTAATTGACGACTATTTCTCTGCCGCTTATTATGAAAAGGCGCGAATCCTGGAGCAAGAATTCCGCTATCAGGAAGCTGCGGAAACCTATCAAGCCACCTTTGAATATGATGGTGCCAGCGGCTATGGTTATTATAAAACCGGTCTCTGCTATTTGCGATTGGGTAAAAATCAACAAGCAGAGAAATACCTCAATAAAGCCATTCAGGAAGATTCCGAATTGGAGGAAGCCTATTATGAGCTTGCCCTCTTGAAGGATGAGCAAAAGCAATGGGCCGAAAGCTTATATCTGATTAATAAGGCCGTAGAACTGGATCCCGAAAATTGGGAATACCGTCATAGCAGTGCGATGATGCACCGCAGAGCAGGTAAGCTCGATGAGGCAGTATTGATTTATACCAAGCTAATTGAAGACGAATACTACAATGCCAGCACTTTCACGGAATATGCGCAATTGCTATTCGATATGTGCGAGTTTAAACAGGGCATGGATGTATTATATCAGGCATTGGAATTGATTCCTGATTCCAGTCAATTGCGTTACCAATTAGCCGGTTATTTATACACCATTGAGGAGCAGGACGAGGCGGCGATTTATTTGCAAAAAGCCATGGCTCTTGATCCTGGAGGCAAGAGTTTTTTCCTGGCCTTATTCCCCTGGCTTAAAAAGAATCCTTCTGTACGACTTCTTTTAGGGCTGGATTAAGCGGCATTTCCTTTCTTTGCCAAAACTTCTGGAATGAATAAAGCACTCCTTTTTTTGAAAGGTTTGGCCATGGGCGCTGCGGATGTAGTACCCGGAGTTAGCGGAGGAACTATTGCCTTCATCACCGGTATTTACGAGGAGCTTATTGAGAGCATTAATCGCATAAACCTCGAAGCCCTTCGTATCCTTCGCAAAGAAGGTTTTGCCAAAGCTTGGGAGTATATTAATGGTTGGTTTTTCGTTCCCCTCTTTTTAGGAATAGGAGTTTCGATTGTCTCTTTAGCGAAAGGTATTTCCTGGCTTTTAGAGAATCAGCCGGTATTGCTTTGGAGTTTCTTCTTCGGATTGGTATTCGCCAGTATATTCTTTGTAGGTAAGCAAGTTAAAAAGTGGGGGCTTCCGCCCGGATTGGCCTTTGTAGTGGGAGCAGTAATTGCCTATATGATTACCATTTTACCGGCTTCGGGATCTAATGATGCCCCATGGTATATTTTCCTCAGCGGGAGTATTGCCATTTGTGCGATGATTTTACCGGGGATTTCAGGCTCCTTTATTCTGGTTTTATTGGGAAGCTATTCCATAGTATTAAATGCGATTCACGAGCGTGAGTTCACCATCATAGCAGTTTTCGGAGCGGGAGCAGTGGTGGGTTTACTTTCCTTTGCTCGCCTTTTAAAGCTCATGTTTGCCAAGTATCATGATATGACCATTGCCCTTTTATCCGGCTTTTTGTTGGGGTCCTTGAATAAGATCTGGCCCTGGAAACAAGTGGAAGAAGTACTGATCAAACATGCGGGTGAAGCCAACGAAGAAGTTGTTCCTATTTTGGAGAAAACGGTATTGCCAGGCGATTTCAGCCGTCCTGTTCTCGAAGGCTCTGAAGTAATTGGTCAAACTGCAGCCGATCCTCAATTCTGGGCGGCAGTGGGCTTGGCAGTGACTGGAGCGGTATTGATTTTCCTTTTGGAGAAATTCGGATCGGGTCAAAGCAAAAAAGCCGCCTAATGCAATTTGGGCTCATCGGTAAAAGCTTGGTGCATAGTTTTTCAGCGGCCTATTTTCAGGCGAAATTCGAAAAGCTCCACTTAAGCGATTATCGCTATCTCAATTGCGAACTTCCTTCGATAGATGAGCTCAGTAGTTTATTAGCCGATGGACAATGGCAGGGCTTTAATGTGACCATTCCTTATAAAGAAGCTTGTATTCCTTTTTTAGATGGGCTTTCGCCCGATGCCCAATCCATTGGAGCGGTAAACACTTTAGTTTGCAAGGGCGATACATGGTGGGGATACAATACGGATCATCTGGGTTTTCGTCGAGCATTGGAAGAAGCCTGGCCCCAAATGAAAGTGAACAAGGCTTTGGTATTAGGTAGTGGTGGCGCTTCCAAAGCAGTAAACTATGCGCTGGAGCAAATGGAAATAGAGAGCCAAATTGTGAGTCGCAATCCCACCAAGGAGCAAATCGATTATCAAGAAGCCCAGTTTAGGATTCAGGAATTTCCATTGATCATTAATACCAGTCCATTGGGTACTTTTCCTGAGGTAGAAGTCATGCCTCCATTAGAGCCTAAAGGTGATTTGAGCGGTCATTATTTCATGGATTTAATTTATAATCCGGAGGAGACATTGTGGTTACAAAAAGCCAGGGCCGCCGGAGCAGCAGTTTTGAATGGAAAATCCATGTTGGTATATCAGGCGGAAGCCGCTTGGAAACTGTGGCAGGATCAATAAAAGGCATCGCTAAAAAGCTGGATTTTTAAAATCTGCATTCTAGGCCTTGCCGCTTCGAAATTCCTGTATTTTTGTTCTCCCATTCACATAGCATTATGGACGATACACAGAACAACTTACCCCAAGGTGAGGAGCAAAAACCTGAAGAAAAAGATTTGCCTCAAAAACCCATTGAAATGGAAGAAGCTGCGGCTTCAGCCGAAGAGCCTGTAAAAGTTGAGGGCGAAAACCCTCCGGCTGAAAGCGAAGAGCAAGCTGAGAACCCATCGGCCCCCGAGCCGGAAACAGCTACTGAAACAGAGGCAGAGACTACCTCGGAAAAAGTAGAAGCCGATTCGGAAGTTGTGCTAAGTGATGAGGATCTTGAAAAGGACGATGATACCGCCGAAGTTCAAGGAGATGAAGACCATGAAGAGGAGCATCCCGATGAACTGGAAATGCCAGATTATGCTGAGTACAATGCTGAGGATTTGGTGGGCGCCGCGTTTAAATTATTGCGGGATCATCCCATCCAAAAGCTGAAGGATCATTTTGCCGCAATCCGCAAGTATTTGATGAATGCCTTGAATGAAGAGCGTGCAGAGAAATTAGCGGAATTTGTGGAGCAAGGTGGTAATGAGATCGACTTCGAATTCATTCAGCCTTTAAGAGAGCAGTTCCGTACTATTTATAGCGAATATCGTAATCGTCGTCGCAAGTTTTACGAAGATTTAAGTGCCCAATTAGATCAAAACCTATTGGTTAAGAAGAATTTAATTGAGCGCCTTAAAGAATTGGTAAACAAGGAGGAATCCATTGGCGAAACCTTTAAGGACTTCCGTGCGATTCAAGAAGAGTGGCGTAGCACGGGTCCCGTACCTCGCAATGAGAGTCGTGACTTATGGCGTACCTACCATTTCCACGTTGAGAATTTCTACGAGTACATTAAGATCAACAAGGAATTGCGCGATCTTGATTACAAGAAGAACAAAGAACATAAAGAAGAGCTGGTTAAAAAGGCTCAGGCGATTTTAGATGGCAATGACCTGCGCGAAGGCTTTAAGCAATTGCAGGAATTACATAAGGAATGGCGTCAGATTGGACCGGTAGAGCCGGAGTTGCGCGAAGAACTTTGGCAGCAATTCTCGGGTATTACACGCCAGATTCACGAAAAACGCGATGAGTACTTTAAAGAATTGCGCAACAAGCGCGAAGAGCTCTTAGAGGAAAAGCGCAAATTGGTAGAGCAATTAAAGAATCTACCCAAGAAACATACCAAGCATCATGAATGGCAAAAGGCCATTAAAGAGGTAAACGATATTCAGGATGCCTTTAAAAAGATTGGTCGCCTGAACGTAGCGGATAATGATACGGTTTGGGAGCAATTCCGCGATGGATTGCGCGATTTTAATCAGGCGAAGAATCAGTTCTATAAAGAGCTTAAGAAAGAGCATCACGATAATTTAGAGAAGAAGCGCAGCCTCCTGGCACGTGCCGAAGAACTAAAGGACAGTGAAAACTGGCGCGATACTGCCAATGAATTGAAGCGAATTCAAGCGGATTGGAAGAAGATCGGTCACGTTCCAAAAAGCGAAAGCGATAAAATTTGGAAGGAATTCCGTTCGGCCTGTAATCATTTCTTCGATCGTTTAACCGCCCATAATAAGGGGCGTGATGAGAAGTTTGAAGCCAATGCCGAGGAGCGTCAAACTTTCTTGGATGAATTGGAAAAATGGACTCCGGATTTAAGTGATAAGAAGGAAGCCATCAAAGCGATCAAAGCGAAGATTGGCGAATGGCGTAAAATGGGACCATCTCCCAAGAAATTACGCAATGAGTTGGAAGGCCGTTTTAATAAGGCCATCGATGGATTCTTTAAAGCCATCGATTTAGACCGTCAGGAATCGCAACGTATTCGTTTCGAGAATAAGGTAGATAGCTTAGCGGCACAAGGGGAACGTGAACTGCAAAGAGAGCGTGACTTCTTACGACGCAAATTGGATGAGGCCAAGAAGGAACTGATTCAGCTGGAGAACAACTTAGGTTTCTTTAGTAGTAGCAATCCGAATAGCCCTATTGTAAAAGAGGCTACCAAGAATATTGATGCCCAAAAAGCCAATGTGAGCTCCTTACAAGCTCAGTTGAAAATGCTGGGACAGAAAATCAAATCTATGCGCGAGGAAGAGGAAAAGTCTTCTGAAGAAGCGCAAGGTTCTGAAGACTAGAGAAAGGTGCAAAGTCTGGGCGAATACCTTATACCCGGAGGCATAGCCTTCATCATGTTGGGTATTGGCCTGGGGCTTCGCTTTTCAGATTTCCGCAGAGTATTTCTTAGACCGAAAGGTATTTTAGTGGGATTAGCCGGGCAGTTTTTTTTACTGCCTCTGGTGGCCTTTTTTATGGCCTGGGCGCTTCCCTTAGATCCCATGCACAAGGTAGGTCTGGTACTTATTGCTTCGGCTCCGGGAGGAACCGCCTCCAATTTGGTAACCCATATGCTGAAGGGGCGGGTGGCTTTATCGGTTAGCCTTACATCCTTTAATAGCTTCGGGATTTTAATTAGTATCCCGCTCTATCTCAATTTAGCGCTTACCTGGTTTCTGAATACCGAAACAGAAATCAGCATAGGCTTTATGGATACTTTTAAGGAGATTCTTTTTACCGTAGTATTACCGGTGGTTATTGGGGTACTGCTGCATGAGTACGGCCCCCGAGATTACATTAAGCGCTTGCAACAACCGCTGCGCTATATCCTGCCCATCATCCTCTTTTTAATCTTTAGCTATGCTTTATTTGCTGAAGATGGTGGATCACAGTCGGCGGCCTTTTTAGAGCATTTTTGGCTATTTATTCCTCTCATCGCCTTTAATGTAGGAACTATGATCATTGGCTTTTTCCTCTCTCGCTGGTCGGGAATAAAGCATGATGGTTCCTATACTATAGCGGTAGAGCTTGGCTTGCAGAATGCGGCACTGGCCATATTTATCGCCACCCAGGTTATAGGTAGGGCTGAGATTTCACTGATTCCGGTGATGTACAGCAGCTTTAGCTTTTTCAGTACCTGGTTCGTAGGCTGGCTCTTAAAGCACCGACTCCACGAACGTTTTGGAATAAGCCTCTAATTAACTTCCAAGTTTATAGCCAATCCAAGCCATAGGGATATAGGCCAGGATAAGATCAGTAGCATTAAACCATGCTGGGGATGGTAAGTCTATGACCATTTTCGCTCCACCAATCAGAAAGAAAACACCTATTAAAAGCGCAAGGGCTAATTTTTGGCGAACAGCAATTTTGGTACATACAAATGCGCCAAATAAAGTTCCCAAGGCATGGGCCAGGAAAGGCATAAGAAAATGCTTAGGTTCAAAAAGGTGCATGCTTGCACTAAGGCCTTCCATGGTACTATTGTCTACACCTTCCGGCAAAGGGATTAAGGAGCCGCCATAAACAACAATTAACATATTTAGTACACCCCCTAAAAAGGCACCGACGATTACAGCGATTACGTTTCGTAGAATTGGATTCATAAGCTTCGTTTAAGAAACCTAAGGTATCAATTTAAGAAATCGCCTCTGTGAAGAATTTCTACTTCATGCTGTTCAACTGTCCTTCTAAGCTGTCTACCAATTTGAAAAGGCTCTGCTGAAAGTCCTTAAGATCTTGGGCATCAATCTCTGAGCCTTGGAAGCTGGACCATATTTTACCTGGAATCTCCAGAGCAGGCTTATGCAAGTCTTTTCCTTTTTGGGCTAAGCGGATTTTCACGCTGCGCTCATCACTTTGAGATCTTTCCCGGTGGATGATGCCCTTGGCTTCCAAACGCTTTAAAAGGGGAGTTAGGGTATTGGTTTCCAAATGCAGTTCTTTGGAAATTTCATTAACACTGCGCTCGTCTTTTTCCCATAAGACCAGCATTACGAGGTATTGGGGATAGGTTAAATCCAGTTCCTGTAAATGAGGTGTATAGATTTTGGTCGTCATGCGAGAAGCTGCATAGAGCGGAAAGCATAACTGATTGCGCAGAAAAAGGAGTTCCTCCGGATTAGGCATGACCAAGGGTTTTTTGAATATCCTCTTCCATACTCAAAGGTTCGGTGGTGGGAGCAAAGCGCTTTACGGGATTCCCTTGGGCATCAATTAAGAACTTGGTGAAATTCCATTTGATGGCATTGGTTAGGGTGCCAGGTAAAACCTTTTTTAAATGCTTAAAAAGTGGGTGCGCGTTTTTACCATTTACATCCACCTTGGCAAACATAGGGAAGCTTACGCCATAATTTACGGAGCAAAATTCTTCAATGTCGGCGCTGCTGCCCGGCTCTTGTCCGGCGAATTGATTGCAAGGAAAACCTAAAATCTCCAAACCCTGGGCATGGTATTTCTGATAGAGTTCTTCCAGGCCTTCATATTGTGGGGTTAGTCCGCATTTACTAGCGGTATTCACAATTAGTAGGGTTTTACCCTGATAGTTTTCCAAACTAACTTTTTCGCCTTTTAAAGTTTCGGCTTCGAATTGATAAATGCTGGAATTGCTCATGATTGTTTTTTGGATTTTAGTTTTTTCAAATAAGGAAATGCCCCGCTCGACCAAAGGGCCCAAAGGATAAGTACGGGTTGAAAGAATAAGCGAATCAATCGTTTTTGATCCGTATCCAAGCCAAAGGCATCAATGCCATTGGTATATTGAGAAATATTACCTGGGAAAATCAGAATATAGAAAATGGCCAGGGCAATGCCCACTTTGGCTTTTTGCTTGATCCAGAAAATCAAGGCCAAACCTAAACTGATTTCTACCACTCCGGAGGCCAGTACCACAAAATCCATAAATGCAGGATCTGTTGGTAACCAGCGCGGAACTTGGGCTAAAAATTCTTCACGCTGAAAGCTGAGGTGACCTATTCCCGCCAAGGTCATGGCTGCCCCTAATAGTATTCTAAAGATATTTTGAAGGTATCGCATTTTAAATCGTTTAAGATTATATCGTGCACGATGCAAATGTAAAATGAATTAACATCCTCACAAAAGGATTGGATGTTTTTTCTTTCGAGGGTAGAAGGAGAACTGTAAAGTGTTCTATTCTAATGATTGATTTTCAACGAACTTAGACTTTGTTTTTGATTCATATTTAACAGGATTGCTCACTAATTAGCGATTGAAATGCTTTTACAATACCTAATTTCGCGGCATGGCACAAGAATTCGAAATTCAATCGGAATACAGTCCTACCGGAGATCAACCGCAGGCGATAAAGGAACTGGCCGCTGGGCTAGTAGAAGGGGAGCGTTATCAAACCCTATTAGGGGTAACAGGATCTGGTAAGACTTTTACCGTTGCCAATGTGATCAAGGAGATTCAAAAGCCCACTCTGGTTTTAAGTCATAACAAAACTTTGGCCGCTCAGCTGTACTCGGAATTCAAGCAGTTTTTCCCGAATAATGCAGTAGAGTACTTTGTGTCCTACTACGATTATTATCAACCGGAGGCCTATATCCCCACTACCGGAACCTATATTGAGAAGGATCTCAGTATTAATGATGAAATTGAAAAACTACGCCTTTCCACTACCTCGGCCTTATTGTCGGGTCGTCGTGATGTATTGGTTGTGGCCTCGGTTTCTTGCTTATATGGTATTGGTAACCCTGAATCCTTCAACCAGCAGGTAATTGAAATTGAAGTGGGGCAGGTGATTGCGCGCAATAAGCTTTTATATGCCTTTGTGAATGCCCTATACAATCGTACTGCCGCTGAGTTTACTCGTGGTAGCTTCCGCGTGAAGGGCGATACTGTAGATATATTCCCGGCTTATGCCGATACCGCCTTCCGCATTCATTTTTGGGGCGATGAGATAGAGCGCATTGAACGCTTCGATCCTTCCAATCGTGAAGTATTGGAAACCTTTGAACAGGTGCGCATTTTTCCGGCCAACATCTTTGTGACCGGCAAAGAGTCCTTGCAAAAGGCCATTCATCAAATTCAGGATGATATGGTGGCGCAGGTGGATTTCTTCAATAAGCAAGGTCGACCTTTGGAAGCCAAGCGACTTCAAGAAAGAACGGAATTCGATTTGGAGATGATTCGTGAATTAGGCTATTGCTCAGGGATTGAGAACTATTCACGTTATTTGGATGGCCGGGCACCGGGCACTCGTCCATTCTGCCTTTTAGACTATTTCCCGGATGATTATTTAATGGTAATCGACGAAAGTCATGTTACCGTTTCGCAGGTGCGCGCCATGTATGGTGGGGATCGCTCCCGGAAGGAAAACCTGGTTGAATATGGTTTCCGCTTGCCGGCAGCGATGGACAACCGACCCTTAACCTTCGATGAATTTGAAAGCCTGCAAAACCAGGTGATCTACGTAAGTGCCACTCCAGCCGACTATGAATTAGAGAAAAGTCAGGGTGTAGTAGTGGAACAGTTAATTCGCCCTACGGGCTTATTGGATCCTCGTATTGAAGTGCGTCCGGTGCAAAATCAGGTCGATGATCTGATGGAGGAGATTAATAAGCGCACGGAATTGGATGAGCGCGTTTTAGTAACTACCCTTACCAAGCGAATGGCGGAGGAATTAACAAAATACCTTACGCGATATGGTGTGCGATGCCGTTATGTGCATTCGGATGTAGATACCCTGGAACGGGTAGAGATAATGCGTGATTTACGCCTGGGTCTTTTTGATGTATTGATCGGCGTGAACCTTCTTCGTGAAGGCTTGGATTTACCCGAAGTTAGCCTGGTAGCTATTTTGGATGCTGATAAAGAAGGTTTCCTGAGAGCTGAAAGGTCCTTAGTGCAAACAGTGGGTCGGGCTGCCCGAAATGTGAATGGCTTGGCGATTATGTATGCGGATAAGATGACCGACAGTATGCAACGTACTATTGATGAAACCAATCGTCGTCGCGCTATTCAACAACAATACAATGAGGATCATGGTTTGAAGCCAACCGCATTGAAGAAATCCACCGATTCTATTTTACCCGGTTCCAAGAAGGATCACAATCCCTACCGTAGCAATTTGATTGTACCCAAGGCAGCAGAGGAAAACGCCGTTTACCATTCGCGAGAAGATATGCGGAAGGGCGTAGATAAGATTCGCCGCAAAATGGAAACTGCTGCCAAATCCCTTGATTTTATTGAAGCCGCTGCCTTACGCGATGAGATGGTAGCCCTGGAAGAACGCATGGAAAAGGAATTCCCTGCATAATGAACAATTACGGCTAAAAACCGATTCTTAGCATATGCGAAAACTACTCTGCAGTCTGATCTTAATTGTGGGATCAATAAGCTCGCTTTGGTCCCAAATTGATGGCCGCGTTGTTGGTCCCGATCAAGAAGGTTTGCCTCTGGCC
The DNA here is from genome assembly GCA_002501205.1 of Flavobacteriales bacterium UBA7878. Taxonomy (GTDB): domain Bacteria; phylum Bacteroidota; class Bacteroidia; order Flavobacteriales; family Schleiferiaceae; genus Croceimicrobium. The sequence goes on from DLRW01000037.1 coordinate 64,220, forward strand.
AATGTGGTGCTTTATCAAAATAGTCAGATTATTGAAGGACTATCTACCGATATGGAAGGTCGATTTAGCCTTTCCGCCTCAGCCGGTGCTTATAAATTGCATATCACTTATGTCGGCATGCAACCTGATTCTCTAAACATCAAGGTTCCTGCCTCAGGTCAATTGAAGCTTGGAACGATTGAGCTGAAATCAGCCGCTTCGGTATTTGAGGAAGTTGAAGTAGTAGCTCAATCCAAAATGATGGAGTTTGAGCAGGATAAGCGTGTTTTTAATGTTGCTAAGGATTTGACATCCGTGGGCAGTAATGCTTCCGATATCCTGAATAATCTACCATCCGTAACCGTAGATGTGGAAGGCAATGTTGCTTTACGCGGTTCCAGTAATGTGCGTATTCTTATCAATGGTAAGCCCAGTGGCTTAATTGGTTCCGACCCGGCATCAGCCCTAAGGCAATTGCAAGGAAATACCATTGAAAAGATTGAGGTAATTACCAATCCCTCTGCGCGTTATGATGCAGAAGGAGAAGCGGGTATCATCAATATTGTTCTGAAAAAGCAAGATCAAAAGGGTTTCAATGGCAGTTTTGATTTAAGTGGCGGTTATCCTGAACTATATGGGGCCGGGGCCACCATGAACTACCGCCAGAATCGCCTGAATTTCTTCACCAATATCAGCTTTAATCAGCGTCGTTCCCCAGGTGGAGGTCGTTCGGATCAAAAGTTCTTTTTACCGGATACCACTTATTCCTTTAGTCGCGATCGCTATCAAAGTCGTGGAGGTTATGATTTTAATTTCCGGGCTGGGATGGACTATTATCTTAGTGAAAATCAAACTTTAACCGGTTCCTTTTTATACAGCCCTAGTCGGGAAAAGAATTATGTGGATCTGGAATTTGTAGATCGTGATATCAATAATGCTATTGTCCGTGAAGTAAATCGCCATGATGCGGAAACTGAAACCGAAGAAGTGGTGGAAGGCAATCTATCCTGGCAAAAGACCTTTGGCAATAATAAGGACCACAAATGGACGGCAGATTTTCGATATAGCCTTGAAGACGATCGGGAAAACTCACGCATTGAGCAAGATACTTTAGGGCGTCCAGGTACCTTTTTACAGCAAGTGGCAAACCTGGAATACCAGCGTAGTACCTTGTTTCAAACCGATTATGTACATCCTTTAGGGGAGAAGCGGAGTTATGAATTAGGAGCGCGTTCTACTCTGCGCGAAATTGAAAACGATTACGAATTAAGTGATCGCGCGGATGATGGTACCTATATTCCGGATCCGGAATTTGACAGCCGCTTCTTGTTTACCGAGAATGTATACGCCGCTTATGGGATTTACAATGGGGCCTATCAAAAGAAGATTACCTATCAATTAGGTCTGCGTGCCGAGATTACGGATTTAACGACTGAGGTGGGCTATGGCGATAGTGTTAATCGACGCAATTATGCCAATCTCTTTCCCAGTGCCTTTTTTACCTATTCTTTCAGTCCATTATCGGATCTACAGTTGAGCTACAGTCGCAGGATCAGTAGACCGGGTTTCCGCACTCTGGCCCCTTTCTTTGGCTTTAGTGATAACCGTAACTTCTTTTCCGGTAATCCGAATGTGAACCCCGAGTTTACCGACAGCTATGAGGCTGGGTATGTACGCTATTTCGAGAAAGGTAGTTTGTACAGTGGGCTCTATTACCGTCACCGTACCGGAGTAATTGAACGCATCACCTTGGTGGAAGAGCGCGATGGTCAAGAGTTTACTCGCTTTTTTCCAATCAATCTGGCAGTACAGGATGCCTATGGAATGGAATTCAATTTTCAGTATGATCTGGCTAAATGGTATGAGCTAAATGCCAATTTGAATCTTTTCTATACTCAACTGGTAGGTTCGTATGAGGGTACCGACTTTGGTGCCGATAATGCCTCCAGTAGCGGACGTTTGGTCAATCGATTTAAGTTTTGGGATAGCGATTTACAGGTGAGCTTTAATATGAATGGGCCTAGCCAGAATGCTCAAACCCGACGTTTGGGGATTTATACCTTCGATTTGGCCTGGAGCAAGGATTTTATGAAAGGCAATGCCACGGTAACCCTGGCGGTGCGTGACCTCTTTAATAATCGGGTACGTCGGTATTATACTTCGGGGCCCATTGCCTCCGGTGGCTATTTCGATACTTTCGGAACTTTCCAATGGCGTCAGCGTCAGATCACCCTTAATTTCAATTACCGCATTAATCAGCGTAAATCTCGTCGCCCGGAAGGTAGAGGCGAAATGGATGGCGGAGATTTTTAGTCGTAAATCAGAATTACCGGACTGTTATTTACTTCAAAACCTGATCTGAGACTGAATTCTTCGGCTTCAATTGAACTGGCATCAGAAGGCAATCGATAAACCTGGCTGGGTGTTCGCTTTTCATTGAGGAAGTACAATTCCTTGTACGTCGATTTTCGTCCATCCGATTTTACCCAGAGTACATAGGCTCTTTGCCCGGTTTCGCGATGACGATAGCGGAAGATGTGCAATTCCTTTAATTCGGGCTGTTCCTGCTCTACAAAGACAAACTCACCCAAGATTTGCTTCAGGGCCTTCAGCTTATAAAAGGAGGGCTTTGGCCGATGTTTGTTCCACTTCTCCGCCGTAAGACCACTGCTCATATACTTATTGGGATTGGGTGCATTTACATCGCGAAGCATATAAATAAAGGCCCCATCAATTCCGGAGGCATGGGCCAGCAGCATGGAGCGCACCAAATAATTGGCTTGTGCCGCCAAGACTTCCAATGAATCATCGTGGTCGGGCGCCTGAATGGAGCGGGGATTGGTATCGTAACCAAATTCGGAAAGGAAAATTTTTTGGGCTGGCAAGTTTGCATTTCGGTATTGCACCAAGGCTTCCAGTCTTTGTTTTAAATGGTCATCCTCGGGAGGAATTCCATGATCAGCACGATCATCCTGACCACCGGCATCATTGCTGTAATGATGAAAATTGAGGACATCAGCCGGGAAATTGCCTTTGGGCCGACGGTAAAGGGCCCAGAGACGAATGGCTTCTACATAATTGGTATCTAATCCGGCCAAGCCGCCCATCACAAAGTCCAGATTGGGATCGGCTTGCTTCAATCCATAAAGTGGCCCTAAGGTACCGGCATGTCCATCGAAATCGGCACTCAGCATGGCTGCACATTCAAAGGGATGAAAATAACCCTCACGACCGCGCCACCATTTATCGGGTTCATTCCAGCTTTCGAGTCCGTCGATGAGCTTTAAACCTGATTTTTGAGCTTGGCCTTTAGCCAGGTTCAGCGTTATAGATTCATGCATTTGACTGCCATAGCGAGCCGCATATTGCCATATAAAAGCGGAGTGTTGGCGATAGGCCTGGGGATCATCTGCAGGGAAATCGGAATCTTGAGGTTTATGGTCAAATTCAGAGGCCAAGAAGGGTGGACTACCTTGCAAACAGGGATAGCTTTGCAAACCTCGTTTTTTAAGATCGGCGTAGTATTGATCAAAATCCCAATAACCAGCGGCGGCCGGTGCAAAGCGAATGCCTTCCATTTGAATTTGACCTGCTTTTAGTCCTTCCGGATAATGCCAATCCCAATTGTGATATTCGCGCACTAAACCGGCTACGGCTTCTACTTTGGGTCCAGGATCATCGATAAAAGCATTGATACCCATAAACTCTTCCAGGGTCAAGGGAGACCGCAACTGCCGATTTTTCAAGGGCTGAATTAAAGGAGCCAGTCTTTCGCCATAGAAGTACATTTCACCAATCTCCGCTTGCGGTCCCTTAAAGCGCAATAGAATTAATTCAGACTGGCCTTTTAATTCGAAGCTACGCCAGCTTTCATAGCGATCGGTACTCTGCTTTAAGGCTAGATTCCAATCAGCAGGGTTTCCCAGGTAAATTTCAAAACTGTCCTTGCCGGCGCCATCGTAGAAACGCACCGAATCGAGGCGGTACTTTCCATTCAGTTTAATCAGAAGCTCCTGCGGTTGATAGAGTTTTTGATAAGTGGGATGGAAGCGTCGATGGGGTTTTAAATTGGCTTTTCCTTCTCGATCAAATAATCTTGGACCTTCATCAAATAGGCCCATCTGTCGCTCCTTTCCAGTCAATTGAACGATATGTTTTTCTTGAATGGGTATCCATTGAGCCGATAAGCAAGTGCTAAAAAAGAAAAGAAGGAGCAGGAGGTATTTCATGTATCTAAGATGCGAAAAGCTATAAAAAAAGCGAACCCGAAGGTTCGCTTTAAATTTATTGAGCGCTTACAAGCTCTACATCAAATATTAGCCAGGCATTAGGAGGAATTACTCCACCTGCACCTGAGGCGCCATAGGCCATGTCGGGTGGGATGATTAAAGTGGCTTTGCTACCCACATTTAATAATTGGATTCCCAAATCCCAACCTGGAATTACGCGACCAACACCTATCGGGAAGCTAATGGGTTCCCCGCGTTGATGTGAATTGTCGAATACAGTGCCGTCGGTTAAACGACCTTCATAATGCACTGCTACCGTCTGACCTTTTTGAGGCTTATCGCCTGATCCTTCGGTGGTAATTTTATAAAAAAGACCACTATCGGTTTTCTCAAAACCTTCGGTTAATTGGGCCATTTTAGCTTCTTCAGCCTTGCGGGCAGCGGCAGCAATCTCATCTTGCTTTGCCATCCACTCGCTAAATACGGCGGCAGCATCCCAGGCTTCGGCTTCGGCTCCATGACGGAGAATTTCCACCTTATCCATAGTGTCACCTTGTTTAATGGCATTCACTACTTCCAAGCCTTCTACTACGGAACCAAATACGGTGTGTTTTCCATCTAACCAGGGAGTAGCTCCGTGGGTAATGAAAAACTGAGAGCCATTGGTGCCAGGACCAGCATTGGCCATACTTAAAATACCGGGGCGATCGTGGATTAATTCGGGATGAATTTCATCTACAAATTTATATCCGGGACCTCCGGCACCACTGCCGGATGGGTCGCCACCTTGAATCATGAAATCAGCGATTACGCGGTGAAAGCTCAAGCCATCGTAATAAGGCTCGTCTTTTCCCTTAGCGCTGTTTTCAATTTTGCCTTCTGCCAATCCTACAAAATTGGCAACTGTGAGTGGAGTTTTTTCATGTTCCAGCTTTAAGGTAATACTACCTCTGGGGGTGCTGAAACGGGCATAAATACCGTCTTGCATCTTTTCTTATTTAGCGGACTCAGAGCCGGCTTCTTTAATGGATACCATTTCTACTTCAAATACCAACCAGCTATCTGGTGGGATTAAGTTACCAGCACCACGGCTGCCATAACCTAAATTAGGAGGAATAACCAATTTCCATTTGTCGCCCACTTTCATGCGCACTAAGGCTTCACGCCATCCCTGGATCACCGGGGCATTACGACCTGCCGCTACTGCGAAGGGCTCGTATTTACGACCGGGGTTAAAACGACCACCTTCTTTGGCTACCGACTCAATGCTGGAGTCGAATAAGGTTCCATCAGGTAACCAACCGGAATAGTTCATTAATACCATTTGGCCTGGCTCTGGCTTAGGACCGGTACCTTCGGTAAGTACTTCGTAGTATAAACCGGTGCTGGTTTGCTCCATGCCAGCAGTTAATTCTTCAACCTGCTTTTTAGCGGCAGCTTCTTCTTCCGCTTTGGCAGCTACCATAGCTTCTTTGGCTTCGTTCCAAGCTTTAGGGGCATCATAATCTTTAGCAGATCCCTTGCGGATGATCTTTACGGTATTGATCACTACATCGGTATTAGGACGATCTTGACGATTGCGCTCTACTTCAGAGATTTTATCAGCCACATCCTGTCCGGCTGCCACCTTTCCAAATACATTATAGCCTCCATCGAGGTGAGCAGTATGAGCTACAGTGATAAAGAACTGACTTCCATTGGTGTTAGGGCCTGAGTTGGCCATAGAGATAACACCTTTATTATGACTTAAGTCCTTGCTGGTTTCTTGTTCGAACTGATATCCGGGGCCACCCATACCAGTACCTTCGGGGTCACCTCCTTGAATCATAAATTGAGGAATCACACGGTGAAAGATCAAACCATCGTAAAAAGGTTTTCCTTTGAATTGCTCGGCTACCTCGGGGTGATTTCCTTCAGCTAAAGCCACAAAATTAGCAGTGGTTAAAGGTGCTTTTTCCTCTTCGAGTTTGATTAGGATATCGCCCATATTTGTATTCATGTGGGCATAAACACCGTCGCTTAATTCTTGCTCTTCGCCATTAATTACCACGGAATTTTGGGAGCTGCAGCTCGACAACAGGCCTCCGATGAGGAATGCGGTCAACCAAAAGTTTCTCATTTCTGTTGATTTTGATTTTGAATTTCTAAGACTTCTAATTTATATACCAGTGCGGTAAAGGGTGGAACTTTATTTTGATCGCCTGCCACCCCGAAGGCGCGATGCGAAGGTAAGATAAAGAAGCCCTTATCCCCAACGCGCATCAACTTTAAGGCATCGTGTAATCCGATTTCGGCATCCTCGCGGTCTATGAGCAGGGATGCGGCTTTACTGCTATCAGATTGGTAAAGTTGACTGCCATTCAGCATAGAGATGCTGAAATAGTAATAAACCAAATCGCCCTCTTTGGCCATCGGCCCCCGAGCCTCCGTACTATCAATAGAGTAATAAATACCCGTGCCATTGCGCTTAAGGTCCAGGTCGCGGTCTTCAATATAGGCCTCGATGGATTCTATTTCCTTTTGAAGGAAAGCACGATGGGCCTCAATATTATTTTCCCGGGGATTTTGATGGCGCTCCTGTTTGAGTTCCAGTTTTTGACTGTTTTCCGTTCCGGGATGGCAGGCGCTTAGGCTTAGTCCCAGACCCAATAAAAAGTATTTAAACAATGCTTGCATAGCTCTTTAATTCTTCCTGATGCGATTTTAGGCAATCCTTTAAATAGGCTATGGTATCTTCCATACTGCGATCGGATTTACCTCCGGCTGCATTCTTATGTCCACCGCCTTCAAAGTAGCTGCGGGCAAATTGATTTACATCAAAGGATGTTTTACTGCGGAAGCTCAATTTATGGCCACCATCACGGGGAAGGATAAAGGCAGAAAGCTCCATGTTCTCCAGAGAAAGGCCATAGTTTACAAAGCCTTCTGTGTCCCCTTTTTGAAAGCCACAGGCATCCAAATCCTTTTGATCCAGATAAAGAATGGTAGTATTAAAGTCTTCCAGAATTTCCATTTGATTGAGGGTGCGGCCCAGCAATTGAAAACGGCTGATGCTATTGCTGTCATACACTCTACTGGCCACCTTCTGATTTTCAACTCCCTTTTCTAATAATTGGGCCGCCACTCGGTGGGTGAGGGGGCTGGTGCTGCTAAAGCGGAAATTCCCGGTATCGGTAGCGATGCCAGTATAGAGGGCTTCTGCCAGATCTTTGCTAAGTAGCTCGGTCCAGCCCATGGCTTCCAAAAAATGCCAAACCATTTCGCAGGTACTACTCATGGAAGTATCGCTATAGGTCCATTCGCAAAAATCATCCGGCTGTTGGTGATGATCGATCATCATTTTTTTAGCCTTGCTATGGCGAATCGCTAATTCCATGGGACCGCTACGCGCGGGATTATTATAATCGAGGTGAATAAGCAATCCGGCATTTTCCAAATAGGTATCCGCTTCTGCTTCCGCCTGATCGTAAAAGAGCACTTCTTCGCTCAGGGTCATCCATTTTAAATTGGCAGCATAATCATTGGGCATAATCATTTTCACCTTCAGCCCTAGCTGCATTAAAACCCCACATAGAGCGGTGGCACTTCCAACGGCATCACCATCCGGATTGAAGTGATTGGTAACCACAATATCCGGTCTTTCAACCAGGTATTCTTTAAGCTCCGCGCTTAGTCTTTCCAAATTTTGCATGGCGCAAAGATAAACGCATTTAATGGGCAGCGATTAGTATATTGCATGCATGACCAACAAACGAATTCAGTTCGGATGGGCCTTCTATGATTGGGCTAATTCCGTGTACTCGCTGGTAATTGCCACGGCCATTTTTCCAATTTATTTTGCAGCAGTAAGCCCGGAAGAGATTACGTTTTTCGGAACTGAATTTGAGAGTACCGCTCTCTATTCGTATTCGCTTTCTTTCTCTTTCGTTATAGTGGCAATTTTGAGTCCTTTCTTATCCGGTATTGCCGATTACTCGGGTAGTAAGCGCACCTTCTTAAAGGTCTTTGCTTATATGGGATCTTTTGCTTGTATGGGGCTTTATTTTTTTGATGCCGATAATGTTTATTATGGCATAGGGCTGAGCATAGTAGCCAGTGTTGGTTTTTGGGGCTCCTTTGTGTTTTACAATGCCTTTTTACCGGAAATTGCCACTCCTGAGGAGCAAGATCGCCTTAGTGCCAGAGGATATACTTTAGGTTATATAGGCTCTTCTTTGCTATTGATCTTGAATTTGGTGATGATCATTTTTCATGAAAGCTTTGGTTTTGCCGATTCGGGTGCCGCCACTCGATTTAGCTTCCTACTCACCGGTATTTGGTGGATAGGCTTTGCACAAATCACCTTTAAAAGACTGCCCTATAATGTACATCATCGTAAACCGAAGTCAGATGGTTATATCTGGCAGGGCTTTCGCGAATTAAAAGCAGTGATGGCCGTAATGAAAGAAGATCCACGCTTGAAGGTATTTCTTTATAGTTTCTTCTTCTTCAGTGTTGGGGTGCAAACTATCATATTACTGGCCAGCTTGTTTGGTAGCGAGGAATTAGGTTTGGATAGCAATAGGTTAATTGCTACCATTTTAATTATTCAGTTTGTGGGGATTGGCGGTGCAATTTTATTTGCTAGGCTTGCTCAGAAAAGAGGTAATATTCTCTCCTTAAAAATCAGCATTGCTATTTGGGCATTGATCTGTGTCCTCGCCTTTTTACTGGATCGCAATGATCCCTGGGTAGAGTATAAGTTTTACGGGGTGGGCGCCCTGGTAGGTTTGGTAATGGGCGGAATTCAATCGGTTAGCCGCAGTACCTATTCTAAGCTATTACCCGAGACGCAATCCACGGCTTCCTTCTTTAGCTTTTACGATGTAAGTGAGAAGGTAGCCATCATTTGTGGTACCCTCGTTTATGGCTATTTAATTGATATTACCGGAGATATGAAGGCCAGCGCCTTAGCCATGTCGGCCTTCTTTATCATTGGCTTTTTGCAATTGCTACGCTTGCGCAGAAGTGCCTGGGTTTATTGATTTTCGAATTGAACGAAATCCAGCTTTACTTCTTCAAAAAGCTCATCAAAACTTAAAACCCGACCGCGGATTTGAACGCTGTCGCCCACCTTTAGAGCAGCAGGCATGCTTTCAGTACTGTCCAAACTTCCGTAAATCCCAGGTTCTAAAATCAGCGCAGTTTCCTGCAATTCTTTTACTACGCCTTGAAGGCTGATGATTTGATCGATATACAGAGAATCTGCCAAAGCACGATCCTTCTGAAAGTCACTCATTAAATTATTGGCACTTAAGCTAAAAGCAGCCTCTTCATTAATTAAATCCCGATGGGGTTTATGGAAAACATACCAATAGGCAGCAAGGACTAAAATGCCTACGATTAAAAGGGGAAGGGCGAACTTTTTCATAGTAATAAGATTTGGCGGCTATCGGGCAAACCGTAGGATTAAACTTAGCGTAAATAAAAATAGATTCGGGAAAAGCCTAAAATAAAGAAGATATTCGTCCTGTTCCAAAATAGAAAGATGCGGAAAATTTTTAGCCTCTCACTGCTGGCATTTAGCTTGATAGCTTGCAGTAGTGAAAACCTTGAAGACCTTCAGGTAGCACCTTGTGATAGTTTAAATGTGACATATAGTGCCGAAGTCCAAGCGATTCTTACGAATAACTGTACCGATGCCGGATGCCATGTTGGCCCTGGTGGAGTAGGTGGTTTGGATTTACGAACCTATAGTTCGGCCAAACAGATTGCCGATAATGGTGATTTGGTGGGCAGAATCACCGGTACAAGCGGAGCAGAAATGCCACCTACCGGAAAGCTTTCGAACTGTGAAATAGATAAAATTAGAGCTTGGGTTCAGGCTGGTGCTCAAAACAATTAATTCTTGAAGATGAAAAAATTAGTCCTCCTTTTATTTATAGGCGCTAGCTTCATGAGCCAGGCGCAAAAAGTTAGTACCCGTAGTGGTTTTGTGAAGTTCTTTTCGGATGCGCCGGTAGAAGATATCACCGCTGAGAACAATCAGGTAAGTAGCATCCTCAATCTGGAAGATGGCAGCTTTGCCTTTTTAGTTCCGATCAAAGCTTTTCAATTTGAAAAGGCCCTGATGCAGGAGCATTTCAATGAAAATTACATGGAGAGCGGTAAATTTCCAAGTGCCTCTTTTAAAGGCAGTATAGCCGATTACACTAAGATTGATCTTAGCAAGGACGCGAAATATACCCTTCAGTTTAAGGGAACAATGACCGTTCATGGCGAAAGCCAGGAGATTACAAAAGAGGTGATCTTGGTGGTAAAAGGAGGCAAAGTAAGCGTGCAAGCAGAATTCCTTTTAAAGTGTTCCGATTATGGCATTGAGATTCCCACGGCCAAGAAGGACAATATCAGCAATGAAATTTCGGTAACGGTAAAGTTTGAATATGCTTAAGCGATTTTTAGTTCTGGCAGCTTTTGCTCCTCTATCTTTATGGGCACAGGAAGATTTGATGGCCGAATTGGAACAGGCTGATGCCAATAAAACAGAATATGCCTTTGCAACCTGGAAGGGGACCAAGGTGGTAAACCTGCAAACCAATGAACTTCCGGGTAAAGGGGTTTTGCAGTATACCATTCTGCACCGTTTCGGTGCTTTTAATGATGATTTCTTTTACAATTTCATGGGCCTTGATAATGCTCAGGTACGCCTGACTTTGGACTATAGCCCAACCTCATGGTTGAATGTGGGCTTGGGACATACCGGCTTCCGTAAGACCTATGATGTTTTTGCGAAATACCGTTTACTGCGTCAGTCTAAAGGCGCCCGCAAGATGCCGGTGAGTGTGACCGGATTTTCATCAGCTTATTATTCGGCTATCCGGGTAAGTGATGGCGTGGATCGCACTTTTGGTCGTCGCATGTCTTATGTGCATGAGTTGGTTATCGCGCGAAAGTTCAGTCAGAATTTTTCGGCGCAGATTGTTCCGACCTTGATTCATAGCAATCTCACTAATCGCGCAGCCGACAATAATACTCAGATCGCGGTGGGTATTGCCGCCCGTTATAAGATTACGCCTATGCATGCCATTACGGTAGAGTATGTTCCGGTTTTGAATCCAAATCAATATCCGGATTTAAGTGCAGATCCACTGGCCTTGCCTATGAATGTGCCTTTCAGCAATTTCACTAATGCTTTATCGGTAGGTATTGATATTGAAACCGGTGGTCACGTATTTCAGCTCTTCGTAACCAATGCCCGTGGGGTGGCAGAACCTTATGCCTTTACCCAAACTGATGGCTCTTGGTTAGATGGTGATTTACACTTTGGCTTTAATATCAGCCGGGTGTTTACGGTGAGTAATTAATTTAAGCTTTCGTCGATCAGTTCGCAATTCCAGTTTTGGAAGTGTTCCTGATAGAGTTCCTGTAGTTTAGCGCGGGCAGGATTTCGATTGGCAATTAGGGCCAATGGGAATTCTTGAGCATCCCTGCTGAAAAGGACAATTTCAAAGTACTTATCCGGCCTTTGGCGTAAGACTAGGTTGTTGAGATCCTCTGTACTTAAGGTCTTCTCTGTTTTGAAGGTCAATAAGGATTTACCAAAGGCTAGTCCATTCTTTTGGAGACGAACTTGGAATTCATAAATGGCGAATCCATTTAGGGCAAAGACCATAATTAAAAGACCTGCCGAAACAATCCAATCCATTAATCCGGTATGGCTTGAGCTGCTATTCTCTGATGCAATATCCCCAATGGCATTGCTCGCTTTATTCATAAAGAGGATCAATGCAAAAAAGCCCAAGATTTGAGAGGCTTTGGCATATTTGGGGAATATTTTCTTCCGGCTGATGATTTTACTATTTGACACTATTCACAATCATTTGCATTAAATCATTCCGCTGATCGAAGAACTGCCCACTGGTATAAGGCCAGGCGGTATAGACTACTACTAATTCCTCATCAGGCACTACCAACAAAAACTGACCACCATGACCTAAGGCGGCATAGGCTTTCATGGCGGGAATGATCCAAAAATAATAGCCGTAGGGCTCATGGTTGTAATTAGCGGCAACTTGAATACTTCTTGCTTCTTGCAGATAAAGGCTATCCAAAATCACTTGATTATCCCACAATCCTTTATTCTGCAGTAAAAGACCAATCTTCCCAAGGTCGCGTGGTTTTAAATATAAGCTGAAGGCACCATAGGAGCTGCCATCCTTTGCTTCTTCCCATTGATAATTGCTGATCCCTAAGGGCGCAAATAGTTTTTCATCAGCATATTGAGCCAGGTTCATACCAGCCTTTGCTTCAATGGCTTTTGATACTAACTGCGGAGCCCCATCATTATAATTCATGATCTCCCCGGCAGGGTAGAGAAAATCTTGTTCCAGCACAAAGGCAGCTGAGTTCCCTTCATTTTGATAAAGCCCAAGAGTATGAACGCCATTATCGAATTCTAGGCCCGTTTGCATGCGCAAGGCATCTGCCAGGCTAATTTCCCGCTTACGCTGATCCGAATCAAAGGCATCAGGAATAAGGGAATAGAGCGGTGTTTCAAGGGAATCAAAAAGTCCATTCTGCAAGGCAATGCCGGCCATAATAGAGGTGATGGACTTGGTACAGGATTGAATATTGGCATAAGAGTCTCGATCCTCGATAGAATTGGGATAAGCCTCGGCGACCAGTTTATTATGCCAAAAGACTAAGAGACTTCGGGCCATCACAAAACGATCATCCTCATAGAGTAATTTATAGGCAGCTTCAATTTTGCTTGCATCCATGCCTTCGCTTTCGGGGTCCGAAATCTCGAGATCATCATTAAGCAAGGCTGGGCTGTATCCTTGATAATCGCTTTTGAAATTTTCATTCTTTAAGCAAGCAGTACTCAAGATCAGCAAGACGGCTAATGGGAGGCTATTTTTCCAGGTGATCATAAGAAATAGAAATTATAGCTTAGACTATGTACACTGCTTTGGAAGAGCCTTGAAATATCACTTTCACTGCGCTGGTAGGAATAGCTATAGCCGATGGACTGCGCATGTTTGGCACTCAATTTAAAGCGGTATTCGCAGGCCAGGTTTAGGTTCAGATTTCGATTTAGGCTGCCCAGATTCATGTTCGAGTGCAAAGCCGAGAGAATTCCCGAAGGGGAGAGATCGTCGATTTTATATTGGCGCAAGGCTTCTGGTCGGGAATACAAGGAAAGAACACTCAGGGAGGAACTCAAAATCCAGCTTCCTTTGGATTCGGTGAAAAAGTAAAGGCGGTTGGCCCAGCCCAAATTAAATTGATTGGCCCAATACAAATGGCTATCATCCCAATTAGGGTAATAATTGATTTGATAAGAAGCCAGGGCCTGAGCCCCGGATAAGTAGTGCCAATTGTTAGCCTTCTTAATCGTCCGTAGGTATTGATATTGAGCTTGAATTCGGGCATTCACGCTATAGCCCACTGCTTCGAGAAAGGTTTTAGGTCGGGCATAGCCCAGGTCTAAACGAAAAAGGCGCAGGCTGTTTCCCCATTTAATGGATTGATAATTTAATCCAGCAGCCAAGGCACTATGCACTTTGGGATGCAGATTTTCTTCCTTCAGCTGAAGATGCGCCCCACTCAAACCAAAGCTTTTGATTTTGTTGGGAGTCATGCTCTCCTGCACTTGGGCCAGAACTGAAGCTGGACTTATCAGAAGTACTAAGCAGATTATAGCGAGGCGAATAAGTTTGATATTCATGGAATTGGAAAAGGCTAAAGGTAAATGAGATTCTAAAATCAGATAAAGCCTCAGTCTTTTTTAGAATCAATTTCCATTAGAACTGTTTGGGTTTGGAGCTTTCATCCATTCCGTCCATTCCGATTCTTCACCGCGGGCATTGCGCAGGCAGAAACGAACTTTATAGCTGTGGTTTTTTATAAAATAAAAATCGCCACTACACATATTAGTTCCAACCCAGAGCTCATTATCTAAGCTTATCCCAAGGACAGAAATATGACTTGTCTGACTATTGTGATTGTAGAGCTCAACTTTGACTTCGTAGCGATTACGGTAGCTGGAATCCGCTATAAATTTGCAAAAGCTTTCCGGACCACAACCTAGAGGTAGGAAAATGGTTTCTGAAAATACCGGAGGATTCATTTGGACAGGAACTGGCAAAGATCTCCTCTTGGCGATCCACCATCCTTTATACTGACCTTTATCTCCTTTTTTCTCCCTTTCCTTTAAATGGTATTCATGGTAGGGGTCCAGATTATCGATATGAAATTCATAATAATCACCCGCTTTTAAAGGAGCCTTGGCTCTTAAGTACACGCTTGCAATGTTTACCTGACCTTTATAGTATTCGACAATTTCCAATTCCACCTTTTGTTCTCCAGATTGAAGATAAACGGGATACCTGCTTCCTAAGGAATCCAGAATATCAATACTGTGGGCATAGCCTACCAATTGAATTAAATCACCATTAGCTAAACTATCCTGCAAGGTTTTGACCCAGATTCCACGCGAAGTGCATTTAGCCTGAAGGCCCAGTGAAAGGCTTAGCAGTATAAGGATGCTTCCAATGATTCGCATGGAGGGAAATTAGGGAATGTTTTTGAGCTGGGTAGCTATCTGATCTCCTTAGCTTACTTCGAGTGTCGAAGTCCTATTCCTTAATGGATTTTAAAGTTTATGGGAGTTCAATGGTTTTTATATTCGCTTGAATAAAAATTGAAACTAAATAGATTGGGCTGAATTACGGGGAAGCCAACATAAACAGTAGAGTTAGCGGTGGGTGTAGCCCTAATGTAGCCGTCTAAGTCTTTTCTGTATTGCATCCCTGAGTACTTTTGTTATTCAAGTTACCTACAATTGTGACATGCGAAACGTCTTTCTAGCAATACTCATACTTAATACTATATTCTCTTGGGGGCAATCATTGCCAAGTTCTGACAGTTTAGAAGTATTAAATAGGACAGCAGGTCTGGAAGAATATTATCAAGATCCGCTGAAATGGAAGTCTCAACTTCCGAATACCTCAGAATATTTGGATTCACTTCATTCCGCATATCCAGAGAACAGGTTCCTCGGTCTGCAATATGCCAATGTCCTTGATCATCTTTCGTATTACGTGATGTTGCGTAGAGATCTCGAGAATGCCCTAGAAATATTGAATAAATCGCTAGAGTTAAAGCAAAGATTTAAAGCAGGTTACGAATTGCCCATAACGTACTTGAACTATGCTCATACTTGGTGGACTCAGTTGGATTTTGAGCAAGGAAAGGAGTACTTGGATAAAGCAAAAGAGCTTGCAAAGGAAAGTGGGAACGAGAAAGTATTATGGGAGGTTATGGCTGATGAAGCCACTTATTATCGGATGAAGGCGGTGCAAATTGAACGAAATCCAACTTTAATGGATTCACTTCTTACTGAAGCACTAATGTCTTTCAAATCGGTGGTTAAGGGCGCGGAAAAAAGATCTTACCACAGCATTGCAGGAAAATGTTATCGCAACATATCCTTAATAAAAGGTGTGCAGTACAATATGCTCAAAGAGCAAGGTCTAGATCCTGATCCTGAACTTCTAGATCAATCGCTTCACTATTTAAGCAAAGCAGACTCGATGTATTCCTTAGATAGCAATCTCATTGGTCTTGAAACCGTTTACAGTAGTTACGGAGTGTATTACACGCGCATTGGAGACCCTGAAAAGGCTATTCCGTTCTATGAAAAATCTCGAGACATGCTAGAGGAATTTCAAGATTCAGTCCGACTTAAGGTTCCGTTTTATTCGCTTTCAATAGCCTATTATATGCAGGAGAAATTTGAGGATGCTTTTGTTCACCTGCATGTTTTCTATGAAATTGACCGAGCTACTACGGATAGAGTCCAGTATCAAAATATGACGCGCCTTAAGGCCGAGGAACAACTCAAAGCGCAGAACAAACTGGATAGTTTAGAAATCGCAAAGAATCTTGAGATTGAAAAACAAGTAAGCCTACGTAAGGCCAACCAAAAATCCTGGATTTTAGGCTTCATATCCTTCACCTTTATTGCTCTATTTGTGATAGTCTATTTCCGAAACAAAGCCAAAACTCACCGAGTGGCCTTAGAATTGCGCAAGCGCGCAGACGAAAATGAAGAGTTAAGTCAAATCGTCACCCAAAAATCAGAACAGGTAAGCACCCTTTTGAATAATACACTAAAGGAACTCAAGAAAAAAGAGCAGCTGGCAGAGAATATTAAAAAACTGTCAAAAGATAGTGGTGATGTATCGCTTAAAAGCGTTTTAGCGGATTTAAACGCAGATAAATTAGAAGACAGCAACAAACTTTTCTTTCATGAGAAAATGAAAGGTGAGCATGATGGCTTCTTACAGCGACTTAAGGAAAAGCATCCAAATTTATCTGCTACCGAAGTGGAGTTGTTGTCATTTGTAAGGCTTGGATTTAGCCGAAAACAAATCGCCACGCACCGAAACACTACTACCGCAGCCGTTAAAATGGGTCGCTACCGGGCAAAGAAGAAATTGAACATTGGTCAGGAGGAGTCTCTGGATCAATATATTAGAGACTTGTAGCCGGCCTGTTACCCCCCTCTGTTACTACTTTGTATCCCCCTGTCACAGGGTTCCTCTGGCGACTTCAAGCTTGTTTTGTACAAGCAAATGAAACGCCTACTACAATTCCTTATCGAACGCTTATCAAGTTGGTATGCAAGTCAGTTTACCTTGACTCCAATCATTGAGAGTCAACGGAAGCTTATCAATAAACAGCACCAGCAGATTGTTCAGCAAAACGACCATTTGATTGAGTTTGAGATGGCATTGCAAGAGTGTGGAAAAATTCTAATTCCAGAGGAGGATGATTCAAAAAGACAAGAATAAGGGGAGGTTCTATTTGGCTGTTGTGGCTGTACTAATGATGGCCCAAGTCGCTCTTGCTCAAAACCAAAACGTTGGGATTGGCACAATTACTCCAGACAGCAGTGCTGCTCTGGAAATTGAGGCCTCAGACAAAGGATTGCTGATTCCACGTATGGATAGTACCGCTCGAAATACCATCAGTAACCCCGCCGTTGGATTGCTAGTGTTTGACAGCTCTTATGCGGCCTTTTATTTTTATGATGGTAGCGATTGGCAGGAGGTATCTTCAGGCACAGAATGGACCACCATTACCGATACGGATGGTGACACCCATATTAATGTGGAAGAAAGTGCGGATGAGGATCGTATTCGTTTTGACGTAGCAGGCAACGAGGCCATGATAATCGATAGTAGCGGTAATATGGGTTTGGGCACTAGTGCACCCTTGTTGCAAATTCATGTTGAAAGCAATAGTAGTAATGTAGCTGCTTTCTTCGATGCCACGAATGATACTTCATTTGCCGGGATTCTCATGCGCAACGGTTCAACTCTTTCAGGGGATATCGGGCATAATGGCTCAGCTCATTTTCAGAACCCTGATGCAATGATTATGAATAATTATGTGGATGACCCTATCCTCTTTTATACAAATAGCACAGAGCGAATGCGCATTAGTGGAGATGGCGCTGTCGGCATAGGTAACACCTTGCCGGATACCAGTGCGGCATTGGAAATCACGGCTACGAATAAAGGTCTTCTCATCCCCCGAATGGACAGTACCGCTCGTACAAGCATCAGCAACCCAGCCGAAGGGCTAATGGTATTTGATAGCTCCTATAGTGCATTCTATTATTACACGAATTCTACCTGGCTGGCCCTAGATAATGCTGAAGATGCATTTAATGTTTCTGAGGGCATAATACAGCCTGGCGGTGGGGTAAATCTAGCTAGTGACGATTTTGTGTTTGGCTCTTCCCAGCTGGATGATGATAACGATCCAGACCATGATAGACGCTTATTTTTTGATAAGGGAACGGCTGCATTTCGTGCAGGTGAAGCAAGGAATACCCACTGGGACCAAGACAGTCTTGGCTTAGCGTCTTTTGCAAGTGGTTTTAATACCAAAGCTACAGGAGATTATTCCACAGCCATGGGCTTTGGGACCGTTGCAAGTGGTGAAAAATCTTTTACAATAGGTTCAGGCTCTATATCCAGTGGGCAGTATTCTATAGCAATGGGGGTTCAGTCAGATGCCACTGAATCTTTTTCGACGGCAATTGGATATAACCTATTAGCAAGTGGTTTCAGCTCATTGGCCCTTGGAACAGGTGCAGAAAGCAGTGGGTCCCAATCTACATCTATAGGTTACTACTCCATGGCAATCGGTGACAAATCAATCGCATTGGGAAGTAATACGATATCTCAATCCGCTTATGAGACTGTAATTGGTCGATTTAACTCCAGCTATACGCCTAATGATAGTACGGGATGGGATGAAAACGATCGCCTCTTCACTATAGGTAATGGTAATAATACATCTAACCGATCTGATGCGATGGTTATCCTTAAAAATGGCAATATAGGTATCGGTACCAGTTCACCAGACACCGTATTCCACCTTGCTGGGCAAATGAAGTATGAAGACGGAAATCAAGCTGATGGCTATATTCTTACTAGTGATGCAGATGGAAATGCTAATTGGACACAATTTGCAGACTATCAGACTTTGAGCTTAACCGGGACTAATCTTGGCATTAGTGATGGCAATGCGCTTGACCTCTCTTCCTTAGATCAAACACTGAGCTTATCAGGTACTGAACTCGCTATTTCAGGTACTAACTCGGTAGACCTATCTTCCCTTGTTACCAATACTTTCGACACCATAAATGGTATTGTAATTGCTGATACATCTATAGTTGAATCATCCTATGATTTTGTTTTTGGTTCTTACCAATTGGATGATGATTCAGATCAATCACATGACAATCGATTCTTCTTTGACAAAAGTAAAGGTGCCTTTAGGGCAGGAATTATTACGAATACGCTCTGGGATGAAAGTAACCGTGGAGAATATTCTTTCGCGATTGGCTACAATACTTTAGCTTCTGGAGAAGGTTCAACAGCCATTGGAAAAGAGTCTTCCGCATCTGGAGAAGCCTCTACAGCCATTGGATATTCTAACGATGCCAACGGCCAAAGTTCCGTTGCGCTCGGTTTGGGAGTATCAGCAGAATCCTATACAGAAGTTGTACTTGGGACATATAATACAACATATGCTCCCAATGCGACAACGACATTCAATGCAAATGATCGACTCTTTGTACTGGGAAATGGGACGAGCAATAGTGCTCAGGATCGTTCAGATGCTTTAGTAGTTCTCAAAAATGGTAATACAGGCCTTGGGGTAAGCGATCCTGACGCCACCTTACATATTTCTGGAGATTTAAAGTACGAAGATGGTTTCCAGTCCAACGGATATGTACTCACTAGCGATGCTGATGGCTATGCAAGTTGGCAATCCTTAAAGATTCTGTCGGATGCTGATGACGATACTAAAATACAGGTGGATGAAAGCACGGATGAAGATTTTATCCGTTT
>DLRW01000027.1 GCA_002501205.1 Flavobacteriales bacterium UBA7878
TAAGTTGCTCAGCTATGGCCTCTTTCCAGAAATTGCAGATACCTTGTT
The DNA here is from genome assembly GCA_002501205.1 of Flavobacteriales bacterium UBA7878. GTDB lineage: Bacteria > Bacteroidota > Bacteroidia > Flavobacteriales > Schleiferiaceae > Croceimicrobium. The sequence goes on from DLRW01000027.1 coordinate 49, forward strand.
ATCCGAATTAATTCTGGAGCGCTTTGTAGATGAAGAGCGCTTTGCCCGGGCTTTTGTGCGGGGTAAGTATAAGATTAAGAAGTGGGGGCGGATCAAAATCAAACAGGCACTATATCCTCATCAGCTTAGCGCTTATGTCCTAAAAAAGGCCTTTAGCGAAATTGATCCAGAGCTCTATTATCAAAACCTTATTACTCTATGCCAAAAACGATGGCCGCTCAGCAAGGGTTCCAATGACTATGTTCGCCGCAGCAAGTTAATAGGCTACCTGCAACGCCAGGGTTACGAAATGGACCTTATTAGGGATGCGGTGGAAGCCGAATTGGGCCGCGACTAATAACTGCTGGTTACCTGACCGTCGATTAGTAAAGTGAAATCTGCATGACCGGCATTGGCACTGTCCAATTCATTCACATTATCCTGTAGCTGGGTGCTGATGGTCATGATCTTTAAATCCTCTGCATACTGATTTAAATACCAACTAATGCCTTCAAAATCCTTGGAGTGGTAATCACCATTGTAATGGATGAAAATACCGTCTTTAGGCAGGTTTAAAACGATGAAATGCGCCATGGTAGCATCTTTAATTGCTTGGGCTTTAGGAAGGTTTTCACCACCGTGGCCCCCCATCATTTCGAGCATAGCCTTATAGCCGGGAAGTTCGCCATCATAGTCGATGGGCAAGGGAGCAATCCAGTTTTTCACACTGTCTGACAGGGTATCCAAACTTACCAATCCTTGCTTAAATACCTGGCGGGCATAAGGGCGAGGGATATTGGTAGCGATAAAAGGCAGTTGATGACTTTTCGCGAAATCAACTAAACCTTTGTAATCCGTTTTGTAATTGTTCCAAAGACGAGCCAGGCTGTCGAGTCCTTTGCTGTCAATGCTATCTTGGAGATATAGATTTAAGGGTTCTTGGTTATCGGCTTCAAACATCTCAGCACCTAAAACCATATTGGAGTCTTGCTGATGCAAACTTTGGGTAAGCTCAAATTGCAACCAGTGACAGATAGGGTTGTTATGCAATTCACCAAAGAGGATTACATCGGCTTCAGCCATAGAAGCCGTCATTTCTGTAAAGCTTACTTTATCGCCATCCGCATTGTAGATTTGATAAGCTTGTAAATTTTGCGCTTGCAAGCTGAAGTTCAGAAGAACGAAAGTCAGGACTAAAATCCTCATTGTATCCAAAATTTAAAGGTTTGGCGATGGCCTTCATGCTGAAGGCTTAAAAAGTAAATACCGGCGGCAAGGTCGGAAACATCAAGGCTATTTTCATTGATGTTTTGGATTAATACGGAACGACCCGAAAGGTCTCTGATTTCCGGTTGAGTCCAAAGTCCGTCTCCTTCCCAATGTAATATCTCGGTTGCAGGATTGGGGAATAGCTTTAAGCTTTGATCGATGGTGTAATCCTTTTGACTAAGCATGCAGGCATTTTGACTTAAGGCCAGAGCCAGGGAATCCAGTTTATCGTAAAGTACCTGTCCCGGACAAACAGTTCCTTTGGGGCAGCCTACCGAGGCGCTGTTTCCATCGCGATGCCCTGAAATATGGCGAAGCATTAATTGCGAGCTGGTATGCACACTGCTGTCAGCCAGGTTAATGGAATTTTGGCAGCCTTCGTATAAGAGTATTTCAGCCAATGATTGCAATGCTGCAGATTGAACTGGATTAGTACGGTAATCACCAATTACACAAAAGCCGAGGGTTCCAGAATTCATACAGCTGAAATGAGCTCCAGAATGACCGCTTCCACGGCCTTCGTAAACCACACCATTGGGGTCTATCAACCAGTTGTAGCCGATATCGCTCCAGCCATTGGTATTAACATGTAAATCCCAGTAATAGGCGACTACGTATTGATAATCTGTAGCGTTCGTGAATCCAGCTGAGTGATGCACTATTAAGTGCGTAGGAGTGGTATTGTCGTAGGTAGGGGGAGGGCAAGTACCATCGGGGCACCAGCAATTTCGATCGCATACCGGAGGACGAGGACAAGAGCAGCTTTCCGGGTCTGAGATTGAGCTGAAATCTAATTGAAGATCTTGATTATTTTCTTTGGGAGCAGTGAAAAATCGCATCACCAGATCCGATTGAGGTAGATCCGAACTATGAATTTCCCAGGCCAGGATTTGCTCTTCAAAAGGGTTTAGAACAAAAGTTTGTCGATCCTGAATGTCCTCTTCGTTGTGTTGGTCATCCATAGCTTGCCATTCCTGCCAACCATCTTTGGTTTTAAATCGGATGTCGAGCTCAAAAGGATTTTTTGCGAAGCTGTAGGCTGAAATGCCCAGGAAAGCATAATTGCCATTGGTCCATTCGAAGCTGTCTGAATAGAATACTTCTCGGGCAACTTCATGGAAATTAGAGGGCTTTAATTTTAAGGAATGGCTTTCTTGGGCCAATAATCCCCATATAGGAAGGAAGAGCAATAGCAGGGTTTTCTTCATGCTACGAAGGTACGCTAATGCTAAAAATAGAATCGCCCCGAATTTACATTCGAGGCGACTCCGATGAAACCCACAATTTGCTCTAAATGAACAACAAATGTGTATTTTCTCCCTGGGCGCGGTTGTAGAAGTCTCCAACAGTAATCACATCAGAAATTTCGTCTACTAGATCTTCGCGTTCAAGGTGGAACATGTCCATCGCGAGTTTACAAGCCCAGAGTTTAGCTCCAGAGGCTTCCAGTATTTCGATGAACTCACCCACCGGAGGAATGTCCAATTTTTCCATTTCCTTCTTCATCATATTGGTGGCAAAGGATTCCATTCCGGGTAAACCCCCTAAAAGGGTAGGGATGTGCATGGCGGGGTTTCCGACGGTGGCCACATGCAGATGTTCCAGTTTTTTCTTCTGTACGGCTTCAAGGCCGAAGAATGTGAAGAAAATTTCTGCTTCGATACCTTCCATACGGGCGCCGTTGGCCAGGATGAAGCAGGCGTATACGTTGTCGATGGTCGCCTTAGAAAGGATGAGCATCATTTTTTTAACGCGGGCATCTTTGTTTACTTCCGCGGGATTATCCATTGTCTTGGGGTCCATGATCTTTCGTTTTTAAATGCAACTTGCTGGTTTAGGAATTCCGGCGATGCGGCTGGCTTTTTTAAGCGGTCCACCGGGGAACAAAGCATAAAATTGCTTGATGTCTACTACCCCGCTTTTTCCCACCTTACGAATGCTTAGTGGTACTTCGTTGCGATATTGTTCTTGTAAGTACTCCAATACGGGCCAGTGTCCGTCGGTGAGTTCTATGCCCTCTTCCTGGGCGATCTGGGCGGCTACCTCTTTGTTCCATTGATTTAAATCGGTGAGGTATCCTTCGTTGTTGAGGTCAATGATTTGACCGGCAATTGTGGCTTCCATGGCTTTTGTTTTTAAACGTTTGCTTCTTCAAAGTTTTTACCGGCTTCGTTCATTTTAGAGCTAACAAAGGGGATATGCTTGCCGGTAATCAGCATATTCCAGTAAATCCATTTAAAGGCCATCTTGCCCATGTGATTCATGCGGCTCTCTTTGAGGAGATTTAAAGGACCTACACCAGGAATGGGGAAGGTGCCGCTTACGGGCTGATGGGTATAATTAAAGTCAATTAAGAGGGCTTTACCATGACCGGTTTCTACAAAGCAGTTGGCGTGGCCATCGAATTCATCAAGCAATTCCTTGCCATTGATATAGCGCATTATATTTTCGAGAAGGATTTCACCTTCAAAGTGTGCTACAGACCCGGCTTTAGAGGCAGGTAAATTGGTAGCATCGCCAATCACAAAGATGTTCTCCTTAGCCTTGCTTTGCAGGGTGCCTTTGTGAGTAGGGATAAAGTTGAGTTCATCACCCAGACCACTGCGTTCTACATAATCTGCACCTTTATTGGTGGGGATGGTTACCAAGAGATCATAACTTACTTCCTTGCCTTCGTAATCGGTAATTACTTTTCTTTCACCATCCAAGCTCATGATATTGAAGTTGGGAACTACCTCGATACCTTTTTCTTCCAGTAGGTGACCTAAATGGGCACTGGCTACCGGTTTGGTAAAGGCGCCATCCATAGGCGTTACAAATGAGATTTTCACTTTGTCGCGAATACCTCTTTGTTCGAAATAGGCATCAGCCAGGAAAGTGAATTCAAGGGGAGCAACCGGGCATTTAATAGGCATTTCGGTAATGTGCACGGCTAAATGTCCACCTTTCCAATTTTCCAGTTTTTTATGGAGTTTCACAGCACCATCCAGGGTGTAAAAGTCGAATACAGACTTATGCCAGTGATCGCCCATCATTCCGTCAATTTCTTCTGGAGCAATGTCGGTACCGGTGGCAATGATTAAAACATCGTAGTCTAATACCCGGCTGTCTTCAAGGTAAACCCGATTATGTTCGGCATCTACTTTTAAGATACTTTGTTGGATGTATTCAGCCCGTTCGGGAATAAACTGCTGAATAGGTTTGATGATATCTTCTTCTTTATAAGTCCCAAAGGGAATAAAAAGATATCCGGGTTGGTAGTGGTGAATCTTGCGTTGATCTACAATGCGGATTCTCCAGTCGTTTGGAAGGCGTTTGGCCAGATGATTACTCATCATGGTTCCGGCAGTTCCTGCGCCTAAAATCACTAAATCTTTCATGGCTTATGGGTTTCATTTACTTCAGTAAAGGTCCCCAGAACTAGGAGGAAAAAGTATGATAAAAGTTAGCTTTAGGCCTTTGGTGACTTTAGTAACATTAGCGCGTTAACTTGTTTATTGTTGCGGAAAACGATTCAATTACAGAGCTTTAGCAAGAAATTGTGGTTCTCCTAATTGTTGGGAAATTATCTTAGGCAAAACTCTTTTTTATGCGAAGAATACTACTCCTATTTCTAGGGCTTATTTCGAGCACTATCCTGGCTCAAAATGTAATCTACCCTCGTGTGTACAATGCCGTGCAAATAGACGGTCATTTAAGTGCCGGCGAATGGGATTTGCAAGATTATGTGGGAATTGATATTACACCCAATGTTTATTCCAAGGCCTATTACCAATATGACGATCAGTATTTGTATTTCGCTTTCACTGATCATTTAGGCCCACAATTTCGTTTTCCAGAAGTGCTTTTAGATTTGAATTTGGACCGAGATACGGCTTTTGCTTCGGATGACTGGTGGTTTCATGTTTCTGCCACTGACTGCGAATATCAAGGGGCTTATGGGGTTTATGATTCTTGTCAGGAGGTTCGTCCGAACTGGATTGGCATACCTAATGCCAATGCCGCTTTTTACCCGGATACTTTTGAAATGGCAATTCCCTGGTCTACCCTAAATTTTTACCCGCAGGCAGGAGATAGTATCGGCATTGCCTTTGTGAATACTAATACCACATTTGAATGGTTCCATTGGCCTTTAATGGCAGATCATTATCGGCCTGATACCTGGGGTACCATGATTTTTACCAGCAGCCTGGCTAGTGAAGAATTAAGTAATCCGTCATGGGAAATTTATCCTCAACCCGCCAGGGATCAAGTGAAAATTGAGAACTGGCTACCAGAGATGGGCGATTTAGAATTGCTGGATATGAACGGAAGCTTGCTCAAGGTTTATCAGCAATCAGAGGGGAATACCTTGCGATTGAATTTAAGTCCGGGCATGTATTTGCTTCGTTCTAAAGGAAGTTTTCAATCACAATACCTAATTATTCACTAAGCATTCTTTCACGAATCTTAAGGCCCACCATAAGGCTGAAGATCAGTGCTAAGGCGACGAAGAACCAAGAGTTGAGAAGGGTGGAACTTTGATCACTGTCGAGTTTATAGCCCGGATGTTGGCGATTGGTTTGAAAGCTAAGGTCCCATTGCGGTATATAGTGCTGGTTTTCCTGATCTTCATAGAGTTCCAGCATGCAATGATTTTCTAAGTGAGCTAATTTTCCCTTTTCGAAGAAGAGTTCAAAATGCCCCGAATGTTGATGCCCTTCCGCCGGAAGGTTATTCCATTTTAAGAAGGCTAATTCTTTATTGGACGGGTCAAAAGCCCTGATGCTATTTCGGAGGTAAAGTTCAAAGGCCTCAGCGATTAAGAGGCTGTCCTTGCTCATCATTGCTTCCGGAAAGGCCTGACTCACCGCTTTTCTGAAAGTCCAAGGTACCTCCGCTTCAATGCGAATAGAGGTGCTTTCAAAATAAATTGTGAAAAAGGCCCGGTCCGCATCATGCGCCCGGGCCCTGGGGATTCCCAAGAGAACTAGTGCTATTAGAAGGAGGGCTTTCATCTAAAAACCAAAACTACTGGAAGGACTTCCTTTTAAATAGCGGGGGATAGCCGGGAATTCATCTGTTATTACATAGTAGTAAATGCCATCAGGATATTCGGGAGTAATACCATAGCGTCCATTTGCTTCATCCAAGCTGCCCAGGCCATCTATGTACTCATAATCATTACTGTATACTCCGGTATAGGCTCCGCAGGGTGCAGATTCGCCATCGCCAGGACGTTGACCGGATTTTAAACGATAGCTGGATTGCATGGCTACTACTGCTGAAGTGCTGTCATTTGCATCACTATAGGCATATTTATAGTAAACCGGAAAACCATCGGCTGCAAAGCCAATTTGTTTCATTTCGGTAGGGCTAAGGTTTAAATCATCCAGATAGAGCTGAGGCTTACCATGGTAGTGATATTGACCACTGGGTTGAACATGGGCATTATTACAGTCGAGTCCAATGGATACATTCAAAGCCTCGAGGTTCCATTCCCAATTTACATCGGGACTCATTATTCCTTCATGGGGCCAGGGCTCGGCAGCAACGGGGTCTAGTTCTACACCATTGAATAGAATTCCGAAACGATATTGCGGGCCATTAGGTCCCAGGCAGGCCACCATAGATCCACTAAGCTGTGGATTTTGAGTAATGGTATAGGATTCACTTTGAGGCGATACCGCATTGGGATTTAAAGCACCGGGCACTTGACCAAAAAGACCAACCTTATGATCGGGGATGCTATTGGCAGAAATTAGCCAGTTTCCATTGGAACTGCTAATGCTTATTTGACTGCTATAGCTAAGGCTTTGATCGCAATCACCACGACTATCATCAAATTCGATATCAGAAGTGCAATTGGAATTATTGTTTGCGGTGCTGTCATCATCTTCAGAGCATGCAGAAAGCAGCAGGAAAAGACTCAGGAGGGTGCTAAATAGTTTGATTTGGCTCATAGTATTGCTTATATGCCCTATAGGACTAAGCAAATGCCAAGAGGTTTAATCGGAGGGTAAAAAAAATAGCCGCCCCTGTTTAAAGAGACGGCTACCAAGTGTTGAAGTTTTGCTAGATTAAGCTTTCTCGAAGGTTCGGAAAGAGAATTTATAGCCTTCATAGGCGGCTATACCATAGAACAAAATATCGATGGGAGAAAAATCATCCATCATTACCTGGAATAGCAAACCGAAATCTATGATGCTTAGGGTTTCGAAGAATGTGCTTTGTAGTTCATCAGAGGCGATCGCAATAATGCTAAATATATTCCCCAGGAATACGGACACCAGGGCAATAATGGCTCCGCTAATTCCGAAGATAGGATCAATACCTTTTCCAGCTTGACGATTCATAAAGCCCACGCCAAAACCAATGGCCAAGGCCATATAGCCAATTTGATATCCGGTAGCCACAGTTAAGGTAGCCCAAAGTATAGCACCTACTAAACCGGTTCCAATTGCGGCGGCTATCCCTAGGCCCAGGTTTTGTTCAGAACGGTATTTTTCCAGCTCCTCCGGGCTTAGGATTACAGTATCTGGTCCAACCACTTCAGGGCTGGCATGAGATTCGTGTAAGGCGGCCTTTTCCGGGCTTTCTACGAAATCATCACAGTTGCCTTCAAATGCTGCCGGCGTGCTGGTTAAGCTACAGATAATGCCTTGTTGCAGATCCATTTTTTGATGTTCACATTGCTTGCAGAACACCAATCTTTCTTCTCTGGTCATATTGGTTTTATTTGATTGAGACCCTAAAGATGCAAGAATTTAGGAAATAATAAAGCCTTGAAAATGTGGGGGCCAGAATCCATTCTGATTCCAGGTTTTGAACCTCATTAAAGGCAATAAACATTTCCAAGTAGACCAGCTTTTGTCAGATTAAGAAAGGCTTTTAATGGTTTCGCAGACCATATCTATCTCGTTAAAGCTTACATCATGATGGGTAACAAAGCGTTGTTTGCCTTGGCCCATATTGATATGCAAAATACCAGCCTGCTTTAGATGCTGATTAAACTGGTCAATCGACTTTTCGGGCTTCAGATTAAAAATCAGAATATTGGTTTCAATAGTTTCTATGGGCTCTACCCAGCCGGAAGCTTCTAAGGCCTGCGCTAAGAGACGCGCCTTTTCATGGTCTTCCGCCAAACGCTCAATATGGTGATCCAAAGCATAAATACCTGCTGCTGCTAAATAACCTGCTTGCCGCATTGCACCGCCCAGCTTCTTTCGAATGAAGCGGGCTTCGTGAATAAAGTCTTTGGATCCTAATAATAGGGATCCTACAGGGCAGCCTAAGCCTTTGCTCAAGCAAACTGAGATAGAGTCGAAGCGTTGGCCATAGTCACTGGCTTTTTGACCAGTCGCTACCAAGGCATTCCATAAACGGGCTCCGTCCAGGTGTAGGCCCAGGCCTTTGGCTGTGGTGATTTCTCGAATGGCATCGATGGTTTCGAGGTCGTAGCATGCACCACCTCCTTTATTGCTGGTGTTTTCCAAAACAACCAATCGACTGGTGGCGGCATGATGGTCCAGGGGATTTTGCAGGGAAGCCGCTACTTCTGCTGCTTCCAATTTTCCCTTGGGGCCGCGTAAAGGTCGTACCTGGCAGGCACTGTTAAAGGCGATGCCTCCACCTTCGTAATTGTAAACATGCGAGTATTCGTGGCAGATTACCTCTTGTCCCGGAACCGTATGCGTTTTAATTGCGATTTGATTGGTCATAGTACCTGAGGGGCAAAATACTGCCGCTTCCATACCAAACATTTCGGCAGTCTTCGTTTCCAGTTTATTGATGGTGGGATCCTCTCCAAAAACATCGTCTCCTACCTCGGCAGCCCACATGGCTTTTTGCATTTCGGGTAGGGGCTTAGTAAAGGTGTCGCTACGTAAATCGATCATCTGCATTCTTTTCGGGTAGTAATTTACGGACCAGCGCAAAGAGTAAAAGGAAAAAGGCCAGGAAAAAACTCATGCGCGCCATAAATTGATCCATGGGTAAAAAGGGCCAGTTTTCTGAAGGTCTTGGGTTTTCTAATCCGCTTAGGGCATTGCCAATCCAAGGAGAGATTAATAGGAGCATAAGGGGAATGGCCCAGCTCCAGGCGATCTTTCTTTTTTGTTCAAAGTGAAGCCAAATACGAGCAATAAATAGATTACTGAGGAGCAAGCTGGCGGAAGTAGCCAAAGCTCCTACTTTTGGGAACCACTCTAAATAGGAGGCGTTGCTATTTCTGGGGATAGCCATATACAATCCTAAATCCCAGGGTTTAAGGTCGAAGTAAAAGGGTAGGGCTTCAGCACTCAGCATCAAGAAGATAAAAGCCAAATTGGCTCTTTGAGGTCCCCAAAAATCTTTTCCTAAAATGTAGAGTATCCAGGCGATGGCTAGTAAAATCCCCCAGCTGTTTTCGGCGCCTAAAGAAGCACCTGCCAGTACCCAAAGGCCAGCGGCAATAGTGAGGTATTTTGGATAATCTCGCTCCGCCGCTATTAATAAAGGAGTCCAGGCAAAAGCCAATAGAAACCAAAGCCATTCTGAGTGATGATATCCGTAAATGAAAGCCAGGGTAGAAGTACCCAGGGGGACTAATATTTTGCGCATTAAGACCTATTGAAGGTCTCAAAGTTAAAGCGTAGAGAGAAGATATTCGAATATAAGGTGCCGGATGCGCTAGCAATGTCCGTTAAGGCATAATCCAGATGGATGCCCTTGTAGGCAAAGCCAATCCCTAAATTGGGTTGCAGGCTAAAGTATTCGCTACTGTCGAAGTTTTGCAGCTTTTTGACATTTCCGGCTCCAGCCCGTAAAAAGATGAAATTACGGTAGGCGAGCTCTAAACCAAGATTGGGGTTGAAGTTTACAAAATCGGAACCCAATAAAACATTTTGCTGACCACCGAAGCTTAAATCGGCACTGGCCTCGGCATGTAAATTATAGCGATCATTGAGCTTAAAATTACGGCCAGCCCCTAAGAGTAAGCGTGGAATGGTAAGCTCTAGATTTTCGGTAGGCAATTCATTAGGCGTTAGATTGAAGATATCGCCAAACTGATCTTCATGAATGGTCCAGGCATTAAAGGTGGTGGTGATATCACGTAGGGTAGCGCCAAACATCCAAGCCCCTTTGCGATACTGCACACCGGCATCAAAACCAAAGCCAATAGAACTGGCGAATTCGCCAATCTGACGATATACCAGTTTAAAGCTACCTCCATAATTGAGGCCTTCTACAGATTTGGAGCGACGGGCATAAGAGCCAATCAGGGCATAATCTGCAGCCGAGAAACGGCTAATGCGATCGTAATCTACATTGCCATCTTGATCAATAAGATCGGTGGTATTGAGAATATCATCTACCCCAAAGCGAATAAAAGCCAGGCCTCCCGAGCTGTAATCGTCAATCGCTTGCGCATAAGCGGCATAATCGTACTGGGCAATGCTGGCAAAGTACTCCGCATGCATAGCTGAGGCTTGCCAGGAATTTCGAATATTGGCCAGGCCAGCCGGGTTCCAATAAGTGGCATTTACATCATTTGTGGATGCAATAACGGCATTGGAAAGCGCCATGGCCCGGGCATCTACCCCGATTTCCAGAAAGGCGTTCGAATACTTGCGGCCCTGCGAAAAGGCCAGCATAGGGAGGACTAAAAAAAGAATGATTCGTCTCAAGGGAATTCTTTAGGCAAATAAATAAATTTCCTCCTTCATAACTTTAGCGATTAGCTAATATTGCCCTTATGTTTAAAAGGAATCTTCCAAATATGCTCACTTTGGCCAATTTGGCCAGTGGCGTGCTGGCAATAATTGCCCTCTTCGAAGGCCGATGGGATTTGATCCTTTGGTTTTTGGGAGCTTCATTGGTTTTTGATTTTTTAGATGGTTTGGTCGCCAGAGCGCTGGGGGTGCATTCCGAATTAGGCTTGCAACTCGATTCCATGGCCGATCTGATCAGCTTTGGTTTAGCTCCAGGTATTGCCCTTTTTCACACCTTTCAGGAAGCGGGGCGCAGTGGAGAACCCCTTCCAGAGTTTTTACCCTATTTAGCTTTGCTGGTGCCTATTTTCTCTGCCTTGCGTTTGGCGAAGTTTAATTTGGACGATCGCCAAGAGGAGTTTTTTATTGGCTTACCCACCCCTTCCAATGCCATTTTACTTTATTCCCTCTGCCTTTGGGCCCAAACTACCAGTAACCCTACAACGGAGGCTATTCTGTTGCATCCCTTTTTCCTAACGGCCTTAAGCATTATTAGCTCTTTGCTTTTAGTGGCGGAGCTTCCGCTGATGTCTTTCAAAATAAAGGACTGGTCCTGGAAGGCCAATCGCTCGCGAATAATCCTGGTTTTAGGGATCGTAGTGCTTTTTGCGCTTTTACGTTTTAGGGCATTGGCCTTTATTATACCTTTGTACCTTCTAATTTCACTCCTATTTAAGCCCGGTAAAAGGGCCTAATGATTATAACTATGAAGTTTAAAGCGGAAATCAACATCATGCCTCATAAGGCTTTATTGGATCCTCAAGGTAAAGCAGTAAGTAACTCCATGAAGAATATCGGTTTACCCGAGATCTCGGATGTACGCATTGGTAAGCACATTCACCTGGAGGTGGAAGCCGACTCTGCAGATGCTGCTCGTGCTAAGGTGGATGAAGCCTGCAAGAAACTCTTAATTAACCCGATTACTGAAGGTTACGAGTTCGAGGTTTTCGAAATTTGATCGATCCGCTCCCAGTGCTTTAAGGTTTTTGCTTGAAGCCTATAATTTTAAAGAGGCCATTGCAATGATTTATTCCTTGCAATGGCCTCTTTTTTTAGCCCTTCGCTTTTACAAATAGGGCAATTTTTTTACTGCTTTTATTGCCGTTGTGATCACTGGCTTCCAGCTGCAGTTGAAAGTGACTGTCACTTAAACTGGGGTCCAGATAATAGCTGGTATCTAAAACCACACTTTGACTATGACTGTGCTGTGACCAGTGAATTTCCTTGGTCATTTTTGATAGGTTATTAAGGCCCAAATACCAATCGTGCAATTGGTCATTGTCGCTAATGCGAACTTCAAAATGCAAGGAATCTCCGGCAGTGGCCTCGAACAGATGTGGTAACAAGAGCTCAATTTCTGGAGCACTTTGGTCTTCCATAGCACTAAACTCTTTTTCGCAGGCCGCAAATGCCATCAGGCTTAAAGCCGAAAACAGGATTGCCTTTTTCATAAAAAGTAATTGAAGCTTAGGCTGATCTGATTTCCACTCTGATAATCGCCAATCTGTGCAAATCCCGGAAATTGATATTGGCCCGTTAATGACCATTTGGAACTGCTGTATTGATATCCTAACCCTGCTAACCAGGCACTGCCCCCCGTTCCAAATTGATAATAGCCTCGCTTGTTTACATCGCGCATCAGGTATTGATGGTCGAGGCTGAGGTAAAGCATAGATAAACCCTTAGTGCCCCATTCGAAGTTGCGGGCCGCTTTTAGGGAATTGAGCCATTGATCGCCAAAACGATACGCAAAACGATTGGTGGTATTCTGCGCATGGGCCGATTGATAAACCAGCAAATAATCTTTCCAGCCATATTCATACTGCAGGCTAAAAAGGAAATCCCAACTGGCACTGCCACGCTGAAAGCTGGGGGCGATCAAACTTTCAATGGCGCGGTCTTCAAATTTACCAGTAGGAGCCTGGATGCCGGCAGAGAGATATAGACTATGACTGCTTTCATTGCCCATCCATGACCAAACTTTCTTTTGCAGGCTCAGGCTTAAATCGCCAGGGCCATTGAGTTCGGCGCGACTGCCATCATCATTAATTTCTCGCTCTGCGTACATCCAGGGCAAGCTCAGTTTTACCTGCCAATTATTGGAAAGAGCCCAAATACCACTGATTTGCAATTGATGGAAATAGTCCTGACTTAAAGGCCCTTGAAAGCTTTTAAGCTGATAATTGAAATTAATAAGGCTGCGACCTTGATTGGTGAAATCGCCCATGCCAAATGCCATGCTGCCACAGCTGCAAACATCGCAGGCCGTACTGCGCAGCCAGGAAACGCTCAACAAAAGAATGCTGAGCCCAATTTTGAATTTCATGAAATTGAGAATTAAGTTTTACCTAAGTCGATTAAAATAATCGGGTAAAACTTGGGGGCTTAGGAGCCTGAGCCAAAAAGGGCTGTAAATACTTTGATAGCACTAAAGGCTTATCGAAGGTTTTAGCATTAATAGCTTGGGGAGATTCATCAGGCCCCAGCCAAAACCAATCATTGAAAATTCGGAAGGCCGGTAAGCCCGGTTCTTCTTGAGAGGAGCTATCGCCCTGCAAGATTTTAACTACCTGGCAACTGCCATTACATTGCGATTCGGGATTGTCCTTATTCTCGCATAATTGCTCCGCATATTCCTGATAGCGCAAGGCATAATCCAGCATTACCGGAATGGGCAATAAGAGCTGGCCTAGGAGGCTGCTTAGAATTAGTATACTGGCGAGTTTTTGCAAGATGGCCACAAAGATAAAGGCCTGGACTTTTGCTCAAGGTGACTTTCTTCATCTTTTAATCTAATCTTAATTATGCCATTCTCGATTGATAGAGCCGAGGAAGAAGCCTAAATTCGAACTATGAACTTTTTAGCGCATTTGGCCCTCAGTGATAATGATCCGGAACTTATGATTGGTAATTCCATTGCTGATTTTACCCGCCGTAAGTTTTACGATCAATATTCGGAGGGGATTCGCAAGGGTATCGAATTGCATCATTTTATTGATGAGTTTACCGATAGTCATGCGATAGTAGGTGAAATGCTCGAAGCCTGGCGACCTACACAGGGTAAGTATGCCGGAGTGGTGAATGATATCGTGATGGATCATTTTTTGGCCCGTAGTTTCCAAAACTGGACTGGTGAGAACCTGGAGACCTTTGCTCAGAAGGCTTATGAATTGTTCCGAAATTATTGGTCGGTATTACCCGAGCGTGCTCAGCATACCTTCACCTATATGGAACGCGGTAATTGGTTGAAGAACTACCAGCATCGTTATGGCTTGGAGAGCAGTTTAAATGGCATGTCACGCAGAGCCCAAAATGAAAATCGCATGGCTCATGCTGTCATTCAGCTCGATCGACAAGAGGATTTCTTCAAAGAGCGATTCGAGAATTTTTTCCCGGAACTGCAAAAGGCAGTGCAAGATCAGCTGTGATTTTAGAGCCTAAAAAAAGCGCAAAAACCTAATGGCCTTTGCGCTTTAATTATGCTGTGGAGGAGCTTATTTTAAGCTGCCTACCATTTCTTCGGGTTTAACCCAAGCATCGAATTCTTCCGCGCTGAGGTAGCCTAAGTTGATGGCTTCCTCTTTAAGGGTAGTGCCATTTTCATAGGCGGTTTTGGCAATCTTAGCCGCTTTTTCGTAACCAATCTTGGTGTTTAAGGCCGTCACCAACATCAAGGAGTTGTTCAAGTAGCGTTTGA
>DLRW01000032.1:0-175 GCA_002501205.1 Flavobacteriales bacterium UBA7878
CAATCCGGATGTACTGTGCAATCGGGAAATAAAGTTTGATGTATTCCTGGAAAAAGCTTTAAGCCTGGGTGCTGATTTTGTGGCAACAGGTCATTACTGTCGACGCGATGAAATTGAGGTTGATGGGAAAAGAGTATATCGCCTTTTGTCTGGTGTGGATACAAATAAAGATCAA
>DLRW01000032.1:483-4300 GCA_002501205.1 Flavobacteriales bacterium UBA7878
GGTGTGGATACAAATAAAGATCAAAGCTATTTTCTTTGTCAGCTTAATCAGGAACAACTAAGCAAAGCTTTATTCCCAATTGGTCATTTACAGAAAAGTGAAGTACGCAGAATTGCCACGGAACTGGATTTGGTTACGGCCGATAAAAAGGACTCACAAGGACTTTGTTTCATTGGAAAGGTGCGACTTCCTGAATTTCTTCAGCAACAGTTAGCCCCTAAAAAGGGTCAGGTGATTGAGATTGCAGCGGAAACTGAGATCCCCAAAGATTTTAGTCGTTTGCCCGAACAAAATGAATGGTCAGAGAAAGCGGCACCTTTTGCCTTTAGGGCTGATTTGGGTTCGGTGAAAGGCGAACATACCGGAGCTCATTATTTTACGATTGGTCAACGCAAAGGATTGGCCATTGGGGGAACTCCTGAACCCTTATTTGTAATAGGAACTGATACGGAGCATAATGTGATTTACGCAGGTCAAGGTGAGTCGCATCCCGGACTGCGTAAAGAAGCTTTATTTGTAGCGGCCGAAGACGTACACTGGTTAAGGGAAGATTTAGCCTTAAAATCAGGGGAGCAGGCTGCGTACAAAGCAAGAATTCGCTATCGTCAGTCACTTTTTCCAGTGACCTTGCATTCCACAGATAAGGGACTGTATGTCTTATTTGAAGAAGCCCAAAAGGCGGTAACTCCCGGACAATTTGTAGCCTGGTATCAAGGCGAAGAATTGATAGGATCCGGGGTAATACAATTTTAAAGAATGATTCGAAATTTATTCCTGCTCCTGGCAATAGTAAGCTTAAGCCCCATAGCCGAGGCTCAGTCTTACAGAGTGTTTTTTACCGATAAAGGTTCCAGTGAGCATTTATTAGAGCATCCCGAAATGCTATTGAGTGAAGCAGCTTTGCTTCGTCGAAGCATGCAGGGTATTGAAATAGATCACAGCGATTTACCGGTGGCTCCCGAATACATCAAGCAGATTCAAAGAATGGGAGGAAAGGTTAAAGCCCATTCTCGTTGGCTCAATTATGCTTTTGTTGAAGGCCTGGAAGCGAAAGAATTAGAAGCCTTAGCTTTTGTGAAGCGATTGGAATATCCCAAAGAACATCAAAGTTATTTGGCCGGTACCCAGGCTCAGTTTGATTATGGTTTAGGAACTACTCAGGTTGAGCTTTTAAATGGAGATGCCCTCCATCAAGCAGGATATACGGGAAAAGGGGTTACCATAGCCGTTATTGATGCTGGTTTTACCGGAGCCTTGCAAGCGACAGTTTTAGATAGCCTTAGACAAAGCGGCCGTTTATTGGGGTCCTGGAGTTTTATTAATGGTGATACTAATGTGTATTCCGGCCAGGGAGGACATGGTGCCTCTGTATTGTCTGTAATGGCCGCCTTGGATACAGGCGTATTCGTAGGAACCGCTCCTTATGCAAACTACTGGTTGCTGACCTCAGAGAATGTAAGTTCTGAAACTCCGGTGGAGATGGATCATTGGTTAATGGCAGCGGAATTCGCAGATAGCGTTGGTGCCCATGTGATTAATACTTCCTTAGGCTATACCACCTTTGACGATAGCACTGATAATTTCGATTACAGTGATATGGATGGAAATACCACCGTGGTTACTCGTGCTGCGGATTGGGCTGCATCTAAAGGAATTGTAGTGGTTGCCAGTGCAGGAAATGAAGGTGCGGGATCTTGGCAACGTATTGGTGCACCTGCTGATGGTGACAGTGTTTTGGCCGTTGGTGCTACTGATGGAATGGGCAATTATGCCAATTTTAGCAGCCGCGGTCCTTCCTATGACTGGCGCGTAAAGCCCGACGTATCTGCTATGGGGGCCGGGACTACATTGATAAATATTGTTGGCCAGGTGTCCAGCGGCTTTGGAACGAGTTTTTCATCTCCTTGTATTGCTGGTATGGCGGCCTGTTTGGTTCAAGCGAAACCCAATCTGCATGGTGAGGAAATAGCATGGAGAATTCGTCGTAGTGCACATTTGTTTGCTACACCAAATAATACCCTTGGATATGGTATCCCTAATTTTGAGTTTGCCTTGAATATTGGCTTGAATGAGGATCCAAAAGTCTTAAGCGCAGAGGTTTATCCTAATCCGGTCAATGATAAAGTATATATTCAGGGTGACTTTAGCCGTGGTCAGAAAATCCAATTAGTAATTTACAATCAGGCGGGTCAACACTTAATGACGGAGGAGCGAAATTGGCAAAATCAAATGGAGATGCTGGATCTTTCTCAATTGAGTTCAGGGGTCTATTTCTTGAACATCAGTACTAATTCTATGTCACATCAGCTAAAGCTTGTGAAGAAATGAAAAATAGAATAAGGGAATTATTCGGTATTGAAATCCCTATCATTCAGGCCGGAATGATTTGGTGTAGTGGCTGGGAATTGGCCAGTGCAGTATCCAATTCCGGAGCACTGGGTATAATAGGTGCAGGATCCATGTATCCAGATATTCTGAGAACCCATATTCAAAAGTGTAAAGCAGCGGTAGGAGATAAGCCCTTCGCGGTGAATGTACCGATGCTTTATCCTCAGATTGAGGAATTAATGGCCATTATTGTTGAAGAGCAGGTTCCCATAGTATTTACGTCCGCAGGTAACCCCAAGACCTGGACCGCTCATTTAAAGGAGAAGGGAATTAAGGTAGTGCATGTAGTAAGTTCACTAAAATTTGCCTTAAAAGCTGAAGCAGCGGGTGTTGATGCCGTGGTTGCGGAAGGCTTTGAAGCCGGAGGACATAATGGTCGTGATGAAACCACCAGCTTGGTATTATGGCCTATGGTAAGTCAAGCCCTGCAAATTCCAATGATTGCAGCAGGAGGTATTGGCAGTGGCCAGCAAATTTTAGCCGCCTTTGCTTTAGGGGCTGAAGGAGTTCAAATCGGTTCACGCTTTGTGGCCAGTGAAGAAAGCTCTGCGCATCAGGCTTTCAAGCAAGCTGTTATTGATGCCGAGGAAGGGGATACCATGCTTACTTTAAAGGAACTTGCACCGGTTCGTCTTATCAAGAACGAATTTTTTCAACAGGTTCAAAATGCTTATATCAAGGGAACAACTAAAGAGGAGCTTCAACAAATCTTGGGAAGAGCCCGTGCAAAAAGAGGGATGTTCGAAGGCGATTTAATTGAGGGAGAGCTTGAAATAGGCCAGGTTAGCGGCATGATTAAGAATCTAAAGCCGGCTCAAGAAATCGTGGAAGAACTCTGGCAAGAGTTCGAAAATCATAAGCAAGCACTTATCGAAATCTGACCCTCCTAAATTGCAGAAACTAAAGTAAGTCTGGCATTTAATAAGTTATTCTTGCCAAGCCATCCGTTATAGGATATATTTGAAACAAATATTTTCGGATGTCTAAGTTTAAATTGTGGTTCGTAGCCTTATTGGCAACCGCATCATTTACCAGTCAAGCTTCGCATTTATTAGGTGGGGAGATTTACTGGGAATGTACGCCCAGTGGACAATATATATTTACGCTAACACTATACAGAGACTGTACGGGTATTCCCATTCCAACGGGTACTCAAACATTAACGGGTCCAGCTACCATTTCATGTACCTATATACCTGCCCTTTCGGGTGATGTGTCTCCCGATTGCCCTAATACAGCATTGGATTTACAATGTTCAAGCAGTGATGATGGTGCGATTGAAAAAGGGGTATACCGTAGTTCTCCTGTAAGTTTAAATGGTATTCCACCTGCGGGTGGCTGGGAGTTTGCCTGGACTTCTTGTTGTCGTCCATCGCTTGAGAATACTAATGCTTCTGGTTATTATTTGCGTTCACGGATGTATCCTTAT
>DLRW01000096.1 GCA_002501205.1 Flavobacteriales bacterium UBA7878
TAATCTCCTTGTTAAATCCACTAACCAGCTTTACACTATCCTTGACTCCTCTGTCCCACACACCAATTTCAATTGATTCCCGAGAAATTGAATCATATATCGTGCTCTCAGGAATTGTGATATAGTCCTTAACTGAAGATTGCAACAAATTCTTACCTCGTTTCAATGTTAAAGAATCAAATCTACCCTTATAAATGGGTTTAAGGATGAACATTTTATTCAATTTTGATATCTGGATAAAGAAACTTCTATCGGTTGGAACACCCTTCTTATACTGTACAAATTCAGTAGTAGTTAAATGGCCATTTTTCAATTCTAAAATTTCAAGTATAGAATTTTCATTATTGAAATAGGATACTCGCTTATTAATATTTCCAATTCGCTCACCAATTCCGTAAGCAGTATCAGAAGTTTCCAAATTCATATCGTATACTTCAATAAATTTACCCTTTAACCTGCCTTCTCCATCCGATTGTCCAATTAAAATGTACCCCTCCTCCGCTCTATGGTCAATATAAAGGCCGTCTTTAACCATATTAGCACATAGGTAGTGGTTACACTCACTTTCATTGTTTACACATGATTGGCCTAAAGTACCTAGTACAACAAACAATATCCATTTTCTCATCTCATTACTCTATTACTTTCCGTACTCTGAAGCCTTCACTCTAGTTCTATATCTTTCCCATTATTAAAGGTGCGAGCATTCAGATAGGCTCCTGCACCGTGGGAAGCTTCTAAAGAAAAAGATATTAATAAGAAAAAGGCAATTCGGATAAGCTCTTTTAAGCGCATAGGGTTAAGGATCTTTATTTCAATAAAAGGGGCAAAGCGCTCAAAAATAGTAAATCACGTTTGACCCCATAGTTACTACGTTCCAAATATGTACCACTTGCAGGACTCTCTCATTAGATCCTTGAATCTGACTAAATCCAGTTTGTTACTTCGAAGTCTTTTCTTTTTGTATTCGGCTCGCAAAAGCTGTACCTGCACCCACTGTTGCCCCGATAGGAGCTAAATCATCCCTGCCTAAAAAATGCCCAATAATAGCCAAGGGTATGGCAATAAGTATCCCAACAAAAATTGCATACTTCAAATAAGTCCAGTTATTTCCCTAAACCTTACCAATTCCAAAACTATTATTATCCTCTTAAAAGAAAACAAAAGCAGGTCGCCTATTATAAATAGCACCCATGAGTTAATTAATAGTTTATGCTTTTAATAACATCAGATATAGCTTTTACTTTGAAATTAGCGAACGCCCCACTAGGTGAGTCTATTGCAGTAAAGTCAAATACATAAAGATGAGCAGAAGGTAACCAGATCATGTGTAACTCAGAAATAAACACATCACCTCTTTCATTCTCATAACTGTATCTTAACTCATACCAAGTTGAATCTTGCGAATTCTCGAAACTATCCTGTAAAAGTGATATTTTAAGAAGAGACGACTTCCCTAAATCCTTTACATAAGCTGAAACTAAGTTTGACCAGTCTAAATACTCAAACCCTGGACCAATCTCTGCCATAGAAACAAAAAGATTGTTACAATAAGTTTCAGAGCAAGGACTATACTTATAACCTCTCGCGGAATCCGTTGAAGTTTCTTCACTCCAAGAAGTAGACAAACTAAATGACACATCCCCTAAAATTACTTTTCTCGTTTGGTCATCCATGGGGCCTGTATCTCGATTATCTTCCATCTTTTCTTTACTTATCAAATCTGATGCTGTTTCTGCTTTATTTTCATCGGGCGAACTATTACATGATAACATGATTCCAATTACAAATATCCAAAGCCACTTTCTGATAAAAACCATAATCAATTTATTTTTTCTTTTTCTCAAATCCAAAACTAAAATCCCAACTTGCTCCAATTATCGCCTTTAAATTACCACTTGTTTTTATCATAACACCGTCGCTTACATCAACACTCAAACCCCAAGAGGCCTTACCCCCAATATCCTTGTTTTCAGCACCATGAAGTTGTGTGTTTAATAAATTGACCGAATTAGATTGTTTATAGTTGGTGGAACTCACATCTGTATCTGAGTCAAGATATAGGTCTTGACTTTGTTTCAGGCTTACATTCACCAAACTTAGGTTTCCTTCTCCGCCCAAAGATAGAGAGACTCCGTTAGTAACATTAATATCTCCGTCAAAAATATGATCATCAACTTGCCAATTTTGCTCTCTACTACTATCAAAGGATCCCTTAAATAGTTGAGCTGAGATAATATTTATGGAACCACCAAAATATTTGGTTTTCAAACCAGCTCCAATACCTATATCGACAGTTGTGCTACCTTTTCTTTTAAAATCATATTCATCAAAAAAGTTTGAAAGCTTTTTAAAGAACCCTTGCAGCCTGTACTTTGACCGATAATAGAGTATTGAAGCCAAGGGCGGTTTCTTAGCCGTCTTGGTTGCTTCCTTAAGGGTCCCTCCATTAATTATGTCATCCGGCCCCTTTCCTGTTGGATCAATCATCCTCAATGGATTACCTGCTACAAAATTATATGGACTTAAGTCAGGATACTTATTTCTCCAAGGATCAACACTAAGCCATACACTAATTCTGGGGTCATAATACCTAGCTCCATAATAGAAGTTCCCGGTCTCCTCATCCCATTCCTTACCGTTAAAGCGGAAGCGACTGGAGAAAGAGCGATAATTGAAAGCCATCTGATTTTGCAAATTTTCTCCCCAAATGGTATTATGGAAAAACTGATATGCATCACCGCGCATATCGGTAATGAACTCCACAGAACCTAAATAATCAGGATGGTACCAATACATCACTGCTATTTCTGAGCAGTCAATATTTCCTGCCACTTGGGCTACAAATGTACTTTGCTCACATGCACAAATAGTTGGATCTAAATCATCTTCACAATAAACCGCTAAAGTAACCCCATCCGTTAAACTAGGTTGAGCTAACATAGCCTCCCAATCCAACTCCACCGACACATCATATAAACAGTCCATAGTTGCCTGCATATCCTGTATTACAGCGTCAGTAGCAAGGCTCATATTCCCCCCTTCATAGCCAATACCCGACACAAAGCCAGCCGAGTCCACTAAATGACTTAAAGCAGAGGAAATACGTTGATCGCCCATATAATAGTGCTTACTAATTAATACCGCTTCCTCATAATGAGAGGCAATAAAATACGGATTCACATATACAGTTGGACTTTCCAGGCTTAAGACCGTCTGACCCTGACTATTCGTATTTACCAAGCTACCGGTAATGATTGTTTTTAGCACTCGCTCACCTGCATCATCGTAAACATAATGAGCCAAATCCGCATGATCATTATCCCCCTTCTTAACCCCTCTCAAGGTTTGATGCTCATTCCAGCAAAAATCTTCAATCTGATTTGTCCCGGATCCCCCAATCTCCTTACGCTGAATTATACTTCCAACATTATTATAATCCAGCTGATACCCTTTGCCAAGGCTATTAGCAACTTGGGTAATTTGATGATCTTTTCCATTGGTAGTATCATAGCTATAGGTAAAATTATAATTCGATATTCCTCCAGCATTATCGGTCAAGATTTTTGTAGCTAATCGACCAACGGAATTATAAGACATTGTTTGAGTAATATCATGAACAACCGTGGTGGTGCCTCCTGATTGAACTTGATAATTCTGATCAACACTAGTAATCTGATTTAAACCGTCATACTCAATATTATCAAAACTATATGCACCGCCTAAGGAATTACCATTAACAGTGACATTATTGGCTGTATTTTCAATATTGGCAATATTGCCTCTTATATCATAGGCAAAGCTTTTATTCAGCAATTGACCGCTGTTGGATTCCAATTGGACATTGCTCAAACGTCGAGTGTTATCGATTTGAAGCTGAGTACTGGTCCCATTACCATAAACGATATACTCTCGGTTACCTAAACCATCGTATAAAATGGTATCCAGGATAGAGTACGAACTGGTCATTCCGGGTAAGGTCCCATCCATTGCCGTTAAATTAGCACAGAAATCATAGCTATAAGACACCTGTTCACCATCCGGATAGGTCATATCCAAAATTCGACCCCAGCTATCATAAGAAAAATGTGTGGTGAATTTGCGATCACCAGCGGTTGGGACCTGAATTAACTTTCGCTCATAAACTACATTGCCCAATAGGTCATACTTATACTGATCCTCTTTAAAACCATTGCCTTGTTCAATCTTGACAATTCTTCCCGCACCGTTTTTCCCATCTCCTTTGGTACCATAAGTATAAGTAACATCATTTAAGTTACCGGTTTGAGGATATTCTACAGTTAAAAGTCGACCCTTAAAATAGGTTCGGGTTATACCCGTGGTTCCAGTGGCCGGTGTTTCTGTTTTTAAGAGGTTTCCTGCCAAATCATAGGTGAATTTGGAAAGTCCTCGATCTGGATGATTCTCCTCAGTTAGTCTTCCAAAATTATCATAGGTATAAGTGGTGGACAAACCTGTTTCATTTGTGGAAGATTCCAATTCGCCCAAATTATTGTAGTCAAAAACGGTAATCTCCGGGCTCGAATAACCAGCACCTTTAAAACCTACTTGCATCACTTGAAAGCCCCGTCCATCAGTAAACATCTGTTTATACATATCAGGAATACTAGCGACACCTATTAGCTTAGATTCGGTTACCATTAAATCAGTTCCTTCACCAAATGCATCCGTGGACTGGTAATAATTAAACTCAGTTTGGATGTTTCCTCCTGAACCTGGAAACACACTTGTATATTGAACTCTACCCAAGAGATCATACTTGATTTCTTGATTTTTTGCAGGATCTCCAGTATGTACTTTATTACCGGACAACTCCACCAAATTAAGTTCTTTAAAGTCAGGCAATATTGAAGCTTCTTCCAGGAAGCTCCATCTGCTTAACCTAGTCCAACCCATCTCATTGATACAACTGAAACCGGAAACCTCTCTTTCAATCTGGAAATTCCCTGTTCCAGAGTTCCCGGAACGCTCATTTCTGGATTGAACAACCTGCCCAAATCCATCCACAAAAATTGCTGTGCGCATTGGATTATTTAAAGCAGAGCTGCTGAGGCTTGGCACTGCACTGGCTGGATTAACCGCCGGATTTGTTAATCCAGCATAATTTGATGCAGGAGCATTAACATTTCTTGAAGTTATGGCCACCGGAACCTTTTTTAGTGGATCATTAGAAGCAGGATTATAGCCATCCAAATCATACTCAAAAGTTAGGGTAGCATAGGAAGCTGAATTCTCCAGATGTGCATAATACTCTCTTGGCGCCCAAACCTCAGTTAATCTGAATAAACCATCGTACACATAATGGAGTGGATAGCCATTCAGGTCAATGGAACGCAGCAGATTTCCGTTTTTCAGATCATAATCATAATAAGCCTTATCGTTAAATTGATTTTCGACTTCGACGACATAGGACTCGACATCTGAATCGTAGCTTAAATTAATATCTGCTCTTTGTGAATTGGCATCTAGTGGACCCAGGAACTGGGTTACATTTCCGTATATATCGAAAGTTATATTAGTCACAGCCTCTGCTCCACCAGCTAATTTTTGCTTCAACTCCGAAGGCACACCCTTGCCTGAAACCAAAGCACTTACTTCGCTATATCTTGACACTGGATTTGAAGTAGCACCTTCATAAATTTCGTGCTTCTTCAAAACGTTAACGGCATCACTGGTATTGATGCCCGTTTGGGGGTCAAAATACTGCATCAAGGCAATCAAATCAGCACTATAAGTTACATTATAGTTATCCTCCTCAATAAAGATCATATCATGAACCGGTTTTTTGAAATCAATAGTGACCGAAGGTTCACGACCTTCACCAGTAAACATAGGGCCTCCACAATCGGGCACAGTTGGATCCCAATATGATTCAATAATAATTGTATCAACCAAATAGGCCGGATCAGCCGTATAGCTTACTTCAAAAACCATTGCATTGGGAATATCCAAGCCCGTAAGCGTTACAGTTTGAAACTCGGTGGTACTATTATCAATAAGATCCTCAATTAATACATCAAAAGACTTTGTTTCATAATAGTAGTGGTGGATAGTATCCACTACCGAGGTGCTAACAGAAGTGCTTGTGCTGGCCTCTCCTTTTTCGTAACGCGTAATGTTGAAATAGTTGTCGTACTCCGCGCTAAATTGCGAGCTCTGGTGAAAATAAGTGCTTGGAGCTGATGCGCTTGTAAACACATCTACCGAGTCTACAATAGGTCTAACCACCGTTTGCTCATTTACAATCGCAGGAAACAGGGTATTGGTCTCTCCAATCTCGCCCCAAACTACCGGACTGCTGGTTTCCGTTTCGTTAAAGTCCAAAACTTGATCTACTAAATAATACTCTATCGTATTATGTTTATGACTGATCATTTTTTGATACTCATCTGTTTCGATATAGGTATCAGCGCTATTTAAAAGGTTTTCTAACTTATAGCTAATATCAAAATTCAATAAGTGAATTTCATCCTTTAACACCTTGTGCTTATACTCATACCTCTTACGACCTTCAAAATCGGGATCTGCAAATGGCTCATAGAGCAATACTTGAGAGTAAAAACGCTGTTCTATAAACTCTAAATCATTATTGGCATCAATAGAAACACGCTTATAGCCTTGAGGGATACTCGCATTCACATAGGCTCCATCGGGAAGACCAAATTCAAACTTGGGTTGGATCACCTCCAATCTTGAAAAGCCTAAAAAGTCGCGTTCCCTTCTACTCTTAAAGCCTCCATCGTATACGTATTCATAGACGCGGACATCGACACCATCGACATCTACTGCATCTACCACAGCGTGCAATCCATCATCTACGGTGACGGTTTTCATAACCCATTTACCCATGGGCATATCCCAAAACACCAATTGATTATCGGAGCTACGATGCGTTTTCACCCTAGGTTCGTGATATCCAACCTTATTCCCAACCAGCTCATAGTCAATGGTAAAGGTCCCACCTAAATCATTGGTCACTGTTTTAAGTCGGTTACCCTCTCCTATTTTATTATAATATACGGCCAATTCATCACTTCCATCATTAACCACAAAGTCTGGTGCGCCATCTCCATTCATATCCATAAAGGCGGCTTGACTAGAGTTGAAGGACACATTTGGACTGGCTTCGACGTTGATATTGAGTTTAATCGAGGTTGCCGGTATGGTAA
This sequence comes from Flavobacteriales bacterium UBA7878, assembly GCA_002501205.1. Classification (GTDB taxonomy): domain Bacteria; phylum Bacteroidota; class Bacteroidia; order Flavobacteriales; family Schleiferiaceae; genus Croceimicrobium. The sequence goes on from DLRW01000096.1 coordinate 7,191, forward strand.
AGGAAATAGTAGGGGCTGCGAAGCTGGCTGAAATACCGGTGGATACCGATTCACTCATTGGCTCGTCCAAAGTAGGACTGGGACTAATTGAGTAAACAGAAAAGCCCGAACCAGTATTTAACTCAAAGCCAATAATATTTCCTGATGTTGAATAAATCAACTTATCAGGCAAGCCATCCTTGGTAACATCCAGATATTCGATCTTGCCATAATTCAGTATTCGGTTCACATTTATCCCAAACTTGAAACTCTCATTCTGGCTTCCACCAGACCTGTCTATCAATTGAAGTCCATTGCTCAGATTAACCGACATCTGTTGTTGTTGGTCCTTTACCAGAGATGACATTGGAGCATAAGAAGACATGGAATAGCCCAAGTTCAGGCTTACTTTCTGATTGGCCGCACCATAATCCTTAACCTTATCTACCAGACCATCCCCATTGATATCCTTCCAACTAATTTTAGTTTCTGAACTCGTGGTATTAAATCCTCCACCTAAGGAAAGTGTGGACGTAGCGGATTTATCTTCCGTCTTCACAAATCGCATATCCTGATTTAAGAAAGATCCGGAAGAAACAGAAACTGATCCGGAAGAACTTACGCTCTGTCCTTTATAGCCTCCAGTATAGGTTATTGCCGAAGTTTGCAAACCTCCCAATGGATTAGTAACTCTAGCCTCTAGGCTGGCATCCCCTCCCCAAAGGTCAGGGTATCCATCCCCATTTAAATCCATTAATTGTCGAGTCGGTTCGCCATAATACTGGCTTCCGGAAGCTAATCGACTATTTGTATAAGATGTTCCCAAATTGGTCCAATCCAGAGGGACACCAATTCCACCACCAAAATTGATTCCTTTTGTATAGGATTCACTTCTTTGCTTAATTCCATAAGCGATATCTGTTCCGCTGGGAGGGCTCTGACTTGGCCCTAAGTCTAAGTCGGGCTCCAAATATTTTCCCGGTGCTTGAACACCATCTTTTCCAAAAAAGCCCAAATGCGATTCAAGTACAGAATATCGATCTAAGGAATACGGTGTATAAGGGCTATAATCTCGTGTATAATCTCTGAGGCCAGCGCCATACTCCCCGCGATATGGTGAAACGGGCACAAATAACAATTCATCAATATCTGGGAACAAACTTGAGAGGCCACTTACATCTTCTTCATTACCAGGTTGCGTATCACTTAAGTAATTAACGCTTGTCGCTAGAGCCATGGTAGGCATCTTTATATCTGCCTTGTGGATAAACTTGGTCAAATCCGGTTCACTCCAACCAAAATATCCCCAATGTTGCATTTGATCCGCTAAAAGGTTAGGATTTTGGGCATAAATGCTTGGATACAAATCTTTTAATTTAAAAAAAGATTTTTTTCCCAGGTCCACTAATTCATAAGCACCTACCAGGGTAGACCAATATTCAGCCAGGCTTTGGTCCGTAGAATAAACTTCCAGATATACATCCTTTCCATCTACGGCATAGCCAGGGAACTGATAGGCCCCACTACTTGGATAAGCTAATCGACTAGAAATAGTTCCTAATAAAGTTCCATCATCATCGAGAGCATATACCGCATAGCTTTGGTCTACATTAAAACGGATAGCGCATTTCGCTACCAATGTCCCATCAATTTTCTGCACCAAATACACCGTTTTGTATATGTCTACGCCATAATTCGTGTGAGCGGAAAACTCTTCTGTAGAATAAAATTGCGAATAGTTAACAGTTCCGATTGCTGGCCAAATTCGATAGGTTGATCCCGGGTTTACAGAAAACGCGGCAGGAGGATTATGCTCTACAAGTCTATTAAATACCCCATAACCTACTACCGGATATCGAACCGGGTTTCCTGGAGGGCCATTTAAGCATGATGCCATATCGATTTCCACTTTGGGTCTCCAATCAATGCTTTGCCAATTAACCGTAGAAGTACTTTTCACTTTGAAACTTAAAAAGGCTTCATACTCATCCGTAGAAATACCCGAAAGCATATCCTCTGCGCTACCATATGTATTAAAGAAACTAGCATTGGGATATGAGGCATTAGCCTTTGTAAACATACCTTCAGTAATGGTATTAGTAGTACCTGCTTCTAAGACATACTGATAAGTCCACTCATATTCATATTCACCGCGGGCCCGGTTCATTAAAGCTATACCCACCTCAAATACCACATCATCCGATAAACCAGTAGAAATAGATAAACTTGGCCAGCTAAGTTTAAAATCAAGTTCAGATGGAATCTCAACTGGTTGTTGGCCGCTTAGGAGAAAGGAACCGGCAGCGCTCGTCTCGGTAAAGTCCGTTCCGGCACCATCACGTTTGGTGGAGCTATGGTTGGTGTAAGTAATCCCTGGATCCCATTCCAGCAAATCATTGTAGCCATTATCTCCACTTGAAGTTCTAAAGAATATTGTATCTCCTTCTTGTACAGAAACGCTGCTAAAGCTCATATTCACAGGACTGCCGGCAGCCACTGTTTGAAAACCTGATCCCATGAAAGCTTTATTGTATTCAATAGCCACTTTTACGGGTCCCGTATTACTGCCTCTTAATGCTGCACTTCCATCGATGTCAATGGTACCAGTAAATGGGGCGATCCAAGGTCGAACTAATTGAAGATCCTTAATCGGTTCTTGATCAGGATCAGCAGGAGGGGTCGCACCGGTTACAATTGGGTTCAAAGTTGCATCCGAATGCTCGGTATATTGCAAATTCCCCATATCATCCAAGGTCCCAAAGTAGATGTAGTCATTATCCCCTACAGGACGCACCAAATCTGGAAGACCATCCGCATTATAATCCGTTAAATATTGATAGGTTGTTGACCAGCTTCTGTTCCAATTTTGACCATAGTTCACATTAATACTAATAATTCCTGGAATACTTAATTCACCAACAAAGTCAAAACCATAATCGAAAGATGTACTGTAGGATTTATTAAATACTTCCTGATCTATTTTTAGCTGAGTTCCTTTTACAAGATTCCCATCTTCATTAATTGTAATAGGGTAATAATAATCGCCGCTTAAGGTATGTTCATATAAATCAGGAATACCATCGCCGTTCATATCTCTTAAACCCTGTCTTTGATAAGATTTACTAATACCACCACCGATATTAGCACTAAAGGCCATATTCTTACCTGGCTTCTTCTCTTGAGGTAGGGGAGCATATCCAGTACCTAAAGAAAGCTTTGAGTTTATACCAAAGCTGGTGCTTTTGGAAATTGGCAGTTCGGGTGAGTTAAATACAAGCGTTTTTTCAACGCCACGTAACTCATCTGAAATCTGAGGGAAAAGAGCCTGTATTTCCACATTGTGTTTAACGTATTCCGGTGTTTCCTCAAAACCAATCGCTGGGTCATAATATTCAAAATCATGACCATGAAAAAGTGTTCCGCTGCGGTATTCTTCTATGCCACTTAAACGGTTTTTATATAGCGTAGTGTCATTGCTCACATAAGCAAAATCATAGGACTTAATCAGTTGAGCACCATAATATACTTTGATATCATCTAATTGATAATCGTCATAAACCAAAAAGCCATAATTAGCCATCAATCTGGCATCTGGCCTATTATTGCTAGAATTGAACTCCACTTTATATTTAGCCGTTGGGCTTCCAGAAGTGTGACCTGTATAATCAATATAATCCAAGACGATTTGTTGAGCGCCGTCTTCCATGCTCCCTGCATTACTTACATCGGTTCTTGCATAATGGTATTCAACATAGTTGCCCCAAACATCAATGATCTTACACAACTTCCACTCTGCAATGTCACTTGCCGCATTCTTTTGCTTCCTTAATACCGCATTTGCAGCCACTGTAGACCCGTCATAGGTGCCATAGAAAAACCTTGTTCCTGAAGCATCTTGCTCAATCCAAACATAATCATCCGGGCCTGTTCCTTTCCGGATTAAATCTTTGTACCCCGTCCGAGTTCGTTCGAAATACCGGACATCTCCAGAAGAGCGATTATACACTTCACGGTTAGCCCTTCTACCCCCTTGAGAACTGGCCTGCTCATTATATTCATTTTCTTCGAACAAAGGCTCCCCATTCATTGTGTAGGACTCCGTTTGAATTTGGCTATCATACTCAGGTACTCCCCATTTTGTGTCTACAGAAATACTAGGCACACCTATGTTCCAGCCATAACCAGCCCAGGAACTTCCGCCTTCTGAATTGTAACTTAGACTCAACTGTGGTTGCATGCCCTTTCTTCCCGCAGGAATTTCAAAAGGATAAGAAAGGCTCGCCTCGCCAGTTTGACTTATACTTGGAGGCTGCATTAAATTCATCCCCGAAGCCGGATTAGCAGGCTTGATATCCTGAATCATAGTAGGTGCAAAGGCACTAGCCTCAGGCATTTCTGGGGATTTAATCAAGGCCCCAAAATATTGGGTCTGCCCCTTATTGGGCACAAAGGCAATTTCCCCATTGGTATCAATAGAATCAATCGCTACTCCCTGCCAGGATTTTGTTCTGTAATCAAAATAATAAACTTGTAACTCGTTTAATTTCTGTTGGGAATTTAGTTGGGCGATGTTCAGCTTAAAGCCAATTTGCTCCGCTTGGGCCGCTACTTGTGGTGAGGGCTGATAGGCCTTGGCTCCCGAAGTAATATTGATAATCCCTTGCGGTAAAACCGGCATTTCCACCTCGCGTAGGCGATAGGCTTGCACGGTTTCCATCGCGGGTATAGCCTGGAAATAAGTAGGGTCTTCCACCACCACTCTTTCCAATCGTGGACTTTGCATGGCTCCATCCGCCTGACGTTGGAATTCCAGTTTTGGGCTCTTAATCTGAGCGGAGATCCCTAAGCCACTGGGAACGGTAAATCGCAAATAGTTTAAGCCCTCCTTTAAATCAGAAGCCGCGATTTTCTCGCGTACCTGATGCCAGCGATCATCCTTCACCAGGCTTCTTTCCCCAAAGGTCTCATTCGAGTTAAAACTCTTGGCTAAACTGCGACCGTCTTCAACCCCATTAACCTCATAAGTCAAATAAACCGAAGACCAATCGGCAGACTTAAAGTTTTTGGGTAATTGAAAATTGAAAATATCATCCTGAGGATCGTTCAAGGGCATATTGAGCTCCATCCCGATTAATGCCTCCTCTTCCAGGGCTGGCACGGCAAAGCTTTGTACCTCACTAAGATCTAGCAACTCATTCTCCTGAACAGGTTGGGTTTGATGGATTGGAGTGTTCCTTCGAGTGCCACTATTAGCCTTGCTCAGGCTTCGGGATTCTTTATTTATATGGCCCGATTTAGTTAAGGTCGGACTTATAGGCTGCACTTCTCCCCAATGACTCAGGGCACGGGCACTGGCATGAAGATCATTGAATAAAAAGAAAAATACGAGTAGACAGGAAGCTACTTGGCTTATACGATCAGTTTTCATAAGGTCTTAGAAGCGTTTCTTAACGGTCAGTTTTTGGCTATAGGCTTGATCCTGGCTGTGGAAAATAAAGGTGTAGGCGCCAGGGATTCCTACGCGGAAGGTCCATTCTTGCAGATCAGATTGAATGCTTATTTCCTCTTGATGCATCAACCTTCCTTGAGGATCATATACCTCTATACGAAGACTTTCATCAATTGGGAATTCATGAAATTCGAAGTGGGCCTTTTCACCGGTGAAGCCGGGATTGGGATAAACTACAATACGCTGACCTTCCTCATAGGAAATAGAAGAAGCTTGGTTGCTGGCCACAAAACGAATTCCGCCTTGAGCACTATCCGGGCCTGCCACTAAAAAGTCTCCTTTGGCATCACCTTCCTGGCTTTTCACCCATAGGTCATACTGCCCACTACCTACCTCAATCAGTAAAGGCGTTTCGTACATGGTAGTATCATACTGAGCTTCACCTTGCAAGGCATTTAATTGTACCTCAACCGGTAATTGACCGGGATCTACATTTAGCGCCATTAGGCCCGGCCCTTGCGGCATAATACCTACACTGGCAGTATCATCACAGCTATTACCCTTCACGCGAAAGCGGTAAATACGATTGGCTTTGAGATCGGCTAATGCCAGAGCCATTGCTAAATCCGATCCAAATTGAACCGACTTCACTGAAATGGTATCCAGGCCATCAGTCAAGATGATGGTATCATTAAATGTGGAATTCTGATGTTGGGGATAATACAATCTCAAACTATCCGCAGGGGATTGAAAATTTTGGGTACGTAGGCGCCAGGCGGTAATTGGGAATTGTTGATTGAGGTATAGCTCACAATCAAAAGTCTCACTTTGGTCGATTCGCTTGGAAAGCACCATAAAAGAACCTTCATGCATATAGCGCTGGGGCATGGTCCCAAAGGGCACGATGGTATCCAAGGCTACAATTAAAGAATCCTCATGATAGGCTACGGTCTGGCTTTGTTGTAATCCGGAGAAAGGAAAATTTCCCAGGGCAATTACTTCGCGGTCGTACACCTTATCTCTTTGGGGCGTCCAATAATAACTCGAAGTACTGTCCCCTGGATAACTGCGTAAGCTTTTATCCTCATTCTTAGTAGTGGGAATGGAGTACTTCAAAGAAAGGTAAGCCTCCATTAAGCGCATTTCCTGCTTGGAGAAAAAGCGATTGTAGGCGATAACTTCAGCCACCTCAAACATATTGGTGTCAATCTGAGGCGCCACTGCCACACCACCGCGCATACGATAAGCGGGGAAGGAAGCCGATAATATTAAGGGACGGTTCTGATCGGGCACAAATTCTCTCCCAGCCCCACGATATAAAATTTCAGTATCGGTAATCTCTAAACCTTTACAGCGCAAATAACTCTTGCCAGAAGGTTGATTGTATAGAGGCCTTACTACTAAAAAGATACTATGCCCTCTTTCCGGTAATCGCGCGAATTTCTTTAAAGCGCTGCTCACCGAGTCATTGGATAGTATCGGATGATTGCCAATTAATCCAGAAGGAATGGAAATCTGATTAGGATTAAAGGGTTGTGCCGGCTGGTTGTACCAAATATCCGGTTGACCTAATTCAGTTTGAGCTTGCTGAATTTGTGGAAAGAGGAAAACAAGGCCTGCTATAAGCAGACCTTTCCCCAGGCGGTTAAACTGAGTACAAAGCATAGATTAATTATAAGGTCTATGCCTTTGACTTAAAATCAAAAACAAGGTTGTCTAAAAAGAATTAGGAAACTCCCACACCCCCATAATTCAACCTTAAGACAAAGGCTAAAAAATACTTTCTGTGGCGAATGTAAAAGAATGAGTTGAAAATGAGGGCGCCTATATTTACCGCTCTATCGGAAAAATAGTCCGGTGTGTATCAACATACTGTATACCAAGCCCTAAGACCTGCTTTGTCAATATAGTTTGACAGCTTAATTTAACTTTAGCCACAAAAATTAATATTGCCATGAGGCATCATGCTCGCTTGATAATCCATTTTACTGAGAGGCGGGAATACTTTATTATTACAAGCCTATTTGTAAACCTTGATACACTGCTTATGCGCTTAAAGCTCTCTATCCTCTTTATTCTAGCCATTTTTCTAAGCTCATGCGAAAAAGATGAGCCCCTAAGTCGCACCTATGTTGATAAATGGATTGGCTCCTATTCCGGTTACTCAGATGTAGACATTTACCCCTTTGGAGGCACCCCCACCCTCTCTATTGCAGACTGCAGTATTGAAGCTAAGAAAAGTACCGTGGTAAATGCTATCGACTTCACGATGAACATTGATGGCTATAAGCCTCTAACAATTGATGCACTTCCTATTGATGCCGATGGAAAAGGCTCCGGGAACTATGAGGAAAACAACAACTATATCAGCTATACAGTCGAATTCAATGGCCGGGCCCTGGAGATTTATTACAAGATTGTTAATGGCGGCGGCTTTATTGACCTCCGAATGAAGGTTGCTAAAACCAATTAGCCATTAAACTGATTCATGGTAATCTGAGGACCTGCTAAAGCAAAGCTCTCAATGGCCTGAGCGGCCTTATCAATGCGTGGGTTTACGATATCCCATTGCGAGGGAGTCCAGCGACCTAATACATAGTCTACCTGGCGACCGCGAGGAAAATCGCTGCCAATTCCAAATCGGAGGCGAGCATAGTCTTGTCTGCCTAATACCTGATTGATGTTTTTAAGGCCATTCTGACCGCCGTCACTTCCCTTAAGCTTTAAACGCAAGGTTCCGGGATCGAGGGCTAAATCATCAACTACCACCAATAACTGATGCAATGGAATTTTTTCTTGTTGAAGCCAGTAATTTACCGCCTTACCACTGAGATTCATATAGGTGGTAGGCTTAATAAGAATGAGCTTCTTGTTCTTTACTTTCAGCTCGGCGCGACTGGCATAGCGCTCCGTAGAAAAAGAAGTGCCGGAGCCAGCAATAAGCCGGTCCAGCACATCAAATCCTATATTATGACGGGTTCCCTCATACTCTGGCCCAATATTTCCTAATCCGGCTATGAGGTAAGTGGACACCCGAAAAAAGCTTAGGCTTCAGCAGACTCTTCAGTCGCAGCTTCAGCACCTTCACCTTCGCCTTCTTCTTCATCGTTGCTATCATCAACAGCATTACGAGAAGTACGAACAGCTACTACGGTACGTCCACCATCACCCAGAATTTCGAATCCTTCAGTTTTAACGTCTTTCACACGTAAAGACTGACCAATACGAAGGCTTTCGATATTGAGATCAATTACTCCGGGAAGGTTTTCTTCAGTACCTAATACTTTAACGCGACGTAAGGTGAATTTCAACTTACCACCATTACGTACACCACGAGCATTACCTACCAGGTTAATGGGCACAGTAGCTTCGAATGGCTTACCATCAGTAATCTGGAAGAAGTCTACATGCTCTACTTCGCTGCTTACAGGGTGGAACTGAGAATCGCGAACCACGCACTTATATTCGGTACCGTCTACATTGATAACCACCATTAAGGCTTCGGCAGTGTAGAGTAATTCTTGGAAGTTACGGCTGTCGGTATAAAAGTGAATGTTTTGACCGGCTCCGTAGATCACGCAAGGAACCATACCCTCACGACGCAACAACTTGGCGCTCTTCGTGCCGAGCTCCTCTCTTGATTTACCCTCGATGCTAATTGATCTCATTGTATCTGGGAATTTTAATTTTCTAAAAAGTGTGAACTGATTGATTCATGATGATGCACCTTATGCATCACACCCGCAAATAACTCGGCAATCGAAAGTACCTCGATCTTATCCGATTTGTGTTCTTGAGGGATGGTATCGGTAATTACCAAGCGGCTAAGCTTGGATTTTTCGATTCTTTCTATGGCCTTTCCAGAAAGTACACCGTGCGTACAATAAGCTTGTACACTCTTCGCACCTTTGGCCAATAACATATCGGCAGCCTTGGTTAAAGTTCCTGCAGTATCAACCATATCGTCAATCAATACCACATTACGACCTTCTACCTCACCAATTACTGTCATCTTATCGATCACATTGGCTTTCTTACGCTGCTTATAGCAAATCACCACTTCGCTCTCTAACCATTTAGCATAGTTATTGGCTCGTTTAGAACCTCCCATATCAGGAGAAGCGATGGTTAAATCTTCCAGTTTCTGGCCTTTAATGTGAGGTACGAAAATGCTGGAAGCAAATACGTGGTCCACCGGAACTTCGAAGAAACCTTGAATTTGATCTGCGTGTAAGTCCATAGTCATGATGCGGGTAGCACCAGCGGCCATCAATAAATTAGCCACCATTTTGGCTCCAATGGGAACTCGTGACTTGTCTTTACGATCCTGACGCGCCCATCCAAAGTATGGCATCACAACGGTAATGTGCTTAGCTGAGGCACGCTTGGCTGCATCACACATTAAAAGCAACTCCATTAAATTATCACTGGGTTGCATAGTTGAGCCTACCAAGAATACCCGACCCCCGCGAACGGTCTCCTCGAAAGAAGGTTGAAACTCCCCGTCGCTGAATTCATTGATCTCCACCTTTCCCAATGGCAAGCCGTAAGCATCAGCCATTTTCTGGGCAATCTCCATTGAATTCCTTGTCGCAAAAATTTTCGCTTGTGGTGTCAAGTGTCTAAAACTTTGGAATTGACTATTTTATACTTCCTTAAAAAAGGGCTGCAAATGTAACTAATTCTATCTTAAGTTATCAACAAGATTCAGGAATAATCTGTCGACAATTTTTTATCCTGCGCTCCCGCCCGAAAATTTTAAATTTGACCCATGCTGAAAATTGATATGCACACCCATATTCTCCCCGAGACCCTCCCCAACTTCGCGGAGAAATTCGGATACGGAGACTTTATTTACTTAATGCACAACCAAGATGGTTCGGCGAATATGATGCAGGGCGATAAGTTCTTCCGTCGCATTCAACCCAATTGTTGGGATCCGGATATCCGTATTAAGGACTATGAAAAGTTCGATACCCAAGTGCAAGTAGTTTGTACCATTCCGGTGATGTTTTCGTATTGGGCTAAAGGTAAAGATGCCAAAGCGCTCAGTGAGTTCCTGAATGATGATATCGCCCAGCTTTCGGAAAACTATCCTCAAAATTACCTGGGCCTGGGCACTATCCCCATGCAGGATGCCGATCTGGCCATAAAGGAAATGGAGCGCTGCAAGGAAATTGGACTATTAGGGGTGCAAATTGGTTCTAATATCAATGATAAAAACCTTAGCGAACCTGAGTTCTTCCCCATCTTTGAAGCGGCTCAAGAATTAGACATGGCCATTATGATCCACCCTTGGAATATGATGGGCATGGAATCCATGCGAAAATATTGGCTCCCCTGGTTGGTAGGCATGCCAGCCGAAACTTCGAGGGCTGCCTGTTCCCTCATCTTTGGAGGTGTATTGGAACGCCTTCCTGGACTAAGAGTATGTTTCTCCCATGCCGGTGGTTCCTTCTTACCCACCTTAGGCCGAATTGAACATGGTTTTAATTGCCGCCCCGATTTGGTAGCCATCCACAATAATGTAAATCCCCGCCAGTATGTGGGCGATTTCTGGGTAGACAGCATTACTCACGATGCCAAATTATTGGATTATATCCTCAGCATGCAAGGCTCTAAACGCGTTATGCTGGGCAGTGACTACCCCTTCCCGCTGGGCGATCTCGAAATTGGTGCCTTTATCAATGACATGGGATTAGAGCAAAATGTAGTAGAAGACATCTTTGCAAATGCCGCTTTGGAGTGGTTAAATATCGATAAAAGTAGATTTGAGATAGGCGGGACTAATAAAGGTAGTTTCGCGCTCTCTGAAAAGGGCTAAATTTGCAGCTCTTTTAAAGCCCCGTCATGAGCGATGCAATAACTCACGAATGCGGCATTGCGCTGGTTCGATTAAAGAAACCCATTTCCTACTACCACGAAAAGTACGGATCTGCACTCTATGGTGTAAACAAAATGTATGTGCTGATGGAAAAGCAGCACAATCGTGGACAAGATGGCGCCGGTATGGCGAACATCAAGCTAGATATGCCTCCTGGTAAACGCTACATCAGCCGTTACCGTTCTATCGATAAAACCCCCATTCAGGACCTATTTGAGCGTGTAAATCAGCGGATTTACAAAGGCCTCGAAGGTCAGGACGACCGAATCCATGATCCTGAATGGCTTAAGCAGAACGTTCCCTTTATTGGTGAACTCTACCTCGGTCACCTGCGCTATGGCACTTATGGCGGGCAAAGCATCGAGAACATCCATCCTTTCCTGCGTCAGAATAACTGGTTAACCCGAAACCTGATTTTGGCCGGAAACTTCAATATGACCAATGTGGATGAGCTCTTTGATAATCTGGTACAATTAGGTCAGCATCCCAAGGAAAAAGCGGATACCGTTACCATCCTGGAGAAAATCGGTCACTTTTTGGATGAGCAAAATGAAAAGCTCTACCGCAAATTCAAAAAACAAGGCCTTAGTAAATCAGATATCAGTCCTAAAATTGCGGAAGAAATAGACATCCCCAAGATCCTCCGTAAAAGTGCGAAGCGCTGGGATGGCGGCTATGCTATGGCTGGTTTATTTGGTCATGGCGATGCCTTTGTTTTACGCGACCCCAATGGTATTCGTCCGGCTTTCTATTATGATGACGATGAAGTTTGCGTGGTAGCCAGCGAAAGGCCGGTGATTCAAACTGCCTTTAATGTACCCTTTGCAGAGATTAAAGAAATTGATCCCGGACATGCCCTGGTAATTAAGAAATCAGGTGAAACCGAGATGCAGGAAATCCGCACACCTGGGGAACGCACCGCCTGCTCTTTCGAGCGGATTTATTTCAGTCGTGGTAATGATGCCGATATCTATCGTGAGCGAATTGAGCTAGGGCGCAGAGTTTGTCCGGCCATCCTCAATGAGGTAGATCATGACCTTAAGCACACCGTATTCTCCTTTATTCCCAATACCGCCGAAATTAGTTTTTACGGTATGGTGAAGGGTATGGAGGATTACCTCAACCGCAGTAAGCGGGATAAGATTCTAAAATTCGAAGGGGATCTCGACAGCGAAAAACTAGAGTCCCTACTTTCAATTCGCCCTCGGGTAGAGAAATCACTTTGGAAGGATGTTAAGATGCGCACCTTCATCACCCAGGATAACAGCCGCGATGAACTGGTGAGCCATGTTTATGATGTTACCTACGAAACGGTTCAGTCGGACGACAACCTGGTGGTTATCGACGATAGCATTGTGCGTGGTACCACTCTCAAGCAAAGTATTCTCAGTATCCTGGATCGCTTAGGCCCCAAGAAGATTGTTGTAGTAAGTTCCGCCCCGCAAATTCGCTACCCGGATTGCTACGGTATTAATATGTCCTTATTGGAAGATTTCGCTGCTTTTAGAGCCGCCATTGAATTGCTCAAGGAAAGAGGCATGGAATCTATTATTGATGACACCTACCAAAAATGTTTGGCCCAAAAGGATTTACCCGATAGTGAGGTGAAGAATTTCGTGAAGAACATTTACGCCCCCTTTGAGGCTCAGGAGATTTCCGATAAAATGGCGGAAATGCTAACACCAGAAGGTATGAAAGCTGAAGTAAAAATCATCTTCCAAAAAATTGATGACTTACATGCCTCCGCACCTAACAATACAGGCGACTGGTACTTTACCGGCAACTTCCCCACCCCCGGTGGAATGCGCGTGGTAAACAAGGCTTTCTTAAACTTCTATGAAGGCAAGCGGGAGAGAGCGTATTAATTGCTGCTATACCCCAAAGCCTATTCATTTTTGAATAATAAGACTTGGATAAAGCATCCCTCGCATTTTCCTTGAAAAACTAAGAACTTAGGCTTCAAGGAAATATTATTGAAGGATTAAAGGGCATAGCAAGGGACAAACCGCAGGATTGTGATTAAGCCTTAGTGAGATCGCGTAGCTCCCAAGGAGATCCCGCGACCGAACTTAGGCTTAATGAAAGACCCAGGTTTAGAGCTTGCAAGCCTTGACCTTTTGTTTCGTTTTGTGTCAAGACAAAATGAAAAAATTTCTAATCTGAGAATTTATTCTTGCTAGACTAAGATAGTCTTGTCAGTAAGAAACCTCATTTATAATAATTAAAATAAGGACTCATTCAAAAACGTTTTTTCGGACCTTAGAAAGATGAAAAAACGCTGGATCTTCTTTCTCTTGATATTAGGTGCTTGTCAGCAAAATCCCACATCAGAGGATGCTAATTTGGACGTTGATCAAGACAGCCTTGCCACCAAGAAATCCAATAACGACAGCCTTCCGGCAATTGATACACTAAAGGGATTCCTGGGAAAAGCGGACTTAAAAGACAGCCTGGGAACTACCTATCTTGATTTTGGCTCCTTTGCCTTTATCCTCCAAGGGCGTTTTGAACAGCAAAAAGAAGGAGATAGCATTCACCTTTATGAGGCGCCTGGCCTCTATTTCTACCAAAAGAAATTTCGCCCGGAAATTCTGGATTCTGACCTAAGTCTAAAGCTCTATCTAAGTAAGCTCGAAAACGTGACCCAGGTATACCCTCATGCTGCCAATGACCCTACCGGCAACTATTCCCATTGGCTAAAGAATCGACAAAGCTGGCAAGAATGGAGCCCCTACCAATTTTTAGTTTTTGAAGAAAAGTCTTTTCGCTTTCCCCAGTTTAATGCAGGTAGCTATGAGGACCCACCGACAAGACTATTCGAAAAGCTAGCGCTACAGGACACGCTAATTGAATATCCTGGCGAAATGGGTGGAACCACGGCTGAATTCCTTTACTTAAATAAACCCGCCAATTATTCCATTCCTCAAGCGCGAATTAAAATTGAGGTCTACCGCAAAGGCAAATTACTGAAGCCCTATTTCCTTCTACTTCACTTTAGCTATGGTTGCTAGGCGCATATCCCTACTGCTGCTATTTTTCCTGGCCGCATGCTCCTGGGAATATCATCGCAGCCATATAAAGCTGCCTAACTTAAGCCCTCAACCAGGAGAGTACCGCCATGCAATAGATCAAATTTTCATTGAAGATTCTATTTCCTGTGAACGGAGTCAATTCTATATGATAAAGGGAAATTGGCGCTACTCTTCCCACTGCACCTGCGCAAATGATTGGCAAATTGATTCAGCCTTTCGTCGTAACGGCCAGCTCTATTCGCTCTCCAAACGCCATCATTTTCCCAGCCCCAATTATTTGTACGATAGCACCATCACCCTATTATTCGATACCGATTTACGCCCTGTACAACGAACGATCTACATCAATCAACCGGATACCAATTACCAATACTGGCAGTATTATGATAAATTCGGCCAGCCAGAAGCAACCAAATATCCTGTAATTTTTCAGCTTTTACATGACTAGTCAACCTCTGGGAGACCCCAAAGTCTTAATTGACATTGTTCGCACCGAAATGCCCTTTGGTAAATATCAAGGTCGTAAGCTCTGTGATGTGCCCACTTATTATTTGGAGTGGTTTTATGCTCAAGGTTGGCCCAAAGGGCGAATTGGAGTTCTATTGGAAACTCTTTTTGTAATCCGCACCGAAGGTTTGCATGAAATTTTGGATGAACTGAAAAGGCGTTATGGGCAAGATCATTAAGCTCTATGATTTGATTGCTAGTCGGAAGCATTTCCCATCGAGTTTTTACGGACTTTTGCGCTCAGTAAATGCGCGATCTCGATAAAATAAAAGCTCATCTTGCTCTGCTTGGAGTTGCCCTGATTTATGGGCTCAACTACTCCATAGCCAAAGATGTTATGCCCGAATTTTTACAGCCACGGGCCTTTATTTTATTACGCATTAGCGGAGCCGTCTTGCTCTTCTTTGCTTTTAGCATTGGCGGCACCCAGGAAAAAATCGACCGTAAAGATTGGCTGCGAATCATTGGTGCCGGCCTGTTCGGAGTTGCCAGTAATCAACTCCTCTTTTTCGAAGGCCTCAATATTACCAGTCCTATTAGTGCAGCGGTTATCATGACTACCAATCCGATCATGGTATTAATTCTGGCAGCTATTTTCCTCAAGGCACCATTAACCTGGCCCCGTATTATGGGTATCACCCTGGGCCTAAGCGGAGCGCTCTATCTTATCAGCCAGGGGCAATCTCTCAATAATCTCTTTCAAAAAGGAGAGTCGCTGGGTAATATCCTGGTGATGCTCAATGCCCTTTCCTATGCAGCCTATTTGGTAGTGGTTAAGCCTTTAATGCAGAAATACCGTCCGCTAACTGTGATTAAATGGGTTTTCCTTGCGGGTTGGTTTTTTGCCTTTCCTTTTGGAATTGGA
This sequence comes from Flavobacteriales bacterium UBA7878, assembly GCA_002501205.1. Classification (GTDB taxonomy): domain Bacteria; phylum Bacteroidota; class Bacteroidia; order Flavobacteriales; family Schleiferiaceae; genus Croceimicrobium. Next base: position 22,907 of record DLRW01000096.1, read on the forward strand.
CAAATCCCTGAAATTGAATGGCTAAGTATTCCTGGCAAGATTTACTGGGAAATAACTTTTGTAGTTGTTGGCACCACCTTCCTGGCTTACCTGCTTAATATTTACGCTCTTAAAACCGTAAGCTCCACCACGGTAAGTTTCTATATCTACCTACAACCACTCATTGCCACTGCCGCTGCAGTATTGGTGGGCAGCGATCATCCGGAGAGCCATATGCTCATTGCTGCTCTGCTGATATTCAGCGGAGTATATCTCGTATCCTTTTACAATCGCAAGCGGACACAATAACTTACCTTTGCCGCCTATGACGCCTTTGTACAGTATGACCGGCTTTGGCAAAAAGGTTTTGCAATTGCCGGGTAAGAAGATTAGCATCGAGATGAAGAGCCTGAACAGCAAGCAGGCTGATATCAATTTGCGCTTACCCTCACTCTATCGGAGTAAGGAAGGAGATATTCGTCAATTAATCTCAGAATCTTTAATTCGGGGAAAAATCGATTGCAATATCAATGTGGAAATTACCGGTATCGAGAGTGCTCCTCGGATTAACATGGAACTGGCTGAAGGCTATTTAAAGCAGCTCAAGCAATTGAGTGACGCCACCGGAACCAGCGGCGATCTTTTGGGATCTGTAATGCGTTTGCCCGATGTTTTACAAAGTGCTCAGGATGAATTGGGCGATGAGGAGTGGAAAGTTTTAGAACAAGGTCTCTTAAACACGCTGGATGCCCTCAAAGAATTTAGAGCCAGCGAAGGCAGCCGTTTGGCGGAAGATCTTCAATTACGATTGCAAAACATCGAAGAGGCTCAAGCCAAGGTGGTTCCCCTGGAAGAAGAAAGACGTCAGCGTGTAAAGGACAAGCTCATGCGCAGTCTGGAGCAATTAAAGAGCGATGTGGATCAGGAGCGCTTTGAGCAAGAACTGATTTACTACCTCGAGAAATACGATATCACCGAAGAAAAAGTTCGCTTAAGCTCTCATATTCAATATTTCCGTGAATTAATGGAAGAAGGGAATATGGTAGGAAAAAAACTCGGTTTTGTGAGTCAAGAAATTGGCCGCGAGATTAACACCTTAGGCAGCAAGGCCAATCACGCTGAAATGCAACGCCTCGTTGTGGAGATGAAAGATGAGCTGGAAAAAATAAAGGAGCAAGCCCTCAATATCCTCTAAAAGGAAAAGCATGTCCCGAAAGAACAAAATGATCATCTTCTCCGCTCCCTCCGGAGCCGGAAAAACCACCTTAGTTCGTCATCTGCTCCAGCAGCCAGAATTGGAATTAGCTTTTAGCATTTCTGCTACCAGTCGTGCCGCACGCGGAAAAGAGCAGCACGGAAAAGACTATTACTTTTTATCTAATGAAGAGTTTAATAAAAAGGTAGAAGATGGTGCTTTTCTGGAATGGGAAGAGGTGTACGCCGGTACCAAGTACGGTACCCTTCGCTCTGAGATTGATCGTCTTTGGAAAGAAGGTAAAAATGTAATCTTCGATATTGATGTGGTTGGAGGTTTAAACCTGAAAAGCCTCTATGGGGATCAGGCCCTGGCGATTTTTGTGATGCCTCCCAATGAGGAGGAACTTGAACGTCGCCTAAGAAGTCGGGATACGGATAGTGATGATAAAATTCGTCAGCGTATGGCCAAGGCCCGCAAAGAAATTGGTCGCTCCGACCGTTTTGATCATATCCTACTGAATAAAGATCTCGACATCGCAAAGACTGAAGCTTACCAATTGGTAAAACTCTTTTTAGGAAAATGAAGAAAAAAGTAGGACTGTACTTCGGCACCTTCAATCCTATCCATGTGGGCCATTGCATTATTGCCCAATACATGCTGGAATTTACCGACCTGGAAGAAGTTTGGTTTGTGGTTACACCCCATAATCCTCATAAAAAGAAAAGTAGCTTACTTGACGATCGTCAACGCCTGCATATGGTAAATCTGGCCATTGGTGATCATTATAAATTACGTGTAAGCGATGTTGAATTCGGACTACCTCAACCCTCATATACTGCCAATACCCTGGTGCATTTAGAGGAAAGCCATCCGGAGTATAGCTTTCACCTCATTATGGGTGAAGACAATTTAGAAAGTTTCCCCCGCTGGCGTAATTTCGAGAGTATTCTTGAACAGCACGAACTTTATGTATATCCGCGCATTGCCAGCGACGGTGGCGAATTAGCCAATCATCCTAAAGTTCATATTACCAAATCACCCATTATTGAAATTGCTTCTACCGAAATTAGAGAAGCCATTAAAGAAGGAAAAGATGTGAGTTATATGCTTCCTCCAGCGGTTTGGAATTACATCGATCAGGAGCTTTTTTACCGCGACTAAAAAAATTTCCCGGCCACTGTTTGAAACAATAGCCGGGAAAAATTTTGTGATGGGCCGGGTCCCTAGTGTTAATACGCCCTAACCATCAACTATCCTATTTCAATTCAAAAGTAGGGCGATGGTTTAGGCTTGCCTTGTCAGGCCTTGCGCAATTTTACCAGATAGCGTTCTTTAACAATTTTTTGATGATGCTTATCATGGCCTACCAGGATATATGCAATGGCCAGTAATGAAACTTTACCTGCTTCTATCTCGCCTTTTGCCTGCCATTGATTGGCATTTAAGGATTCAAAGAAATCAAAAGTAGATTGCTTTAGATGCTGGTATTCATGCAATAAACTAGCCCAAGATCGATCATTTGCCGCACTGTTTTCCACATATGCATCATGGTCAAATCCGGGCAATACTTTAGTTTCTCCGCGTACAATAGACATTGCTCTGTAAACAAAGACCCGCTCCACATCGATAATGTGTTGCATTAATTCCTTGATCTTCCATTTACCCACTTCATAGCTATATTCTGATTCACTTTCCTTGATATTATGCCAAAACTCCAATCCGTCTTGAATGGCATATTGAAAGCTCTCTAAAAATGGCTGATCCTCAGTCGCCCAAGAAAAGTAGTTCTGATAATAACTTGGATAATCTCCAGCTTGAGGACGATAATTGGGCACTATGGAATCCATTTAATGTCTTTAAAGTCGGGCTTCCGCTTTTCTAAGAATGCATTACGACCTTCTTTCGCTTCGTCGGTCATATAAGCCAAACGAGTGGCCTCTCCGGCAAATACTTGCTGACCTACCATACCATCATCGGTAAGGTTAAAGGCGAACTTCAGCATTTTGATGGAGGTCGGTGATTTCTCCAAAATCTCACGAGCCCACTGGTAAGCAGTATCTTCTAATTCGGCATGTGGAATTGAGGCATTTACCATTCCCATATCCACAGCATCATCTGCGCTATAATTACGGCCGAGGAAGAAGATTTCACGAGCTTTCTTCTGGCCTACCATTTTCGCTAAATAAGCAGAACCGTAGCCACCGTCGAAGCTGGTAACATCGGCATCCGTTTGTTTAAAAATGGCATGCTCCTTACTGGCTAAAGTGAGATCGCACACAACGTGCAAGCTATGACCACCACCAACAGCCCATCCTGGGACCACCGCAATTACCACTTTGGGCATAAAGCGAATTAAGCGCTGAACTTCGAGAATATTCAAACGAGGCATTCCATCATCATCCACATAACCTTGATGGCCACGGGCATTTTGATCGCCACCGCTGCAGAAAGAATAGATCCCATCCTTGGGAGAAGGGCCCTCGGCACTAAATAGTACAACTCCAATCGAAGTATCCTCACGTGCATCCAAAAAAGCTTCATAGAGCTCCGCAACGGTTTTAGGGCGAAAAGCATTTCGTACTTCGGGGCGATTAAAGGCGATACGCGCTACGCCATCTCCTGATTTCTTATAGGTGATATCCTGGTATTCTTTTACGGTAGTCCAGTTTGCCGACATAAATCAAATTTTGAACAAAGATACATCCTCCGAATGGTTATGCTCTGAACGAAAAAAGCCCTTCCGGTAAATCCGAAAGGGCTTCCACCTAACTATCCCAAAAGGCTATTCGGGTTTGGCGCCCAGGAAATTCATGCTATTGGCAATGATCTCCGTTATATAGCGCTTTTCACCTTCCTTAGCCGAATAGGCCCGATTCACAATTTTGCCTTCAACGATTAGGAAACTGCCCTTCTTAACATGCTTCTCAATCACCCCGGCCAAGCCATTCCAGGCCACTACATTATGCCATTGGGTTTCGGTTACTTTTTCCCCTTTGCCATTTTGGTAGGTTTCATTGGTGGCGATGGAAAACTTAGCCAACTTGCCTTTCGAATCGAAGCTTTTTACCTCAGGATCAGCACCCACATGTCCGATTAAAGACACGCGATTTCTTAAATCACTCATGATTTTGGTTTTATAGATTGAGAAACAAAGTTGAGGTCCTCTTCAGGCTTAAAGCCAGATTAAACGTTTAGCAAACCATTAATCAAACGTTTAGCATTCTATTATTCAGAATTCGGGTGGCCTAGAAGCTGCTTAAAAGGTTAAAATCACCCTTTCACATACGATTTTAGATAGAAGTTCTTTCTATTAAAAGACTAATGGCAATTGATTAGCTTAGTTTTGCATGAGAATGAAAAGTTTTTTCCTTTCCATACTAGTAATTTGTATTGCGGCCTCCAGCCTTCAGGCTCAGGAATTTAGTCCTTTAGAGATTGAAGGAAATTTTTGGTCCAAGAAGTTCCATCAAGACACCGTTGAATACAAACTTTCTGAACTGATTGATCTCTTTGAAGGAAATGCAAAGGCGAATATCCTGATTCGAAAGGCGAATAATCAACATGACCTTGCACGTTTCCTGCAAGTGTCTGGAACCTTCCTGGCTATTTACCCCTTATTTAGTGCGGCTATTGGGCGTACTCCGAATTACAATATGAGTTTAATAGGCCTGGGCTTCTGGGGTGTTTCCATTCCACTGGAGATCAGCTCTCAACATAAGGCAGAAAAGGCTATCATGCTCTATAATGAGAAGATGCGAGAAGGCCTTAAAGCCCATCTATTGATCCAAAATAATGGGATTGGATTAAGTTTACGCTTTTAAATCCTGCCTTGACAAAAGTTGCCTTAATCGAATTTGGCACTTCCCACGACGAAGTCCTATATCCGCAATATCGCTTTCTTAAAGAGAGCGCAAAGCATGAAGTCTTTCTCTTTGTTTCTGAAGCTTTGAAGGAACGTCTTTTTGACTATCCCTCTCATCAAGTATTCTTTATTCCGGCCCTGCCTAAGCGTAGCGATTTAATTGACTTACATCGCCGATTAAGGCAAATGGGCATTCAAAAAGTGGTGATTAATACAGCCAGTGGTAAAACGGTTCGCAACTTCCTATGGCTGCGCCCTAAAAAACCCTGGAAGGTTTACGGCGTTTTACACCATCTGCGCAAGCTTGAAAGCAGTACTACCCAAAAATTAATTAGCCTCTATTTAAAGAACTATTACTTTCTGGCGGAATACCTTCAGGCGAAAGCCCCATCCTTAAAACCCAAATTAAATTACGGGCATTTCTACGCTGGTTTTCTCCCTGACTTCACCATTGATGAAGCTTTTCGAAAACCCATTGACGAAACCTGGATTGTGGTTCCCGGTCAACTGGAATATAAGCGTCGTGATTACCTGGCTCTATTGGATAGTTTAAGCCCCAATTCTCTAAATCCAAAACTGCGTTTTATTCTTTTAGGCAAATCCAAACACAGCCATGGAAATGGAAATGAATTTGAAGCAGAGTTAAAGAAACGGCAACTAGAGAGCTTCTTCCAAATCTGGGATAATTTCGTTCCCAATGAGGCTTTCTACGCTTATCTGGCTCAAGCCGATTTCGTACTGCCTTTAATTCATAAAGACCAAGCCAGTGGCGAGCTGTATCAAAAACAAATTTCAGGTTCCTGGAACATGGCTTTGGCTTTTAAAGTGCCAATGCTTATCGAAGCTGGTAGTCCTGGTGCTGATGAATTTGAGGACGGAGCTTTTTTATACCCTAAAGAAGAACTGCCGAGGCTGTGGTCCAAGCTTGATGAGCTGAAACAAAGAAGCTATTATCAGGCCCCTAAATGGCAATTCCGAATTCAGGCTAATACCTATTTAGATTTTCTGGATAAGGCATAAAAAAAGCCGCCCCATCAATAAGAAGGGACGGCCAATAGTTCTCGAGAAAAAAATTATTTCTGAATAGTAAGCTTCACTGTTTTAGCTTCTTCTGAACCATTCTGAAGTTTTAGAAGGTAAGTTCCGCTGGCTAAATGATCGAGATTAAGCTCATATTTCTCATGCGCATTAATAGCCAATTGAGCTTCATGTACTTTTTCTCCTGCCAGGGAGTAAACTGCCAAATTGTATTGACCAGGCTCTGTAAACTCGATTAGACCCTTCCCGGTAGTGGGGTTTGGGTAAACCTGAAACTCTGCCAAATCATTTTCCACCAAATTGATATTGGTTGGATTCGCCATGTTCAAACGATAGTGAGGTGCTTCAAAGGTGGTGCTATTGCTAAAGCCACTGAACCAACTTCCATTTTGATTCTGGAATACCGATGCATAGGTAGGCTGACCCCAATTGGTGCTATTGGCAAAACGAATTACTCCATCTGGAGCATTGGGAAATAAGCTCGCTACAAAATAATAGGTATCGGCCGGAATTTCTAAGGGCTTGCCATTAGCATCCTCAAAGGAGAAGTTAACCAAATTACAGGGTACGGTGCCATCAAAGGAGAATACCTTGCGGTAAATAGGGTTTTTTCCTGCCGGGAATCCTGCATTAAACGCAAAACCGATCGTATCGTATATGGCTATTTCCATGTCAGCGGTGGAGTCGGTTAAACAGCTCATTTGCATTTCCATTCCCTGGATGTATACACTAGTACCATTACCATAAGGATGTTGATCGGGATCTTCCAAATTGAAGAGTACTCCAATGGCAATCATTCCATTGGTACCGGTATTGGTTCCAAAGTAATTATCTGCCACCTTATCATCAATTGAGTAAGTATCTCCATAAGAAAAATTGAAAGTATCTGCTGCAGTGGTTGATGCCAGGGGGATACTATCGGAAATGGCCTTATAAACCAGTTTGAAATTCCCTGGGAAAGGAGGTGTCCAAGCGGAGGTAGTTAACGTGGTATAATAGGCCGTATCATAAGGTGCCAAAGTGGCTACGGTGGGCGAGAACACGGTTCCAGCCACGGCATTATTCGAGTCCAGAATTTCCACGGCCAGCGCTACATTGCTTTGAGCATTGGTTCCGTAGTTGTAAATATTACTATCGAAGGTGATCGGCACCGTTTGCTTATCCGACAAATGCATGTATTTAGGATAGCTGCTATTGTTATCGAATATAATGTCATGCGCTGGTGCTTCACCAGTGGCGCCAGGTGCGGTAGCACGGGTAAATACCAGTGAATTTTCGGGTGGAGTTAATAATTCGATATCATCGATCATCCAATAATAGCGACCAGAACCATTACTATTGCTCACGGTACCATCAAAAACAAATTCCAGTACCACATAACTTTGGTTTGCCACAAAGCTGGAGAGGTTTGCACGGTAATAGGCATTCTGATCAGTAGAGGCATTCACTGCTATTTCGCTGGTTGGAAATGCTTCCACCGTATCGGGGAAAGTCACACCACCATCGGTACTTACAGCTACATACCAGGCCGATTGAAAACGACGGGCATACATATAGAAGCCAATTTCTGCACCTGAATGCGCACTAAGGTCGATGGTATCCGTGCGCAGACGACCCACATGCGGCGCTGGTACCGGACCCGAGCCATTGGTAGCACGATCTCCATTGGAATGCAAGAAATCCGAATCAAAAATCATAAATCCATTGGAACGAGTGGGAGAGTTAATCGGCGCTCCAAGATTACCTGAATTATTAGGGCCAGCCCAACATCCTCGGGAACCTACGGTATCGGGCGGAGCGGTATTGGGACCACGGTATTCCCAAAGGGCTAAGGCCGGAGTTCCGTTTTGCGACCAACCTGCGGGAATGCCATTGGCAAAGTCTTCCGACCAAATAACGGCTTGAGCCGAGGATTCTGGCCGATACTGAAAAGCAGTATTGTGAGGCTTTACTTCTTGATAGCCCTCCGAGGCTTCGGCACGCGGTAATTGCTGGGCACTTAAGGCCATGCTCATACTTCCCAATAAGGTAAATAGTAGGGGTTTTTTCATATGCTTTAATTTATTGATGCCTCAAAGTAGCTATTTTTTAGACTTTTACGACATTACATATTGATTTTATCAAGATCTAACTTGATAAGGATTTAATACCTTCCTCGTCTCATTATTAGAGATTCAAAATTTAAATCATGCAAATCATTAAAATTATAGTTCAAGTACTGTTAGCCCTAATTTTTCTTATGGTAGGTACAATGAAGCTTTTCACCCCTTATTCCGAAATGCTGGTAACCGAAGGTATGACCTGGGCCGAAGAGTTTTCTGCCGGCTTTATTAAAATTATTGGTGCTCTTGAAGCTTTGGGAGGCTTGGCTTTAATTCTTAGCCTGAGGATTAAGTCCTTTAAGGTTTTAGTGCCGTTGGCCAGTTTGGGATTTATGATTCTAATGATTGGCGCCGCTTATACGCATTGGGAAAGAGAAGAACCCATAGCCACTAATGTGATTCTATTTATCGTATCTGCATTAGTGCTGTATCAAAACCGTGGTGCACTGGCTCGCAAAAAGGCATAAAAAAAGGCCGGTGGTTATGAGGCACCGGCCCGATCCATTGTTTAAAAAAGAGCACTATTTTACTTGGCTCATGATGATTCTGTCAAAGAATCGATCACTGAAGTAACGTCGAATAAAGATCATTGGTTTGGCCATTCTTCCCCCTGCATAGCGAGTTTTTGGCTTCGGGCTAGCTATCGCCCTGTTTACCAGACCCGTAATCACTGAAGCTGGTGAGCCTTGACCATCAAGATACATTTGTTTAGTGGCTTTAGCGACTGTACTGGTCATTCCTTCATAGGCTGTTCCTTGAGCTCTGGCAATCATCGGATCCATCATAACGTCTCCGAATTCGGTAAGAATTACGCCTGGTTCAATTAATACCACATCAATATTGAAGGGGGCTAATTCCAAACGTAAACAATCGGACCAACCTTCCAGCGCATGCTTGGTGGCATGATACCAGGCGCCTAGAGGGGTGTAGACCTTCCCACCCACTGAAGAAATATTAACAATCTTTCCCTTCTTCGCCTCTCGCATATAGGGCAATACCTTTTGGGTAAGGCTGGCTAAACCAAATAGATTTACCTCAAATTGCCGACGCGCATCTTCTATGGAAACGGTTTCTACCGCTCCATAAACGGCATAACCTGCATTGTTAACCAATACATCAATATGCCCTTGCTCTTCAATAATGGTTTTTACTACGGCCTCTACTTCAGATTCCTTGGTGATATCCATAGCCAGGGCATGTCCACCTGCTTTTAGGATATCCTCCATTTTGTCGATCCGGCGCGCAGCACCATATACGATATGACCTTGTTTGATTAAATCCAGGGCAAAATCTTTACCCATTCCAGAAGAGGCTCCGGTTACTAAAATGACTTGTTTTTTCATAATCTAATTGTAAGTGATTAATTACTTATGCTTCGGGGTAAATTTTTTTTAGAGCATATATCTTGAATGCAATAAGTTTTGCACCTGCCTTAATTCTTTGGGTTTACGCAACAAAATCGCCGTAACCAATCCATCGAGGAGTATCATCACCAACTCTGCTTCGGCCTCCGGCTCTTGGTAGTGCATTTCCTCAAAAATGCCTTTTAGCATAGCCTTTAAGGGAGCAGTGGCGCTATCATCATAAGTGTCTGTCTGCCACTTCAGGGCATAAATCAAGCGCCAAAAATCATGATCCTCTGGCGGTACTGTAAATACAAAGTCCAGAATGCTCTTTAAACGTTTGCGTGGATTTTCTTCCTGGCTAAATTGAATATAGAGTTGATTGACCTTTTCATGACCCTGCTCCAATACCGCCTTTAAAAGACCTTCTTTATTGGTAAAGTGCCGAAAAATCAAACCTTCGGATACCCCTGCTGCCTTGGCCACCTTGGCAGTGGAAGTGCCATCATAGCCCTTCTCCGCAAATAACTGCAGGGCCGTTTTAAGTATCTGTTCTTGCTTTTCAGTCATGGTGAGTAATCACTCACAAAAGTATAGGCTTATTCGATATCCACAAATAATTCAATCCTATTTTTTTGATTTTAGTTTCCTTTGTCGCCGAAACCCCAGCACGTGTCCGCACAAATCATAGAATCCTGGATCGACCAATACAGCGATGAGCTCTTGCACTGGGCCGAATACCGTACCGGTGATTCAGCCTTAGCTCAGGACATGGTTCAGGAAACCTTTATTGCGGCTTTCGAAAACTATCATCAGTTTAAGGGTGATAGCAATCCTAAAACCTGGTTATCGCGAATCCTCCGCAACAAAATTGTCGACTACTTCCGCTCTGCCTATTATCGAAAAAACATTTTTGAAGGTCAAGCTTCTGATGATGATGGTCCGGAGCGATCGCATTTTGATACCGAAGAGCACTGGCGTACCGAAATCTTCCAAAGTGGTTGGGAAGAGGATGAAACCCTCATGGATCAGGAAGAATTTCGCAGCCTCTTCGAACAATGCCTAAATGCTTTACCTCAAGCCTGGCGAGATATTATCGCAGCCAAATACTTTGCTCAGGAGAAAGGTCAGGACATTAGTCAGGAGTTCAATATCAGTACGTCCAACTATTGGCAAATTATTCATCGCGCCAAGCTGTCTTTGAAAAAATGCCTTGAAGTGTATTGGAAATCATGAAGCTTTTACAATCTCTCATATTAAGTTGTCAGGAAGCCAGTGCCCTCATTCAAAAAAAGGAGGAGGGGAAATTAGGCCCTATTCAAGGCATGCAATTACGTCTGCATCTGAGTATTTGCGTTTTCTGCAGGCATTATGAAAAGCAAAGTGGCCGAATCAATGACTTTATCGGCCAGTACTTTGAGGATCGCAAGCCCAAGGAACATCCGGAATTCAAAGAAGAGCTCAAGACTAAAATTCGCGAAAAGGGCTCTGCCTAGTTGTAAGGCTTCAGTTCTCAACTCGTCCGTATAGCAATAAAAATATCCATATATGAAAACTTTATTGCTAAGTCTAAGCTTGATCTTAAGCTTATCTTCCTTCAATCAAAATGCCTCAAATCCAGCAGCCGCTGAACTTTCGGAAGCCCTAATTGTAGTTGTAAATACAGCCGATTGGTGTCCACTTTGCCAAAAGCATGGCGAGAGAGTAGAAAATGATATTCTTTCTAGCTATCAGGCAAACGCATCCTACCAAATTATCGTTAATGATTTGAGCAGCGAGGAAAGCAAAGCGGCCAGTCAGAAAATTCTGATGAAAGCCGGTTTAGAAAACTTTAGCGCCGAGAACAATGGTACCGGCCGTATCTACTTTGTACATCCCACTTCCAAGAAGGTGCTCGATAAAATTAGTGTTTCAAAAAGCACTGAAAAGATTCGCAAGGCTTTTACTGAAGCCCTTGAAAATATTTAAGAAGAGCGGGCCGGGACTTTTTCTTGGTTCTTCTGACTCGGCCCGTTCTTTATTCTTCCCAAAACCCTATTTATATGTTACGATATCTTTTTAGTGCCCTTTTCTCTCTATTCCTCTTTAGTGCCTGCAGCCAGGATTTAGATAGTGTCCAAGGCCTTGCCATTGGCGACCAAGCCCCTTTGCCCACTTTACAGAATGAAGAAGGCCAAAGTATTTCCCTAAGTGAAGCCCTGAAAAAAGGTCCCATCGTTTTGGTTTTTTACCGCGGACAATGGTGCCCTTATTGCAATCGCCATTTATCTGCTTTGGAGGCGATTCGCGATTCCCTCGAAATGGAAGGTGCTCAACTCTTTGCTATTTCACCAGAAAAGCCTGAATACCTGCAAGAGATGCAGGAAAAAACGGAAGCCGGTTTCAGCTTGCTTTATGACTCCGCTTATCAAACTATAATTGCCTACAATCTGGCCTTTTTGCCCTCCGCCGGTACCCGCTTTAAATACAATACTATTCTAGGCGCCAGGCTCAGCGAAGCACATGGTGATGAGCGAGAGCTCTTGCCGGTACCCGCAACTTTTCTAATCGATCAAGAGGGTATTATCCGCTGGCGGCACTTCGACCCCGACTATACCCAAAGGTCCGACCCTTCTGAAGTTCTGGAAGCCTTAAGAGCCCTCTAGGATTTTGATTGCGCCCTAGCCGCATTTTCCCGTTCTTCGTAGAAAAGACCGCCACATTGAGCTCATTTCTCGATCAAGTTGCGCAATTCCTGCTCAGCCAACCGCTTCCTCTCCATCGGCAAACGGTAATATTACCTAGCCGAAGAGCCGGGATTTTTCTGCAAAAAGCCCTGGAGTCCCAATTGGATAAGCCCAGTTTGGCCCCTCGCTTCTTAAGCATCGAGGAGTTGATTTTCGAACTTACAGGCTTGGAAGCCGTTTCGCGACCCGAGCTTTATTTCCGGCTCTTTGAATGCCTGCGGAATTCGGTTCGGCCAGATCTGAAATTTGAGGAATACAATCGCTGGGGCAGAGCGCTCTTGCAGGACTTTAATGAGATCGATCGCTATCTGATTGAGCCAGATCAGATCTTCGCTTATCTGGGTGATCTGAAACGCATTGAGCAATGGAACCTTGAACCGGGAGAACACACCCGTATGCTCGATGATTACCTTAAATTTTGGCCCGCTTTGGCTGAGGTTTATCAGGAGCTCAAACAAAGCTTGTTAACGGAAGGAAAAGCCTGGCAAGGTTTGGCTTATCGGGCTTTCGCCGAAAAAGTCCAAAATGAAACCAAGGCCATTGCTGAAGAGTACGAGCAGTTCTACTTTATTGGCTTCAATGCGCTTAATAATGCCGAAGAAAAGGCCTTGCTTCATCTCTACGAAGCAGGCATAGCTCAGTTTTATTGGGATGTGGACTCTTACTATTTCGAAGATCCGGAACAAGAAGCAGGACATTTCTTACGAAACTCGCCCTTGGTAAAGCGACTGCAAAAACACGATGCCTTTTATGGTTTGCATGATGAATTAGCCCATGGTACCCGAAAGGTGGAAAGCATTGCCGTAGCCGGATCTAATCTCCAATCGATAATTGCAAGTAATCTACTAAGTGAGCAAAGTAAAGACGACCTGGCCCAAACTGCTATGGTTTTAAGTGATGAGGCTTTACTTCCTGCCTTTCTCAATAGTATTCACCCTAATTTCCCCAGCTTGAACCTCAGTATGGGCTTGGGCTTGCAGCATTCCCCATTGGCTGGATTTTTTGAAATACTGCTGGACTTCCCTCTGGAAGCGGAACGGAATGGCAAGAAGACAAAAGATAATTGGGCGCGCTATCATTTTAAACGCTGGGAAGCCTTACTCAATCATCCGATTACTCATAAAATTGCCGGCTCATCCGCCTACCAGCTTCAGGAAATCCGAGCCGAAATGCACCGCAAAAATGCGCTCTATCCCAGCTTCATGGATTTGGGCCTTGAGCATTTAATGAATCCTTTATCGGCTGATTACTTTAAAATCGATCAAACCATTAGCGAACAATACCGGCGGCTGGCGGATTTCTGTGAAGCTGGTTTGGAGCTCTTAGTGGACCAATCCAGTCTTCAAGAGGGGCTTTTTGCTTTTTACCAGCTCTTTAAACAAAGCGCTGATACCTTGAGCCGCTTTCCTTATTTGGAGAGCTTTGAGCAAAGTTTACAGTTTTACCGAGAGCTATTACCGGACCTTGGAATCGATCTTCGTGGCGAACCACTGCAAGGAATGCAGGTTATGGGTTGGTTGGAAACGCGCTGTCTGGATTTCAAGCAAATTGTGGTGCTCAGCCTTAATGAAGGTGTTTTGCCCAAAGGACGCTCCGAGAGCAGCCTGCTACCCTTCGATGTGAAACGCAAATTTGGCCTGCCTACCTATCTGGAAAAAGATGCGGTTTTTGCCTATCACTTTTACCGCCTCATGCAAAGAGCGCAAAATATTTACCTCTTACACAGCACCTCTGCCAGCGGTATTGGAGTAGTGGAGCCCTCTCGATTTGTGCGGCAATTAGAATTAGAGTGGCCGCAAAAAAATGCCCGACTCCTTTTCAAAAATCAGATTGCCACTGCGCGCAGCCAAGAAAGCACATCCCAGGAGCAAATAGCTAAAAGTCCGGCCCTGCTGCAAAGATTGGAGGAAATTGCGGAGCGCGGCTTTTCACCTAGTAGCCTCTACCTCTACCTCAAAGACCCGCTGCAATTTTATTATGAAAAGGTTTTAGGGCTTAAGCCAGATGACAGCTTAGTGGAAGAGCTGGATCTACCCGCACAAGGGAATGTCTTGCATGAGTTTTTGGAATATGGCTTTAGTCTGCCTGATCCTGAAAAACCCGAAAAGCGAATTCCACATAGCCCTAATCCGGAAGGACCCTTCTTTAAACAAACGCATCCAGAGCTAAAGTCCCAGTTAAAAGACTTAATGCTTAAGCACGTACCCGGCCTACCACTGGAACAAGGTCCTAATCTTCTGCATTTAGAGAGCATGAGTTTTATGCTGCGTAATTTTCTGAAATTCGAAAGTACACGACTTAAAAAACTAGGATCAACTTGGAAAGTTTTAGCTACTGAGAAAGGCTTGGAAGGTCGAATTAGCCTGCCTTCCGGGCGCCAAATAAATTTAATTGGAAATGCCGACCGTATTGATCAGGAAGGCGAATGCATTCATATTATTGACTATAAATCAGGAGCTAAATCTAAATACGATTACAGCATTTCCAGCCTCGACATGGAGGCCTTCATTAAAAAACCTCAAGCGATTCAATTACCGATGTATGCCTTGATGTACTGGCAACAAAACCCCCATTTAGAAATCCAGGCTTCCGTGCTCTCCCTGCGAAAACTGAGCGATAATCCCTTCAGCATGAAAATGGAAAAAAGTGCCGTGCTGAATTCCGAAAATCAAGAAACAATTGTATCCGTACTGCAAGCCATTTTCGAAGAAATGTTTAATCCGGATATTCCCTTTCAATCCCGCGCCTAATAATGGATACCTTAAGCAAAGATACACTCATAGAAGCCCGACAATTAATTAGCCCTCATATTCATCAAACACCGGTTTTGAAGAGTAGGGCCCTGAATAAAATTAGTGGAGCTGAACTCTTTTTTAAGTGTGAAAACTTTCAAAAAACAGGCTCCTTTAAAGCGCGGGGTGCAAGCCATGCTATCCTTCGTCTTTCGGAGGATGAAAAAAAACGCGGGGTGGCAACACATAGCTCGGGAAATCATGGTCAGGCCTTAGCCTGGGCCGCCCAAAAGCTGGGCATACCTTGCCAAGTGGTAATGCCTGAAAATGCTCCTGAGGTAAAGATCGCTGCCGTTCGAAATTATGGCGCCGAGGTGCATTTGTGTGCGCCGAATCTGGCTGCTCGTGAGGCGGGCTTAAAAGCTGTTCAGGATCAATTCGGATCGGTCTTTATTCCTGCCTATAATCATCCCCATATTATTGCTGGTCAGAGCACTGCCGCCGCAGAGCTTTTAGATGAAAATCCGGATTTAGATTTGATCATCACCCCGGTTGGTGGAGGTGGTCTTTTGGCCGGAACCGCCTTAACTACGCATTATTTCGCGGAAAGGTGCCAAGTAATTGCCGGGGAACCCGAAGGGGCTAACGATGCCTTTCTATCTTTTTACAGCGGTGAGCGGATAAAGGAACATCAAAGTCAAACAATAGCTGACGGACTGCTTACCACTCTGGGCGAGATCAATTTCCCTATTATTCAGGAACTGGTTTCAGATATTATCACGGTAAGTGAAACAGAAATAATTGAAGCTTTAAAGCTGATTTACCAGCGGCTCAAAATCGTCGTAGAGCCCAGTAGTGCCGTGGCCCTTGCGGCCATCTTGCAACAAAATGAGCGCTACAAAAACCGCCGCATCGGAATCATCCTCAGCGGCGGCAATGTGGATTTGGCTAAACAGCCATTTTAAAGGTCGTAGCGTACCCCTAAGAGTAAATAACGCGGTAATACATTATAGGCTGTAGTGCTAATCAAGTTGGCACTTAAGGCATCTTCACGAATGAAGGTAGTATTGAGTAAGTTCAAGGCTTGAATGCTAAAGAGCCATTTGCTGTCTTGCTTTTGATACTCCAAGCTGGCATTTAAGAAATCGTAAACCGTGCGGGTAGAGCCCGGATTTCCGTAATTGTTATAGCTATAATCTGCTCTTAAAACAAAGTCGCTGGCAATAACGGCGGTTACCTCAACACTGGGAGAGTGATTGGTATACACACTATTGCTGCGGGCTCCACTATAATCGTTTTGTGAGAAACGGTACTGCAGTTCAATATTGGGCCACTTCTTAAAGTTGGTACCAATTTCTCCACTGTAGTTCTGCGAGAAAGTATTGTTCACATTGGTTCTTCCGTTTACCTCATTATTCACCGTGGAATAATTGAGATTTACCCTACTCTCCAAGCGTAGGTATTTGAACTTCTTAGACCAAGAACCAAATCCGCTCAAGTTCTCATTATAGCCATTGGCATTGATGGGGCTAAAGACCTGTTGCAAGCCGATGTACTGTACAGCATTATTGATGGGATCCAAGCTTCGGGAATAATTAATCCCGGCAAAAAGAGTGGTAAAGTTGAAGAGGTTAAAATCGCGGTAGAACAGGCTCACATTATGCACTCTTGCGAAGTCCAAACTGTCGTTCCCCGTAAACAAACTGTTATAGGAACGAAGGATCACCCCGTCCATAATTTGGTTTACGTCATTAAACTGAGCCGACATGTTATAGCGTAAATCCAGGCCCTTGCTAGAACTAAATTCGTAACGCAGTAATGCATCTGGTAATAACACTTGATAATCGCGTACATCCTCTGTTCCTGCTTGAAAATCCTTCACTTGGTAATAATGGAAATTCACGCCGGGACGGAAAGTGAGCTTGCCTAATTTGGTTTTGTAATGCAGACCGCCAAAGCCATCCAGCAAGCTGAAATCCACGGTATTTTGCAATAAAGGATTTGCGAATTCTACGGCATCCGAAACCTCGCCTTCTGCCAGTCGGTTATCGTAATCCTGGGTATTGTAAACCGTTCCCAGGTTAAATTCGAAGTGGTTGCTGCCATTCAAGACCCAATAATAACTGGCTCTACCTTCCATGCTTTCGCTTAAAACTTCCCGGGTCTGCACCAATCGATACATATTAGTATCCAGAAATACGAAAGGCTGACCAAAAGGCTGTTGCTGTGATTGCATAGCAAAGGTGGGATCCTGATACTTGCGGGAGTGTTGCAATTCTACGGCAAATACATTTTCCCCTTGGTTGCGGAAGAACTCTAAATTTTGTTGGATGGACCAAGGGCGCTTAGCCTCTTGAGTGCCCAGATTATTGCTAAAGTTAAAATCGCTGAAACTGGAATATAAACGAGAAGTATTTAATTGATCCGATACCTTTAGGAATACATCATAATTCAGATAGGTTTCCTTACTCGGCTCATAGGTTACCGAAAACTTAGCCAAGGCGGCGGTAGAATGCTGATAATTCTCGGTTGTTAATTGCTCAACTCCGCCTCCAATACTATCTAATCCGATATAGGTACGACTGGTTGTATAAGGGCTGCTCACTACATTGTCGCTGCCAATCACAAAACCCGAAAGGGTGAGATTCTTCTTAGGCGAATAGCTAAAGTTAGCCGCTCCAAAACGACCGGTTACCTCATCCGCCCGATTGTTTAAACCCAGTGGAATCCCCAGATCATCTTGTGCGAAATTGAAATTGAAGCCCGAACGAGAGCTTAGGTTTCGGAAGCCCCCGCTAAATCGGAAATAATCGCGAGCGGTAAAGGCTGCTTGTCCAATATTATTGAGATCGCCAATAAAATTAAAGCTGGCTTTAGGTGAATAGTAAAAAGCATTTCCATGGGCGTAATAGCGCTCGGGATCACCCACTTTCGCTTCCGCATCACCAAACCAGAGGTTCTTTTTTCCTTCTTTCAATTTGATGTTCAGGGCAATTCGATCATCCGAACTCAGACCCTGCAAAGGAGAAATCTCCTCATAATTACGCAGTACCTGCACCTTATCAATGGCATCCGCTGGAATATTCTTAGTGGCCACTTTCGAATCGCCATCAAAGAACTCCTTGCCCTCAACCAATACTTTTTCCACGGTTTTGCCTTCCACTTTAACCTGACCATCTTCATCAATCTCAAAGCCCGGTAATTTTTCAATTACATCTTCCAGCTTCTTCTCTTCACCGGTAGTAAAGGCATCTGCTTTATAGCTAATAGTATCTCCGCTCACCACGATGGGCATTTCCTCTACTACCTCTACTTGCTGTAGTAATTCGGAATCTTCTTCTAATGGTATCTTACCTAAATCACGATCCTCAGAATTGAGGACTACTAATAATTCCTGGGGCTTATATCCCAGATAACTGAATTTGAATAAGTACTGTTTATTGCCTTCCAACTGAAAGCGAAATTGGCCCTCGCTATTGCTAAAGCCATAAGTTACCATGGAACTATCATCAGGGTTTAAGACCAAAATATTGGCCATTTCCAAACCTGCCTGGTCACTGCCAATCAGAGCTCCGCGTACATTAACCTTTTGAGCCATTGCTCCCAGGCTCATTAAAAGGCCCAAAAGCATGAGCCCAAATTTCACATCCCTCATAACTGCCTATCTACCGATGGTAACCTGAAAAGAGCCGCGATGACCGCCGCCTCTGCCGCCGGGTCCATTGCCAAAGTTCTGCTGCATTTCTTCAATTTTGCGCGCGGTAATTTCCTGGTACTCTTGTGCATCTACCTCTTCACCTTCCGAGGGCTCCTTAATTTCTACCGGCTCTTTTGTATTAATACTCACCTTGGTACAAAGGATCGTGGTATTGCCATCGTTCACCTCTAAAATTAATCCGGGTAAACCGTAAAAACGCGCGGGACCATGAGAGATAGGAATCTGCATAGTAAACCAGGCAACAATCTGCACAGTATCAATAATGGTACTATCTCTAAGACCTTCTTTGGAATCTCCCGTTAACTGCTTGGCTTCACGGATTCGCATTGCAGTCGCCTTTTGGCAGATGTAATTTCCGATGGATTTAGTTTCTTTTCCAATGGTCCAGTCCAGGTTTTCAAGGCTATCCTGAATTAAAAACATCTTCCCAAAAAACTCAGTTTGCTCTGTATAGCGCTGCTCTTGTAAGTTCTTATAATAGGTTCCAGATCCACCAGTAAACATGGCTAACATGCGCATACCTCCTTGACCTTCTTTTTCCAGCTCAACCACCTCTTCATAAATGGACTCATTGCGATTAAAGTCCAACTCATATTCTTTCTGAGTGGCTTTGGCAATGTTGGCTTCCATCATTTTCTTTTGCTCGGGACTCATTTGGTCACCTTCAATTTTCAAATCAAGAGAAGTCGCCGTTTTATAGGTAGCAGTGCCACCAATGTTCTGAGATTGCCCATATACCGTGAGAAGGCATAAAGCAAGAAGGTAAGTAATTCTGGTCATGGTACTTATTCAAATTAAGGCCAAATATCTTTTAAAGGCCTAAAGTTCGCTGTTAGAGGCCTGTTAAAAAGAATGGTTTAATCAAAGATTTGAAAAAGTAAAGGATAAAAAAATAGGGCTATTCCTATTTTTTCAAGAAGTATGACGGCTTATAATTTCTTGAAGTGCACCCAAATCGATGGGCTTTGTAAGATAGTCGGACATACCGGCTTCGATAAATCGTTCCCGATCTCCGTCCATGGCATGCGCGGTGAGAGCAATAATTGGAGGAGCAGAGTCGCCCATTTCATCCTGAATTCTGCGGGTAGCTTCCAGACCTCCCATTATCGGCATTTCAATGTCCATGAAAATAAGATCGTAACTACCGCTTACCGCAGATTCTAATGCAGCCTCTCCATTAACAGCAAAATCGAGATTAAAACCCTGGCGCTTGAAAAGTAAATCGGCCAGTTTGCGATTAATCTCATTGTCTTCGGCCATTAAGAGTTTCAGGTCTCCCCCCATAAAATCTGTTTAAAGCGCTCAAAGCTAACTAATAATTCTTTGATTATTTAGGCCTTTAATCTGTAGCGTGGACCCGGCACTGTTTCCAAAATGCCCTTAAGCTCTAAGGTCATTAAAATGCGCAAGCACTGAGCCCCGGTCATACCACATTTACCCAGCAACCAGTCCAAACTTTTAGACTCCTTCTCAAGACTTAATGCCTCTACTAATAAACGCTCTTCTGCCTTTAAATTTTCGAATAATTCCAGTTGCTTCTTTTGGGCCACAGGGCTAACCGGCTCCCAACGCATTACATAAGCCAGGTCTCGTGCTCCTTCCAATAGATTGGCGCGATGACTTTTTATGAGCAGGTTGCAGCCTTCACTTAAGGGATCCTGAATCCGACCGGGCAAAGCAAATACATCTCGATTGTATTGATTGGCATATTCGGCAGTTATTAAGGCCCCACCTTTTCGAGCAGCTTCCACCACCAAGGTAGCATCACTCATAGCAGCAATAATGCGATTGCGTTTGGGGAAGTTTTCACGATCGGGATTAGTACCAGTAGGAAACTCGGTCAAGCAAGAACCACCGGCTTCCACAATTTCCTCCGCCATCTTTCGGTGTATTGCCGGGTAAATACGATCGAGGCCATGTGCTAATACTGCGCAATTGATAATATCATTATCCAGCGATTTTCGATGCGCATAGGCATCTACTCCGTAGGCCAATCCACTAATCACCAAAAGATTCAAACTGCGCGCTTCTGCTAAAAATTGCGCCAGAAAATCCCGACCATAATCAGTCATACTTCGAGTACCTACAATGGCAATACAACGAGCTGGGTTAAGAGGTGTATGCCCTTTCTGGAAAAGCACTATGGGTGCATCTTCACAATGCCTCATGCGTCTGGGGTAGGCATTATCCTCAAAATAATGGATTAGCCATCCTTTCTTATCCGCTTCAATCAATTGCCCTTCTGCCACTTTTAATTTGTCGGGCTGCCGTACTTCCTTAAGGATCGATTTCCCAATACCGGGAATTTTTTCCAGACTGGCTTGTGATTCCTTGAAAACCGCTTCAGGACTGCCACAATGGGCGATAAGCTTGCGTGCCCGAATGGGACCAATGCCCTCCATCAGGCTTAAGGCCAAAGCCGCAGCTTTAGCGTCATCAGAAAATTTCATAGAACAGGTTAAGGTTGACAGAAAGGTACGAATAATCGAAAAAATGAGGCCTCTCGCCCGCTAAGGCTGGATAGACAAGACATTTTTACTACTTTTGAAGTTACGGAATTAAGAAAATCCTCAAATGGTAAAGCATACGATCGATCACTACATCAGCAATTTGTTGTATTTCAACGAGTGCGTAGTAGTACCGGGATTTGGCGCCTTCCTTACGCGTTATTTCTCGGCAGAGGTCAATTCTGCTACCCATATGTTCCGTCCACCTTCCAAACGAGTAGCATTCAATGCCCGCATTCAAGAGAATGACGGATTATTGGCTAAGCACATTTCTAAAACCGAAGGAGTGAGCTATGAAAAAGCCATGGAAAGCATTGAAATTTCTGTGCGCAGCTGGAAAAAAGTTTTACGTGCAGGACGAAAAGTAAACCTAACCGGAATTGGTCGTCTTTACATGAGCGACACCGGCAAATTGCAGTTTAACCCGGCCCATGATATCAATTATGATATTCAATCCTACGGCTTAAACATCTTTAGAGCCAACGCTATGGAAAGAGAGCAGGAAATTAAGCGCAGTGTTAACAAAGCTATCGAAAAGCACCAAGGCAAAAAGGTAAAAGCGAAAGTGGAGCCTAAAGTAGATGCCAAAGTACGTCAGCTCAATTTCCGTCGCTGGGCCGCCGTTTTAGGTCCAGTTGCTGCAGCCATGCTAGTAGGTGCATATCTCTACGTTACCCCCGGTAGTTTCAACACGGTTAAAGAACAAGTAAGTGGCATCTTTATCAACCATTCTCAAGATACGCTTGATAGCCCGACTTATTCCAATATTGCTTCCAACGAATCAGGATTAGGGTTCCAGGAATCTGAAGGTCCTCGTCTAAATGGCGATTACGGTCCTGAAGACGATGTTCTCACCGAAGAGCACATTTCTGAGGAGGCAATCGACCCTGCGACTGAAACAAATGAGACTGCAATAGCCGCAGAGGAAGCGACTCCCGCTAAAACCATTAGTGAAGAAAAATCTGGCAAACCTGCTCTGGTGGATTTGCCTCAAAACTCAGAAGAGACGAACAGCACTGAGGTAGCTGAGAATAAATCTGAAAGTCCGGTAATAGAGAACACCAAAAAGGTACACTATAACTTCTCCGCCAAAGGAAAGCCTCTTTACAATGTGAAGAAGCGTCCTGAAGATCTGGCGACAAGCAATACTCCAAATTACAAGCCCAAAACGGAGAATCAGCCAAAGGCTGCAGCGGCACAACCCAAAATTGCTTCCGAGTCTGAGATGGCTCCCGCCAAAGCAATTGTTACTCTGAATAAAACGGACCAAAAGGTTCAGAAAACTGCTGAGCAAAGGGTAAATCCCAATCCAAACTCTCAAGAGAATTTGGCCGAAGCCGGTGAATTCCAAATTATTGTTGGCGCCTTCTCTTCCACCGCTAATGCAAATAATTATGTTGAGCAATTAAAAGGACAGGGATGGAGTGCATACAGCTATCGTGCAGGCAATCTTAACAGAGTAGCTATTGGCAAGCTTAAGAATCGTGATCAAGCCAACAATTTGTTAGGTCAGGTAAAACAGCAAGTTAACAACCGCGCCTGGGTGAACCGATTGTAATAGCTTACTTTTGCCGAAAATTCCGGCATGAAAGCGAAAACCCCTTCGGAGTCATTAACGGTAATGACCGAAATCGTACTCCCGAACGACACCAACAATCTTAAGAATCTATTTGGAGGCCAGCTTTTAAGCTGGATGGATCGTTGTGCAGCCATTGCAGCTCATCGCCATTGCCGGAGGATTGTGGTTACTGCATCCGTAAATAATGTCTCCTTTAATCAAGCCATTCCCCAGGGCGCCATTGTAACCTTGGAGGCTAAGGTGTCTCGTGCCTTTAGTTCCAGTATGGAGGTTTTTGTGGATGTATATATCGAAGATCAAACCATCTCTGGTAAAAAGACCAAAGCCAATGAGGCCATTTACACCTTTGTGGCGGTAGATCAATTGGGTAATCCCATCAACATTCCTGCGATACAGCCCGAAACAGAAAAGGAAAAAGCTCGTTACGAAGGCGCTTTACGTCGTCGCCAATTATCGCTGATCTTAAGTGGTAAAATGGAACCTTCTGAAGCTACCGAACTAAAAGCTCTGTTCTTAGGAGGGGAGGAAGAAAAAGCTTAGATAGGCCAAAAAAGGCAAGAGCAAAATTCCATCCCGCAACCAGCGGTTTTGAATAGTTTGAACGGCTAGAGCTCCCAGGCTCGCACTAGGGAAGATAATCAAGCAGAGCCAGAAATTGCTATTGGCAAAGAGTAAGAAACCGGCCACTCCCACTAGGGCATAATAGAGCCAGAAATTTACTTGTTGCCTTTGCTCATTATTGTATTGATTCGCTTGAGCTAGATTGACCAAAACGGAAAAGCCCAGAAAGAGGGCCATTATTGCCAGTGGGATTAAGCGTTGGTAATCCAGTTGAAATCTGAAGAATTCCAAGGATTGCATTTCAGAAGTCCAGGCTTGGAGTAAATGCCAATCCAGGAAATAATCCAGGCTGAAAGCGAAATATAGAACGGCTCCATAGCCCAAGAGCAGAGCAAGCATACTACGACCATTTAAACGTCGCAGGGCTACACTCAAGCCCAATGGGATAAGCAGTAAAAAAATGCTTTCCCCATGAATAAAGCCTGCAATCGCTATCCAAAATCCGGCGCCAAAATTTAAAGGCGCCGCATTGGCCTTAGGTACCAAAACCGGCATCATCTGGAATATCAAGAGACTGAAAAGGAGGATACTCCATAGTTCCGGACCAGCATTTAAAGGATAGAGCCAAATCCAAAATTGCATAGCAGCCAATAGGAATCCTAAATATTGTCCAGAGAATAGATGCTTTCGGTTTAAGCTTTCGGCATAAAACAATGAAGCGCCAATAGTTACAATGATAAATACCATGAAGGTAAACCAGGGCGACATTAAGGGCCATTCCCAATCCGCAACCGGAAACCAAGATCCCTTATGCACCGGGTAAAACCAATACGTAGAAGCCAAAGCCAATATCAAGACCAGGGCATTGAGCAAATTTCTGGGGCTGATATTGTTAAACAGTCTTGCAAACATCTGGGCTTTTTAGCTACTTTTGGGGCCACAAATCAATTAGGCCATGCAATTTAAAGATGTTGTTTTAGGATTAGGCGATTTTTTCGCTTGGACCTTCGGAATTCTGACCCAATTAGAAAACCTTCCTAACATTCTCTTCTCGGGAATCATTTTCTTCTTATTCCTTTACTGGATGCGTCAAATGGCGGGCCACGCCAAAGCAGGCGAAAAATAGACGATCTTAAAGGTCAAAGCCAATATCCTTTCGGTATTGGATGCCTTCAAAACATATAGTTTTAGCAGCCGCATAGCTTTTTGCCAGTGCGGCTTCTTTATTTGGACCCATCGCACTTAAAGCTATTACCCGACCACCTGAACTAAGGACCTTTTCACCATCCAATTTGGTTCCGGCATGAAAGGGAATACAATCGATTATACCTTCCAAGCCAGTAATTTCCTTGCCTTTAGCATAGGAGCCCGGGTAGCCCTCAGACACCGCCATTACCGTGGTACAAAAGTCGGGGTGAATTTCAATTTTCTCCTCCGCTAATCGTCCTTCGGCAGCGGCATTAAGGTGTTGCAATAAATCACTTTTCAGGCGTGGCATTACCACTTCCGTCTCCGGATCTCCCATACGAACATTGTACTCAATAACCTTAGGTTCTCCTTTTACTTCAATCAAGCCAAAAAATACAAAACCGGTATAATCGAAGCTTTCGCTTGAAAGGCCTTTAATAGTTGGTTCTACTACCTGCGTAACTGTTTTCTGCCACAAGGCATCATCTACAAAGCTTACGGGAGAAACAGCCCCCATACCACCAGTATTAGGTCCGGTATCTCCTTCTCCAATTCGTTTGTAATCCTTGGCTACCGGAAGAATAATATGATCCTTTCCATCAGTTAGGGCA
Organism: Flavobacteriales bacterium UBA7878; assembly: GCA_002501205.1. Taxonomy (GTDB): domain Bacteria; phylum Bacteroidota; class Bacteroidia; order Flavobacteriales; family Schleiferiaceae; genus Croceimicrobium. The sequence goes on from DLRW01000096.1 coordinate 48,051, forward strand.
AATACTGAAAATTCGCGTCCGTCTAAGAATTCTTCAATCACCAAGGTTTTACTAGCCTCCCCAAACTTACCCTCCAGCATTGCTTTAGCTTCATCTTTGGCTTCTTGTAAATCTTGAAGGATAAGCACTCCTTTACCCGCTGCCAATCCATCGGCTTTAAGCACATAGGGAGCTTCTAAACTTTCTAAAAAAGCTTCGGCCTCGCTTACTTCACCCCTGCTAAAACTACGGTAAGCCGCGGTTGGAATCTGGTATTTAGCCATAAACTCCTTGGCGAATTTCTTACTTCCTTCAAGCTCCGCAGCAGCTTGAGCAGGACCAATAATCTTCACATTCTTTAGCTCCTCATCTTGACGGAAGAAATCAACCACACCAGCTACCAAAGGAGCCTCAGGACCTACAAGGACCATATCAATGGCATTTTGCAGGCAGAACAATTTAAGCGCGGGAAAATCTTCAGGCGAGAGCGCCACATTCTGGGCCAATGAAGCGGTTCCGGCATTTCCAGGTGCTAAATAAAGTTGATCACAATTGGCACTTTGAGAAATTTTCCAGGCTAGAGCATGTTCGCGGCCACCGCCGCCCAAAATCAAAATATTCATGATGGAAGATTAAGCGGCAAAAGTAGCATATAAATGCCGGTAACAAAGGCTCTAATACTGGGCTTTGCTCAATTTAAAGCCTTGTTTTTTCCGATGATTTTGGAATGATAAAAAAACTACTTTTGCCTTAGAATTAATGCATAATCTATGTCTGCAAATTACACCTCTCAGATCAACGCTTTCATGGATAAGGTAGCGGCCAAAAACGGCCACGAACCTGAGTTTTTGCAAGCGGTGCATGAAGTGGCTGAGGCCATTATTCCCTTTGTGGAAGAGCACCCTAAGTACAAAAACAGTAATATCCTGGAGCGTATCGTAGAACCCGAACGCGTAATTATGTTCCGCGTTCCGTGGATCGATGATCAAGGAAACGCCCAAGTAAACCGCGGTTACCGGGTAGAGTTTAACTCCGCTATCGGACCTTACAAAGGTGGATTGCGTTTTCACCCTTCGGTAAACCTTTCCATCCTTAAATTCCTGGGCTTTGAGCAGGTCTTTAAAAACTCACTTACCACTTTGCCTATCGGTGGCGGTAAAGGAGGTTCGGATTTCGATCCAAAAGGAAAGTCCGATAATGAAGTAATGAAGTTCTGCCAGTCTTTTATGACTGAATTACAACGCCATATTGGTCCTGATACCGACGTTCCTGCGGGAGATATCGGTGTTGGCGGTCGTGAAATTGGCTACCTCTTTGGACAGTACAAGCGTTTACGTAACGAATTTACCGGTGTACTTACGGGTAAAGGCATCAACTGGGGTGGTTCATTAATCCGTCCAGAAGCTACCGGTTACGGCGCAGTATACTTTACCAAAGAAATGCTGAAGACACAAGGTCAAGATCTTAGCGGCAAGAAAGTAGCTATCTCAGGTTCTGGTAATGTAGCTCAATTTGCTTGTCAAAAAGTTCAGCAAATGGGTGGTACTGTAATCAGCATGTCTGATTCTTCCGGTTACATCCATGCTCCGGAAGGAATTACTGAGGAGATTTTAGCTTACGTTATGGAAGTGAAAAACCTTCGTCGCGGGCGTATCCATGAAGTAGCCGATAAATTCGACGGAGTAAGCTTCCATGCTGGTGAGCGTCCTTGGAGCCTTAAATGTGATATCGCTATCCCTTGCGCCACTCAAAACGAATTGAATGGTGAAGAAGCAAAAACTTTGATCGCTAATGGAACTATTGCTGTTTCTGAAGGAGCTAACATGCCTTGTACTCCTGAAGCAGTTGAAGCATTCCACGCTGCAAAAATCTTATTTGCTCCCGGTAAAGCGGCCAATGCTGGTGGTGTGGCTACCTCTGCATTAGAGATGGCGCAAAACAGCATGCGTATGAACTGGACTGCTGAGGAAGTAGATCAGAAATTACACAGCATCATGATTAACATTCATGAAAACGCTGAGAAATACGGTAAAGGTGAAGATGGATATGTAGACTACGTTAAAGGAGCCAATATTGCTGGCTTTGTAAAAGTAGCCGACGCCATGTTAGACCAAGGTGTAGTTTAAGCTACGCTCTCCTTAAAATACAAAAGCCAGCTGTTTTGCAACAGCTGGCTTTTTTTATGATCAGTATTTCAACTCTATAAAAGTTGCACTCGATATCCCACCGACATATTCATATTGAAAGGATCTGCAAAAGGATAGATGGAAGTTAAACTTCCAAAATTGAAGCGTGCATAGAAGTCTCTAATATTGAAGCCCACATGCATGGTACCATTAAAAATATAACTCTCCCAAACGCCTAAATCCGTTTGATACAAATGATTTAGAAAACCTAATCCAAAAGTAAAGCCATAAGTCTCATAATCTAAAATTAGCTCCGAATAGAAGTGGGTACTCATAAAATTCGAAGCCGCCGGTGTGGCCCTTAATTCATTATCAAAAGGATCAAGGAAATAGGTGTAGCTGGAATCAATCGCAATCTGTCGATAGTCTCCATAAGTTCCGGATTCAGCCGCAAAAGTGTGCTGCACATTAAATACCCGCCAGCACAAATTGCTCTTACGGCTCATTTCATAGTTGAGATCGATAGAAAGGTTTATTCGACCACCATAGCCAGAATAACTTTGTCTGCGATTCATTCCAAACTGCTCCGATTCTTCAGGGCCGATGGACCGACCGGAATAGCTAAACATACTAAGACCTCCACTAAAGGCCGTGCCCGATTTCTTTGATAATGACTTTGAGAAACTTATTCCCGCTTCTCCAAAGTAAGATTGGAGATTCACATCATTGAGCATGGTCGCATCTTCCGCAAAAGGTGGATCAATGTCATAAAAGGCCAGCCCTCCAGAAAGTGGAATCATCAATTTCAATTCTTCATCTTCGGGAGCAACAGGTTTTTCCATAGCATTTGCAGCCAGGGGGTGAGCCGAATGCGGCAGATTAACGCAGGCAGTGCTTAGCATCGCCAGGGCGCAAATCATTAAAAACGATTTATTCATAGTTAAGTTTTTAGACTGCTAAAGATAGAATCTTCTTTAAATCTTTCCGCTTCCCCCAAAAAGTGCACCTCTGCCTAATCCTTGCTGGAGTGATAAAAGCTTAAATTAGCCCTGCCCCCACTGGTATTTCATGAACCGCAACTCTATTTTTAGTATCCTTTTGCTTTTCGGTCTTTTGGCTTGTGGGCCGAAACGCCGCCATCGGGAATACATGCCCCACAGCCTGCATTTTGCGCATCGCGATTGGTGGATAAAGTCCAGCCCGGAGGTTCAAGGTCCAGGTTCCAATGTTTTTAGTTACCGCAATGTATGGGTCGATTGGCAAGGGCATTTACATCTGAAGGTAAAAGAAAAGGACAATCGCTGGACCTGCGCGGAGGTCTACACCAAAGACAGCCTTGGCTATGGCCGCTATGAAATGGAGGTGGAAGGTCCATTAGGAGACTTAGACCCCTATTTGGTTTTCGGCTTTTTCACCTGGGACCCTCATACTTTTGAGGATCAAGCCAACAGTGAGATTGACATTGAATTTTCGCGTTGGGGTTTCCCTCTGGCGCCCAGGGTTCTGCATTACTCTGTGCATCCGGTTTCTTTGCAGAAATTATTTCTGGAACGCTTTCAATCCTCCAATTCCAATCCGCAGAATTGGAATGGTCGCAGCCGTCATATTATGGAGTGGCGCGATACTTCCATCACCTTTTATTCCTATCGGATAAACCACGGTGACGAAGAGCTGCTCGAAAGTTTCCATTACAGCTTTAAAAATCCTCCCCGTAAAAAAGGTATAGAAGGACAGTTCAGTGAGGCCATCACCGTTCCAAAACCCGGTGAGAGCAATCAAGCTCGCTTTAATTTATGGATACTCGGAGCCAAAGGCGCTCCTTTAAAAGAAAGGGAAACGGAAATTGTTATCCGCGATTTCCGCTACCAGGCGTATTAGTCTTCTTCCCGCCTCAGAACCTTAGGAACGCGGAAGTAATCGCTGTCTTTATCCGGGGCATTCTTCAAGGCTTCATCCTTGGTTAAGACTGTTTTAGAAACATCTTCACGCAAGACATTGCGCTCTTCACTGAGATAAACCAAAGGCTCAACACCTTCTAAATCCAGTTCATTGATCTTTTCTACGAAGCCCAAAATTTTATCCATATCCCCTTGCATCGACTGCATTTCTTCCTCGCTGAATTCCAAACGTGCCAGGTGGGCTAAGTGACGGATTTCGTCTATACTGATCTTCATGTCTTGAGCTACTTTTGCGCTTGCAAAGATTGGAAAATATCGTCGTAACACTGCTGTTTTAAACGACTTACTTCTTCAGGACTGTTCTCCTGTGGTCTTAAAAAAGGCATCACATCTACCTTCAGTAATCCCGGCCCCCCCCGAAAATTATCATAAGGCAGCAAACGCTTGCAATCGTGAAAGGCGGCTGGTATTATAGTCACCCCTTTGGTGGCCGCTAAACGAAAGGCTCCATTCTTAAAAGGTGCTAAGGTTATCTCTTCTCGTGGTGCCATCCCCTCCGGGTAGATACACATCCCCAAGCCTTCTTCAATTTTCTCTGCTGCCAGGTCGTAGGTCATTTTACGACTACTTAAGCTGGAGCGATCCACCAGTATATTGGTACGCTTATAAAAATAGCCGAAGAGGGGTAGCTTGGTGAGCTCCTTCTTTCCAATAAAGAGGTATGGAGTGGGAAATACGGCCAGGGTTAACATTATATCCAGCATGCTAGTATGGTTGGCACAAATAATATATTGGCCATTTGGCTCTGGCTTTTCAGCCCAATTCACCTTCCAGCGAAAGCCACAAAGCACCAAGACTATTTTGGCCCAAAGGCGCTCAAAATAAAAGAATTGGAGATAGGTCTTCGGACTTAAGGAAGTGAAGAAAATAAAGGGAAACAAGAGTATAATCGCGATAAAGTTCGCGAGGTAAAACCATACTCTAAATAATGGGGCCAGGATATAACGCATCACACAATGGCGGCAAAAGTAAAATATTGCCCGGTACGCCCGATCTTGCTTCTTACATTTGTGGTCTTAAAGCAAGAAACACAATGGCAAGGATCCTCACTGGTATTCAGAGCAGCGGAATTCCCCACTTAGGAAATGCCCTGGGCGCAATTGAGCCCGGAATAGAATTGTCGCAAAAAGCCGGCAACGAATCTTTTTTCTTTATTGCGGATTTGCACTCCCTTACTTCGGTTAAGGATGCAGATAAACGTAAAGAAAGTGTGTATGCCGTAGCCGCTGCCTGGTTGGCCTTGGGCTTTGATGTAGAGAATAACTATTTCTACCGCCAGAGTGATATCCCAGAAGTAACAGAGCTTACCTGGTACCTCTCTTGTTTTACGCCCTATCCTATGCTGGCCAATGCACATAGCTTTAAGGACAAAAGTGATCGTTTGTCTGATGTGAATGCCGGTTTGTTTACCTATCCGGTATTAATGGCCTCTGATATTCTTTTGTATGATGCGGATGAAGTGCCGGTGGGCAAGGATCAGAAACAGCATTTAGAGATGACCCGCGATATGGCTAGTGCCCTCAATCATCGTGTAGGTGAAGAAGTGCTCAAATTACCAGAAGCCGTAATTCGCGAGTCAGTAAAAACCGTACCCGGAACCGATGGGCAAAAGATGAGTAAAAGCTATGGTAATACCATTGACATTTTTGCTTCGGCGAAAGCCCTGAAAAAGCAGGTAATGGGTATTGTTACTGATAGCACTCCATTGGAGGAGCCCAAAAACCCGGACACCTGTAATGTGTTTGCTCTCTACCAACTCCTGGCTACTGAAACGCAAATTGAAGAAATGCGCGCCAATTATTTAGGCGGAAACTATGGCTATGGTCATGCTAAAAAAGCGCTCTTGGAATTAATCATGGAACGCTATGGCGATGCCCGTGAGAAATACCAAATGCTGATTGATAATCCACAGCAATTCGAGGACTATCTTTTGGCTGGAGCCGAAAAAGTACGTCCTATTGCTCGGGAGGTTCTAAACCGTGTTAGAGGAAGTTTAGGCTTCTAATCGTTTAGCTTTAATACCGCTAAAAAGGCCTGCTGGGGAATTTCTACGTTCCCAACCTGGCGCATGCGCTTTTTACCGGCTTTCTGCTTTTCTAAGAGTTTACGCTTCCGCGAGATATCACCACCATAACATTTGGCCGTTACATCTTTACGTAGAGCACTTAAGGTTTCACGTGCAATAATCTTAGCACCGATGGCGGCCTGAATGGCGATCATAAATTGCTGACGGGGAATCAATTCCTTAAGCTTCTCACAGATTTTCTTCCCAATATCGAAAGCATTACTGCGGTGAATTAAGGCCGACAAAGCATCCACTGGCTCGCCATTCAACATCACATCCACCTTCACCATATCGCTTTCGCGGTAGCCAGTAGGATGATAATCGAAAGATGCATAACCTCGGGAAATAGATTTCAAGCGATCGTAAAAGTCAAATACAATCTCCGCCAAGGGCATATCAAAACTAAGCTCAACCCGCTCAGAAGTCAGGTAAACCTGATTGGTAAGGATACCGCGTTTCTCAATCGCCAAATTCATTACCGCCCCTACATAATCGGCCTTGGTAATAATCTGAGCCTTGATGTAGGGCTCCTCAATATGATCCATTTTAGTTGGATCCGGAAATTCAGTAGGGTTATTTACAATCACGCAGCGCTCTGGATCCTTTTTCATAAAGGAATGGTAGCTTACGTTAGGCACGGTTGTGATAACCGTCATATTAAACTCGCGCTCCAAACGCTCCTGGATAATCTCCATGTGGAGCATACCCAAGAATCCACAACGGAAACCAAAACCTAGAGCTGCCGAAGATTCAGGCTCGAAGGTTAAACTGGCGTCATTCAGCTGTAGTTTCTCTAAGGAGGCGCGTAGCTCTTCGAACTCATCTGTATCTACAGGATAAATCCCGGCGAATACCATGGGCTTTACGTTTTCAAAACCGGCAATAGGCTTATCTGCTGGGCGCTCTACGGTGGTGATGGTATCTCCCACCTTCACTTCTTTAGCTTCTTTAATCCCGGAAATAATATAACCTACATTACCGGTGCCAATTTCTTTTTGGGGCTCTTGCCGAAGGCGTAAAACTCCAATTTCATCAGCATCGTACTTACTGCCGGTATTCATAAATTTTACTGCCGAACCCGATTTCATCGATCCGTTTACCACCTTAAAGAAGGCTTCAATACCACGATAGGGGTTGAAAACAGAATCAAAAATCAAGGCCTGTAAGGGTGCGTCGGGATCTCCTTCCGGAGCAGGAATACGATTCACTACCGCCTCTAAAATATCGGAAATACCAATTCCCGTTTTTGCAGAGGCCATGATAATATCTTCATCTTCACAGCCAATCAAATCAATAATTTGATCCTTTACCTCCTCAGGGTTGGCGCTAGGAAGATCCACCTTATTGAGCACGGGAATAATTTCCAAATCATGCTCCAAGGCTAAATACAAGTTTGAAATAGTTTGCGCCTGAATACCCTGCGCGGCATCCACCACCAAAAGAGCCCCTTCACAAGCGGCAATGGCCCGAGAAACCTCGTAGGAGAAATCAACGTGTCCGGGGGTGTCAATCAGGTTGATGGTATAAGTGGTGCCCTCATGGATATAGTTCATCTGGATGGCGTGACTTTTTATCGTAATGCCACGTTCTCGCTCCAGATCCATATCATCGAGCAGCTGGTTTTTCGCCTCACGCTCCGTAACCGTCTGCGTATGCTCCAATAAACGATCTGCCAGGGTACTTTTCCCGTGGTCGATATGAGCAATGATGCAGAAATTTCGGATGTTATTCATCTTCATAGGGCGCAATTTCATTTAAACTGCGAAAGTACGTAAAAGGACGACCTAAAATTCGATTCGCATACTAAGCCGATTTATCTATCAAAATTCTCATGGTTTAGTACTGAGAATCAAGTGTATTCTTGGGATACTAGGCGCTATCTCTTACATTTACGGTTTATAATGAACTGTGGCATGAAATTATTCAAACAACTATTCGCTTTGGCCTTTGTATTTCTCCTTCTAGGAAATCAAAAAGCCGAAGCTTCTCACTTCTCCAGTGGAGAAATCTATTACCGCTGGGCCCCAACCGCAAACGATTCGAGCCGATATGAAGTTTTTGTAAACTGGTATCGGAACAATGGCGGTATTGCCATTACCCAAACTACACAGGTAGTGTGCATTACCAGTAGCTGCTTTCCGAACGTAAATGTTACCCTAAACCGTATTATGCCTCCTCCCGGCCAGGCATCTCCAAATGATAACAATGGGGGCTGGATTGTACCCGGTTTGGATGAGTGCGCCAATGCTACCGATCCTTCTTACAAGGATTTATCGGTTCATAAATTTTCGGGCTTTGTAAGCTTACCCGGTACTTGTGGTGACTTTAAGTTTACAGCCAATGCCATTTGCTGTCGTGATGTTTCCACTAATTTGTCTACCTCGCCCAACATGTATCTGGAGGCAAAATTGAACAACACCTTAGGTGAAAGTTCTTCTCCCGAAATCCAGGCTCCTGCGGGTAAAGCTTTTTGCTTAACTCAGCCTGGTGCCAAGCCCTTCCAGTTTATTCAAGCCGCAATTGATGCCGATAATGACAGTATTTTATACCGTTTCGGTCATCCGCAATCTGGCGTGGTGTGTGGCCCGGGAACCAATATTGCTTTCTCTGCCGGTTATACCGTTAATGCTCCCTTCCCAAGTTCTACCGGGATTGTGATTGATCAAAGCACAGGGATCTTCACCTTCAGTCCTAACCAACAAGGTTCTTATGTGGTGAAAATTGTGGTGGAAGACTGGCGTTTTGACCCTATCACTTTGCAGTGGTTAAATATTGGAGAATCGGTACGTGAAATTCAAATTCCGGTTACGGCTAACTGTAACCCTGCTTCTGCCGATGGTCCGCGTTTATCCTTAACCGCATCTTCAAATAATGCCACCATTCAAAACTTCACCCAAGCAGAAGTAGACAGCCTTAAGAACCTATATAATATCCGTGAATTCCGTGGAGATGACAGTATCAGCAATGGTACTGCAACCGTACATCAAATTCCAATTTTCCAGGGTTACCAATGTTTCGATTCAATCGTGTCGATTGAATTTAGCAACAATATTCGTTGTTCTTCTGTAGATCCAACAGACTTTCGTTTGACTGGTCCTGATGGAGTAGCCCGTCCGGTAGTAGATGTGGAAACCAACTGTCAA
>DLRW01000071.1 GCA_002501205.1 Flavobacteriales bacterium UBA7878
TCCCCATGGGCAATTTCTCGGCCGTCGGCATAGGTCTCAAAATAAATCTCGATCCATGAAAGTAGCCTTAGTAGGATACGGAAAGATGGGCAAAACCCTGGAAAAGATTTTAGTGGATCGCGGTCATGAAGTTGTGGCCCGTTTTGGTTCGGAAGGCATTCAAGTTGCCGAATTGAAAAAGGCCGATGTAGCCATTGAGTTCTCAGTTCCGGAAGCAGCCTATGGCAACCTTAAAACTTGCTTGGAATCTAGCGTACCCATAGTAACCGGCACTACCGGCTGGCTAGATCGTTACGATGAAATTGTATCCCTCTGCGAGCAGCAAAAAGGTGGATTGATATATGCCTCTAACTTTAGTTTAGGCGTAAATCTCTTTTTTGCCCTCAATCGTTATTTGGCCGAATTGATGGCTCCTTATTCCGATTACAATGCGGAGATGACCGAAATTCATCATATCCATAAACTGGATGCCCCATCCGGCACCGCCATTAGTTTAGCTGAAGACCTAATTAAAAGTCTTCCTCAAAAAGATAAGTGGGCTTTACAAGAAAATACTCAATCGGATTCTGATTTGAGTATTAAAGCCATCCGTGAAAACGAAGTACCCGGCACCCATAGCATTCGCTATAGCAGTGCCATCGACGATATTGAAATTACCCATACTGCGCATAACCGCCAAGGCTTTGCATTAGGCGCTGTAATTGCTGCCGAATACCTAAATGGCAAACAAGGCGTTTACAGCATGCGCGATGTATTAAATTTACCATCATGAGTATAGGCCTTACGCTGATTTTTCTTACCCTCCTGCAAGTATATTATGGAGTTTTAGCCCTTCGCTTTATTACTGGCGCCGGCTATAAAAGTTGGCAAGCCCTGCTGCCCTATTACAATATCTACATCATGACCAAGGTGATTCACCGTCCTTGGTGGTGGACCATCCTGGCGATTTTACCGGTGGTGGGTAATGTAATGATGGTAGTGATCTTCTTTGAGCTGATGCACATGTACCGCATCGCCAATATCATCAATACCGTATTGGGAGTGATTACCCTCGGTCTCTATTTCGGTTATCTGGGCTATACCAGCAAATTGAAGTATCAAGATCGTGATATTCAAATCATCCGTAAATACATTAGTGAAGGCTTTGCTTCCATCGTATTTGCAGTGGTGGCCGCTACTTTAATTCGCGCTTATACCTTCGAAGCCTTTACCATCCCTACTCCATCGATGGAGAAATCACTGATGGTGGGTGACTTCCTCTTCGTAAGCAAATTGCAGTATGGCAGTCGTTTACCCATGACTCCCTTCTCGCTTCCGCTGATGCACAATAAGGTTCCTTTTACCGAAGTGAAATCCTTTAGTGATGCGGTGACCTTTCCTTATTTACGCTTACCCAAGATTAGCGATGTAAAGCGCAATGATCCGGTGGTTTTCAATTATCCCATGGAAGACTATTATCCGGTAGATAAGCGCGAGCACTATGTAAAGCGCTGCCTGGGCTTACCCGGAGATCAATTAAATATTAAAGATGGTGAGGTTTACATTAATGGAGAAACCCAAGAAATGCCGGATCGCACCATTAAACAATTCCAGTATTTTGTGCGTACTCAGGGTTATTTAAATGAAAATAAGCTTAAGGAAGACTTCGACATCAATACCACTGGAGATGCTAACAATGTAATCGATTTACGTGAATTACACGCAAACATTGTACGTAACTATGGAAATCGAGTAGGCCAGATAGAGATCCCTCAGGGTATGCAAGATTATGTGGTTACCATTAGCGATGCGGCTATTGAGACCTTTAAGCAAATTTCGAATATCGACACCCTCTTTGTACTTAATCACAAGTATTTAGATAAGTCCATCCCTTCCAGTTTGCAGTTTTATTATGCTGCTTATCACGACAATGGTTCTCAAATCTTCCCTCCCGGAAACCCTTATCATTGGACCCGCGATAATTTCGGCCCCATTCAAATTCCATCGGCCGGGTCGCAAGTGGAGCTCACCATCAATAATTACCATCTCTACAAGCGTATTATTGAAGTATATGAGGGGCATGACTTTAAAGTAGTTTCTCCCAAACAAGGGATGAGTCATAAGTTTATTATTGACGGACAAGAACAAACGCATTACACCTTTGCCCAAGATTATTACTGGATGATGGGAGATAACCGTCATAATTCACTGGATAGTCGCTACTGGGGTTTTGTACCTGCCGACCATATCGTAGGAAAGCCGGTATTCATTTGGATGAGCTACGACAAATACGCCAGTGGCATGGATAAGATTCGTACCGACCGTGTATTTACCACCGTTAGTGGCGAAGGCGAACGTCGCTCTTATTTCTGGTACTTTATTGGCGTAGTGGCTGCTTTCTATGGTTTCCGTTACTGGCGGAATAAGAAAAAGCAGGCCGCTTGATTCAAGGACTGTTCAGCTTAACTTACTGGGGGCCTGTCTCCTATTATGCGCAGCTCATCCGCTGTGATCAAGTTATTCTGGAACAATACGATCGCTTTCAAAAGCAGACTTATCGCAACCGTTGCTATATCGACGGTCCCAATGGCGAGCTCATGCTCAATTTGGCCATCGACAAAAACAGTCGGGGCTTAATGCGGGATACCCAAATCAGTGATCGCGATCATTGGCCACAGCAACATTGGCAAGCCTTAAATACCTCCTATGGGGGCAGTCCTTTTTTTGATGCCCTGGCACCGGAGATTGAAGCCCTCTTTGCCAAAGCACCCCAAAATTTAGCGGAGCTTAATCTGGCTACAACCCAACTGATTTTAAAATGGTTGCGCTTTGATGGAAGTATTAAACTCAGTGAAAACTGGCTAGAGCCTCATCAGGCTGAAAACGACTTCCGTGAAAGCTTCTCTCCTAAACATCGCTCGGAACATCAAAATCCGGTGTATCCGCAAGTATTTGATCATAAAACCGCTTTCAAATCAGAGCTCTCGGTTTTAGATTTAATCTTCAATGAAGGTCCAGCGGCTTACGACTATTTAAGGCAGCTATAATTTGTATTTTCGCGCATGCTCCAAAGGTTCCCCATCATTGCGGTGCTGCTCTGCTTAATTATGGCGAGCCCCGCTCTTCTCGCACAAGACTGCCCAAAAACCTGGGCTAAAGTTACCGCCCCCAGTGGCTTAATTCTGCGTAAAGCACCCGGTAAAGGATTTATCCGCACTATTCCGCAAAACGATACCGTACATTATTGTGCCGACAGCAGCTATGGCGAATTGCAATATGAAGGAATCAAAGGCTTTTGGCGCCAGGTAAACTATAAAGGTGAGCAGGGCTATTCCTTCGATGGATTTTTGGAAAGCATTGAACTCAGTTTTGAAACCGATAGCATTATTGAAGCTTCTAAAAAATTGCTGGCGGGTGACAGCTTAGGGGATAGCACAAAACCAGCCCAAGAGGAAGTACTAAAAACCCCACATATTTACCTCCCCAATCCTGAATTCCAATTCTTAACCGAGACCTATAATTACTGCGGTCCGGTGCAGGATATTAACCTCAAACTCTATTGGTACGGGGTATTTCTGGATGATGAAATTAATCCCACCGGGGCCATGGCCATTAAACCTTTAAACCTAAATGTGGTTTTAAGTAAAAACCAGAATGGCCAAAGCATGGAATTTGATGTACTTACGGATCAGGATGAACGAAGCCTATTCCTATTTGGGGTACCGGGTTCCTATCCTTATCAGGAAGTGCAACTAGCTGATGTTCTAAAAACAATTAGCATCCGCGGTAAGCGCTTATTCCCGGGCCAGGAGTGGAACTTAGATGCCCAAAACGGATTGAAGCTCAGTGCCACCGGTTCCATTACTAAGGCTGGTCCTTGCCCGGAAGCCGAAAACTATAAGCTGGTAGCCAGTATGGGCTTTGGTGCCGAAGCTAAAACACAAGACCTCAAAGAAGTGCTGGGCGACTATGGTAGCTGCAGCATCCCCGAATTATACTGGTATGGCGACCTTAGTGGTGATGGCCTGCCCGAAATCATTTTTGTAAGTGTGCGTGAAGAGCAAAATGTCTTCAGCTTTTTGCAAAGTGATGCCTTCTCACCTCAACTTTTCTCTCTCAAGGCGGTATTTACCGTTGAAAATTGCGCGAACTAATGAACTTGGAATTTAACAAGAACGAAGACCATCTGAAACTTCTGGTTTCGGAAGTAAAAACCAAACTCCATAAAATCCACAAAGGCGGCGGCGATAAAAAGATTGCCAAACAACATGAGCAAGGAAAACTTACGGCTCGTGAGCGTATCGCCTATTTATTAGATTCGAAGAAACCTCAAATTGAGATTGGTGCCTTTGCCGGCTATGATATGTATGCCGAGCATGGAGGCTGTCCTGGTGGTGGAGTTGTGGTGGTTTTGGGTTATATCAAGGGCCGCATGACCTTAGTAGTAGCCAATGATGCCACGGTTAAGGCTGGCGCCTGGTTCCCTATTACCGGCAAGAAAAACTTACGGGCTCAGGAATTGGCCATGGAAAACCATATTCCAATCATTTACCTGGTAGATAGTGCCGGCGTGTATCTACCGATGCAGGATGAAATATTTCCTGATAAAGAACACTTCGGTCGCATCTTTAGAAATAATGCCATCCTATCCTCTAAAGGGATTAGTCAAATTGCCGCGATCATGGGTTCCTGCGTTGCCGGTGGTGCCTATTTGCCCATTATGAGTGATGAGGCTTTGATCGTTGATAAAACCGGATCTATATTTTTGGCAGGCTCCTATTTAGTGAAAGCGGCCATTGGAGAAGATATTGATAATGAAACCCTCGGTGGAGCTACAACGCACAGCGAAATCTCTGGGGTTACCGATTATAAGGCCAAAGATGATAAGGATGCCTTAACTAGCATCCAGAATATTGTCGATAAAATGGGCGATAGCATTAAGGCTGGTTTTAATCGCGCCAAAGCCCAAAAGCCGGCTAAAGATCCTAAAGAAATTTACGGCTTAATTCCACGGGATGGCAAGCCCTATAAGACTTTAGACATTATTGAACGCCTGGTAGACAATTCAGAGTTTGAAGAATATAAGGCGGGATATGGTCGTACAATCATTACCGGCTATGCACGTATCGATGGTTGGGCGGTAGGTATAGTGGCGAACAACCGCGAATTACTGCGCACTAAAAAGGGCGAGACTCAATTTGGAGGAGTAATTTATTCCGATTCAGCCGATAAGGCTTCCCGCTTTATTGCCAATTGCAATCAGAAGAAAATCCCATTGGTATTCTTGCAGGATGTGACCGGCTTTATGGTAGGATCGCGCAGTGAGCACGGTGGTATTATTAAGGATGGCGCCAAAATGGTGAATACCATGAGTAATTCGGTGGTACCCAAGTTTACGGTAATCATTGGCAATAGCTTTGGTGCTGGTAATTATGCCATGTGTGGTAAGGCTTACGATCCCCGACTCATTGTAGCTTGGCCTAACAGTAAGCTGGCGGTAATGGGTGGAGCTCAAGCCGCGAAGGTGCTCTTGCAAATTGAAAAAGCCAGCTTAAAATCCAGAGGTGAGGAAATCAGTAAGGAGCAGGAAGAAGCGATGCTCAAGAAAATTCAGGATCGCTACGAAGAGCAAATGAAGCCGGAATATGCCGCAGCTCGTTTGTGGACCGACGCTATTATTGATCCCTTAGACACCCGTACCTGGATAAGCATGGGGATTGAAATGGCGAACCATGCTCCCATTGAAAGAGCTTACAACCCGGGCATAATTCAAGCTTAAAGCTGAAAGGCAATAAATGGGGCTTTTCCCTGCGGCATTGAGCATAGATTTATGCTAAATTCGCTGGGAAAACTCTGCCATGCCTTTGCCCCCTTATAAGCTCCTTCGGCTTTTACTCTTTACCTTCCTACTGCCTAATAGCGTATGGAGTCAGGGAAATCAGGGTATTCAGAGCTTTAGCATCACGGATTCAGAAATCTACAATGCCGACTTTAGGGATTCACTAGTTGTAATTAAGGATTTAGATTCTATTCCCCTAAATGCCGATCAATACAGTTTCATCAGTAAAGAACTTGGAGATCATACCCATGGGCAATTCCTTTATTTTCAATTAGATAATCGCAGTGGAGCAGATCTCAGTTTGTTTCTTCGCTTTTGTCGATTGGCGAATCGCATTGTGCTTTTCCATTTTAAGGAAAAGGGAATTCAGGTTGATAGTTTAGGTCAGGCTAAAAATGCGCTACCCAGCGCACATCATTATTTACCATTACAGTTAGCGTCTAATGATGGCCAGGCCTTATTGGTTTATCTGGGCTTTGATCCCTCAAATACCAATCCCCATTACACAGAGTTATTCCTCTTTGAAGCCTCAGCTTTAAGAGCAGAATACTATCAAAAAACCCGCATTCAAAACCTCTATGCCGGTATGATACTCTTGATCGGTCTCTTTGCTTTTGTAGCGGCCTATCTTATCAAATACCGAGCGCTGGTTTATTTTGGCTTGCACATGCTTTTTTGGATTCCTTATTTCCAGATTCGCAGCAATTTAAATCCCTTTTGGCTAAGCTGGTTCAAAGAAATTGATCCCTTTAAACCCAGTTTAATTGTACTCTCCTTCCTAACTCTTTTTGGAGGGCTTTTTGTGGAAGAATACCTACAATTAAGGCAAAGGAATAAAAAAGGTTTTTGGTTTTTCAGCCTTAGTCACCTTATCACCTTAGGCCTCCTGCTTATTTCCATTTTTGGTCCCCTGCTCTACTGGATTAATTATGCCCTGGCCTATGTACTGGTGGTGCATCTATTTATGGTAATCTTCTTCAGTATCCAAAAAGTAGAAGCGGCCCAGCGATTATTAATTTCTTTCGTGATTTTGCTTGTTGGAGCTTTATTAATGACTATCACCGAGTTGGGCTGGGTTCCCAATTCCTCTTTTAGTCCTTATTTTTTTCAGATCGGAACAGTAATCTTCTCATTAATCCTCTTCTTCTCACTGGCGGCCGAGGTGACTAAAATCCAGCAAGAGCGACGAGAAGCCCAACAACTGATCACTATTAAGAGCCGCTTTTTCGAAGACATATCCCACGAATTGCGCAGTCCCCTTACTTTGGTGGCTGATCCGGTTAAGCGGGTTTGGGATAATCTGCCGGAAGGCGAACAAAAAGAAGCCCTGGGTATTGCTAAGAACGCCACGGAAGGCTTACAAAATCTGGTCAACCAAATTTTAGATTTAAGCAGACAAGAGTTTAATCCTCCTCAGCTTATCTTAAAGAAACAGGATTTAAACGCCTTCCTCAATTATCAGTTAAGTCAATTTAGCTCTTTGGCTCAAGAGCGTGGTATTCGACTTAAATATCAAGGAACCGAGAATCCCCTTTTCTTTCCATTTGATGGGGAGAAAATGCAGCAGATTATTGCCAATTTACTGAGTAATGCTATTAAGTTCAGTTCCACAGGTTCTCTTGTGAGATTAAAATTGCAAAGTCTGGAGAATCGGACAGTGCAGATTCAAGTGGAAGATCAAGGAGCGGGCATCAGTGCCAAAGCCCTACCCTATATCTTCGATCGATTTTATCAGGATCCGGAAGCTCCTCGCAATCCCATGGCAGGGACCGGTATTGGATTAGCACTCTGCAAAGCCCTGGTTGAGCAACATGGAGGTAACATAAAAGTGGATAGTCAAATCAAGCTAGGAAGCCTCTTTAGTATTGAAATCCCTTATCCTGAAAACTTTGAAGACCTTGTAGAATTAGAGTCTATTGAAGAAGATCGATCAGAGCCGGATTCTGGCGAAATCAATCCGAGCCATAAGGCCACCGTATTAATAGTAGAAGACCATCCCGACCTGAGGAAATACTTACAATCATGCCTAAATCTTGATTTTGAGGTCCTTTTAGCGGAAAACGGAAACACAGGTTGGGAGATTGCCCAGGCTCAAATGCCGGATTTGATCATCAGCGATTTAATGATGCCCGAATTGGATGGCAAGGAACTCACCTTGAAATTAAAGAACCATCCCCAAACCAGTCATATCCCTATTATCCTGCTTACTGCTAAAAGTGAACAGCAGGCCGTTAATGAAGGATTGGCGGCTGGCGCCGATGATTATCTGGCCAAGCCTTTTGATTCGGAAGAACTGCTGTTAAGAGTGAAGAATATCTTAAAGCAAAGAGCGCTGTGGTTGCAAAAACAAGCACAGGAAAACTTACAGCAAGTACAGGAAAATACTGTTAATAAGGTAGACAAAGCCTTTTTACAGAAACTGGAGACTTGCCTGGATAAGGAATTCAGCAACCCAAGCTTCGGAGTGGAGAATTTGGCCGATGAAGTAGCCATGAGTAAAACCCATCTCAACCGAAAACTAAAGGCCCTCTTAGGCATATCCGCCAATAAGCTTATCCAGAATTTCCGTTTGGATAAAGCCAAGGAAATGCTGCACCAAAAGGAAGGCAATGTTTCGGAGATAGCCTTTGCCTGTGGCTTTAATAGTGCTGCCTATTTCGTGAAGTGCTTTAAAGATAAATTCGAAGAAACTCCAGGGCAGTATTTATAGGAGGTCAAATTATTGATCGAATTGCAAATTCGATCAAGTAAACAAATTCGATCTAGTGCAGTTCAAGTTCACGATACTGGATTGAATTTGTAATTCAATCCTGAATCCTCATTATCAACACCTAAGAACATACAGGTTTCAAATTTTATAAAGCCTGGTTCGATTTTAATATCCGGTATCCGGCACTATTCGCTCCTTTGCGGCAGTAAATCTTTCAAAACAATACCTATGAAAAAACTACTATTTTCCGCTTTAGCCGCGATGACTGTAGTGTGCTCTTTAGACGCTCAAAGCATCGACTTTTCTAATTTTTCGGTTCCGGCAGCCGGATCGGATGTTTACTACCGAGCTAATATTTCTTCGGTGAGCCCTGCAACTCAGGGTAGCGGTCAAACCTGGGACTATTCTACTTTGATCCCTACCACCTTCGACTCCTTAGTCTATTTTGATGCGAAGGATAGTACAACCGGCTATCCTGATGTTTACAATTTCGTTTACGATGATTTAACCAGCCCCAGTGGAGCCAGTATTGATGGTTATGAATTCTATAATATTAATGCGAGTGGCTTTTATGTTGCCGCCTTTTACGTAGAAGATTATTGGGAGAGTTTAGGCGTGTTTACCGGAAATGCCGGGGATGAATTGGTAATCAATAAGCAGCGAATTCCTTTTCAAGACTCGGTATATTTCTTGAAATTTCCGGTAAATTCTCAAAGCACTTGGACCCGCTCCAATGATCGTATCGTAAATTTCAATTTAACGATTGCCGGCTTTGGATTAAACCAAGCTCCTGGATACATCAAAAACACCGATCAGGAAACCCGCTCTGTAGTGGGAGAAGGTCAAATTATTATTCCCGATGAAATGGGTAATGCCCTTGCTCCTGTAGATGCTTACATGATCGACGTAATGCACACCACTACCGATAGCTTTTTCTTGGGTGGACAACCTGCACCGCCAGCTTTAATGAATGCCTTTGGCATTACGCAAGGAAATTCACAAACTACCCACTTTGTAGTGTTTTATGCTAAAACAGGATCGGGCTATCCCGTAGTAAGTTATAATCTAGACGGACTAAACAATATCACTGGCTTCTTCTGCCGTCCTTACGTAGCCCGTAATTCCTTGGGAATTGGATTAAAAGAGATTCAAGCTTCTAATATCCAGGTTTACCCTAACCCCATTCAAAGGGGTGAAACCTTAAGCATAACGCTTGAGAATGAAAATGACTTAGGCCAAATCGAAATTCTGAGCCTCAATGGTCAAGTATTGAGTCAAATCAATCGCAGCGAAATTGCTAACAGCGGCAAGCAAATAAATATCCTCCCCCCTGCACATCCTGGTTTATACCTGGTGCAAATCAAAAACCAAAACGGTGAGGTTCTGAAAATGCAAAAGATTCAGGTTCTCTAAAGATTAATTTGTTCGCATAGCAATCCTAAGGCCACGGTCCATCATTACGATGACTGTGGCTTTAATATTTAAGGATCGAATTGCAAATTCGATCTAGTCATAATACTGGTATGAACTTGCAATTCAAGCCAGAGTCTTATTTTCAAGCTTCTACAATATACTGAGCTGGCACGGCATCACAGAGCCATACTCCATTATCGGAACGATAAAATTCAAATCCCGCTTTGTGCATTTCAGCGGCTTTTACCTTTAATACTATGGGCTTACCATAACGTTGCCCTACTGCCCTGGCCGTATCCGGATCGGCAGAAAGATGCACATGGTGACGATTGCCTTTTAGCAAGCCTTGAGCTCTAATGGAATCTAAATTCCTAAGGGCGGTGCCATGATATAGCACATCAGGTGGCTGCATGGCCTTTAAACCCAAATCCACCTCTATCGAATGCCCTTGATTAGCCCGAATCTTTGATTCATCGGAGGAAAAAACAAAACGCTTTTTATCACTTTGGGCCACCAAGGACTTCAATTCATCCCTTGACATGGGTGCCTTGTAGGCTGCCAATTTCTGGAGTAGCTCCTCTACCTCAGCCCAGCCATTTGGGTCCAGTTGCAATCCAATGGTCTCAGGTTTATGGCGCAGTACTAAACTGAGAAGCTTGCTTTGCTGGATATCTTTTTGGAACATTATTAATCAGCTAAGGAATTGAGCTATGCAATATAAGAGGAGATTTGGATTGGTTGATTCTTTGGTTGCTTCACCGCCCGCTCCTTCGTCGCTAGAGTCACAAAGAGCGCAGAGGTGCACAGAGGGACCTACTGGCAGATAGGGAGATGCTTTGCCAACCTTAGCCCCTTCGTTTCTTTGCGGTTTGCTTCACCGCCCGCTTCGCTGTCGCTAGAGGCACAAAGGACGCGGAGGTGCACAGAGGTGGATTGCGGTTTACTTCACTCTGCCCGCCTACCGGCAGGCAGGATCCCCTTTGTTTCTTCTCCATTAATGAACATAGGTCCAGTGACAAATAAAGGTATAACCAGCATTTGCCGTGAATGTAGTTGTTGAAGGAAAGCCTCTATCCAATAAATAGCTTGTCCAAACTTCTCCGCCTGTAACAACTCCCCCCATGAAGGTGTCGGAAACAATAAACTCCCGATCATAAAGTGACACACCAAAATCTGAGGTACTTGGTAGATTGACATCAGGGTTTAAATCAAAGGTGTAGTTACTTGTATTAATTGCATCTTGATAATGATCTGATTCGTAAACTTCATTGCCTCCTGAATAGACTCTAATATAAATATCAGGCCCGGTTCCGTCACTATCCCAGCCACCGCCTTGATCATTAGTTTGAGGAAACTGAGTTACTTGGACCCGGGTTAAAATAATACTCACCGGTCTCAATTCATTTGCACATGAAGGACCTGAATAACCAGGATCACAATCGCAATCTCCATTGATACACTCCCCATTTTCACAGGTAATTCCAGCACAGGGATCTAGGATGCTTTTTCCATCTTCGGTACATGAACTAAGAGTTAGAAATACTGCGAAGATGAAGGTTAATAGTCTTGATACTTTCATTTGGATTGGTTTCGATAGATTAATCACATCCTTTTCTTGCTAAAGGACTAGAATTCAACCTCCAAAATTATTAGTTTATCAAGGTCAGCCCCTATCTATTCAATAAATACAGGAAAAATCCTGTTTTTATTGAATCCTACTTTTAATTAAACAAGGTTTATTAAATGGCTCATTGCTATTTGGTTCTGTAGGTATCCCCCATTCAAATCGCTCTACACTATCATTGCGATTAATACGATACAGCTCCTTATAATCTTGACCAGATACCACATAGGAACGAATTAGTCCCGTCTCATAATCCCAATCCGGATTTTTAATCCTATTAAATCCTTCAATCTTTTTAAGGCTTGGACCATCCTTTTCTATCAAAAAGAGATTATAGGTCCAATTACTGCGAACATCTGAAGCACATTGTGTTAAGAGGTCAGGTATATGATCACTATTGAAATCTTTAACTCCACCTTTTCAAAATCAGAATGAATGAGATCGCTATAAATCACATGAAAAGTAGAATTCACCTTATGAACCAATTCAAGCCGCTGGTTCGGAATGTCTTCACTCACAAAATTCGAATCGATTTGAATCAATCGGACATCATAATTTGATACACCCAGGATCGATTCCAAACTGAAAATCAGGGTATCACTGTCCTTTTCCTCTTTTAATAGGGGCTCTGAAACCTGTTGTGCCACTTCCTTAGTTTCCTCAGAACCTTGTAAAGGGCTACTTTCCCATTTATATAGGATCAATGCCAGTAGTACCAACAGCACACTAAGAAATATTCTAATCCCCTTATCCTCCATCTAAAGCTTATAAAAACGATTGTCTTCTATCGAATAGCTGAATAAATAAACATCTCTGGAGGCGATATTTATCCATTTTGGAAATAGCTCCACTCTTAATGCTTCATGATTGGGTTTAGCTAAACCTTCAGGTTTCCAAGTCATCTCTTGAAGAAGCCGGCCTTCCTTATAAACCTTTATCCCATCAGCTTGACTGATAAAAATTAAACCCTGTGCTTCAAATGGTAATAGATAGTGAAGCTTCCCTATTTCTTCATTAGAAATACTAGCGTATAAGGCATCTTCCTTGAAGTAAAGCCTTAAAGCTCCAATTTGCTCCAGATTATAAGCACTGGTTTGAGGCATTGAATCTACCGGCAACAAGTTTTGATTAAAGAGCTGCAAAGCCAAACTCGGTTTTAATTTAAGTTCATCATAGCAGAAAGATGACCATTGCTCAGAACCGAAATACAGAACAATGGATTGCAAATAGCTCAAACTAATTTCTTGCTTTAATCCATTGAGATAGCAGTAATAGCCATTTGGATAGCGGTACATCTCTACCCCTTTGGTGGAGTCCATCCATTGGGCGGTCATTATTTCGAAATGCAATTGGCCTCGCTGCAAATAGCCTTTATGTTTTAAGCTATCGATATACGAATCCAAGCTTGCCGCCATGGCCTTGTATAATGCTCTATCCAAGGGATTATCATAGCGATAAATAATTTCCAGTTTTAGATTGGGACTGTTGTAGCTATACGAATCCAATTCGGGCGTTGCTGAGAGTTGCAGCCCTAGCAGGATTAAGATGAAGAGAATGGTTTTTTTCAAGATGCAGGAAGCTTGGAACGAAGATAGATTATTGAGTGATAAGGAGGGCTTTTAATGGCTGCTTCACCGCCCGCTTCGCTACCCGCCTACCGGCAGGCAGGGAGGCACAAAGAACGCAGAGGTTCACAGAGGTCTAAGAAGATGCTTTGCGAAACTTCCTACCTATCGGCAGGCGGGTGCGGTTAAACCCACGGCACCAAAATTTGAAAGACAAATCATACTTCCTTGACTCCAATTATATCTACCTTCTATCGTCTATCTACTATCGTCTCAAACGAACGACCAACTACTATCTACCAACTACTTTAAAGCCCCCATCCCATATCTCACTCCCAATCCCACATGCCAAATGCGGGCTTCCCAGCGGGCATTATCCAAAGCCACCTGAGCAATGCCCTGATAGCATAAGCTTTCTATTTGCCAACGATCGGTGATTTGATAGGCCAGCCCAAAGCGCGGACCGAAATCCAGATCCTTAACCGGAACATCATCATAACGAATATCAGACTGAACCAGGGTTCCGTTTTCAGTGAATTCACTCCTCAAGCGGGCACTGCTTCCTAAAAGCCATGATGTTTGCCAACCAAACTGAAATTGCCACTCATTCCAGGAATAGGCAATGTACACTGGCATAGAGTAGTATAAAAACTGGCGATTGTAGGTATTATAGATCTCCCCCATCACCTGATTATTCTGATCTCGAAGCGGTAGCCCTACTTTCTCTTTAGCATACAGCTGCTGAAACTGTACATCGCAACCCACTGTCCAATGCTCAGATAATTCATACTGATAAAATGCTCCAAAAGCAGCATAGGGCGCTAAAAGCAAAGTATAGGTTTCCAATTCCATATTCCAGTCGGTTTCCATCTGGTTGACCCCTCCCATGATCTGCAAGCCTACTCGGTGCTGTGCCTGGCTTTGTATTGAAAGGAAAAGGAATAAAAAGAGAATAGCAGTATTTCGGTAGGCTAACATAGGGAAGCTTTTTAGGTTCTTTTAAGGCTTTAAACGGTATGCTTGAATATATGGTATTTGCTGAGATGGATATTTCTTTTTAAAGGATGCTTGGGGGAGCTGTAGGGTTGGAAACTGGGGTGGATACTCTTTGCTTCACCGATTGCTTCACCGCCCGCTCCTTCGTCGCTAGAGACGCAGAGGACGCAGAGGTGCACAGAGAAGCTTTGCAAACCTTCGCCCCTTTGCTTCTTTGCGGTTAAACCCGCCAACTACCAACGACTACCTACCATATACCATCTACCCACTACTCCAATCCCCAAATTCCCCATCTTTGCCCCTCCCCAATGAAAGCAGGTAGCAAACTCTCCATAGCCGTTTTACCCCTGGTGAACCGATCGAGTAATCCGGAGGATGAATACATCAGCGATGGGATGACGGAGGAACTCATCCTCTCCCTTAGCAAGATTCCGGGCTTAAAGGTGAGTGCCCTAACCTCTTCCTTTAGCTTTAAGGAAAAGGCCCTCGATATTAGAGATATTGGTGTGCAATTAGGGGTAGATAACCTATTGGAAGGCAGCATCCGTAAATCCGGGAATCAGCTGCGCATCAGTTTGCAATTGATTAATGTAGAAGATGGCTTTTGCCTTTGGGCCGATCGCTTTAAGCGGGATATATCCGACATCTTCGCCCTGCAAGATGAAATCAGCCTGGTGGTGGCCGATCGAATTCGTGAGAATTTTGGGCACCTTGAATTTTCGGATAACCTGGTTAATAAAAGCACCAGCAGCATTTCGGCCTATGAGCATTATCTCAAAGGCCGACATAAAATGCGGGAGTGGACCGCCGAAAACCTGGAAACCGCCATTGCCCATCAAAAGCAAGCCATCGCCGAAGATCCAAGCTTTGCTAAGGCCTATTTCGAAATTGCCTGGTCTTATATCATGCTTATCGCCTGGGGATATATTGATCCCGAGGAAACCATAGAACTGGTACATTCCTATGCCCGACGAGGTAAAAGTCTGGTGCAGGAATCCGCTGAATACTACTACCTAATGGCCACCGAAGCCTTTTGGCTACAATGGGATTTCAAGAAATCGCGGGCCTTCTTACTTCAAGCTTTAGCCTTGGATCCAGAAAACAGCACTATGCTCGAAAGCATGGCCGAGCTCTGTCTACCTTCTGGTCATTTTGAGGAAGGCTTGCAATACATCAACCAAAGTCTGGAGATAGATCCCCTTTCCCCTAATCACTGGTTTACCAAGGCCCACCTCCTCAATTTTAAAGGAGAACAGGAAGAGGCCCTGAAGCTCTATGACTATTGCCTGGAGCTCAATCCTAAATTCAGTTTGGCCTGGGGACATAAAATTCAAATCTTACTTCAATTGCAGCGCAAGGCAGAACTGGAAAACTGCTTAGAACATTGCGATGCACCCGAAAAAGTGGAGGAGCTCTATCTGCGAATGCATGGCTCCCCCGTCGAAAAGGAAAAGCTAAGTCTGCCTGCCAGCGATGCAGAAAGCAGCCTCTTTCCCTGGAACCTTTACCTCTGGGCGCATTCTGATCATTTGAAAGAAGCCACCGCCTATCTCCAAAAAATGATCCATCAGAAAGCTGGGACCTGCATCAATTATCGCTTTGATCCCCTGCTAAAGCCCCTAAGAGAATATCCCTCCGCGCAAGCACTATTCGAATTGGAAAGCTGGGATAGTATCCAAAACCGAAAGGTTCAGGCTCATGCAGAGTAAAAACCGGATTTTCAATTCTTAAAACAACTTGAGGAGCTAATTCAAGCGGAGGAGCTCTACCTCAACCCTAAGCTGAGCTTGCGAGAATTGGCCGAAACCCTGAATTGCAGCCCTAACTATCTATCCTGGCAAATCAATAAGGGTTTGGGGCAAAACTTTAATGAATATGTAAATGGCTTTCGCCTGAAGCGTTTCCAGCATATCGCCCTCCTGCCGGAAAACAAAACCCTTACCCTGCTGGCTTTGGCCTTCGACAGTGGTTTCAATACTAAATCCGTATTTAACGAGTACTTTAAAAAGCAAACCGGATTAAGCCCGCGAGCCTGGTTAAAAGCCCGACAACTTCCTTAATCTCCTACTTCTTCCTGAATTTCATTTTCGGACGATTGGCGCCTGCATCCCCCGCACCTTTGCCCTCGAATTCAAAATAACTAAAACATGAAAATGAAATTCACCCTTATGATCGCCCTTGCCATGGGTACTCTTAGCAGCTTTGCTCAAATCAGCATGCCTAAAAATGAAATCAGCCTGTACAGCAGTGCCGGTGGAGGCATTTGGAACAATCCCGCTCGTAATTCGGCCGACTACTTTAGTAATAGTCGCATGTGGTCTTTAGCCTATCGTCGTCAAAGTGATAATCTGGCTTATTGGGGCGCATCCATGGATTACAGCGGTGGTCGCTTAGCTCTCGAAAACAACAATGGAGCAGAACTGGCCTTTATGCAATTTAAGTTCAATGCAGAATACGGCTTTAATCTCCTTCAAACGGAGCATTGGGCCTTATCCAGCGGATTGCGTTACCAAGCCTTAGGTCGTTTGGTTTCCGATCAAGCGAATTTTGATGAAGGCATGCCCTACCAGCATTTCAGTCGCCAGGGTATTGATTTAAGCTTAGGATCTCGCTATCAAAACAATAGCTGGACCCTTAAGGCCGATGCTAGCCTGCCCTTGCTATCTTGGGTAGACCTCAGCGCACCCTCTGAAAATGCCGAGCTGAATTCCGATTTATTGAACAATGTTTTCGGTGCCAATCAATTTATGGGCTGGCATAAATACTTCGCCTTCGACCTTCGTTTCGAAGCGCAGTATGCCCTTAATAGCTGGTTCGCTCTCAGTGCTTTATATCTGGGAGATCTACAGGTAATGTCTAAATCCAATCAACTACAATTTAGCGACTCCCATCTGGGAATCGGTGCCAACTTTAGGTTTTAGTTGGATTGTTCCGGCCACGCTTCTCGATATATATTCGGGAGGCGGGCCGGATTTTCGCTTTTGCAATAGTTTGCAATCCTTATTTTTGATCCGCTCCAAACCAAACTATGCCCCGCAAATCACTATTGGTCTTGCCTCTGGCGAATTTCTCCTCTGATCCGGAAAATGAATATTTCAGTGATGGATTAACGGAGGAATTGATCAATGTGCTTAGTCGGATTGAAGGTTTAGGAATCATTGCCCGTACTTCGGCTTTTAGCCTGAAGGGGCAAGAGCTCAGTTTGGAGACCATCGGCGAAAAGCTCAAGGTAAGCCATTTGCTGGAAGGCAGTGTGCAAAAGGCTGGCAGTCGGGTCCGGGTACGACTCAAATTAGTGGCCATTGAAGATGGCTTTACCCTTTGGGCCGAATCCTACGATCGGGAAATGGCCGACATCTTCGACCTGCAAGATGATATCGCCGCTGAGGTTCTGCAGGCCCTGGAAATCTACTTCCGCCAAAACTTTAGCAGCAGTCATTATACCGATAATATTAGCGCCTACGAGGCCTTCCTTAAAGGCCATTATTTCTTTAAGAAGGACTATGAGGGCACGGTTAAAGCCCTGGAATTTTTTAGGGAAGCCACCCGCCTTGATCGCAATTATGCCGAGGCTTATGCTTATACCGGTGAATGCCTAATTCACCATGCGGCATACGGATTAATCGGCACCAGCGAAGCGCATGAAGAAGCCCGCAAATTGGCGCAATTAGCTTTGGCCATCAACCCCTATGAAGCGCAAGCTTATAAGCTCCTTACCTATATTTCCCTCTTTTACGATTGGGATTGGGAGGCGGCCCGCGATTCTTATCATAAAGCGCTGCACTTTGGACTTAGTGCCTATAATGAGTTTATCAGCTATTACCATATTTTCCTTAATGGCGACTATCAAGAAGCAATTAGTATAGCCAAGAAAGCCCTCGAAAGTGATCCATTGCATGCAGAAGCCCATTGGCAATTAGGACTCTGCTATGTATTTGCTCGGAATTTTAAAGATGGGATTCGCGCCTTTAATAAGGCTCTGGAACTGGATGCCCGCTTTACCGAGGCCCTGCGTTGGAAGGCCACTGCCTTGGGCTTCTCGGGAAAGATAAAGGAAGCTCAAGAATACATGGATCGGGCTTTGGAGCTAAGTGCTGAAGATCCCTATCAGAATTTCAACAGCCTGCTCTTGCGCTTGCAAATGGGTGAAATCGATAAAGAAAGAGAAGCCTTAAACAGTCGACACTTTATTGATTCGGCCGATCCCGCCCAGGTATACGCTCAAATGGGCGAAAAAGAGGCCTGCTTCTCGTATTTGGAAATAGCTTGGCAAGAAAGATCGGTAATGATGGTAAGCCTCAAGCATTACTGGATTTGGGAAAAAGTTCAGGAGGATCCCCGCTTCGAGGATTTCCTGGCCCGCATGAAATTCCCGGAAAAAGGCTGGGAAGATATCCCCAGACTTAGTGCCGAGGTAGTTGAGCCGGATGAAGAAGTAAAAGCCGTTTTAAGTGAATTGGAAAGCTTAATGACCGAAGAGGAGGCTTATCTCGACCCCGGTCTGACTCTGCGAAACCTGGCTGAAAAATTAGATCTCCATCCCAATAAACTGAGTTGGTTGATTAATGAGCATTGCGCGATGAATTTCAACGAGTACATCAACCAATACCGACTGGAAAGCTTTAAAGAAAAAGCCCTCGATCCACAGAATCGCAATCTTACCCTACTGGCCCTGGCCTACGACAGTGGCTTTAATTCTAAATCCGTTTTTAACGAATTCTTCAAGCGCAGTACCGGTCTCAGCCCACGCGCCTGGCTTAAAAGCCGCCCTAATTCCTGATTTACAGATTTGTCCTGAATCATAATTCAAGACGATTGGCCTTGGCCGGACTTTCACCTTTGCCCCCGGAAATCAAAATGGTTTTCCCGCTAAAACGCAAAGATGAAAAGTTCAACTCTCCTATTCAGCTTATCACTGCTTAGCCTAAAACTTGAGGCTTCGGAAAGTCCAGAATTTAAGCAGCCGGAGCTAGGCCTTCGCTTTGAAAACAATTGTGCTCTAAGTCCTATGGGGGCTCGAAGCATAGGCCTCCTTATTCAAGCTCAATTCTATCAACTCTAAAACGTAAAAAATGAAAAAGTCAATCCTTCTAATGGCTTGTATGATCCTGTTCGGATATCAGGCCCAAAGCCAAAACCTCAGTCAGGTATTGCGCGGTACCGTTATCGATCAGGAAAGCCAAATGCCCCTGCCCGGTGCCAATGTGGTTATTTTAGGGACCGATCCCATTTTAGGAACCTCCACCGATTTTGATGGTAAATTTAAATTTGAAGCGGTTCCCTTAGGTCGTTTGCAAATTGAAGTAAGCTTTATTGGTTACCAAAGTCGGGTTCTGAATAATATCGAAGTGAATTCGGCCCGTGAGATGGTCCTGAAAATTGAATTGCAAGAATCGCTTTCCACCTTAGAAGAAGTTACGGTTAAGGCAAGGACAAAAAGCGGCTGGGCCCAAAACGACATGATTCAGGTGAGTGGTCGCTCCATTTCCATGGAAGAGCTCAATCGTTTTACCGCCAGCTTTAATGATCCGGCTTTGGTAACCGCTAATTATGCCGGGGTCTCCAATTCAGGGAGTGGTGGTAACGAAATCATCATCCGTGGAAACGCCCCTAAATACATGCAGTGGCAATTAGACGGGCTGCCGATTAGCAATCCCAATCACTTTGCCGACCAAGGAGCGGTGGGTGGTTCTACCAGTGCTCTCAATAGTAATTTGCTGGCAACTTCCGATTTCTCTACCGGTGCCTTTGCGCCCGAATATGGTAATGCCTTGAGTGGGGTTTACGATTTGCAAATTCGCGAAGGGAACAATGAAAAGCTGGAAGCCATTTTCGGTATTGGCTTAATCGGCACCGACCTCACCCTCGAAGGTCCCCTGGCCAAAGGTTACGATGGATCCTTCCTGGTAAATTATCGCTATTCTACCGCTACCTTACTCAATGACTTGGGTGCCATTGATGTAAATGGAGATATGTTCTTTCAGGATGCAGCCTTTAAAGTGGTATTACCAACCAAAAAAGCGGGCCGTTTCTCCATCTTCGGATTAGGAGGCTACAGTGGATTTGCTTTAAAGAATGCGACCCCAGCCGATTGGGAAACGCCCGGTGATGATGTGATGAGCGGCAATGTGTACGAAGATTACGATAAGCAAAGTTTCCTCTTTAATAGTGGTATCAACCACAGCATTAAAATTGATGATAAGAGTTTCTTAAAATCCAGCATCGGCTTTAGCCTTGATGGTTTGGAAGATGATATCTGGCAAAAGGCCGACTCCAATGGCGTGGGAATTCCCAGCTTCGACTCTGATATGCAAAACCGTACTTATACCGCCGCTACCAGCTATCAGCGTAAGCAGAATAACCGTTTAAGCTACCGCATTGGCAGTCGTTACACCCTTTTTGATCTCGATTACCAACAGGCCATGATGATGCCCGGCGACAGCAGTTTGCAAAACACCATTGGTATTCAAGAACAAGTAGGTGCCCTACGGAACTACCTTTCTATGAAATACCGCTTAAGCGATGAGATTAGCTTGGTAGCAGGGGTACATCACCATCATATCCTCTACAATAACAAGTATAGTGTAGAGCCTCGTTTCTCTGCTTCCTACCAACATCACCCCAAAGGAACCCTGCGTTTCGGTTATGGAATGCACTCTAGCATGGAGCGATTAAATCACTATTTCGCTAAGGTAAAACAGGCGGATGGCAGCTATGCCCAAAGCAATACCGACCTCGACCTTTTAAAAGCCCACCACTTTGTATTAGGCTATGACTGGGCCTTTAGTTCCAATCTGAAATTGAGCACCGAAGTGTATTATCAGCACCTCTACCAATTGCCAGTGGCCAATGATGCCAATAGCTATTACAGCACCATTAATGAAGACTTCAATATTCAATATGTGGACTTGGTAAATAAAGGTACCGGGCGCAATTACGGACTGGAAATGACCCTACAGCGCTTCCTCGCTAACAATTACTATTTCTTAATCAATGCCTCGGTATTCGATTCGAAATACACCACATTAGACGGCCGCGAGAGAAATACCCGCTTTAATGGCAATTACATTGTTAACTTCCTGGCCGGAAAAGAATGGACAGGCTTGGGCTCTAAAAACAATCAAACTTTAGGAATCAATTTCAAAGCCTTTATTGGCGGAGGTAAAAAGGTGATTCCACTATTGCGTGACGAGAATGGCAATTTAGCGGTGAATCCAGCTCAGGGTCAATACTGGGATTACGATAAGGCCTACGAAACCGATTTGGAAGACATCTATACCCTTACCATCTCTGCCAGCTACAAATGGCAATTGAAGCGCACCAGTCACGAGCTGTTCTTAAACCTCGAAAACTTGAGCAATAACAAAGGAAAATTGAGCGAATACTACGATGCCAATCAAGCAGGTAAAGTAGGCTACACCACTCAGTTTGGACTATTACCTAACTTAATGTACCGCATTTACTTCTAATATGCAGAGTAGAGGACATTATGCAAGATGGGCCGGAATTAGTTTTCTGGCCCTTTTCATCTTCGGCTTTTATGGGATGGGCTATGTGCCCAACACCCTGTTCGATTATAGCAATGCCGAGCACAGCTATCAGCAAATTTCGGCTCAAGGCCTACTGCACCGCCAAGGCATTATCGCTACCGTTTTTATGAATATCGCCAGTCTCTTTCTGGCGCTTTTCAGCTATTTATGGTTAGGGCAATTTTCGAAGAGCCTGGCCCTCAGCACCGCTATCCTATTAAGTTGTGGAGCCTTTATTTCTTTGGGCAATGAACTCAACAGCTATGCCCTCAGCTATTGGTCACAACAAAGCTTCAGTCCTCAGGTCGCTGGCCAAATAAGCTTCTATCTAAATCAATACCGCTTTGGAGTATATCTGGCCACCGTATTCTGGGGTCTTTGGTTAATTCCTCCGGGGGTAGCTTTGATCCTTAAAAGAGGATTGGCCCGCATTATTGGTCTGCTATTAGTGCTTTCGGCCTTGGGATATTTAATCGACAGCCTCGCCTACCTGGCTCAGGATAAATTACTTTTGGTGGCAGATTATACCTTCCTTGGCGAAGTAAGTTTTACCCTGTATATGCTCTTCCAAAAGAAGGCCCGCTATTAAATGAACAGCACTGCTCCCAGACCAGAGAAAAGGCCATTTAGTCGCTATCAAAGCTTATTAGTCCTTAGCCTGGGTTTCTTGCTCTTTGGCATGGCCCTCGATTTTATGTTGATGCCAGCCTTAAGTGCTATGGTTTTGGAAAGCATGGCACTTAGCACCGAAGCTTTCGCCTTAATTCTCAGTCTTAATTCGCTGGCAGCCGGTATTTCCGCTTTTGCACTCTCCCTTTTTGCCGATCGTATTGAAAGGAAAAAACTGCTCCTTATTACCTATGCTTTATTCTGTGGGGGTTTGATTGGTTCGGCTTTAGCTCCGGATTATCACACCTTAATTGCAGCCCGCTTGGCCACCGGCATTTCGGGGGGAATGATCGCCGCCCTCTGCTTTACCCTCATCAGCGAGCATTTTGAGGAAAAGCAAAAAGGTCGTGCCATGGGCCTTATTCAAATTCCCTTCGGCATTGGTCAATTAGCCGGCTTACCCTTGGCCCTGTATTTAGCGGCCGAGTTTCAATGGCAGTATGCTTATGCCGCCCTGGCTCTGGTGGCTATTCTGGCCTTTTTCCTGGCTTTAAGCCTGATAGGTCGCAGTGAGGTGACGCAATCTCCAGATAGCCATTTCTGGCAGAATTGGTTGGCCGTCTTCAAAGCTAAAAAACAACAATACTGCCTCGCCAATAATTTCCTGCTCATCACGGCAGATGTAGCTTTCATGAGTTTCTCCTCTGCTTATTTCATCTTTAATCAAGGATTGGAAGAAGCTGATTTAGCCTCGGTTTTTGGCTTGGCCGGAGTGTCCAGTTTAGCCTTTGGTCCCCTATTTGGCTTTTGGGCCGATCGCTTTGGGCAGGGCAAGATTTTCAGCCTTAGTACCCTCTTAGGAGCCCTGGTGCTCATCCCTTTAAGTTTGCTTTCGGATTTAGGCCTTAACTGGATCTTGGTCCTCAACTCCCTACTTTTTTGCTCAGTGGCTGGTCGTACCGTAAGTGCCGGGGCTTTAAGCCTGATGGTACCGCGACCCGAAAATCGTGCTTCTTTTCTCAGTATAGATTCAGCCTTGCAAAGAGTAGCGGCTGGCTTTGGGGCGGCTTTAGCCGGATGGATATTGGTACAAAGCGAGAATAATCGCATGCTGAATTATCCCCAATTGCTGCTACTGATCCTGATTATTTACGGCCTCAGCACCTGGCTCTTCTTTATCATACAGCGCCGCCTGAAATCCGAATTCTAAATCAGGCTCGGTCTATCGACCAAAGTTCGGAATCTCAATAAGTATGGAATCATAATACAGGACGACCCGCGCCTCCTGCAATGAGACCTTTGCCCCAGATTAATTAAAACATAAACTGAAAATGGAACCCACTCCATCTAAAAAGCTGGCTCCCATTATTGTAGCGGGGGCTAGTGGATACCTCGGACAGCATATACTTCATGAACTAAAAGATCGGGGCATCCCTTTTAAAGCTCTGGTTCGCAATCCTGAAAAGCTCAAGATTAAGCTTAAGGCCGAACAAATCATCAAGGCGGAAGCCACCCAGGCAGAAAGCCTAAAAGGTGTAATGGATGGCGCGAGTATGATCATTAGCAGCTTGGGTATTACCCGTCAAAAAGATGGGCTGAGCTATTGGGATGTAGACTATCAAGCCAATGTAAACCTCTTAAAAGAAGCCGAAGCGGCCGGTTTGCAAAAGTTCGTTTATGTCTCCGTTTTTAATGCGCATCAACTTAAAGGCATTCAGATTATTGAGGCTAAGGAAGCTTTTGTGAAAGAACTCCAGCAATCATCCATTTCTTCTCAGGTAATTCGACCCACCGGCTATTTCTCTGATATGGCAGATTTTCTGCAAATGGCTGCCAAGGGTAAGGTTTACCTCTTCGGGGATGGGCATTGTAAGCTCAATCCTATCCATGGTGCCGATTTAGCCGAATTTATAGTGAACTCCCTTTCCTCTAAAGCGAAGGAATTAAATGTGGGGGGACCAGATTTATTGAGTCAGAATGAAATTGCCGCCCTGGCTCTGGATGCCTATTACAAGGAATTGAAAATTGTGCATCTCCCCGATGGCTTAAGGAAGCTGATCATTGCCAGCTTAAAACTCTTTACCTCAGCCAAATTTTATGGGCCTTATGAGTTTTTCCTTTCTGCCATGGCCCTGCACCATGCTGCGCCACGCTTTGGACATCGCCGCTTGTACCAATTCTTTCAAGAAGAAGTAAACGAAGCTCGTAAGGAAAACGATGCGGATCATTAAAGCCCATAAATACGGTGGACCGGAAGTGCTGCTTCGCGAGGAAAAAGCCCGACCGCAAGCCCGAGGCAAGCAGCTATGTATCCAAATTATGGCAAGTAGTGTAAATCAAAGTGACCTGCATTTACGGAGGGGTCAGAACCTGCTTTGCCGCTTCAAAAATGGAATCATTAAGCCTCGGCGTATGGCGGTACCAGGTTTGGAGTTCGCTGGAAAAGTACATTCGGTTGGCCCTCAGGTAACAGCATTTAAGGCTGGCGATCGAGTGATGGCTTACAGCGGTGCCGGTTTTGGTGGCTATGCTCAATTCAAATGCCTGCCTGAAAACGAGGTGATTGTGAAAATACCTGAGAATCTCAATTATTTGGAAGCGGCCTGCTTGCCCTATGGTGCCTTAGCCGCCTGGCACTTAATAGAAGGCTTAGCCCTCAAGGATCAGAAAGTATTGATCTGTGGAGCGGCCGGATCGGTTGGAAACTATGCTTTGCAATTATGCCAAAATGCGGGTGCTGAAATCACCGTGGTCAGTCGGCGCAACAATCATGCTT
The DNA here is from genome assembly GCA_002501205.1 of Flavobacteriales bacterium UBA7878. Taxonomy (GTDB): domain Bacteria; phylum Bacteroidota; class Bacteroidia; order Flavobacteriales; family Schleiferiaceae; genus Croceimicrobium. Next base: position 25,041 of record DLRW01000071.1, read on the forward strand.
GGTTGAAGAAACTGGGGGCTCAAAAATGCCTCGACTATCGCGAAGAAAACTTTTGGGAAAGTCCACAATGCTATGATCTCATTATCGATGCCTGGGGGCAGATTAAGGCTAAGGATGCCCAAAGAGTACTAAATCCCAAAGGGCAATTTCGATCTGTGTCTAAAATGAAAAGCCGCGCCAGTCAAACTAAGCTGCAAAAGCTAGCTGATTTAATAGCCGCGGGCAAAATCCAGGTTTTCCTCGATTCCGTCTTTCCCTGGGAAGAAGTGCAAAAGGCCCACCGCAAAGCGGAAAGCGGTGAAAAAGCAGGACATATCGCTTTAAAAATCAGTCCCAACTGGAACCCTAAACCTCATAACAGCTGATGAAAAATAGAATTTACAAAGTACTAGGCTTGCTAATGGTATTAAATAGTAGCCCTAGCCTGGCTCAGGAAACCGAATCCTATCGACGCATCCAACTAAGCTCCGGATTAAGTTTAATGAAGATCAAGGATGCAGATTTCTCCCCCTTGCTCTACGAAGGAAACAGCCTGAATACAGCAATCTCCGGATTTTGGGAATCCCGCAAAGGCAATCGCTTTCGCTTGGATATAGCATATAATACCGGAGGCTTAACACCCGGCGAATTTGAATTTTTGGAAAGTTCTTGGTTGCAGCTTCAAGCTAAGCTCTCCTATCAATGGTCTGTGCTTAGTCATGAAAACTGGAACCTTAGCTTGGGTCCGCGCTATACTTTGGATGTACAAGTATTGCAATGGGAAGATAACTATGAATTAAGCTCAGCTTTAAGCTTCTTCCAAGAGCAGAATTTAGCGCTCTCCTCAAGCTTTGTGTTTCGCAATTCGGCTTGGCGCCTCGAAGCCGATTTGGCCTTTAGCCTGATCTCCTCTTATAAAAGACCTCCTTTTAATGCCTTTGGATCTGAGGATGCTGAAAGCTTAAAACAATTGCTCTTTTCGAATTCCAAATGGGCTTCGGGTCTGGATAATCAAAGATTAGAAGGCGAATCGGCCATTTACTATGCCCTGCACCGCAGATTGGAATTAGGCTTAAAGCATCAATGGCAAGCGATTCATATTACTGAGAATCCCGAATTCGCCCTTTTTAGTCAATCCTTATTAATCGCCCTAAACTTCACCTTCTAATGATTCGAATACTAAGCCTGTTTAGCCTCTTCTTTTTGGCCTTGGCCTGCCAATCCGATTTAGCAGAAGCCAATAGCGATGCCCTCAGCATCTATGATTCCTTCCATCAAGATTTGAAAAGCCATTATGCTGGCTTTGAAAATGAACATCAGGCCGACTCCCTCTACTATAGCCTGCGTAAGAACTTAAATGCAAATAGCTCCGATGCCGAATTGTGGCAGGCCCTATGTTCCTATGCAGATGCTTTGAACGATGAACATATAAAGCTCTACCGCGATGCTGCGGAGGAAGTATTCATCTCTGGCGACGAGGGCTTCATTGCCAGTCAGCAAGCCTTCAGCCTTGAGCTTATTGCTGCTGATTATTTAGAAAATGCGGGCCTTTCGGGGGATATGTTGCTCTATGGAGAACTGAGCCCCAAAATCGCCTATCTCTACGTGGCGGCCTTATTGGAAGAGGATGAACAGTATTTAATCAATGCCTTGGAGGCTTTGGATTTAGATGCGAAATCAGCCTTGCTTATTGACCTCCGACAATGTATTGGGGGATACGATGGCTTAGCGGCGGTATTCGCTGCGCATTTCAGTCGGCATCAGGACTTGGTATTCCGTAGCCGCATAAAATCTGGTCCCGGAGCCCATCAATTTAGTGCTGCAGAAGATTATAAGAGTCCGGCTCCCTCCTCTCCTCATTTTGCCAAGCCTATTGTATTCCTAACGGATAGAGGAACGGTAAGTGAGGCGGAGATCCTCAGTCTGTACCTGCGTTCCTACGATCAAGTACATCACATCGGAGATAGTACGGCCGGTGCCTTATCGATGGTAAGCCCCGCCCGCTTCCTGGCCAATGGCTGGCGCTATGAGTACAGCATTCAAAAAATCCTCCAGCCCGATGGTAGCAGCTTTGAGAAGCTGGGCATCAAGCCGGAAATAAATATCAAAAATAATCCTTCAAATATCCAGTCTGGCAAAGACCTTGTATTGGAAGGAGCCCTTCAATTTTTAACTGAAAACTATAACATCAACTAAAATCACAAATCATGAGAAAAACCCTTATTCTTTTCGGACTACTCTTCATCAGTCAAGGTGCTTTAAAAGCCCAGCAAAACAGTGAAAGTCGCAATTGGACCTCCTTTGGAGGCATTCAAGTAGCCAATAGCAGCCCCATGCAACAGCTTGCGCTTTGGGTAGGTGGCCAGGGAGCGGTGCAGTATAAAGACTATTTCGCCTTAGGTGGATTTGGGATGGGCGCCGTAAACTCAATGTCGGTAAGCGGTTTAGCCTATGGCCTCGACCAAGAGCTGGACTTAAATATGGGCTATGGTGGTCTCTTTATTGAGAGCGTTCAAAACAAGGAGCATCTCTATATCCCCGGATTGCGTTTACCCTTCGCGGTAGGTGCAGTGAGCCTTAAAGATGCCTTGGATAACAAGGTGGCCAAAAGCACCATTTATGTCTTTAGTCCCCGCTTGAACTGGGATTTCAATATCAGTCCTTATGCACAGATTGGCTTCTACGGTGGCTATCAATTAATCTGGGCTGAGAATGATCGAGACTTTAAACAAGAGGACCTCTCTTCCTGGGAGTATGGTATCAATCTAAAGCTTGGATTCTTTTAAAGCAAGTCTCCCTGCCCGGTCTGATGATTGGGTGGGGAGATTTTTTTATTTGTTTCATTGCGGTTTGTTTCACCGCCCGCTTCGCTCGAGAAGCAGAGGACGCGGAGGTGCACACCCGCCTGACGGCAGGCAGGGAGAAACGTTTGCGGATTGTTTCACCATCACCGATGGATTGAATTTGTAATTCAATTCCATCTTATTTTGCCATATAATTCGATTCACACCAATGGATCGAATTTGTAATTCGATTCCATTTTTTTGTCTTGTAATTCGATCCCCGTTACGTTTCACTCGTCTACCTGCAGGCAAGTGCTTCTTTGCGGTTAATTTTCCTAGCTGGCAGCAATGTGCTAGCTTCCCATTCAAATCCAGAACCTTGAAAAAACTCCTAATTCCGAGCATCCTCTTCATTTCGCTGTCATCTTGTAATTTCAACAAAGAGCAAGCAGATGACCACAAGGCTAGCTCGGATCAATCCATTTGCTTCTGTCAAAAAGAAGCCACCGCTAAAAAATCCGAACTTGAAAATGGCATTCGCGAGCAAGTAAAATTTCTTGATGAAGAAGAGGAATTGCAGTCTATTCCAAGCAAATTGACTGAGTACACTATTCCGGCTCTATCAATAAGTGTAATCGAGCATGGTGAAATCAGCTGGAGCGAGCTTTATCAAAATCCAGACTTTGCTACTCAGGGTGATTTGGATTGCTCAACAATATTTCAAGCGGCATCTTTATCCAAGCCCGTAACTTTTATGGCGGCCCTGCGCATGGAAGCAGCTGGGGCTATTGATATGGACCGAGATATTGAATTCTATTTAAAGGACTTTCAATTGCCGGAAGGAGAACAAAGCGCTGAAAATCCAGTGACCTTTCGCAATCTCTTTTCCCATACTTCAGGCATTAGCCGCGGGGGTTATTTAGGCTATGATCAAGATTCTGCCCTTCCCTCCGATCTGGATATTCTCAAGGGCAGTCCAGGGGTGAATACTCCCCCTATCCAGGTTGCTTCCCCTCCTAATGAAAACCTAGCTTATTCCGGAGGTGGCTATACCCTGGCAGAGCTGGCATTGCAAGATATTTTTCAAACAGAGTTTTCCCAGATCATGAACCAGTGGATTCTAAGGCCGCTGCAAATGAAGCATTCGCTATTTGATCAACCCCTACCCGATTCGTATGCTCAGCGTGTAGCAAAAGGCTATGACACTAATGGCGAAATGATCAAGGGCGGATGGAATAACTATCCTCAACAAGCTGCGGCCGGACTATGGAGCACTTCACAAGACATGGCCCTTTTCCTAATCGAAATCTATAAGGCCTATCATGGCAAGAGTGCGCTTTTTACGCAAGCAGAAATCGAAGCGATGCTAGATCAGCAAAGAGAAGGACATGTTTATGGTTTTATAATCCAGCGCGAAGGAGATGCTATTTCTCTTACCCATTATGGTGGCAATGTGGGTTATCGTAGCGGCATGACGATCAATTTGACCAGCGGCAATGGCTTGGTTTATTTGATCAATTCTGATATTGGTGCCGACTTGGGTAATGAACTGCTTTTATCCGCCTCTGAGGTTTATGATTGGCCACATTTCAAGCAAACTGCGGTAAGACGTGGAGAAATTAGTGAGGATAGCCTCCAAGCTTTAGCGGGTGATTACTTCTGGAATAATCAAATTGAACTTAGTCTCGAATTTGATAAGGAGCAAAAGCAAATTGTGCTGGTTTTCCCCAATGGCGATCGCTATGAACTCTATCCGGTGCAGTCTAATGGATTGCAACTTATTCATCCAAAAACCGGGGTAATGATTTCTTTTAGGAAAGAGGATGCCATGGAGGTGTTTAGCTTATATGGGCAAAAAGCTGTGCGGAAGAAAAATTAGTTTTTTTACTTCACCGCCCGCTCCTTCGTCGCTCGAGGAACAGAGGACGCGGAGATGCGCTGAGAAACTTTGCGAACCTTAGCTTCTCCGCTTCTTTGCGGTTAAAACCCAACGGCAAACTACCAACTACAAGCTACCAAAATTCACCGCCCGCTTCGCTCGAGACACAAAGAACGCAGAGTTTTACACCCGCCTGACGGCAGGCAGGTGCTTCTTTGCGGTTAAACCCACGGCACCAATATTTGAAAGACTATTCCCATTTCCTTGGCTCCAATCAAATCTACCGTCTATGGTCTTACTACTATCGTCTGAAACAAACTACCAACGACAAACTACTAGCTACCATCTCCTAAGCACCAAGCTCGGTTCCGGTGTCCTCCCATCCCAATACAAAGCCGAAGCAAAAAGCAAGGCCTTCTTATCCCAAAAGCATACCCAATGCGGGGTATAAGGATCTTTATGTTGCAGTAAGATTCGAGACTTGCCCTTAGGATCGTAAAGCAAGAACTGACGTTTGCCCCAATAGGCTAGGAGTAAGTGGCCCTTATAATAGTCCATCCCGAAAATACTATTGCGTCCCATGGGGGCTTTGGTGGCATCAGCATTAGGGTCGCCAATTAAGGGCCAATCTTGCAAAAGCCGACCCTCATCACTTCGCAGCCAAGCGCAGAAATCACCGCCAAACAATATTTGATTAGGACCTACCGCACGCATTTTATGCAGGGAATCGCTAATGGAGGGATCCAATTGAGGCTCCCCATGCTTTTTCAGGCGATAAAGCGAAGGATAGCGCACAAAAAGCAGCTCCTGATCCGAGAGCATTTTAAAGCCCGCCTCGCCTACTCGCAAAGGATCGCGAAACCAATCCCATATAAGCTTTGCTGGCCCCAGCCCATCATATTTAAAAAGGCGCAATTCAAAGATGTCTTGCGCCGATAGATAGCGGCGTTCCAGGATATATAAGGCCGTATCCGCATTCTGCAGCATGAAATCACTGGCCGCATATTTAGATTGTCTAAAGAGGCTCTTTTTTCCCGTACTATCCATGCGCCAAATGCAGGCATGGTGCTCCTGATCATCTACCGGTTCGATATAAGACCAATAAGCCTGATCCTGAAATAAACAGAGATTTCCCGTGGGATGTGCTTTTAGAAATCCAACTCTAAGGACTAAAAAACCAAGGATCAATGGATAGCTGTTCTTCATCTCAATACTTTTCACCCATCCATTCCATATCATCAGGACGGATAAACAGGTTCCCAATTCTATTTGGATTTGTTTCGGATGGAATCCACAAAAGGGCCATTTTCGAATCGGCATTCATTTGCAACCAAAGTTCCAAGCCACCAGGCTCCTCCCCTTTTATCCAGCGATAGCCCAGAGCTTTCCAATCCGGATAATCCCTATTCAATTCCGCTAAAGCCTGCCAGGTAGGATCATCCGAATTAAAACTCCCTTCTTCAGAATGCTTAGCCAGGATTTGAAAGAGCTCCTTAGGATTCCCTTTCTTAAGTGCTATTAGCCATTCCTTCAGTGCCGACTCCAAAGGCACCGTATCCGCTAGACTTTCCAGGCTATTGAGTACCACCTTCCTTTTAGGCCTTTCGGCGGAAGTCAAATCCAAAACATCCCTGCATTCTGCCACAAATTGAGGAATTCGATTTAAATCCTCCAAAGCCAAATTTTGAAGCATGATAATAGTGAGTTCGGCTTGCCAATCCAGTAGTATAAGATGCGAACTGGAGGGCAAGGAACCGTAAATGCTTAAAGCATCCTGCTTTTGTAAAAATGCCTTGCTTTCAGCGCTTAAGAATTGATCGCCATGCAAAGCCTTAGCCAATTTGGCCAGATCGGCCACCGAGGAATATAATCCTCCCGAAGCATAGCGACAGCTGTAATCCTGCGGATCCTGTGACCATTGCTCACGCTTAAAAAGATAGCCCTTGGTGATACTGCTTATCCCTTCTCGCCAACCGCTGGAATGCATCTCTAAACCTTCGAAAATCCATTGCTCTAAAACCTGATCCAAATTGGCCTGGCCCACCGCTTCCAATACGGCCCCTAAAAGCCAATAGGTCAAATTGCTGTATTCTTCTTTGGCCCCGGGTTCCGCTCGCATGGGCAGGCTTTCCAAACTATCTAAATAAGGGCCTAATAAGCCATTGCTATCCAAGGACAAAGCTTGAAACTGGTGTTCTGCATTTAACTCTCGATCCAATCCGGACCGCATTTCCAATAATTGGCGAATCGTGATTTGTCCGGCATTGGTGGCCTTAAAGCCCGGACGGTAATCAATCACCTTAGCATCCAATTCAATTAACTGAGCATCCACCATGCGGAGTATAGCCACTTCGGTAAACAGTTTAGAAAGGGAAGCCAAGGCCAATCGATCGTCTTTGGATAGCCTCGTAAAATTCTCTGAACCCTTTTGAAAGGCGCTATCATATAAAAGCTCAGTAGCCTCACTGATATAGAGATAGCCATTGCAAGCACCTTGCTCAGTATAGGCATCCAGGCTGGCTTGAATTTTCGCTTCCTTAGTAGCACAGCCACTGAATAGTAGCCATAAAAAAATGCTCATCAAAGGCCATAGAGCCCTTGGAGCATTCGGTTTTTCAATAGACATATTGGTCTTTTACTGAAGCTAATGTAGCAAGAACTGCAGATTCATAATGTCTCCTTGTTCAGGAACCAAGCCTTCATTTCAGCATATTCCAGCCATTTTCGACGATGAAAATTCGCAAGATTTTCTAATAGGTGGCGAAGCTTATTCCGCAATGATCAGCGAAACATTGCCCTTTTTATGTCCCTGATCCACATAGCGATGCCCCTCTATCACTTCTGACCAATCATAGCTTCGATCCATTACCGGCTTTACTACCCCGGATTCCGCCCAAGCTCTTACCTGTTCCAAATCTTCAATGCGGGTGCGAGGTAGGCCATAATTATTAAGGTAGACTCCCTGTGGCTTTAATATCGCTCGACATTTCTTTCGACTGGATTTTAAAACAGCATCGTATACCACATCGAATTGCTGTTCGGTTTCCAGGAAATTCTGACTTTGATAGTCGATATGTTCATCAGCACCCAAGCGCATTACCAAATCCTTATTGCCTGCGCTGCAAACCGCAGTTACGGATAAACCCAAATGCTTGGCAATTTGAATAGCATAAGTGCCCAAACTACCCGAAGCGCCATTGATCAATAGGGACTGCCCGGCCTCCACTTTAACTTTGCGGAAATTCTGAATCACCGTTAAACAGGCGGCTGGCATTACCGCGGCTTCCGCAAAACTCAAATTGCTAGGTTTCAGGTTCACCAGACCTTTCCATTCAGGGTTTCCTTTGGGAATGGCTGGCAAGGTGATGTACTCCGCATAGCCGCCCATGCCAAAGCCAGTTAAGGCGAAAACTTCATCACCTACCTTAAAATTGCCGACTTCCGCACCTAGGGCTTCAATGATCCCGCTGACTTCAATTCCCAAGACCAAATTCTTCTTGGGCTTGAACAATCCAAAAACCAAACGCACTAGAAAGGGATCGGCTCTGCGCACTCGGGTATCGCCAATATGCACCGATCCGGCTTTTATCCGAATCAATAATTCACCAGGCTTAGGATTGGGCTTGGGCAATTCCTTCAAATGCAGATTTTCAGGAGCTCCATAGCGTTGACAGATAATGGCTTTCATGGTAGGGACTTTAGTATATGACACCTCAGAAATGCCCAAAGTTGTCCCTCCCAATTTAATTCTTTAAGCCTTCAACTTTTTGCTAAATCCCGAGTTATTTGGCCATGCGAAGAATAGTAGTTTGGTTCAAGAATGATCTGCGAATTAACGATAATCCCGCCCTTCATCAGGCCTGTTTGGATGCGGATGAAATCATTCCCTTCTATTGCTTTGATGAAGCTTTTCAGGATCAATTCCCTTGGGGCTTCCCGAAAATCGGTGACATTCGCAAACGCTTTATTTGGGAGTCGGTGGCCGATCTGCAATCTGCTCTGGAAGCTAAATCTGCCCCCTTGCAAATCCATTATGGCTCTACCTTAAAAGCCTTGCAAAAAGTTCAGGCCGATTTTCCTTTTGAAGCCATTTACTGCGCTAAGGAGTATAGCATTGAAGAAATAGAAGCCCAAGCAGCATTGGAATCTTTTGGCTTTCGCCTGATGCGATTTGAACAATACTCCCTCTATACGTCGGAAGATTTACCCTTCGAAATAGAGGCCATTCCCAAGGTCTTCACGGAGTTTCGAAAGAAGATCGAAAAGTATGCTATGGAGATTTCGATCCTTCCGGCCCCAGCCCAAATCATTTGCCCCTCAGACCTAAAGCCCTGCTCCTTAATTCCGCTGGATGAATTTCTATCCACTGATTTAAAACCAGAGCCCCGAGCCGTACTCCATTTTAAGGGAGGTAGTAAGGCCGCTTGGCAAAGACTCCGTTCTTATTTCTGGGAAGGAAACCATCTTCAAGCCTATAAAGAAACTCGCAATGGCTTACTAGGCCCTAATTACAGTTCTAAATTTTCGCCCTGGTTGGCCACTGGCAGTATTTCGCCTCGAGAGATTTATGGGGAAATCAAGCGCTATGAAATGGAAAGAGTACAGAATCAATCGACCTATTGGCTTTATTTCGAATTGCTTTGGCGTGACTTCTTCCGTTTTACCGCGGCCAAGGAGGGAAATCGCTTCTTTAAGATCAAGCGTGATCCTCTATTGGAAAGCAATGCTCCTTTCGAATCCTGGCGCCTGGGACAATGCGGGCAGGACTTTGTAGATGCCAATATGCGGGAATTGCTCAACACTGGTTTTATGAGCAATCGCGGTCGGCAAAATGTGGCTTCCTATCTGGTGCACGATCTCAAACTACCTTGGTATTTGGGGGCCTCCTGGTTCGAGTCGCAATTGATTGATTACGATGTATGCAGCAATTATGGTAATTGGACCTATGTGGCCGGAATTGGTAATGATCCGCGCCAAGACCGCTACTTCAATCTGGCATCCCAAGCCGAGCGCTATGATCCGGATGCGCTCTATCGCCAGCATTGGTTAAAAGAATAGTCTGAACCTTTTTCGCCTTAATGGATTAATTCTAAGAAAACTTTAGGCTTCTGCTGAGAACAGATTTTTAATGCCATCGTTTAGCATTCAAACTTGATTATTTATGACTACAGAAAGTAAAACCGAATCTCAAAATGATCTCAAGCATCGCTTGATCGATCAGTACAAAGAGTACCTCCTGCTGCATGGCCAAAACCCGGCCAGCGTTTATGCCTTTTGCAAGGAACTGGAAATCTCCGAAGCCGACTTTTACCGCTATTTCAGCGACTTTGATCAAATTGCCGCTCATTTCTGGCTTTCCCTTTTTGAGGAAAACAAAGGCAAATTAGAACAGAGTGAAGAATGGAGCAGCTTTAGCGTTCGCGAAAAATTGCTGAGCTTCTATTTCAGTTTCTTCGAAGCCCTAAAATCCCATCGCTCCTATGCTCTGCTCATTTTAAAAGAGGTGCATATTGCCAATCCACGGGGCATCACCGAATTAAAAGAAATCAAAAATGCCTTTAAGGAATGGGCCAAAGACCTAATCTCCGAAGGACAGCAAAAACATGAAATTGCCAGTCGCTCCAAGCTTAATGATGTCTACGATGACCTCTTCTGGCTGCAATTCCTTTTCCTGCTCGATTTCTGGCGCAAGGATCGCTCCCCCTCCTTTGAGAGCAGTGATGAGGCTATCGAAAAATCGGTAAACCTCTCCTTCGACCTGATCGAGAAAAATGCCCTGGACTCCACCTTTGACTTTGGCAAATTCATCTTCCAGAACCGATGAAAGAACAGGATAAGATTTACAGCAGTCGCAGCCAAAGAACCGGCAAATTCCTAAAAACCGGAGCCAAGCTGGGGGCCAATTATTTGAAGCATTACAGTAAGAAATTGGTTTCTGGCGAAAGCGATGAAGCTGCCCTTCAAGAGAAAAATGCCAGCGACATTTACGATGCCCTGAGTAATTTGAAAGGCTCCGCTTTAAAAGTAGCACAGATGCTCAGCATGGACCAGGGAATTCTACCCCAGGCCTATTCCCAAAAATTTGCTCAGGCCCAATATTCGGCCCCACCGCTCTCCTATCCCTTAGTAGTGAAAACCTTCCAACAGTATTTTGGCAAAGGTCCCAATGAGATCTTCGATGAATTTTCACGACAAAGTGTGGCCGCCGCTAGCATTGGTCAGGTGCACCGCGCCAAAAAGGGCGATCTCGATTTAGCGGTAAAGGTGCAGTATCCCGGCGTGGCCCAAAGCATTTCCTCCGATCTTAAAATGGTGAAGCCGGTGGTTGGCGCCATGTTTAATATCAGTCAGCAGGAAATGGCCCATTACCTCTCCGAAGTAGAAGGCCGCCTGATGGAAGAAACCGATTACCATTTGGAATTGGAAAGGGCCACTAAGATTGCTAATGCCTGTCAGCACATGGAAGGACTAAAATTCCCCAAATACTACCCTGAATTTTCTTCGGAGCGCATTTTGAGCATGGACTGGATGCCCGGTTTACATCTGGATCAATTCCTTAAAAACGATCCCAGTCAGGAACTTCGTAATCAATTAGGTCAGCTTATTTGGGATTTTTACGATTTCCAGATTCATCAATTACGCGAGGTTCATGCCGATCCTCATCCGGGGAATTTCCTCTTTAATGAAGATGGCAGCATTGGCGTGATTGATTTCGGCTGTGTGAAAGAATTGCCCGCGGATTTCCACGATCACTATTTCCAAATCATGCAACCTGGAATTGGAGCGGAAAAAGAAAGGTTTACAGAACTGCTTTTTGAGCTCAATTTCTTGCTGCCATCGGATAGTCCGGAAGAAGTTTCCCATTTCGCGAACATTTATGCTGAAATTCTGTCTTTATTAGGACAGCCCTTTTACAGTGCAAGTTTCGACTTTGCTGATAAAACATACTTCGAAAAGGTTTTTGCCTTGAGTGAGATTTATCAAAATGATAAAATGGTGCGCAAGGCCAAAGCGGCCCGCGGTCCGAAAGATGCCATTTATTTAAACCGCACTTATTTCGGTATATACAATATTCTCCATGTTTTAGGCGCTATAGTGAATACGCACTCGGCTGTTGATGAATTATTCACCAAAATTTAGCAGATGTTAAAACACTTGTCAACTCTACTCCTTCTCACTATTGGTTTCACCGGCTATGCCCAACAAATCAGTCCCAATGCTTTGGGCCTCCGTTTGGGCGGCAGCAATGGCTTTGGCACAGAGGTCAGCTATCAGCGCAAATTGAGCAGCATGAATCGCTTACAAGTCGACCTGGGCTTGAAAGATAATCGGGCGGTAGATGCGATATTGATTACCGCCAATTATCAGTGGGTAAAACCTCTTAATGCTCTAAGCCCCGACTTCCAGTGGTTTTATGGTGCTGGTGGTGGTTTAGGATTTGTAGACTACGACAATGTTCCTTTAGAGGATGATGGCAAAACCGTTCTGGTGGTAGAAGGGATCTTCGGATTGGAATATAGTTTCCTAAATGTGGCAGATCTTCCCTTGCAAATTGCCTTAGATGTAAATCCTGCTGTAAATTTGCTGAACGATGCCTTCGATGATTTTGATCTCGATTTGGCCCTAAGTTTAAGATGGCAATTTTAGAATATTGAATTATTGTTCTCATTGTGGTAGCGATCATTTAAAGCGGAAAATCCCCGCCGATGATCAGGTAAAAAGAATAGTCTGCGAAAACTGCGGAACTATCCATTATGAGAATCCCCGAACCATTGTGGGCTGCCTTATCCTCAACGATAAAAATGAGATAATGCTTTGCCGTCGCGGCATAGAGCCCCAATTGGGTCTTTGGAATTTACCTGCTGGTTTTTTAGAAAATGATGAAGCGGTAGATAGCGGTGCTTTACGCGAAGTGTTTGAAGAAACCCGCGCTGAAGTAGAGATTATCAAGCTGCACAGCATCTACAACCTTCTGAAAGCCCAGCAGGTTTATCTTTTCTTCCGAGCTAAAATGTTGAAGGATCATTATGAACTTACGCCGGAGAGCACCGAAATTCAGTTCTTTTCTGCCGATCAAATTCCCTGGAAGGAAATTGCCTTTTCCAGCAATGTTCACGCCCTGGAACATTGGATTAGTATTCAAAATGGTGCGCCAGATGAACTCAATATCGGCACCTTAAAACTGCACTAATGCAAGACCTTAGCCTGGTTTACAATTTCGAGAAAGCTAAATCCAATCCCGAATCGGCTCCTTTGGTAGTGATGATTCATGGTTATGGCAGTCATGAAAACGATCTATTTGAGCTTAGACTGGCTTTGGGTTCTACAGCCCATTATCTAAGCTTACGTGCCTCCATCAATTTGGGTTTTGGCGGCTTTGCCTGGTATCCTATACATTTTGGGGCCGGTGGTATAAAAACCTATGATACGGATGCTGCCGCACAAAGCCGTGATTTGGTGCTTCACTTTATTCAAGAATTTCAAGCGAAGGAAGGATTAGAAAGCAATCCTCTTTGGCTGATGGGCTTTAGTCAGGGGGCTATTTTAAGCTATGGATTAGCGCTTAGTCATCCTGATAAATTCCAACGCATTATGGCCCTCAGTGGCTATGTTTTAAAGGAAATTGTGCCGGAGCAATATCGTCCGGCCGATCTACAGCATTTAGATTTCTTCGTTTCCCACGGACGGGAAGATGCAGTGATTCCTATTTCTGCTGCCCGCATGACAGTAGACTTTTTAGAAAAGCTCCAGATCAAACACCGTTATCAGGAATATAATTCCGGTCATGGGATAAATCCTGAAAATCTTCGGGACCTGCAGCAGTGGTTTCAGCGCGGATTTAAGTAGTTTTAATTTTTCAGCGGTGATAAGCTAAATTTTTTACGGGAATTTACCATTCCGATCGGGTGGTATTGCAATTTTTCACACTCTCCTATTATTCTCCCTTCATATACGTGAATTTTCTGCTTTTCCTATTGCATGCTTCTCAGAGCAGGCAGGCATTTGCTTGAATCCATTTTTAGGGAATGAAATCTTGAATTTAAAGCCCGAAAAGCTTTATTTCCTTTGCCCCAGTTTCTGTTAGAAAAGTCGGACGCTGTCAAACTTCCCCAATACTTTCTTCCCCTTAATTTGACCGTCCGGCTTTTTTTTGTTTCCGGCAGGCATCCGAACAATAGCGTACCTCCTCCCAGTTTCGTTCCCATTTCTTTCGCCAGCTAAAAGGCCTTTCACATACCGGACAAATTTTCTCCGGAAGCTCACTTTTTTTCATAGGCTCTCAACATTCGAGGCGCCCCGGAAGTTTAATGCCTATGAAGAAAAGCCTGCACCTTATTTTGGGCGATTGCCTTTTCCCCGACCATTCGGCACTTTTGGGAAATGATAGCCCACAAAACCTTCTCTTTATTGAGGATTATGGCCTCTGCACCCACTTTCGCTATCACAAGCATAAATTGCTTTTCTTCCTTACGGCGATGCGTCATCATGCACATTTGCTGCAAGCCCAACATGAGGTGCACTATTTAAAATTAGTAGATGATCAAAATCAGATTCATCCGCAAAGCTTTACTGCCCGACTGGAGCAATTCCTGAACGATCATCCCGAATTTGATTCCATCCGCTGCTATCAGGTAGATGATCGCTTTTTTGAAGAAGAATTAAAGCAATGGGCCCATAGCTACAATCGGGAATTGGAATTTGTGCCCTCCCCTAAATTTCTCTTTCCCCTTTCCGACTTTAAGGCCTATCTGCAAGAACATAAAAAGCCTTTTCTTAAGACCTATTATCAAAGGCAACGTCTGGCTTTAAAGATCCTCTTGGATGCGGAAAATCAGCCCATCGGCGGACAATGGAGCTATGATGCCGATAATCGCAAGAAACTCCCCACTAAGGCCCAAACACCGCCGCGTCTGGCTTTCGCCGAATCCAATATTTTAAAAGGATTAAAAAGCCTCGTGGCGGACCATTTCAGCGAACATCCCGGGAAGGTGCAAGACTTTGCCTGGGCTACCACGCGTGATGAAGCCCTGGCAGTGCTGGATCAATTTCTCCATGAAAAACTGGAGCTCTTTGGTCCCTATGAAGATGCCTTCGAAGCCCAGCAAAAATTCCTCTACCACTCTACTTTGAGTCCTTATCTAAATTGCGGCCTCCTGCTGCCAGAAGAAGTTTTGGCCGCGGTATTAAAGCAGTATCAAGAGCAGAACTCTCATTTGCCTTCGGTGGAAGGTTTTGTGCGGCAATTAATCGGTTGGCGCGAATTTGTACGCGGTATGTATCGCAATTTCGATTTCGAGAAAAATCATTTTGGCCTGCAGCGCAAGCTAAGCCCCTTATGGTATGAAGCAAATACTGGCATTCCTCCTTTGGATGATGCCCTGCGGAAATGCCAGGAGGAAGCTTACAATCACCATATCGAAAGGCTGATGATTATTGGCAATACTATGTTGCTCTGTGAGATTGATCCACAGGAAGTGTATCGCTGGTTTATGGAGATGTATATCGATAGTGCCGATTGGGTTATGGCGGCCAATGTTTTTGGGATGAGTCAGTTTGCGGATGGGGGTTCCTTTGCCACCAAACCCTATATCGCCGGCAGTAATTATTTGCGCAAGATGAGTCATTATTCCAAAGGTCCTTGGTGCGATACCATGGATGGTCTTTATTGGCGCTTTATCGATCAACATCGGCGGACCTTTGCCCAAAATCATCGCATGAGCATGATGCTCGGCACCTTGGATCGCATGGAGGAAGCGCGAAAAAAGCGCATCTTTAAGGCAGCAGAGGATTTTATCCAAAAAGTAAGCTATCTCGATTGAAAGAAGAATACGACATCGCCCTGATTGGTGGCGGCGCTTCCGGCCTGAGCCTCCTGTATGCCATGCATTTACAAGGCATATTGGATCAGTATTCAGTGCTATTAATCGAGCCCGATCCTAAAAATTCCAATGACCGTACTTGGTGCTTTTGGACCGATGAGCAGGATGCCGCCTGGCAGATGTTTGGCTCCTCGGTTTCTAAATCCTGGTCGCAATTAGACAGTGCTTTTCCCCAGCGGCAAAACATGGCCCCTTATCGCTATGTGCAGATCCGCAGCAAGGATTTCTACCGCTTTGTTAAGGATGCTCTGCAATCTTATCCCAATTTGGATTTCTATAATGGGAAAGTCAGCAAGCTCAGCAATCAAAGGCCTTTTGAGCTGAAATTGGATGGGGACCAAAGCACTTATGCCCATTTGGTTTTCGACAGTCGGCCCCCGACCTTAAAGGACCCCGACCTGATTTGGCAAAGCTTTGTGGGCTATCGCATTAAAGCTCCCCAGGCGCAATTCGAAACGGAAGTTTGCCGACTAATGGATTTTGAGGTGCAGCAAAGTGAAGGATTGCAGTTTATGTATTTCCTCCCCACCTCTGAAAAGGAAGCTCTAATTGAGCTCACCCGCTTTGGTGAAGCTATATTAAACGAAGCGGAGGCTCAGCCCGAAATAGAGCGCTACCTCCAAAAAATGGGCATTAGCAATTTCGAAATTGAGGAAAAGGAGATCAATAAAATCCCCATGACCCTAAGCTTAAACCAGAAGGAAAAGCTGCATTCTTTAAACAAGCGGTATATCCCCATCGGTGTACGCGCCGGAGTGGTAAAAGCATCCACTGGTTTTGCCTTTAAGAAAATCGCCCAACATTCCTGGGCCATTGCCAAAGCCTTGAAAGAACAAAGCCCTATACCCCAAGCGGGTCATGGTCGACAATACTGGATTTACGATGAACTCCTATTAAACCTCTTTCAGAAAAAGCAAAGTCCCATCCTGGAGATCTTTAAACGCTTGTTTAGGGTCCACCCCATCCCGCGCATCTTCCGCTTTTTAGATGAAGACAGCTCTTGGTTAGATGACCTTAAAATTCTCTCCCGCATGCCCTGGCGGCCCTTCTTTTGGTCGATTGGGAGGAGTTTGAGGAGAAGGGTATTTTGAGAAGTGAGAAGTGAGATTTGATTCTTAGAGGAATTCTTGGCACCCAAGAATAAAAGATATTGCTTAAGGTTTTGCAGCAAAGCTTGGATAAAACAGCTCTTGCTTAATAAATTCCTAGATTCTTGAAATTATTCTGTTGGCTAAAACGGTAAATTATAAGAACAGTAGCTTAACTTTACGCACTTTCTTTTGCTTTTCACCTGTTGTCTAATCTACATATTCCTCTTTGTATTTAGCGATTAAATCACTATATTTTTTATTAACCAATATATGCAGGATTTTCATTGATTTCTGCATCATTTTCTTCTTTTTCAATTTCAATTCCATCTTTTGCTAAACTATCATAATATAGTTTAGTAAGTTCGGAAGTTAGTAGGTCGTCATTCAATATTTTAATTAGCAAGTCCTTAGATACTCTTGTGTCTAAGGTAAATTGCGTATCATCTTCACTATATCTCATTTTGCTTTTAGTAAGCGGATGTTGTTTAGAAAAGAGTATAATACTTGCATTGGGAATATTCATTTTAATGACTGGTGAGTTTTTAGCAACTTTAGTTAACTTTCTAGCAAAACTCACATCAGTTACTAATTCTTGAAGGCTTTCGATATTTTGAATTAATGCCATTTGATTTATAACGTCTAAGCTTGCTGTGGCCTCTCGCGTTATAACATCGTGAAAACCAAAACTTTTTTCGATTGAATTTAAGTCCGTTATAATGATTTTCTCATCAACTCGCAGAACTTGAAATTTAGCAGTAATTCTTAATAACTGGTCTTCAAATCTTTCTAATCTTTGGTTGGCTCTTTTCAAGATATGTCCACCTCTTCCGATGACTTCTACAGGGGATATTTTTTTGTATAAACTCACTTCATTTTCATTATCTGCTAAAACGATAATAAGAGATTTAATAGATGCTAAGTTATTATCATTAAAGTTGAAGTTTTGAAGGTCATCATTACCTATCACAGTTTCTAATAATTCTAACTCGCCTGGTACTTCTAAATCATATTCGTAAAAACATTTTCCACGTTCGTCAGCGTCAGATAGTTTTAAAACTGAATAATCATCCTTTTCTATGATGAAAGAGTTAATTCCATCAAGGAAGATTTGTCTTAATTCAGGCAAATCATTTCCTCTTATGTCCAATTTTTTCGGTTCTTCAACATCTTGGATATTCGCATATATGATTATTTGAAGTTCTCCTTCCGGATTATTGATAAAGTCGAGTGATTGGTTTAATTCAGCTTTATTCATCGGCATGTATTTTTGAAGCGTAGTAAATTCTCTCGTCTAATTTGAAATATTTTATTCTGTCGTTTAGTTGCAATTTATTTTTAGTAATCAAGATTTTTTCTTTCCGAATTTCTCCTTTTCTGAACTCTCCTGAAATTTTATAAATTTTAAATCCTAAAATAGCTAGAGTAGGATTGGCGTAGAACAAATCAGTTCTTATGTATATTAATCCAATAACAAATAAAATGACAATGAATGTTAGGATATATCTTAGATTTTCAAACTGAAAGCACACAAGGGGGATAATGTAGGTCGTCAGAAATGTAAGGTGTTCATAATCAATATTCTGTATCTCTGTAATCTTGACCGACAATTCTGGCGTTCCTTTCATTTGATACCGAAAATCCAAAAATGAAACTACGCCTATTACAAGCGCAATCAAGCAAAATATTGGAATAATATTGGATTTTAGCAAATTAGTCCATCCTATAAATTCACAATTATCTCCAAAGCAAACTGGTATCTCCGCTGTTATAATTACTATCAACAAAAACAACAGCCAAAGAGATAGAAAGAACAATCCAATTTTTCTTGTCATTCAGTTTTATGTTTTTGCAAATTTGTTTTTTTATTGCTTGCATATAACGCTCCGGCAATGCGCAGCGCGGGATTTTAATGCCGAAACTTTTATTTGGCATGAACAATGGCCAAAGCTGCGCTTTGCGTTTTTAAATTTAGTCAACAAAAAAGTCACAGCGGAGCTTTGACCGGCTATAAGCACCGACCTTTCGTTTATCTCGTCAACCCGTATTGCGTATAGGTTTTGTTACCACGAGCTTTTTATTCTTCTAATTGTTCCCTATCGTCAATTATTATTTCTTCATCGATTTCACGGTCTTGGTATCCACCATACTTTTTAGTCACAACAGCATTGAATCTTTTAAATAAACTGAAAAATTCTTCATGAGTGAACTCTGCTTCAAAATGAATTTTGACGATATATGGTTCATTATCGGTTGATTCTTGGCGGTCAATGCATATGATAGAACCGCTAATAAAATCAACATAGCCATGGTAAAAGCTTGCCCCAATAGGTTCATACCTTTCTGTGTCAACTCCACGGCCATTCAAAAAGTCCGTGAGATTTGAATGGTCACTAATATCAGCCGCAGTTGTTCCTACAAAATCATTGTATTGTGTACTTGCTTTCATAATGTCTATTTTATTTTTCTCTGTTCTTTTTTCAATATGTGGTAAAGGCTTGGCTATGCACAGTATCCCGAAGAGTAATTCGTATAGGTTTTGTTATGTGCTGCGTTTTTTATACTTCCTTGTAAAGCTTCAATATTCCAATCTGTTTCTCTCAGCTTCATCATCCATTTGCTTAGCATCTGATAAATAACCTTCAGATAGTCTTTTAAATATTTCGGCCACATTAGGATATTTGTTTTTAAAGTCTTTTTCTAACTTTTCAAAATAAGCAGCTTTCTCCCTTTCAATATCACCTCCATCAAAAGCTCCTCTAGAAGAAGAACCCCTTTTATTAAATAATGCGGATGAATAATTACTCTTTATACTATCTGAATTTATTTCTTCAATTATCTTGAAAATAGTTTCCTGTGGCCATTCAGGTATATTCTCAGGATATTGAGCTAATACCTTTCCAATATGCATATCCGCAACTTCCAACCTGCTTACATTTTTTGCAAGTTCTCGTACTTTTTCAATCCAACTTTTTAATTCTAATTCGTCAATAGAATTATCGTCTTTCATTCCTGGTATGTTTTTCCAAGAATTAAGTAAGTGATATGATTGTTTAGCCCTACTTTGAACGACTTCATCTGTAATTCCTTTTCTTTCCTCCTCTAATAGAGTTTTATCCTTAGGAATATAAATCCACTTTAATACATCAATGAAAAATTCAGGGTTATTTGCTAATTCTTCTTCTAGATTTATCGGGTTTCTTCTTGTACCGTATGAATCTAAAATTGGGAGATATATCCATTCTAGCTGAATAAGAGTTGATTTCTCAATATCTTCTCGGTTATCTATTTCCTCAAATATTCTTTCAATTTCATAGCCCTTAAAGCGTGTGGTCTCACTTGACTCTTCAGTCCCTGCTTTTCGGAGCATTTCTGAAAGAAGATTGGTTGGAAGAACTTTAGGAAAATGTGAAGCAATATCAATTGAAGAGAAAAATCTTTTATGCGTTAAAAGCATTTTTACTCCAAAAACTTTTTCAGCATTAGAAATATGATAAAAATGGGGCCTTACATTTTGCCAATATAGATTCTGAATTTCTTCGTTTAAAGCAGAAATGAAATCCCAAAGCTCCTGATTTTGGTTAATAGGAATTAAAACATTGGAGAGTGCTTGAAAACCATAACCCTTTTCTTGCAAATCATTAAACAAGGCTTTAATCCAATCAAAACCCTCTTTAATAGATTTACGGTAAATAAAGCTATGAATAAAGGATATTTTGCTTTCTTCATCATAAAGACATTTACTTATAGTAAAAATGTCTTTTTGTTTAGTAATCACATCTGCCATGGCATAGCCAAAAGCCCACAATTGAGATATTTCATTTCTGAGTTCTAAGGTTTTGTCTAATCCTAATTCAGAGATAAAATTTGTAACTGCATCTTTTCTTGCATCATCAACTCTTTTTTGCTGCTGTTCGTGACGCTTTTCAGACTCATTATCCTTATATACAAAACCTTCGGGAAACTCAGGCCAATGGTCATTAAACAACCAAATGTATTTCTCTAAAGTAGAAGATGGTTGAAGTTTATTGTATAAGACTTCCAACCTTTTCAATTCAGATTCAGGCAATGCCCAATCTGTGTCGGGGTGGGACCTATGATGATTTAATATTTTTCTAATTGTAGCCCAAGTTGCAAAGCTCTTTTGCTCCACTTTTAAGCATACCTCATCTGCCCAAGTCAAAATCCTGTCTCTATCTTTAGGGCTTAGATTTGTAACATCATTGATTAATTGAGCAAACTTATTTTCATCATAATCAAAAAGCTCAATAAGCATTTCAATTACTTTTGAATGCGTATCCCAAATTTCCTGATACGTATATTTTAGATTGGTATTTTTATCAAACATTCTCCAACGCATTTTATGCGTAGGGTGAGCAATACCGTGATGTTCGGGGAGCATACGAATAAGCAGAGACCAACCTGTTTCTTGTTCTCGCTCTGTTATATATTTTAAGACTGCCTTTCTTTCATCATATGATGCGAGAGTCTGATAATGCCACGGTTTAAATATTTCCGTAATACTATTTAATGGTCTGTTCGATAAATTACCACCAGGATCAAGTCTTGAGAGGTGTAATAAAATTAAACTTGTATCTCTAAGGTATTCAGGCAGCCATGCTAAGTTTTCAAGAGCCCAAAGTAAACCTGTATGGTGACTTGTTTTGTAAAGAAAACCTTCTTCTTCTTCAAACATTTCCATTATTTCAGGTTTTTCCTTCGCTAAGGAGTTATTCACTGATTTCAAAAAACTATCTGGAGAGGCTTCAGAAATAAGAGGTAATTCGTGGTCTACCGAAACCCAAGTTTCTCCAGTTGCATTGTATAATAAATCAAGTACAATATTATCTACCCAATATTGTGGCTTATTAAGATTCGGAATTCTTATACTATCACCCAAGCGACCAACAAGAATTAATGATTGAGTTAAGCCTTCTCTTGACCAATTAGAATACTTTCTCTTTTTATTAAAATTGGCTGTAAAATCGTTTTTATCCTTTAGATCAATAATTGGATTACCTTTTTTAAATGCTTGTGAAAAACATTCTTGAAGGTTTTTAAAATCATTTTCAGTAATTTGAGCTGATAGATTTGTCCATAAATCTAAAGGTGAAATTAAACGCCAAGTTTCTCCAATTCGAATAATTGGTGATTCTTCAAAATTTTTCCATTTATCGAGAGTGACTAAATAATCAGCATATTTTTGATTAGATAATTGTTCTATAATTTCGATATCACCAACATAAGTTTGATCCCATCTTCCTAATAATAGAACAGGTATGATTTCACGAATGTCTGCTTTATCTATCCATTTTGTCTTATTATGAGGGAATCCTAGTAATTTTTTTAAGATGGTAATATTTCTACCTGACTCTCTGGAAAATTTTTCAGCATCTTCTTTTGACAATCCACTTTTTACCAAAGAATCGATTTGTCCATCTCTGAATACTGTAGATAGTGTAATTGTGTTTTTATCAAAGTCTTCGTCTCCACCTAAGGGTACAATTACGTGATGGTTATTGGAAACCGCAGAGTACATTGGTAATCTGTTTTCAAAAGTTGGGATTAGAATCAATGGAGAAACAAAATTGGACGATACTGTTTTATATGCTTCTTCTGTATGTACTACTAAGGCTTTAGAGAAAAATATTTCTGATTCTTTTTTAGGAAAAAGTTTTGCCGATGCTATAATAAAGGCAATAGCTTCATTTTTAGTAGCTGCTTTCAAAGAGGATATATTAGGCTTGTCATTAATGAACTTAAATATTTCTTCTTGTTCATTTTCACGACCTGAAACTATGGTTTCAGGAAGAAGATTTATTCCTGCATATTCAGACCAATACTTCCAAAAAAGCTCGGCAATATCAATTCCATTTAAAGGAGCTTTTCTAAGATAATTAGCAAACCAACCTGAGACATATACCGCAATTTCAAGCCATTGTTCTATATCAGATGAATCATAAGCCTTAACATCTTTCCAAAACCCTTCAGATTGCTTTTCTTTAACCCACTTGTCCTTAATTTTCCAAAATCTGGGCGTGATGAAAATGAATACACTTTCTTTAGGGTCGTAGCCAAGTGAATCCTTTTTTCTTTTATTGTAATCCTTATCAGCTTTTCCTTTTGGGTTACTTTCGGTTCCAAACTCATACAAAGAAACTCCTTTAGGTACATAAGGTGTTTTTTCTTCGCATATAACTTCTCCATCCCAACCACCTATGAATGCTGTACTTCCTGAAGGGAAATTTACCTCTGTACTAAGTGGTGTTGTGGCTCTTACCAGTTTTGATATTAGATATGGCAAGTCAGTTTTTGACAGAGCTGTAATCGCCCAATTTTCAATATCATCTCTTGTTACTAGTTTCATTAATTATTTATTCGTCAGCTGTTTTTTTTTGTTGCACACAACTTGTTTTTATCCTTAAAATACTCCACATGTACCGCATTTTTTATATACTAAACAAAACTTCATATCAGGATAATTCAAAATTTCACATAATCCTTAGAACACAGCTCCATACTTCATTCAATTGCGGATAGATCAGCCCTACACCTGTATTTAGCACCACCCCAAAATACCCAAAACCAATAAACTACGATTTTACCTTGCTTAAAAAGAGGGAATATCCTTTTTGGGGAATGGGGGATTTTCCTGTGGGATAGATGTGAGTAGAGAGAAGTGAGAAGTGAGAGGGGATTGGAGACTAATACTATTCAGCTGTCTACTAAATTCCACTTAAGTTTCTTTAAGCTCAGGGCAAACTTTAGTCTATTGTTGCCGCTTTAGGATTTCAATCTTTCCTTCAAATCCATTTGTGCATGGAGAATTCTCAATATCTCCAAGCCTTGACCAGGAATAAGTCGATAAAAGATGATATGCTTCTTGGTTCTTAAACCCTGTAAGCCGGCTGTAATTTCTTCATAGCTTTTACCAAGCTTTGGGTTTTCTGAAATATGCTGACAGGTATTTAATAGCATATTGTAATAATGCTCTGCTTGCTCAGCGGACCATTCTTGGAGGGTATACTCCCAAATGCTGGCTAAATCTTCAAGGGCCTTATATGTTATTTGAAAATTAGCCATTTGATTTCTCGGCAGACTTTTTCAAGTCTTTAAGAAACTGATCTCGATCAAAATCAGAAGCAATTCCACTATCAATACCTTCTTCTATTGCTCTTTTCAAAGCGATTGCCTTGTTCTCTTCATTTTCCAGAAGTCGAAGTCCAGCCCGGATCACTTCGCTAACATTCTTATATCGACCCTCGGAAACTTGACTTTGAACAAAGTGATCAAAATAAGTCCCTAAGGAAACGGAGGTATTTTTCATGGTGCCTGCTTTGAATCAAATTTACCAAAAATTGGTAAACACCTTTAACTGTTTAGGCCTGGATTGGCATTCAATATTCGTCTTCCCCTACATGAAGCTATCAGCGAAGGGATATGTTTATCTAAATTTGGATATAGGTCGAGCAGCGCTGATAAAGCTGAACTGGGCATTAGAGAAATCGAAACCTAGATTGTGCGGATAAGAACCTTCTTAAGCATTGTAGCTTTCTCCAGCATTCAAATAATACTTAGAAGCTACAGATGTTACGCAGCCACAAGTTCCACGCCGGAAAACCCAAACATGCGTAGCCAAGCTTTAATACTCCATCCAGTTGATTTTACTGGATTTGTTTAGATATATAAGAGCATCAAATGCTTTTCCGATCTCCTTTGTTTCCGTTTTACTCTTTCTGGCTTGAGCCCCCGCACCACTCATTGTGGTAAATTCTGAATTCAGATATTCGACTAAATCCTGGTTTTCTCTTGCTTTGCGAATATTGAGAAAGGTGTTCGGGCTTCCTAAATTTTGCAGACATTTTGTGAAGGTGTTTTCTAAAACACGATCGTAACGATAAGTTTCCATCTTGAAATCTTGCGAAAAAGCTAAAAACTCCCCTGTTCCAAAATCGGTTGCTATGTTAAAATAAGCGTTTCCATACACTTTCCTTAGTTGATGTCCGGCAACGTCCACAATTCCATTATCAACCCAATCTCCAACGTGGGCATTATGTGCCCAATAAAGTGCTTTTGACTGTTCTCCGTGATAATTCAAAATCCACTGAATATTTTCCCCCATATAAACATCCCGGAAGTCATGTTTTCTTTGCTCCGTATTTTGGATAATCGCAGATACGAATTGTCCCAATACCGCGATATGCTGATAGGCTAACATAAACTCTCTTTCTGATGTCTTGCTTACAAAAGTTTCGTAATTATCGGAAAAGTGTCTTTTTAGTTTAGTGTAAGAAATGTAATAATCGCTTTTCTCACTTTCCTCCATAGCTTGCCATAAGTGCTTTTCAAAGCCATATATCTCATAATCAGAATCCACCAAGCTAAGGTATTCTCGAATTCTATTGACATCTGAAATAACATACTGCATCTCACAACCATATAAATAAATCTTATCTGGATGACTTTTGTTGTATTCCTTCAGCCGATTCATTAAATGACAAAACTCTTTTGTTTGATACCTCCAAGTTGAATTGTGTTCTCTTAAAATGGTTTTTAAATCATCTCTTCTACCCTGGATGTAATCATTTAGATATTGCCCTTCCCCAAATCCGGCTTCTATAATGAGGATATTGAAGCCATGAACTTGATTTAAATAGGCCATTAGCTCTTCTGCCAATAATGTGAATTCCGCAGTACCATGAGTATCTTCACCATAACCAACAATCCTAACCTCATTTAGCGCGCTGTCCAGAAAAGAAAATGAATTAGCCTTTATCTCCTTAAACCCAACAGAATAATTTTTCAATTCTGATTTACATTGAGAGGAATTTAATGAGCTCAATATTCCAAGAAATAAAAAGGAATAAATGTATTTCATGGCTTTCTTTTTAAGGTTTTAAACTTGACTGTAGGCTTTCTTTCAAGCTCACCTTCCCTCGTAAAGATAATTTACTACTACAAATGAAAGGCCTTGGTATTAAGTCCAATCAGAGTATTAGATATTTAAATTCCTTAATCCATTTGGCTATAAAGCCTTCTGCCTAACTGACATCTAAAGCAATTTAGGTTTCCTTCTTTTCGCGATTATGAATATAGCAGTCACCATTAACCAAGTCAATAGACAATCCCAAAAAAGATTGCCAAGCTGCCAGCCAGAATTGGGATAAGGTCCTTCTAGCCAGAATTCATGGTAATAGCTCAAAGGAAAACCTATTTTCAAATCACTGTGCTCAGATAAACGATTCAATGGCGAATTGATCTGGAAAAATACCGTCAAGAATGAAGTTGAAAAGAAAACCAAGATGGATAAAATGGTTCCGTAGAGGATGGACTTAGACAGTTTCATTTTCAAATAATTCATTCAAAGCTAAAAGCTTGCCACCCAAATTACTAATCAAGTAAGTCATCATGCCTACAATAGAAAACCGCAAGCTAGCTTTAAACGATGCCTTACTTTTCATCTGCTCTCCTTCTTCGTAAAGGCTCATAAAGCAATCTCCCGATTAAAATGAGCACTATCAAAGTGATCAATTGCCCTAGCAATGCTAAGAGCATACTACCTCCATAGCCGAAGGCAAAACCCAAAATACAGCCTGGGACTAAAAAGCTATTGGAACCGGTGCCGGTTTCGGAAAACAAATAGAGGGTAGCAGGAATCCAGTACAGTACAGCCAGGATAGCGGGGATTTTATAGTTTTTAAGATTCATGGGCTGGATAAAGGTACATTTGCTTGCTTCTAAAAAACAGTTCAAAAGCGAAATATAGTCTTTGCGGGAGATGTGAGATGTGAGAAGGTATGACCTAAAACAATGGCGGTTCGAGTATACACCCAAATCGCCTTGATATTAAATAGTAGCAAAGTCCTTGCTCCCTAATGTGGAGAATTCAAGGCCAGTTTATTTCCTTCGGAGTCCTGGAAGAGCGCGAAGTAGCCACTATTATCGGCATGTGCAGTTTTGGCCAGAAGGATTTTACCCCCATGGCTTTCTACTCTAGCCAGTACGGGCTCTAAATTCTCGCCTGCATTTAAATATACTACTGGCCCAACTCCGCTTGCTTGATATCCTTCCGCCTGAATCAAAACCACATTAACCAATTGCTCCTCATAAGGGAAAATACCCATATGCATTCCTTCGAATTCTATTTCTTCAATCTCAATATCCAATAAGGCCTGATAAAATTTAATGGCCCGTGAAATATCCTGCACCGGGATTTCGAACATAGAAATATAGCTTCTCATCACTGCTTCATTTGAATTGCTTGTTCTTGCTTTTTGTTCTGACTTAGAACTGCTTTGATCCGAATAAGTACAGGAGCTACAACAGATTGCACTAATCATTATCGCCAGGATCATTTTCCGGATTTGCATGTCAGCCTTTTTAGATTTAAGACAAAGCTATCAGGAGCTGACAATTCAAAATAGTAGAAATGCGACAGGGTTTTTATTTATAGAAGAGAGAACTTAAGGCCATCTGTTCGCTGTTTAAGAATTCCTTTGGACTGAGGCCCATCAGGTCTTTAAAATCCTTAATGAAATGATTCTGATCGAAATACTCACTTTCATAGGCGATATCAGTGAGGGTTTCATTTTTCTTATTCAGTAGTAAATGTAAGGTGGTCTGCAATCGAATGGCCTTCCCCAATTGTTTGGGGCTAATGCCAATTTGCTTTTTAAAATGCCTTTCCAATTGCCTTCTTTGACCACCCTCCTCCTTCACCAGAGTATGAATAGGGGCGCTTCCATTCGATTGAAGCAGGCTATCTACGGTAGATCTTACAATATGACTGATGGTATCATGCTCCTTAAGTTTCCGCAGCAGAAAGCCTTCTATATGGCCAATCCTCTCTTGAGTACTGGCCGCCTGCATTATTTGTTGCTCCAGAACATAGGCCTCGCCCGCTTCAAATACCTCTGAAAGGGGCACTTCTTGATCTAGCCACTTATCCAATGACAAGTCCACGAAGTTGGCAAATCCAATGGGATAGAAACAAATGGCAAATGTATCTACATGCCCAGCCGGTAAAATTTCAAATGTTTGGGTTCTTTGTCCCATCAGCATGGCTTTGGACTGAAAAACAAAGTCCTTCCCGGAAACGAACCTTTTAATCGGATTTCCAAAATTGAAAGTCATTTCGATGCAGCCATCAGGCACAATTTTTTGCTTTTGATTATTGGGATCAAAAGGCACTTCCAAGGTCCAGTAAAACTTAACTATGGACTCTAAATCTTGATGGGGTTTATAGGTTTGGTAATTCATGTTATTTCCAATTCATTGGCAACAGAACTGAAAAATAGGATGAATTACTGGATTGCTTTAATTCTGGAAACTGGGATTTGAGACAAGGATCTTTTCTATTTCAATGCCTTCTGCTTCCGTACATAAACTTCCGTTGCGATAATGCAGCAAATTAAAAGCAGAATATGAAGACCGATCCCGAATTGATTATTGGCCTCAATGGCAGAATCCGAAACATTTGCAGGATAGTCCAGGGTCCAAATCGGATCTATTCCCTTTTGCCCGCCAATAAGAGATTGCACAAAATTAAGTCCGAAATGCAATCCGGTTGGCAGAGCGATTCCCCCCGACCGAACTGCGGCTAATGCATAAGCCAAAGCCCATATCCCGGGACCTAATAAGGAAGCTTCGGGAGTCCACATCATTAACATATGGTAAACAGCGAATAAGATCGCCAAGATGATCTGAGTGATTCTAAAGCCAAAGGCTTGATTGAGTTTTAGAAGTGGATAAGATCGAAAGGCCACCTCTTCCATAAAAGCCAGAGGTACAAAGGCCAGGGACCAAAGTAAAAATGGAAAAAGCGATACTTCATCATTTAAGGTAAGCTCCAAATCACTAAAGGAAATTTGCGAAAATAGCATCCCCCCTGCCAGTACTATCCCCAAAAGGAGTCCGATCATGAATTTGGAAAAAGTGCTTTTCTCCCAATTCAGACCATAATCTCTGAGGCTCTTCTTCTCCAACTTGAAGAATAAGCCTACAGTGAGCATTGCCCCACCAGTACCTACCAGCCCCTGGGCATAACGCTCATATTGGAGTGGAAAGAAAGGTTTTAGCTGTGCCAGGATCGCTCCAAAAATTAAATAGGAAGCAATAAAGGCGATGGATTTTGATAGGGCTAGAAATTGATTCTTGCTGATCATTACAAATATTTTTTGTCCAGTAGCACCTAATAAGGCGCTATTAGCCCTTTCTTAATTTAGGTCAAATATACTAAAATAGGTCGGGTGTACTAAATTAGAAGTGAGATGTGAGATGTGAGATGTGAGATGAAACTAAAAGATCCGCAATTGAACTCAAAGTGCTAGTTTGCTGAAACTGGTTTACAATCCCCTTGGACATTAAGCTAAGGAGAGAGTTTCAAAATCCATTTCGCTATATGAGACGTTTTAAAAATCATTGGATACTCTCAAGTTCCATCCTGTTTTTTGGAGTTCTTGCAGGTCCCATTTTATACCATCATTACTACCCTGAAGATATCAGTGGAGTGATTAACCTTTCGCTAGGATTCGCTGCAACCTTTGCCTCCTTTGTGGCCATTATGCTAGCCGACACCCGCATAGCCAAGATCAAAACGGAGCTAGCCATTTGGTCTCCTAATAGAGAGCGAGTCGAAAACGACAAAAGACTAGTGGTCTTTAAGCTTTCAAATCAGTCCAATCAGCTTATTAAGAACATGGTTATACTGATGAATATTCCTACCGACTTAGACCTGTATTTTGGTGGCGGCTTTACCACATCAAGCGCTGAATTTCACGAACAGGCCAAAACCAAGATTCTCAGCTTCAAGCAATTTGAGTATTTAGATTCTAAAGGAGCTCACTCGAATATCGAAATCCGCTTGGGTTTAAATTTAGATAAGTGGCCTTCGAACCGAGTGATTCCTATTTCCGTGCTTGGGGAC
Organism: Flavobacteriales bacterium UBA7878; assembly: GCA_002501205.1. GTDB lineage: Bacteria > Bacteroidota > Bacteroidia > Flavobacteriales > Schleiferiaceae > Croceimicrobium. The sequence goes on from DLRW01000071.1 coordinate 54,575, forward strand.
AATATGGAATCCCAACGTTATAAGATTTCCAATACCGATTTAGATAAAATCATGGAAGGGAACTCATCAAAACCCTTCATTGCTTCTTCTTTAAAATAAACCCTCCTATCTCAAGCAAATTTGCCATTTTGCAGCTACTCTACACTCCTCATGAAATTACTTTACTTAAGTCTTGGCTTTGTTTTCCTATTAGCCGCCTGCAATACCGGTGACCAGGCTTCCAATTCTAGCGGGGAATCTCGTACCTCAGAATTTCAGTTAGACAGCCTGAGCTTTATGATCCTCGAAAAGGACAGCCTGCTTTTTAAGGTGGGCTTCAATCATATCGATACCCAGCAAGTAGCTGCGCTCATCGCTGATGATTTTGAGTTTTACCATGATGAGCATGGCATCACCGATTCCAAAGCAGCCTTTGTGCAGTCCATTCAAAATCTGCGGGGCATTGGCTTTAGAACCTGGCGGGAACTAGATCGCAAATCGACGGAAATCTTTCCGCTCTATCGCGATAATGGTCAGGAACTCTATGGCTTTATCCAAAGAGGTAGGCATAGCTTTTTCCAACAGAAGAAAAACCGCTCGGCCCATAAAAGCAGCACCGCGCTCTTCACTCACCTCTGGATCTTAGAAAATGGAGAGTGGAAATTGAAAAGGGTTTTAAGCTTTGATCATCGGGGGGAAGAGTAGGTTGTTTCACCGCCCGCTGCGCTAGAGGAGCAGAGGACACAGAGGTACACAGAGGCGCTTTGCGAAACTTAGAGCTCTTCGCAACTTTGCGGTTAAATAGAACTAACGCTATTCCTTGTGAAGGATCCCTCTAAATACTATCGTCTAATATCTATCGTCTCAACCAACTACCAAGGACTAGCTACCAACTACTTTCTCACCGCCCGCTGCGCTCGAGACACGAAGGACGCAGAGGAGCACAGAGAAGCTTCGCGAAACTTTGCGCTCTTTGCTTCTTCGCGGTTAAATAAAACCAACGCTATTCCTTGTAAAAAATCCCTCTAAATACTATCGTCTCACCCAACTACTTAACAGCAAAAAGAACCTCTGAGAACTCCAAACCTCTCTGTCTCTGTGTTGAAGCAAAAAAGATATTAGATAAGTTCAAACAATTGAATTCTACCTCCTTAAAATCACCAACACTATTCCTTGTGAAGGATCCTTCTAATATCTACAGTCTAAAATCTAAAGTCTCCCCCTAAGCCATATTCGTAAACACCGCCTGCACATCATCATCATCGTCCAGCTTATCTAATAGCTTTTCAATTTCGGCGGTTTGTTCTTCGTCCAATTCAACATCGGTGGTTGGATAGCGTTTAAGGCTGGCATTCTTCACTTCTACGCCTCTTTCTTCCAGGGCGGTAGACAGGGTTCCGAAGTCGGTATAATCACCGTAGATATACACCGATTCATCATGATCTTCGATGTCTTCCAAACCTGCGTCGATTAATTCCAATTCCCATTCCTCTGCATCAAAATCCTCAGGCTTGGCAATTTCGAAAACAGCTTTGCGATCGAACATGAATTCCAGGGAGCCGGTAGGTACAATCTGACCGCCAGTTTTATTGAAGTAGGACTTCACATTGGCAACAGTACGCGTAGTATTATCGGTAGCGCATTCTACAAAAACCAAAACCCCATGGGGACCTTTACCTTCGTAGTTTACTTCTACATAAGTTGCCGCATCATTACCGCTGGCCCGTTTAATGGCGCGATCGATATTGTCCTTGGGCATGTTTTGCGCCTTGGCATTCGCAATAGCGGTGCGCAATGCAGAGTTGGTATCCGGATCTTCTCCCCCCTCTTTAGCGGCCATCGTAATGGCTTTGGCTAAACGCGGAAAGAGTCGTGACATTTTACCCCATCTCTTTTCTTTTGCTGCTCTGCGATATTCAAAGGCTCTGCCCATGGTAAATTGTTGTTTATTCGATATTAGGCGGCAAATTTATCATTTAGGCTTTAATTCCTGAAGCCTGCCCGCATTTACCGCTACTTAAAGAGATTATTTAGAATCTTAATGCCTTAAGAAGAGAGATCCCTGGATACGTTTCTGCTGCTTAAAGGGCAATCGATAGCGTAAATCGTAGATATACACCCCTTGCGAGCAGTCCTTTCCTTTAAAGGTACCATCCCAGGTATCAAGCGCCGACTGCGATTCGAAAACCACCTCACCCCAACGGTCAATAATGTAGAGCTGATAGTATTCAAATTCACAATCCGATTTAATCAGATAATGATCATTTAAGCCATCGCCATTGGGAGAGAAAGCATCGGGTAAGGCAAATCCACAAGTATCACAATCGATAATCTCCAGATACAGTGTATCCTTGGTGGATAAGCAGCCTTCCTCATAGGTCACGATATAGCGACGATTCTGAAAGAGGGTACGAATCTTACTGGTTCGGCCATCATCCCAAAGAACGGAGCCATTTAAGAAGCTAAGATCCACCGGATAACCTTCGCTAGCGCAAGCTATGGTATCTACTTCTTCAAACACTTCTACTACGGAATCCAGTCCAAAGGTGCTAATCTCCAGAGTATCAAATCGCTCACAGCCATTTTCGTTTTCTACACGAATAAGATAATTTCCTGAAGCACTGAAATTAAACTGTTGTCCACTGCTTCCATCCGGCCAAAAAGCCAACCATTGCGGAGGGTAAATTCTTTGATAAACATCACCCGCACAAATGGTAGTATCTACTCCGGTTGCGGTAGTACTAAAATCATCTTCATCAATGAAAATGGAATCCCGCACCGGACAACGAGCCCCATTGATGGTGATATCCAACCAATACCAACCAGGACTTGTAACCGTAATGGAATTGTTTGTTCCGCCGGTACTCCATAAATAATTACCACTAATTGAGGTCGACAAGCTTAAGGTACCGCCTTGACAAAGGGTTTGATCGGGCCCGAGGAAAGACCCAGTTCCACCTGCGAAATGCTGGATATTGAGACTATCCACAAACAAACAGCCGCCCAGTGTATACTGCAGCCAGTACCAGCCTACATTGGAAGCATAAATGGAAGCTACGGTATCGCCAGTGCTCCATAAAATGGAATTGGCACCAGCCGGGGCACTCAGTAAAATGGAGTCAACTGAACAAATGGTAGTATCGTTACCCAAAACATTAGCACCGGAACCAGTACCGCCACCACCTAAGGGGCTAGGGAAAGGCATATTCAAAGTAATATCAAAAGAGCCCAAGGTACCATCGGTACTGCCATAAGCACTACCATTATTCAAAGTACCATGGTCGCCGCCAAATTGAAAACCTTGGACCTGGCCAGCACTGTAATTAGCTATGCTCGGATCGGAAACACATAAATGACCGCCTCCGCCGCCGCCACCTGGGCCGGCTTGACCGCCATTTATACTACCACCATCTCCCCCTTCAATCCGGGAGACAATCATACCCACTACCATTTTAAAGGAAAGTACCGAGGTACCACCGCCACCGCCGCCTCCGGCGCCTTCAGCTCCCTGATTAAGAATGGATTTTCCATTGCCGCCATTGGCTAATACTTCACCACCATTGGCTTCTAGGGTATCGGCAATAATCATTACTAATCCACCGCCGTTGCCCCCTTCAGAGCTTAGGCCCGAAACATTATTATGACCGGAGCCTCCACCGCCGCCCATAAAAAATCGGCTGTGTGAAGTAATCATGGCCTGACCACCAATACCACCATTGGCAACATTACCGGCACAACCACTCCATTCGTCACCACCATTACCACCAGTACCGCCACCGCCGCCACCACCGCCGCCAGCATTGTGATTATTACCGCCACCACCGGCATTAATAGCATGGCCACGGCCATTGGCCATGGAGCTGGGAATTATCCCCACACCTTCACCTTTAGGAGCACCGCCATTATTTCCAGAAGCAAAGCGATAGCCTAAAGTTCCGCAGGCCACCCCCATATTACTGGATGAAAAACCGCCTTTGAAGCCCTTTTCATCCATATCAATATCGGCAGTAAACTTGAAGCGTTCGGCACGTAATACAAATACACCACCGGTACCATTATTATAAGCCGGCGCCGTAAGGGTTCCGGTAGATTCAACAAAGCCGAATTCAGGCACCTTAATGATCATGGACCAGTTGCCAAAATCTGGACCTAAAGGACGATCAACTTGAATAAGAGGGGTACTAGCCACCGTAACGTAGGCAAATTTGAATTTACCGCTGTGGTTGAGTCCCACACTATCTCCGAAACTGGCATTATCTGTTGAAACAAAAAAGGCATCCCCTGGATTGTAAAACATAAGCAGGTCGCCCACATTGTAGTTCATTAATCCAGCAGTAACCACAGAGTCTCCACAAGACACCTGTCCGTGCGTAATGAGTTTATCGTAGGAATTAATGGTACCTGAAATGGACGTTTGAGCCATTAGGCCTCCAGCACAGAGAAATAGGGCCAAGAGGTAAATCAACCGATTACCGTTCATGCTTGCAGAGTTATGGAGCAAAGCTAAAAAAAAACCTCCCTTAAGAGGGAGGCCTTATTCTATCGATTAGAACTTAATCTTCTGCCGGAGCTTCACCCTTAGTTTCCGGTGCTTCACCTGCATTTTCATCAAATTCAACATCTTCTTCTTCGTCTCCGGCCGGAACCTTGGCAACGGAAGCAATGGTATCATTTTTCTTGAGGTTAATTAATCGCACCCCCTGAGTAGCACGGCCCATTACACGCAGATCGGAAACTCCGATGCGAATCATAATGCCGCTCTTATTGATTACCATCAAATCATCTTCGTCACTTACGGCTTTAATCGCCACCAGATCCCCCGTTTTATCGCTTACAGTAATGGTTTTCACCCCTTTACCACCACGGTTGGTGATACGGTAATCATCCAACTGACTACGTTTTCCATAACCATGTTCAGACACTACCAAGATGGAAGTCGCTTCTTGTAAATCTTCAGGAATGGTAACCATACCCACCACTTCATCAGTATCATTGGCTAAGCTTACTCCGCGTACACCACTAGCATTACGTCCCATGGCGCGAACCGCATTTTCATTAAAGCGAATTGCCTTACCACTGCGCACGGCCATTAAGATATCGTCGTTACCAGTGGTTAATTTGGCCTCCAGGAGCATATCCCCTTCGCGAACGGTAATGGCATTAATACCGTTGGAACGTGGACGAGAATAGGCCTCCAATGTGGTTTTCTTGATCACCCCTTTTTGGGTAACCATCACAATGTAATTGGAGTTTACATATTCCTCATCACGTAAGTCCTTGGTATTAATAAAGGCCCGTAATTTATCATCCTGAGGGATATTAATCAGGTTTTGGATGGCACGACCTTTACTGGCCTTACTGCCTTCGGGCACCTCATATACGCGTAACCAATAACAACGACCCCATTCCGTAAAGAAGAGTAAGTAATTGTGGTTCGTAGCAACGAAAACGTGCTCAATAAAGTCCTGATCTCGAGTATTCACTCCTTTCTGACCTACTCCACCGCGACCTTGCTTGCGGTATTCACTCAGTGAAGTACGCTTGATATAACCGGCATGAGAAATGGTAATTACTACCTCCTCATCCGGAATCATATCTTCA
>DLRW01000040.1 GCA_002501205.1 Flavobacteriales bacterium UBA7878
CCTACGAAGTGGCATTACGTCAATTAAAAGACAAGCAAGAGCTCTATGCCGATGGCGACCAGTTAATCCAATTGGGTAAGCATCGCTTTAGCATAAACCATCAAGATATAGACCTTTCCTTGGTGCAACGCAATGAAGCGCTGTTCCTGCACATTAATGGCACCGGCTTCTTTGAAGAAATCCAAAACCCAGAACTGGAAGCTTGCCGCCCGGTTTGGGATCAAGCAGTTCGCAGCGAAAATGAGCAGATCTACCGCGCTGAATACTTGGCCTACAGCCTGTTCCAACAAGCTTTAGAGCAGAAGGAATTGGACATTCAGCAATTAAAAACCCTGAGTCCTACCGAATTAAAAGAAGTGGTTCAAGCTAGCTTAAGTCAGCGTTTCCAGGAAGCCTATGTAAAGGGGGTACATGATGAAGATGCCACGATAATTTTAGAAGCACTTTTAAAATTGCATTTCAATTTGGGCGCTCTTCGCTACAGCTCTAAGGCGCGATTATGGGCATTGTATGCTTGGGATAAATCCTGGACTGCCGAAACCAAAAAAGCCTTGCAAGAGGACTTTGAGCACATTCGAAGTATATTGCAGTTTTTCCCAGCCAGCCAGAGCTTCCAAAGCAGCATGGCGGAGCTTAAAAAATTACTGAGTCAGGAAGGTGAAATTGCCAGCTTCTTAAATGCAGATGAAGGCGACCTGGAAGAAGCGACTGCCTTTTTATTCGATTGGTTAGCCCAAAGAGAAAAAATCAGCTTTAAAAAAGAATCTCGTGAACTGGTTGAACAATTTAGCCAAGCGCTAAAGCGCAGTAATGCCCTGAAAAATTTTGAGGCCGCAAGCAAAGTGAAACCGAATGAAAATTGGTTGAGGGCCAGTCAGCGGATCCACAGCTGGTTAAAAGCCTTTGTTCAGGAGAGTCCTCTAAAACCAAGCATAGAAGTAGAATTGGAAGCCTGCTATTTGTTGAACCTTAATAAGCTGGAGCAAGAGCATGGTCATGCATTAATTAGTAAAGTAGAACTGGAAGGATTACGCGGCGATCATCCCCGAATTAATGATGGCAAGCTGAATTTAGATTATCTGGATCTTAAAAATCGAATGCAGGTCTTTCTCGGCGAAAGCCAGCCTTTATTTGATCGCTACCAGAAATTGAAAAAAGAGATTCTGAATCAGGAGCGTAAAAACATGGGGCTCAACGAGTTTAAACCTCGCATTATGAGCTCTTTCGTACGCAATGAACTACTGGATGAAGTGTACCTCCCTTTAATCGGTGATAACCTGGCCAAGCAAATTGGCGCAGCCGGTAAAGACAAGCGTACCGACCTCATGGGAATGCTGCTTTTAATCTCACCTCCCGGCTATGGTAAAACCACTTTGATGGAATACATCGCCGCTCGATTGGGATTGGTTTTCATGAAAATTAATGGACCGGCTCTAGGGCATTCAGTAAGCAGCGTTGATCCCGAAAGTGCACCCAATGCCGGAGCGCGAGAAGAACTTTATAAGTTGAATTTAGCCTTTGAAATGGGCGACAATGTGATGATCTATCTTGACGACATTCAACATTGTAATCCCGAGTTCTTGCAAAAGTTCATTTCCCTTTGTGATGCCCAGCGCAAAATTGAAGGGGTTTATAAAGGAGAGGCTAAAACCTATGATTTCCGTGGCAAGAAAGTAGCGGTGATTATGGCTGGAAACCCATACACGGAGAGTGGCGAGAAATTCCAAATTCCGGATATGCTAGCCAACCGGGCTGATATTTACAATTTAGGAGACATTATCGGTGGTAAAGCCGAAGCCTTCGAATTAAGCTATATCGAGAATGCCCTGAGTTCCAATCGGGCATTAGCCGCCTTAAGCGATAAACCTCGCCAGGACCTCAAGAGCTTTATCCGCGCCATTGAAAATGAAAATTCCGAAAGCCTGGAATTAGAGGCGAATTACAGTGCCACGGAAAAAGAAGAAGTACGCCGTATTTTGGAGCTGAGCTATCAGATCCGTAAAATTGTACTGGAGGTCAATAAGCAATATATACTTTCGGCCGGTCAGGCGGAAGCCTTTAGGACCGAACCTCCCTTTAAGTTGCAAGGTTCCTATCGGGACATGAATAAATTATGCGAGAAGTTGAGTCCTCTGATGAATAATTCGGAGTTAGATCAAATCCTGCTTTCGCATTATGAGAATGAGTCGCAAACCCTTACCCAAGGAGCTGAATTCAACTTCCTACGCCTGAAGCAAATGCTTGGTAAGATCGACGCAGAGGAACAAGCACGACTGAATGAAATTATCAAGGCCTTCCGCAAACAGCAGGAAGCCAAGGGCTACGGCTCCAATCAAGTAGCCCCCATTGTGGAAAGATTGGAGCAAATGGGTCTGGGATTGCAGGACTTGGTTCGCATCTTCGCCCAGGAACGAAAACTAAAAGAAAACAATACCAATGAGTCTATTTAAAAATCTCTTTGGCGGCAAGAAGGAAGATCCCAAGCCATTTAGCCGCACGCCCCTGGACCTGGATCAGGGCTATATCTTCGAGTACGATATGCAATCCTGGGAAGTAATGGCCGTATACGAATACGACTGGGGGGATGAGGACTTCAGCAAGGAGTTCAAGGTAAGTGACGGGCAAAACACCTATTACTTATCAGTAGAAGAAGATGATGAAATTGAAATGACCTGGTCAAAAAAAATCCCTTTACGTTCCATTGAAGGCCCGATCGCGCAACAGATTGAAGAAGATGAGCGCCCGCCGGAAACCATCGTTTACGAATCGCGCACCTATTATTTAGATGAAGAAAGTGCGGGTTACTTCCACGAAAAAGGAAGCGACGAAAACGCCTGGGCCGAATTTATGGTTTGGGATTATTACGATAAGAAAGAAGAATATCAACTCAGCATCGAGCAATGGGGACCACGATCCTTTGAAGCTTCCCATGGCAAGGTGCTGAAGAGCTACGAGATATCTGACATTTTACCTCGAGAACAATGATTATGAAACAGTTCTATCGCACATTAGGCCTGGGAGCATTGGTCCTGCTTATGCAGGCTTGTACATCCCAAGGACCAAGCTTCCGGAAAAATCCGGTTGACGACCTGATCAAGGACATGACTGAGGTCCCCGACTTCAGCATTATCCTCTACGATATGAATTTCGATGAGCAATCGGAACAATATCAACATCAATATCGCATCCTTAAGGAACCTCAGGGTTCCGACAGCATTCTCAGTGAGACCACCGGATGGCTGCAAGTAAGCCCCGAATATTTCAATGAGCAGGTGGATAATATGGGGATGACGATAGTTTCTAAAACCAATGGAACGGTGGACAAAAAAGTAAGTCCACCCGGATATAACCAATATGTAGGCAATGAAAAATACGGACAATGGCGCCAACAATCGGATGGCAGCAGCTTTTGGGAGTTTTACGGAAAGTACGCCTTCCTCCGCAGTGTTCTGGGTTTTGGCTACTCTCCTATTTACTACGGGGGTTGGTACGATTACCGTCGCAACTATTACCCCTACGGACGCACCTATTACGGTACCGCTAGCAGCGGAAGAGGCAACCGATTTGGAACTACCGGCAGCCACAACAGCAGCCGAAGCACCGCTTCGACCTGGAACAGTAAAGACCAAAGTTTCAAAAACAGAGTCCGCAGCCGGGTACAAAGAAGTGCCAGCCGCAGTAGAACCAGCCGAAGTGGATCGCGCTACCGGAGTGGATCCAGCAGCCGTGGACGTGGATTTGGAGGAGGTAAATAAGCTAAAAAAGGAAAGACATGACTACAGAGATATTAGCAAACGAATGGATGAACGATCTCCTTCTCTTTGGCATTTATTTGGCAAGTTCCCTAATCCTCCTCTACCTTGGTAAATGGGTCTTTAAATGGACCAAATCCTCCATTAAGGTAGGAGAAGAACTGGTAGAAAAAGATAACCTCGCTTTTAGCTTTGCCTATACCGGCTATTTCGCAGGTTTACTTATGGCGGTTGGCTCGGCGATATACGGTGAGTCTAATGGTCTATTGATCGACCTTGAAGACATGGCGATTTATGGCATTCTGGCCATTATTCTCCTCAACCTTTCCTCCTTGATTATCGACCACATCAATTTGCGTCGCTTTTCGATTTGGAAGGAAATTACCGTAGACCGCAATGCTGGCATGGGTATTATCGAAGGAGCTAATTACCTCGCTTCGGGCCTGATCATCTTTGGTGCCATTACCGGCGAAAGTGGTGGTTTAGCCTTCGGGATTTATACCGCTATTGCCTACTGGGCTTTAGGTCAGATTTTAATCGTTATCGCCACCGCGCTTTACGATCGAATGATGCCCTATTCCCTCCACGATGAAATCGAAAAGGATAACAATGCCGCTGGTGTGGCTTTCGCGGGATTAATCATTGCGGTAGCGAATTTGATTCGCCATGGTTTAATGGGCAATTTCGAGAGCTGGGATCAAACGCTCTTAGAGGTAGCCTATGAAACCGGAATTGGATTAGTGGTTCTGCCTCTTATCCGCACCTTGGTGGATCGTATTTTACTACCTGGGCGTAAGCTCAGCGATGAAATTGCCGCTCAAGAGAAACCCAATGTAGGTGCTGGCTTAATCGAGGCCTTTGGCTATATCGGAGGATCCGTACTCATTATTTGGTGCATCTAAAGTGAAAAACCGTCGCTCCCCCTTTTTGAAATTAGCCCTATTCGCCACCGGATTATCCGGAATTGTAGCGGAGTACATTTTATCCACTCTGGCTACTTATTTCATTGGCGACTCGGCGGTACAATGGTCCCTCATTGTATCGGTAATGCTCTTTTCAATGGGGCTGGGTTCCCGCATCAGCAAATACCTGGAGGGCAATTTGCTGATCAAATTTATTGGGGTTGAATTCGCATTAAGCCTGCTGGTATCCTTCTCCTCCCTCATTGCTTATTCTGCGGCCGGATTTACCGACTATGTGGGAGTGATCATTTATGGGATGAGCATATTGATCGGCTTACTAATTGGTTTGGAAATCCCCTTGGTGATACGCCTCAATGAAGATTTTGAAAGCCTGAAGGTGAATATCGCCTTGGTAATGGAAAAGGATTATTTAGGCTCTCTGGTAGGAGGATTATTCTTTGCCTTTGTAGGTTTACCCATCTTAGGCCTTACCTACACTCCCTTTATTTTGGGATTCATCAATTTACTGGTTGCGGTAGGCCTGTTTATCACCGTAAGGCGTGAATTGGGTTCCAAATTTAATGCGCGCATCACGATTAGCTCCGGCATCATTCTGCTGGTAATGTTTGGCGGAATTACCCAGGCACAGGATATCATTCTTTATGGGGAGCAAAAACGCTATAAGGATAAGGTGGTCTTCTCTGCCCAGAGCAAATATCAGAAGATAGTGATGACCCAATGGAAGGATCATTATTGGCTTTACCTCAATGGCAATCAGCAACTGAGCACCTTAGATGAAGACAAATACCATGAGGCATTAGTCCACCCGGCGATGAAGCTTAGCCATGAAGTTAAGGATGTTTTAATCCTCGGCGGTGGTGATGGTTGTGCGGCACGTGAAGTCTTAAAATACCCTTCCGTAAAAAGCATCACAGTGGTAGATTTAGACTCGATGATGACAGGCTTAGCCACGCGCCATCCGATCTTGAAAGAACTGAATGAAGCTTCTTTCTCTAATCCTAAAGTTAAGGTATTGAATGCTGATGCCTTTACCTGGCTGGAGAATAGTAGTGCTTTTTTCGATGTGATTATGATCGACCTCCCCGATCCACGGTCGGTAGAATTAAATCGCATGTACACGGAGGAGTTTTACCGAATCTGCAATCTAAAGCTGCGCCCCCACGGAGTATTAATTACTCAGGCTGGCAGTCCTTACTTCGCGACCAAGGCCTTTAAATGCATTGATAAAAGCATGACGGCCGCCGGCTTCGAAACCCTCCCCTTACACAACCATGTACTAACCCTTGGAGAATGGGGCTGGGTATTAGGGCAAAAGCAAGAGTGGACGCAGGGTGAATTAAAACAACGAGCACGCAGTTTAAGATTTGAGGATATTGATACCCGTTGGTTAAACAATGAGGCCATCTTGATGATGAGCTCATTTGGCAAGGAGATCTATTTTGAAGTGAAAGACAGCATTGAGATAAACCACATTCAGGATCCGGTGCTATATCGCTATTATTTAAAAGGAAATTGGGACTTATATTAAGATGGAAGAAACGAAGATTTACAACTTCCGCTTTTGGATAAAGCTCAAGGATGAAAAGGAAATTAGCCCCCACTTGGAAAAGATGCTCCGAGAGGCCGGATACGGTATCGTGGGCTTTGTGGAACACCACTTTCACCCCCAAGGCTATACCTGCACCTGGCTATTAAGCGAGAGTCATTGTGCCCTGCACACCTTCCCGGAAGAAGGTCGGTCGTACGTAGAACTCAGCGGATGTTCGGAGGAAAAAAGTCAACACTTTATTGATGCCACTTTTAAGCTTTGGAAAGATTATATTCGCCTGCACGACCAATCCAAATGCTAAATGAAGGGAAGACATTTACTAACCTGCCTTGTATTAATTCTTAGCAGCTGGGCATCAGCGCAGCAATATTCCATCATTATTCACGGGGGCGCCGGAAACGGCCTCAAACCGGAAAACTATACTGAAGTTCAAAAAGCAGCTTTCCACGCTGGACTAAATCGCGCTCTTGCTGTGGGTGACTCAGCCTTAAATGCGGGCACTGCCGGACCTGAGGTGGTAAGTCTTGTATTACAGGTTTTAGAAAATGATACTTTATTTAATGCCGGTCGCGGAGCGGTATTAACCTACGAAGGCAAAGCCTCAATGGATGCCTCCATTATGGATGGCGCCACAGGAGAAGCCGGAGCAGTTGCTGGTATCTCTTGTATTAAAAACCCAATCACTGCTGCCCTGGCGGTTTTGCGCTATTCCGATCATGTACTATTAAGTGGCTCGGGGGCCGATGATTTTGCGCAACTCCATGGTGGTACTTGCGTTGATCCGAATTACTTTCTTATTGATAGCCACCTAAAAACACTCCGTAAAATCCGTGGTGATCAAGGGGCATTGGATAGCCTGATTGACCATAAAATGGGAACGGTGGGCTGCGTAGTTCGCGATCGTGAAGGAAATATAGCTGCTGGTACATCCACCGGTGGTTTAATGGCCAAGAAATTCGGACGCATTGGCGACTCTCCCATCATAGGAGCTGGCACTTATGCTAATAACGCTTCGGTGGGGGTAAGCTGCACCGGTCATGGCGAATACTTTATCCGCAATGTAATTGCCTACCAATTAGCCGCCCGCTATTTGTATTTGAAGGAAGGCGGACAAGAAGCCGCAGATTATATGATCCACGATTTATTAAGCGGGCAAAAGGCTTTTGGGGGATTAATTGGCATTGATGCCAAGGGTGAATTCTTCTATGCCTTTAATACGGTAGGGATGTTACGTGGCTTTAAGCGCGAAGGAGAAGCAGCCCAAACCTACATTTTCGATTTACAGGAAAGATAATCAAGCTGAAAATCAAAAGCTTGAATCAAGCATTCAATTTTCTCGCATTTTTTTAGCCCCAATGTGCGGCACAAAAGAAAAAAGCATTCTATATTTGCCGTCCCAAAACGGAAGGGGCGCTTAGCTCAGCTGGTTCAGAGCACCTCGTTTACACCGAGGGGGTCGGGGGTTCGAATCCCTCAGCGCCCACCAAATGAAAAAAGCCATACGGTAGTGTGGCTTTTTTCATTTCTAAGGGTCACAAGCATTTTAAATTGACCTTCGCCCCCTTCCAAATTCCTATTACCTTTACTGCTGCCCCCGGAAACGATATTCAAAACTTGATTATGCGCGACCATTCTATTCCCGCTGTTCTCTTTAATGAAGATTCTAAGGCTCCGCATCGCGAATGCCGAATCTGCCAGAAAAACCTTATGGACGGAGAGCTCTATGCGATCCAAAAAGTGTTTAAGAATTATCCAGATCAAGAAGCACAGGCCCTCTTCGATTTTGCCCTTTGCAAAAACTGCATGGAGCAAGCCCGGGCCGAGCTCAGCAAAGAATCGCGGCTGCGGATAGATCAATTTATGATGGAAGGCCTCGAAAATTTGGAAGCCAGTGGCGAAGAAGCCTCCGATCGATGGGAGCAACATCGCTGTACCCTCAGCGGCACTTACCTGCAAGAAAGCAATGAATTTCAAATGATGGCCGTTTGCCAGGGCGAGAGCTTAGTAGACAGTCCGGTTTGCCTGAGCGCCGAAATGCTGGAAACCATTCAAGAACTTTTATCACCCGAAAGCCGAGAAGAACTCAACCGTTTTTCAGAAAACAATTTTGGCTGGCCGCCCGAGCTCAAGAAAGCTTTGGTGGATGGGGATATTGTTTTGCTGTAAAGTCTAAATCGTCTTCGAAGATCTGAATCGAATTTCAAATTCGATCCAGTATTTAACATTAAACTCGAATCCTAACCACTTCGACATGGATCGAATTTGCAATTCGATTCAATATTCAACTTTAAAAACGAATCCTAAGCCCATTATCAATCTTATAAGTGAGATTGGGAATATTGGCTGCCTGCACCGGCTCTGCATCGTAATTAAGCTGAGCACTTACCGTAAAAGCCCAATGCGCTCCGAGCTTAAAAGCTAATTGGTTCTGAAAGCTTAGGCGCCAATCCGACCAATCATCCAAGCGGGGTTGATAATACGTTACGGAAGACCATTGCACTCGATCTTTATACTGATAAAACATACTTACATAAGAGCTTAGTCGCCAATCGAAATGCTGGATTCCGGTTTCCCTTTCCAAATCATCCTCATACATAAAGAGGTGCCCGGTAAAGAATTGAAAATTACCCTTTTGATCAATACTCAGGCGAGGCCCTAAGCCATATAAGATCCGCCTTTCAATTTGCAGCGGTCGGTCACTTTGCAGCTGACTAAAGACCTCCCAATCCCAACGCTCGGATAATTGCTTCACATAGCGGAAATGCAAAAATCCCGATTGGGCAAAATCGGTGTTCTCCGTAAAATTGAAGTGCAGAGAATTGAGGAGCAGCAAGCGATGACCGGCTCTCTGGTAGCGAAGCAAGAAATTATTCTCAAAATCTACTACCTGCTCGGTATTCCGAAAAATATTGAAACTTAAATCGTCTTGAAAAAGCCAGCGACTGGAATCGCGCTGAAAACGCAACTGCTCAATATTTACAATCTGCGCCGGTAGACTTGCCCAAAGCAAACTAAAAAAGAGAACTTTGCGTAATATTGATAGGGTCTTCACAGGGCAAAAATAAATAGTCCCGGCCGGAGCCAGGACTATTTCGACCAAAAGGTCATGTCATGAAACATTTGAAAACTCTACTCAGGTCAAATATAAAACCTTTACCTAGAAAAACAAATAAGAATCGGTCTTGATTAACAAACACTTATGAAATTTTATGTCTAAAAAAAGCATTTTCTTCTTCAGCCTCGCACTTTTACTAATTAGCCCTAGCCTCAGCTTTGCTCAAGAGGAAGGGAAAAAGGACGCTGAGGGCAAAGAACTACGCCAGGACATCGACACTTTTTTAGGGGATCAATTGGAAAGCCATGAAAAAAAATCGCTCAACCTTCGGATGCGTGATATTGGCAGCCTGGAGAATGAGCCCTATGCCTGGAAGGAGTTTTTCCGTTTGGAAACCAAAGATGAATATGAGAATACCTTAGGCTATACCACCGAACGCGAATACTATTTCTTGTTCTATCACTACGAAACAGTGGTTGATCGTCAATATGCCTTAAAATACTGGTTAGAGAGTTTTATTGAAGGGGAATCCATCCGCCCTGGTCGTGGTAAGCGTACTTATGATTATGCCAAGCCCACCATTATTCTGATTAACCCTACCAACATCATCATCATGAACTACGACTGTAAGTACTATGATGATTATGATTTTGAAGATTGGCGTGATCGCATGATCAAATACTTTGGTGACAAGGACAGCACCATAGTGATAGAGTTAAAATGCGACGGTCCCCTTGAATGGACCCTCAATGCTCCCGATCCTAAAAACCGAGAACTCTTCTAAGACTCGTCTTCCAATTGTGCCAAGCGCGACTCTAGTTGCTCAATGTATTTACCAAATGTTTTGCGGTTCATCCATCGGGCCAACCAATGCGACAAAGGTGTAATTAAGATCATCACAATAATCAGGGTGGTCAATATTTTGGTGTCGGCCAGTGCCTCTTCTAAAGTCATTTTCTGCAAAAGGCTTAAAAAGAAACCCGAGGCGGCAGCAATGGGATAAAGGATTAAACCTCCTATTTCCTCCTGTCGTAAAGTAGCCTTCACATTATGCAAATAGGCAATTAATGTGGATTTCGCATCGGCCCCAGCCATATGGAAAGAGCGTGCTTTACGATAGCGTTGGATAAAGAAAACCAATCCAATGAGGTGGGCTACGATAATTATTCCAAACAGCAATTGAGTAAGCCAGCTATCCACCAGCCAAAGCGCAATGACGTACAAAGGCGTAAACAGCAGGGTAAAGCCAATTTTCCAGGCTAAACGCTTATTGAGCTTCCGCACTGCATCTGCGCTCCGCAAAGTTAATCCGGCCCGGATCTCTTCGCCCGTTAAGCGCGCCTCCTCTCCTTGAAGGGATTTCCAGGTATCTTCAATTTTCATTTTCGTCGTTCTTGATCGCCTGGCTCAGCTTTTCCTTTATCCGGTGTAAGCGCACAGCCACGTGGTTTTTACTGATTCCTGAAATCAGGGCGATTTCATCATTTGCATAGCCATCGAGGTGAAGCATTATCACCAATTTCTCGGCATCGTTCAGGGTTCGGATATGGGCCATCAGTACAGCTCGCTCATCTCCATCCGGAGCCACCTGCCAATCGCCGTCAAAACCCTCGTACTCCTTATTCTCCTTCTTCACATGAGTAAGAGCAGTATTGAGAGCCACCCGATACAGCCAGGTGGAAAATTTTGAATTCCCTTTAAAACGAGGATAGGAACGCCAGGCCTGGTATACTACCTCCTGCCGCAAATCCTGTTCATCTGCCTGGTTTTTGGCATAAATACGCGTCACCTTATAGATGATGCCACTATGCTCTTCCAGCAATTGAACAAATTCCTGTTCCCGCTTATCGCTCACCTGCTTATTTTATGGGCTTAAGGGTATAACCACGAGCTTCCAATAATTGAATCAAGCCCTTTTCTCCAGGCAAGTGCAAAGCACCTACAGCAATAAACAATCCGCCCTTTTGCAATTGAATTTCAAGTTTCTCTACCCAATTCAAATTACGCTGATCGATCATCACCTCCATATCTGAAAGGCCATCCTCCCACTCCATGGCGCTCTGATAAAGTGCATCCAGATCATTGGCATGATAGGCTGTAATAATGCCCGACATCATATCACCGGAAGGCGCACCCTCTTTCAATACATCTATAAGATCTTGCAATTGTTCTTCTTCACTTTGACTACTAAACAGAATTTCAAACTGCTCCTGCATAGTCTCCAGTTCAATCACCTTCTTGGTGGCTTTTTTAGCCTCAGCAGCGAAATACATATCCAAAGGCATGCCGCCATAATCGAGTGAATCCGGAGTCAACTCTTCCGCTAAGTATCCGGCATAAGTCGTACTCAAAACAATGGGCTTCATCTGATCATAAACCGCCAGATCCGTCCCAATTATGGGCTCCAACTCCCGCTTTAACAATTGATAGTCCACCGAATCCGTCATAGCCTTCAGCGATTTAGGCATAATCATCAGGTAGGCCAATTGCATCAATTGCGAGCTATCAATTACCGTTTCCACCACCACTGCTTTTGATTCCTTGAAAGCTTCCATCACCTTAGGGCGTTCGGCTAAAAAATCAGAACCCAGCAGATGGTAAGTCCCATAGAGGTAAGACTTTTTACCCTCCGGACTTTCTACTTCCCAAAAAAGCGAAGACTGGGCTTGACCTTGACAAACAAAGGCCAGGCTTAAGAATAGGCTGTAAAATATTTTCTTCATGGAGGCTGATTATACCTGTTAGTATAGAGATGGGGCAATTTATTACAGTTAAAGCAAAAAAAGTGAGTCCTTGAAAATTTTCATAAACGCGGCCTAGGCCTTATTTTAACCGCTCAAATCACCAAATTCATATCAAATTGAAAACTGCTTATCGCTTGCTTATGGTGGCATTTCTTGCCCCTGTGAGCATCTATGCCCAATCGGAAGATTGGCATTTCAACTCTGTAGACACTATATACGCAGGCATCGAAATGCACGATCGTGAATCCTACGATAGTGCCATCGCCATGTTCGATCAAATTCATCCCGGCGACACCAACTATGCTTTTGCTCAGTACGAGAAAACTCTAAGCTTAATGGAAGCTGAGCGTTATGAAGAGGCCCTTAGTAATGCCCGTAAAGGCCTGGCGATGAATAGCCGTTACAATATTGAATTTACCACCGCCATTGGCAATAGCCTGGATGAAATGGGCAAAACCGAAGCAGCCAAGGCCGCATACGACAGTGCGATCGCTATTTACCCTGCCAGTACTCAATTGCTGTACAACCGGGCTGTAATGCACCTCGGTAAAGAACGCTATGAAGAGGGAATTGCCGATTTAAAACGCGCGATTGAGATTAGCCCTTTCCATGCTTCTTCGCATTTTCAATTGGCCAAATTGGCGATGAACAATGGCAATCACACCCAAGCCCTGCTTTCATTAGGCTACTATTTTATCTCGGAGCCTGCCAGTGGCCGTACCAATGCCATTTTGCAGTATTTCAATACCTCTCTTTCTGAGAAAACTGAATTTGAACCTATTGACTACGATTTCGATCCCGAAAAAACCTATGCCAAGAGTGATCGCCTCATAAAAAGTTATGCCGCCTTGCGCGACGCTTATGAGATTGATTCGGATTGCGACTTCCCCTTGATGAAGCAAATGCACCTGGCCATTAGCCAATCCGTGAAGCTTAAGAAAAAGACCGACTTTTGGGCGATGTATTACCTCCCTTATTACAAAGCTTTAATGGAGGAAGAACTCTTTGAACCCTTTAGTCAACTCCTCTCGGTTAATATTGAAACCGATTACTACCAAAAAATTGTTAACGGAAACATCGACGAGATCAAAGACTTAATCAATTGGAATGCCGGCTTCCTGCGCGATTACCATGGCCTGCACCCCAAAGGATATATTGAAGGTGCCGAAAAATTACTTTACTACTTCCACAACGGTGTTGATGGACTTAGTGCAGCGGGTAAACCTGATGCCGATGGAAATCCACAAGGTGAATTTGAATTTTACTACAGCACCGGCGAAGTTAGCAGTCGAGGTAAATTGAATGCCGAAGGTGAAAAAATCGGAGACTTTATTGCCTATCATGAAAATGGCGAAGTGAGTCGAGAGGTATCTTACGATAAGGGAACCCTCAATGGCCTGAGCAAAGAGTATTATGAAAGTGGAGTGCCCTACATTTTCGCTGAATTCAAGCAAGGTGAACTCGATGGCCCGGCTACCATGCACTATACTCACGGAACCAAGCATCGGGTTTTCAATTTTAAAAATGGAAGACCCGTCGACACCTTATATGTTTATTACAAGAATGGACAACTTTCTGCCAAAATCCCGCAAAAAGAGGGCGACGGCAATGGATTGGCCACTTACTACCACGAAGACGGCAGCTTACTTTCTAAAATTAATCTGGTTAATGATACCCGTACCGGAGCCTCCGAATTTTACTTCCCCAATGGACAACTGGATGTGAAAGTGGTCTATGATGAGGACGGTCGCTATAATGGCCCCTATGAATCCTATCATACCAATGGCCAACTTCACGAAAAAGGCGAGTACGTTGAGGGCA
>DLRW01000038.1 GCA_002501205.1 Flavobacteriales bacterium UBA7878
CTGGCAAATGGAATTCGCCTTGAAGAAAAGCGACTTGATTCTTGAGCTGGCTTTAAAAGTTCTGTTTCTGGGCTTATCAATCTATTACCTGATCCAGGCTAATTACATTTTTGGATTACTAATCTTGGTTCTGGTTTTATTGATTGGCCATAAGCCCCAGGTCTTTAAGCTCATTCGCGGTGATGCCTATGCTTTAAAATTGAGTGAAAGCGGCCTCGACATCAATTATCCGAAACAAGTTTATATAGCCTGGGAGAAAATGCAAAGCGTAGAAATGGATGTTCATGATAGACTGTTGATATTGCATTACCATCATGCAGAACAGGAAAAGAAACAAGAAGTAAAACTGGATATGCTGAAAATTGAAGATAAGGATCAATTCTTTCGATTGATAAGCATATACCTCAGTCGACATCAAGAATATTATATACAGTTAATGGAAAATCAGAGCCCATGGAATTAAGGCAAATCAGACTATATCAACTTGTTTCAAAATCTGCTTTACTGCTGCTAATGCTTTTCCAATTAGGAGCTTGTCAAAATTCAAATAGCAGCTCAAAGTCTACGGAAAAGACGATAGCAAAGGAAGAAGGCATATCGAATGCACCAGCATTAGACATTACCGCAGCCATGCGTAAAGTAATGTGGAAGGGAGAGCTGGAGGCCAAAATTCGTTTTGATAGCCTTAATCTGGATGACTATTATGGCCTGGGGCCCTTGGAAGGATTAGCCGGAGAGTTAATGATCTGGAATGGCAAAGTTTGGGTATCTCGTTTTGTAAGTGCCGATAGTATGCAAGTGTATGAAGACAGTAGTTCTGGCGCCCCGTTTTTTGTTGCTTCCAGAGTTAAAAGCTGGCAAAAAATTGAGCTGCCATCTGAAGTAAAGGATATCCATTCCCTGGAAAAATTCTTGAATGAGCAAGCTTATTTTTCCGGTCGGCCTTATGCCTTTCGATTAGAAGGCAGACTTCCTTTTGCTGATATCCACCTTCAAAACCTAAAGCCAGGCAGCAAGGTTTCCTCTCCTGAGGAGGCTCATGCCGGGCAGGCTAATTATCAACTTGAGAACATCGATGCGGATGTCCTGGGCTTCTATTCCAAAGAGCATCAGGGCGTTTTTACCCATCATGACTCCCATTTGCATATGCACCTATTATCCAAGGACCAACAGTGGATGGGGCATTTGGACTCCGCAAATTTTAATCAGATTATTTTATTCATCCCAGAGAGCTAAGATTTGATTTTGAGTATCTTGTAGTGGTAATTACAAAGGGATGAAAGAAAGTGTTGAACTCCGAATGATTTTTCCGGTTGGGGTGGAAGAATTGTTCGACTCTTGGTTGGATGGACCCAGGCATACTGCCATGACCGGTTCTCCTGCTACGGCCAGTGATGAGCCTGGTTTCGAGTTTCGAGCCTGGGAAGATTATATCCGCGGGCGAAATTTGGAAATAATACCCTACCGCAAAATTGTACAGAGCTGGCGAACCACCGATTTTTATCCGGAGGATGAAGATTCGCGGGTCGAATTGTATTTCAAATCGGTAGAAGGAGGCACCGAACTCCATTTACTCCACACCCATATTCCTGAGGGGCAAACCCAGTATCTGCAAGGCTGGCAGGAGTTTTATTTTAAACCCATGCAGGCCTATTTTTCGGAGCGCAAGAAATAAGCTCAGAACAATAAATTCATTTTTTATGGATCAAGCTTTACAAAGCATGATTGCTAATATGCCGGAGAAAACCGGTAAATCTTTGGAAGAGTGGAAGGCCATTCTTGTCCAGGCCAATTTGTCAAAGCATGGCGAAATGCTCAAATTTTTAAAAACGGAACATGGGGTGAGTCATGGTTTTGCCAATACTATTGTTAGCCTTTATCGCCAGGACTCTGAAGAGGAGGAAGATTTGGTGGCTTTGCAATATCGTGGGAAGGAAAACTTAAAACCTATTTACGAGGCCATTATGCAATATCTTCCAAGCTTGGGCGCTGATGTGAAAATAGCTCCGAAGAAAGGCAGCGTTAGTATAATTCGCAAGCGACAATTCCTATTGATTAAGCCCGCCACTAAAAGTCGAATCGACCTGGGCTTTAAGTTTAAGGATCGGGAAATAGGATCTAGGTTAGGCACTTCAGGTCCCTTTGGCACCATGTGTAGCCATCGGGTAATACTAGAGTCGCCCGAAGAAGTAGATGATGAATTAAAAAGCTGGATAATGGAAGCTTATTCCGAAAGCATTTAAACTAATTCCTGAATCTTTTTCAGGTTTTCATCCAATTGCTCGCGCGATACAAAACCACGCGCTAATAAATAGGCTTTGTCTTTATCTTGATACACCACGGTTGGGAAACCGGTGATGCCCCATTGCTTAACCACCTCAAATTCTTTTTGAACCAATTCCAGTCGTTCTTTGTCGACCATCAGCTTCATAAAGTCTTCGCTGTTCATCCCAAAGTCTTCGGCGCAGTGGCCAAAGGTAGCAGCCTGGGCAGGAGGCAAGCCTTCTTGATAAAAGGCTTCTTGCATGCGCTTGGCAAAGGCCATGGCATTATCCGGTTGATAGGTACGTAGAGTGGCCAGAGCCAGGGCACCAGGTAGAGAGCTCAATTGCGCTTCGCCTTTTTCCAGCATTTCATAAAAAGCAGCACTAAAAGGTCTACCACTCATTTCTTCCACACGCTTAAAACCCTCCTTAACGGCATCTGGTAAATCGCCGATAGCTCCTTCACGTTCGCCTAATACCATACCGCCGCTCATAATGCGGAAGTCGATACTGTCTTTATGGTCTTCATGAAATTGATGCATGGTTTCGCTAAATCCATAGCACCATGAACAAAGAACATCAAACACATAATATACTACCGGTCTTTCCATGCTTCTAAATTGTGGCGCAAAATTACATAAGTCTGCAGGCTCTGCAATCTTGATTGACTCTCTCTATGCGGCTATATTAAAGGCCCAGGTCCTTGATTACAGTACCTACCTCTTTTTCAGTATCTCGCAATTTATCGTGACAAAATTTAAGCAGTTCAGAGGCGCGTTTCACCTTTTCACTCAAACTGTCTACCGATATTTCTTCATTCTGCAAGGCCGACATGATCCTTTGCAATTCTTCAAAGGCTGATTCGTAATTGAGTTCTTGAGCTTCACTCATTTTTTAGAATTTTTACAATTTTAGATTCCAATTGCCCATCATGCAATTGGGTTTGGAGTAGATCACCCTCTGCCAGGCCCTCTACTGTTTTTAGGCTTTGGGTACCCTTTCGGGTGATGGAATATCCCCGTTCTAAAGTACGTTTCGGTCTTAGGAGATCGAGGCGTTCGGAAAGGTTCAATAGATCTTTTTGAATACGTAGTAATTGCTGCTCCCCATCACGACTTAATTGAAGATTAAGATCCTGCAATTTCTCCCGCTGCCGACGAATTAAAGCGGGAGCTTGCTCCTTTAGTTGGCTCTGAAATCGCTCCAGGATTCTTTCATTTTCGCGAAGACCTTGTGCACTCAGGCGCACCAATGCTCCACCACTTAAATGAATCTCCCCCCTTTGCCGACGAATTTGACTAAGTGGTAAGAGTTGCAATTTCTCCCAAAAGGAGAGGAGGATTTGATCTTCTAATTTGATCAGGTCCTTGCATTTATGTTGCAGGAGCTCTGCCAATTGTTGTAGATCTCCTTCAAAGGCAGCCATCTTATCCAAAAGATAATCTGCAAGGGCTGTAGGGGTTTTATGTGCTTTTTGGGCCGTGAGGTCAATAACGGTCCAGTCGCTTTCATGGCCAATTCCCGTATGCACCGGAATCGGGATTTCGGCTACGGTTCTACAAAGCTCCTCATCATTAAAGGCATCTAAATCCAGTTTAGAGCCACCGCCACGAATCAGTACAATGAGATCGTAATCTATATAAGGAATTTGTTTTAGGCGAGCATTAATCTGGCTGGCCGCTCCGCTGCCTTGCACTGGAACCGGGTAGAGGTCAGTTTGCAAGCAATAGCCAAATTCATTTTCCTTGAGGTGCTGAACAAAGTCCTGATAGGCCGCCGCTTCAGCCGAACTAAGCACGGCAATGTTTTGGAAAACCACTTTTGGGCTCAGCTCTTTTTGTTTGTCGAGCAAGCCTTCAGCCTTCAATCGTTCCAGAGTCTGGCGTTTGCGTTTTTCCAATTCGCCCAGCATAAAGCTGAGATCCAAATCCTTAATCAAAAGCTTAAGGCCGTATACAGGATGATAATCTACCTGCACCTGCATCACCAATTCCTGCCCGGCCTTTAAAAGCTGACGGACCTCCGGGCCATGCTTGGCCAGGATTTGCTCATAATCTAAAGCCCAAATTACTGCTTGAATAGAGGCCAAACGGTTGCCATCGCGCTCTTGCACCAGCTCTAAATACCAATGTCCGCTGGCGGCTTGCTTGATTTGGGCGATTTCGGCCTTGAGCCCAAAAAGCCGGTTTCCGATTTTCTCCTGAATAAGGTTTCGGATCGACTGACTGAGCGCCAGTAAAGTATAGACTTTAGAGTCGGGCTGTGACATTGGAGGCGAAGGTACTGCATATCCCAAGGAAATTTAAGATAGGAATAAGCTAAACAAGCTATTAACTTAAGGAATACTCGTACTTTTGCCGCCTTTTATACAGAAGCTCCATGCGCGAATTTATAGCCAAGCAGAAAGCCAATTTACGGAACGATGTTTTTAGCGGATTAACCGTTGCCCTGGCCTTGGTGCCGGAGGCAGTTGCCTTTGCCTTTGTGGCGGGAGTTCCTCCACTGGTTGGACTTTATGCCGCTTTCATGATCGGATTAATCACCTCCATTTTTGGTGGTCGTCCCGGGATGATTTCCGGTGCTACTGGCGCTTTGGCGGTGGTAATGGTTCATCTGGTGGCAGAAGGAAATGCCATGGGAGGCGAAGGTTCCAATGCAGGATTGTACTACCTTTTTGCCACCGTCATCTTAATGGGCCTCATTCAAATGTTGGTGGGAGCTTTAAAGTTGGGCAAATTCGTGCGCTTAATTCCCCATCCGGTAATGATGGGTTTTGTAAACGGACTCGCCATTGTTATCTTCTTGAGCCAGTTAGGCATGTTCAAACAAAGAGTAGCTGGTGAAAAGGTGTGGTTGCAGGGCAATGAAATGTACTGGATGATTGGCCTGGTGGCTTTAACCATGGCGATCATGCATTTCCTGCCCCGTTTAAATAAAAAGGTACCGGCAGGCTTAATCGCGATTTTAGCGGTTTCGGCCCTGGTAATTTTCGGTGGTCTGGATGTAGCCACGGTAGGTAGTTTTATTCGCAATGGTGGAGGTGACGGCCTGAAAGGAGGTTTACCCGAATTCCAATCCGAAATATTTACCGCTATTCCCCTCAATTGGGAAACCTTGCAATTTATCTTTCCCTATGCCCTAATATTAGCAGCCATTGGATTGATTGAATCCTTAATGACCCTCAATTTAATTGATGAGTTAACCGAAACTCGTGGTAATTCCAATCGGGAATGTTTGGCCCAGGGAGGCGCTAATATTATAACTGGATTATTCGGTGGAATGGGGGGCTGCGCCATGATTGGTCAGTCCATTATCAATATTAAAGGCGGCGGAAGAACTCGCATTTCGGGTATTGTGGCGGCCTTAACCTTATTGGCCTTTATTCTCTTTGCTTCTCCGCTTATTGAACAAGTTCCTATTGCCGCCTTGGTAGGGGTAATGTTTATGGTAGTGATCGGCACCTTCGCCTGGAGTAGCTTCAGAATATTATTTAAGATTCCACTGAGCGATGCGATTGTATTAATCGCAGTTTCGGCATTAACGGTAATCTTCGATTTGGCGGTGGCCGTGATGGCCGGAATTATTTTAAGTGCTTTGGTTTTCTCCTGGGAGAATGCCAAACGAATTCGCGCTCGCAAGCATGTGGAAGCCGATGGTACCAAGGTGTATGAAATTTGGGGACCCTTGTTTTTTGGCAGTATTAGCGCTTTTAAGTCCAAGTTCGATCCCGCGGGAGATCCCGATAAGGTGGTATTGGATTTTATGGAATCTCGGGTATCAGATCACTCTGCCTTGGAAGCATTGTTTACCTTAGTAGAGAAGTACCAAAGTTTAGGTAAGGATATAAAAATTCGTCACCTGAGTACCGAATGTCAGCAATTGATGATTAAAGCCTCTCCTAAATTGGAGGCGGTAATTGAAGAGAATATTGATGACCCTCGTTACCATGTGATGGCTCAGGTGATGTCGTAATGGAATTAGGAAAAATCAATCAATTAAAGGCCGACCGTTTTACTCCTCAAGGCCTGTATTTAGTGGATGAGGAAGGCAATGAAGTGCTCTTACCAAATAGTCGCTTGCCTAAAAAGCCAGAATTGGGAACTCAGCTTGAGGCCTTTGTCTACCGCGATTCTCAAGAGCGACTCATCGCCACTTTGGAGCGTCCAACCGCACAAGTAGGGGAGATTGCCAGTTTGCAAGTAATGGATGTAGCGCCCTTTGGATATTTCCTCGATTGGGGATTAGACAAACAAGTTTTACTCCCTAAAAAAGAAGTGCACCACGAATTGAAAGTGGGCGATTTTGTGGGGGTATTCCTTTATGTAGATACCCTGAGTGAGCGTATTACCGCTTCTGCCCGATTGGAGCGCCATTTTAATCATCAGATCGATCACCTTAATGAGCAAGATGGGGTGCAAGCCACTATCTTACAGAAGGAACGCTTGGGTTATTTGCTAACCTTTGGCGATCGTTTTCATGGGATGATCTATGATAATGAGATCTTTACGCCTTTAAAACCTGGTCAAAAAGTAAAGGCCTATATCCGCAAATTGCGAGAAGACGGCAAGGTGGATCTCATCCTTCAACCTGAGGGCATGGACCATGTAGAGCCTAGTGCCAAGGCCATTCTCGAAAAATTGGAGGCCGCCGGTGGATTCTTGCCCTTCCATGATAAATCCGACCCTCAGGCCATTCAAGCTGAATTTGGCATGAGTAAGAAAACCTTCAAAAAAGCGATTGGCACCTTGTATCGCAAGGAGCTGGTTGTGATTGAGGAAGGGGGAGTGAGGAGGAAGTAACTTGGTATTTTCCTTTGAACATTGATTGGTTCTTCGAGAGACGGTAGATATTCGACAATAGACGATAGAGCTCTGATGGTCGATAGTCGTTGGTAGCTGGTAGTTTGTTTGAGACGATAGTAGATAGACTATAGACGGTAGATTTGATCAAAGTAGTAGTTGGAAGCTGTAAGCTGGTAGTATGTAGTTTGTAATTAGTAGTTGGTGGGATTGGGCTTCCAAGAGAATTAAGTTTTTAACTCTGTGGGCTCTAATCCTCCGTGCCTCTGTGTTGAAGCAATCCAAGCTTAGGAGTTTTATAATTCTAACTAGCAATTAGTAGTTGGTCGATGGTAGTTTGTCGTTGGTAGGATAGGGCTTTCAAACGAACTAAGTTTTTAGCTTTGTGAGCTTCAATCCTCAGCGCCCCTGTGTTGAAGCAATCATCCTCCCTGAACTCTGAGTTCTCTCTGCCTCTGTGTTGAAGCAATCTTCCACTATATGAGCTTTGCGAACCTTCCTGCCTGTCGGCAGACAGGTGTTCCTTTGCACCTTAAGCGCAGCGTGCGGTTTTATTTGGTAATTGGTAATTGGTAGTTGGTAGTTTGTCGTTGGTGGGATAAGGCTTCCAAGAAAACTAATCTTTTAACTCTGTGAGCTCTGAGTCCTCCCTGCCTCCGTGTTGAAGCAAGTCATCAGACCATTCGCCTCTTCACCTCCCCAATGATCTTATCCGCATGCACCCTGGAGTTTTCGATAAACCACTTATTCGTTTCCAAGCCCCCGCAGATCACCCCCGCCAGGAAGAGATTCGAAACAGAGCTTTCCATTGTTTCTTCATCGTACAGCGGTTTATGACTAGCTTCCGCCGAGAATTCCAGGCCAATATTTTCGAGCATATTGAAGTCGGGGCGATAGCCAGTGAGGGCCAGAACCGCATCATTAGCAATCTCCTTGTTTTGGCCTTGGTGTTTAAAAACAATATGGTCTTCGTGAATGGCGCTTAATTCGGCTTCGAAATAGGCTTTGATCGAGCCTTCTTCAATACGGGTAATCACATCGGGGCGCACCCAATATTTTACGCGGGGCGAGATTTCACTTTCGCGGATGATCATGCTCACTTCCTTGGCGCCTTTGCGATACATCTCCAAAGCAGCATCTACCGCGGAGTTAGCTGCTCCCACCACCGCTACCCGTTGACCGAAATAGGGATGTGGATCCTTATAGTAATGGGCCACCTTGGGCAAATCCTCGCCCGGGATATTCAGTGGGTTCACCAAATCATAAAAACCAGTGGCCAAAATCAGATATTGACTTTGGTAAGCATCTTTATCCGTTTTAATACTGAAACCTGCTTCGGAAGGTTGCACATCTTTTAATCGTTCTTGCAGATGAATATTGAGTTGATGCTTCATGCATACCCGACGGTAATACTCCAAGGCTTCGGAGCGAGTAGGTTTGCTGTTTTGAGATATAAAGGGAATGCCACCAATTTCCAGTTTATCGGCGGTGGAAAAGAAGGTCATGCTATGAGGATAGTGGTACAGGCTGTTAACCAAAAAACCTTTCTCAATAATCAGATTCTTTAATCCGGCATCTTGTGCCGCAATTCCGCAGGCCAAGCCAATGGGGCCGCCCCCAACAATAATCAGATCGTACATAATTAGAAAACCAAGTGCTTTTAATTTGGTTTAGGGAAGAGCAGACAAATTAAAGGAATGTAACTTCTACCACCTTCCCCTTGCGCATTCTATTGCATCTTTGTGCAAATCCTCATCCCATGTTTAAAAAGAGTATTAGTCTGGGAATTGTGCTCAGCACTTTGATGGCTTGCCAATCCGGAAGTCCAGCGCCCAGTGAAAGTACTAGCGCTGAAAAGTATAGTGCTACAGCCGAGTTTATGCGCATCAATTGTGAATCTTGTCATTCACCCACGGCCAATCCAAGTACTCGTTTAGCACCACCTTTCTTTGCTATTCGCAAGCATTATTTGAAGGAATATCCCGCCCAAGCGGATTTTCAAGCGGCCATGCAAGCCTTTTTAAATAAACCAGAAGAGGAACATGCCCTGATGTTGGGAGCGGTGGAGAAATTTGGCTTAATGCCTCCCATTTATGTGGAGGAGGAACAGCTTAATGCCATCACCGAATATTTGTTCAGCGTAGAGCAGCCGCATCCTCAGCATGAAGGCGGTAGAAAAGGCCGGGGCGCCAGGGTAAAGGAATTAGCCTTGAGCACCAAAAAGGTTTTAGGTAAGAACTTAATGGGAGCCCTTAAAGAAGGAGGGAAGGAGCATGCCTTGCCCTTTTGTAATGAAAGAGCTTTGATCCTCACGGATAGCATGTCGCAGCACTTGCATCATAAAATACGCCGAGTAAGTGATAAGGCCCGTAATCCTTTAAACCAGGCTGATTCTTTGGAATTGAGCATCCTGGCAGAATATGCTGCACTAATTGCCGAAGGTCAGGAACCAGGGCCTATAGTTCGAGAAACGGAATTTGGCAGTCGCGGTTATTTCCCTATCACCACCAATGCCATGTGTTTGCAATGTCATGGAACCTTGGGAAAGGAATTGGATGCTGATTTCTATCCTAAAATTCAAAATTTATATCCTCAGGATAAGGCGATTGGCTATGGAGCTGGCGAATTGCGAGGAATGTGGGTGGTAGCTCTGGATTCTTTGTAATTTAGGAGGAAAATCCACCTATGTTCAGAGGCCTCTTATTGGGATGGTGTTTGTTGAATTCATTTGGGGTCAAAGCCCAATCGCTAGATACCTTGATTAGTCACTTCAATCGGGATATTGCTTTGTATGAATCGGTATATCCTTTTCAAGAGCCCATACCCTTGGACAGTGCCAGATTAAGTGCGGAAGAAGCGGCAGAATTCTTTGAGAACTATGCTGCTTCAGATGAAATCTATCCACCTGATTTACAATGGGCTTATCTCAGTCGTCTTAATAAATCAATTATAGCCTTGTTTGACCATCCGGATTTATACAGTCGGGATTTGAAAACTGAACTTAATGCTGAGATTCAATTCACTGATGATGGTCGCCTCCTACAGATTTCCTTCGAAGAAAATACGGGGGGTACCTATCGCAGCCAGGTGGTTTATTATCACTATCGCGGCAGCCAGGGGCAGTTTAGCTCTATCTATATGCAGGAAGGTCCACAGAAGATTGAGTTAAAATCGGATGGTTATTCCAGCATCATTCCCCTCGGGACTAAAAATGACAGTACTTATTATTTCTTTACTGGCTATGTAAGGGGCTGTTCCTATTGTTTTGAAGAATCTTTCGGATTGATTCTGGTAACGGAGGATGGAATTAAGGAAGCGTATAATTACAGCATCGATAGCAGATCCTGGGGCGATAAAATAGATGTAGACTTTAGTGAAGAAGGAGATAGTCTAATAAAAGTGCTCTATCTGCCGGATGACCTAAATGCAGGTTGCCAATGTGGTAGTTTGGAAGAAGGTAGCACCCATCCGGATGAAGAGGGCTATCCGGCACAAGATCGCTTATGCAAATTACTATTTCGATACCATCAATTTCAGATCTATCTGATTGAAGAAGGCTGTATCTATCCAGATCCTTTGGGGCAGCCTTTAGAAGAGTATTAGAGGCATTACATAATAGCTATACACCGTAATTATGGCAATGCTGAATAGGTTAAAGACTAATCCGGCCCGCGCCATATCCTGAGTTTTAAGAAAGCCACTGCTGTACACAATCGCATTAGGCGGGGTGGCTACCGGAAACATAAAGGCGCAGCTGGCACCCAGGGTAAGCGGTACACTTAAGGCCCAGGCATCCATTCCCAATTGAGTGGCGATAATAAAGGCCACCGGGATAAATACCGAAACCAGGGCTACATTACTCATTACTTCGGTAAGGAAAATCGCAAAGGCACAGATAATTAAGCTAATAACGAATAGCGATTGCCAACCACTGGCCATTACCATTTGGGCTAAGCTTTGCACCACCTCCGTTACTTCCAAGGCTTTAGCCAGGCTTAAACCACCTCCAAAAAGCAAAATGATATTCCAGGGTAGCTTTCCTAAATCATGTTCGCGTAATAGGGCTTTTTCGGCGGTGGAAGATGGAATCAGGAAAAGGGCAACCATACCGGCAATGGCGATAATGGTATCACTTAATTGACTGAGATAAGAGATGGCATTCAGTTGTGCACGGAATATCCAAAGTACAGCCATGGAGGCTAATACAATCGCCACTCTTTTTTCGGCAGCCTGCATGGGTCCTAATTTGGCTAATTCTTCCTTTAGCATGGGTTTAATGCTACCTAAATGGACTTCCTTACTAGGGAACAATACTTTGCTCAGGAAAAGCCAAACCACAAAAAAGAGCAGGGCACTAAGAGGCAAGGCAAAGATTAACCAATCGGCGAAAGCTACTTCTCGATTCAAGCTACTGCTACTTAAACTAGCAAATACCAAATTGGGCGGAGTGCCGATTAAAGTGGCCATTCCTCCAATATTGGCCGCGTAGGCAATCCCCAACATTAGAGCGATCCCAAAATTTCGGGCCGCCTTACCAGAGCCGAGTTTTGTTTCTAAGAGTTTATAGAGGCTTACGCCGATGGGCAACATCATTACCGTGGTGGCAGTATTGGAAATCCACATGCTCAATAGGGCGGTAGAGGCCATGGTCCCCAAAAGAATGCGCTCCGGGGCGGCGCCGCTAATCAGCAAGATATTAAGCGCTATTCGCCGATGTAAATGCCATTTTTCGATGGCCAGGCCCAAAGCAAAGCCACCCAGGAATAGGAATATGATGGGATGCCCATAAAGGGAGCCTACGGTTTTAGCATCTAAAATTCCACCAAGAGGGAAGATCAACATCGGTAATAGGGCAGTAACACCAAGTGGAATCAAATTACTCATCCACCAGCTCAGCATCCAGGCCAGGGTGCCCAGTACTAAAGATTGATCGCCATTGAGTTGCGGAATTCCCTGTACTGCCAAAAAGGCTAAGGGTCCTGAACTAAGGTAGAGGAGACGTCGGTTCATGCTGGCAATTTAGTAGAAAGCTTCGACCTGAATTATCGACCATTCCTCGAATTTCAAAGCTTTGATTCTATGCATTCCTTAATTTAGTCTCAATCCTAGCGAAAATGCACCCACAAGAAATCCCTCAAGGTATTGATCTAATTTATCGCTTCGACCCGCAAGGCCGCTTCACCTATGTGAATGAGAAGGCACGGGCACTCTTTGATATGGATATTGAGGCCATTTTGGGGCAGCCCTATTACAGCTTTGTTCGGGAAGATTTTCAGGAAAAGGTGGCAGCCTTCTATGCGCTGCAAATTGAGAAGCGTCAGGCCTCATCCTATTTTGAGTTTCCCTTTATTGCAGACGGCAAAGAAATTTGGATTGGTCAAACCATTGAATTGCTTTGCGAGAATAATAAAGTGATTGAACTTCTGGGAGTGGCACGACCCATCACCGAATTGCGAAAGGTAAAAGCCGATCTTAAGGAAAGCGATGAGCATCTATTGGCCTTACTCAAGCATTTGGATGCAGCCATTTTAATTGAAGATGCCCAAGGCAAGATTCGCTATGTAAATGATAATTTCTGTCGTTATTTCCGATTGGATTCCAGTCCGGCTGAACTGGCTGGTCAAG
Source organism: Flavobacteriales bacterium UBA7878 (assembly GCA_002501205.1). Taxonomy (GTDB): domain Bacteria; phylum Bacteroidota; class Bacteroidia; order Flavobacteriales; family Schleiferiaceae; genus Croceimicrobium. The sequence continues at coordinate 12,689 of DLRW01000038.1, forward strand.
TATGCGCCGAAGTAGGTGCTGGTATTAGCCACCTATTTAAGAATCCGGAAGCTTTTGGGGCTGGCATTGGGCGTTGTTTGGAAGAACAAGTTATTCGCCGCAGCGAGCGCATAGCCATGGCCGATGAACGGGTTTTGGAAAGGGACTATATCCCTATGCTTATTGACGAGCAAAACAGAGGGAATTTGTGGGTATACCGCGACGTTACCATGCGCTACCTAACGGAGCAGGCCCTAATTGAAAGTGAGAAAAAATACCGTGAGGTAATTCAGAATATAGATCTGGGCTTAATGGAAGTAGACAAGGATGAAACCATTCTTTGGGCGAACGATTCCTTCTTAAAAACGACCGGTCACGAATTAAAATATTTACAAGGCAAGGATGCCAAGAGTATCTTCCTTAATGCTGAAGATCTGGAATATACCAACAATCGACTTAAGGAAACTCAGCATTTGCGAGAGCGCGGTGAAAGCAGCGTTTATGAGCTTCCTATTCGCCATAAGGATGGCAGCCAATTGTGGATGCAAATTTCCGGCGCTCCCATTAAGGATATTAGTGGTAAGGTGATTGGCTCTTTGGGAATCCATCACAATATCACTCCTTTAAAGTCATTGCAAAGTCAATTAGAATATCGCCTCACCTTGCAGGCAATTCTTCTTGATTTGGCGAATGATCTGATTTTCCTGAACCCCGATAAAGAGAACGAAGTAATTCAAAAAGCCCTGGGTAGATTGGGGAGTTTCGTAAATGCCGATCGGGTCTATATTTTCGATTATCATCTGGATGAAAATTATACCACCAATACCTACGAATGGTGTGCGGAGGGTATTAGTCCCGAAATAGACAACCTTCAAGAAGTACCTTTGGAAGCCATCCCCGAATGGTTTGAAACCCATGAGAAGGGTAAGCCCATGATTTATGATCGGGTGCTGGATTTACCAAAAGGTCATCCGGTTCGAGAAATCCTCGAACCTCAAGGAATTCAGTCCATCATAACCATGCCGGTATTGGGAAATGGCAAGCTGCGTGGCTTTATTGGCTTTGATGCGGTACGTTCTTTAAAAAGCTGGAATGCGGATGAAAAGGAGCTTTTGGAATTTATGGCCCAAATGCTTGCGGCTCATAACATTAAAAATGAATTTGAGAATCGCTTAGGTGCCAGTGAGTATCGTATGCGCACGGTACTGGAGAATGCTTTGGATGCGGTAATTACCATCAACGAAAGAGGCCTGGTTGAAGATTGGAATCATCAGGCAGAACAAATGTTCAAATACAAAGAAGCGGAGGTTATTGGTAAGTCCTTAAGTGGATTGATTATTCCTGAAAAATATGCTGCTGCGCATGAACGTGGCATGGAACATTTTTTAGCCAGTGGAGAAGGTCCGGTTTTAAATCGCAGGATTGAGTTAATTGGTCATGATAAGGAGGGGCGTCATTTTCCGCTGGAGCTGAGTATTATCCCCTTTAAGATTGAAGGGCATTACTATTTCTCAGCATTCTTACGAGATATTACGGCTCGCAAGCAAGCGGAAGAAGATTTAAGCCTGGCTCTGGAGCAGCAGAAGGAATTGGCACGGATGAAGTCAAGATTGATATCCATGGCTTCGCATGAATTCCGCACCCCGCTTACTACCATTAAGGCCAATGCGGAGATGCTGGAACTTTGGGCCACTAAAATTCCGGATGAACATCGGGAAAAGGCGAACCGCTACTTGGAGCGTCTAAATCGTGAAACCAACCGACTTAGCAATATCATGACCGACATCTTAATGTTAGGCAGGCTAGAGTCGGGGCGTGTAAACTCACAATTGAAATCTTTGGATTTAGTGAGTTTCATTCACGATATGAATGACCGACATTTCTCCAGTCAGGAAGACGGTCGTGAACTTAAAATTGTATTGGAGGGGGCACCTAAATTGGTGCGGATCGATCCAGAAATGCTGGAACATATTATTCAGAATCTGGTGGGTAATGCCTTTAAGTATTCCAAAGGAAAAGCTAATCCAAGTTTGGAACTCAACTTTGGTATAGATAAGGTTCGATTAAGCGTTAAGGACCAGGGGATAGGAGTGCCAGAAGAAGATCAGAACAAAATATTCAATTCATTTTACCGAGCCGAGAATACCCGCGGTATCCAGGGAAGTGGTATGGGTTTATCGGTGGTAAAACAGATGAGTGACATGCAAAATCTTAATTTGCGTTTCTTTAGTAAGGAAGG
>DLRW01000016.1:0-5388 GCA_002501205.1 Flavobacteriales bacterium UBA7878
GAAGCTGAATGGGAATATGCTGCACGTGGACGTAAAGAATTAACTACCTATCCTTGGGGTGGACCTTATGCACTGAACAGCTCAGGTTGCTACCTAGGTAACTTTAAACCTTTACGCGGTAACCTGGTGGCTGACGGAGCCTTCTACCCAGTAAAAGCGACTGCTTACGCGCCGAATGAATATGACCTGTACAACATGGCAGGAAACGTAGCGGAATGGACCAATACGGCCTTTGACGCTGCCAGCTTCTACTATGTTTCAGACATTAGTCCCAATTTTGAGTACAATGCTAACCCGAGTGACGACCCCACTATTACGCGTAAAGTAATTCGCGGTGGTAGCTGGAAAGACGTTGCTTACTACATGCAGGTAAGTACCCGTGACTATGAGTATGCTGATACCGCTAAATCCTACGTAGGATTCCGTACGGTTCAAAGCTTTATGGGTCGCGATCTTGCCGACTTTTAATCCCCTAATTTCTATTTAATTTAATTTTTTCCAATGGCGTTAATTGATGTAAACAGCAAGCGTTTTAAAAATTTCATGGCTAAGCTTTATGGCTGGGGTGCCTCCGTTGTAATCCTCGGAGCGATGTTTAAAATCCTTCACTTGCCAGGAGCCGATATCATGTTGGTAGTAGGTTTGACTACTGAGGCTGTAATTTTCTTCTTCTCTGCATTTGAAAAACCCGGTGAAGAACTGGATTGGACTTTAGTTTATCCTGAATTAGCAGGTATGACTGACGAAGACGAACAGTACGGCAGCAACAACCAACGTGGTTTAACAGCTACTCAGGAATTAGATCGCATGCTTGAAGATGCTAAGATCGACGGAGAGTTGATCGAAAGCTTGGGAAGTGGACTGCGTCGCTTTGGAGATGCTGCAAACAAATTAACAGAGACCAGCGAAGCTGCGGCGGCTACTGGTGCTTACAATGAGCAATTGAGCTTAGCCTCTAAAAACATGGAGTCTTTAAATGCTCTATATGCTGTACAATTAGAGAGCTCTGCTAATCATATGGAAGCTCAAAACACCTTAATGGAAAAACTCAGCAATTCTATCCAGGATTCTGATCGTTTGACTAATGAGGTAAGCAGCCTTGTAAACAACATGAGTCAACTCAACAACGTTTACGGAGGTATGCTTTCTGCCATGAACGTTAATCGTAGTAACTAAGCTAATTCATCGAGTCACTAAACTCTAAAAACTAATTCATGGCTGGAGGAAAACTATCAGCACGTCAGAAAATGATTAACATGATGTACCTCGTGTTAACGGCGATGCTGGCATTAAACGTTTCCAAAGACATTTTGAAGGCTCTGACCAAACTTGATGAGAGTTTGACTGAGACCATCACTACGGTAGGTGCTAAAAACCAAGATGCCTATAGTGCTCTTGCTGCGGCTGCGGCCGAAAACCCTGCCAAAGCTTTAAAATGGAAGAACAAATCAGATGAAGTACGTGAAGCTACTTCAGAACTGTTCAATTACATCGGTGAACTAAAAGATACCCTTGTAGGTGTATCTGGTGGATGGGAAGATGAAGAAAAAACTATTCCTAAAGCTTTGGATGCTAAATCCAAACCTTTAAACTTTCTAGTAACCGAACAAGGTCCACAAAAAGCAACTGAACTGCGTGAGAAAATTGAAGCCTATCGTGCTAAAATGATTCAGATCGCAGATAATGACCCCTCTATTACCAACAACTTGCAAACCGTATTTAATACTGAAAAGCAAAAAGAAGGTGATAAAGAGGTAAGTTGGGAGGAAGCTTCATTTGGTGAATATCCTCTCGGAGCTATTCTGCCTTTCCTTACCGATATCCAAGCTCGTGTGCGTAATTCTGAAGCAGAAGTACTAACTCACCTACTAAAGAATATTGATGCCGGAACGGTTAAGTTTAACCAGGTGGACGCTATGGTGATTGCACCTAGCAGTTACGTTACGGAAGGTGATTCCTACGAAGCTATGGTTTTCTTGGCTGCTTATGATGACACTCAAGATCCACAAATTAGTCTACAAGACGAGAATGGGAATTCAATTCCAATTGATCGTATCGAAAATGGTCGTGGATTTGTTAAAATTCCCGCTAACAGTGTGGGCCAAAAAACCTGGGGTGGAAAGATCGTAATTAAGCAGACGGATGGTGAGAAAGTTTATGACATTCCAAACACCTCCTATACGGTAGCTCCTCAGAGTGTGGTTATTTCTCCCTCTAAGATGAACGTTCTTTACCGTGGTGTAGACAATCCATTGGAAATCGGTGTTCCTGGTGTGGAGCCCTCTAAGATTCGTGTAAACGGTCCTGGAGTACGTCAGGTTAAACCAGGAGAGTATGTAGCAGATGTTACTACCATGACTGGCCAAAAAGAAATTACCATTTCTGTATCGGTAGTTGAAACTGATAAAGAAGGAAATGAAAACACTCGTCCAGCTGGAACCAAGAAATTCCGTATTAAAGGTTTACCACCCGCAGTAGGTAATATCTATGGTCGTAGTGAAAATTTATTACTCTCTAAAAGTGCCGTGGCTAATGCTACTGTAAATGCCAAATTTGAAGACTTTGTCTTTGACTTGGATCTAGAGGTAGTTTCCTTTGAATTAGCCATCCCTGGTTCACCTCCCGAACGTGTTCGTGGTAATAAAGTACCAGGATCGGCCAAAGCTAAAATTGAAAAACTTAGACCCGGCTCAACGGTTACTTTCCGTAACATCAAGGCTCGTGCTAAAGGAAATTCACGTGTAAAAGTAGAACGCGTTGCCGCTATCTCGGTAGACGTTAACAACTAATAAAACACTATCATGAAACGATTAGTTTTTTGTCTTGGACTTATTGGACTCTACCTGATGCCTCAAACATCGGAGGCTCAGATTATCAGTCCATCAGACGATGGTATCATTCCTGATGATCCCAAGCACTACCACAATAATAAAGTATTTGACTATCCCTATTTGAGAGAGGCAGATATGTTGTGGTCTACCCGTCATTGGGAGCGTATCGATCTGAGACAAAAAATGAATCTTCACCTCTACTATCCAGTACAAGCTATTCCTGACCGGAAATCATTGTACGATGTAGTAATTGATGGCATCCTTTCAGAAGGAACTATCATAGAGGTATTTGCAGACGATCGTTTTGAGATTCCTTTAGGCTTAGATCAAGTTCGTGGTTATGTGCAAATGATTGACACCTTGCGCGACCCGGATACCGGTGAAATACTATTGGTGGATACCATTAGTATTACTTCCAAGGATGTGAAATTCTGGGAAGTAAAATCCGATTGGTACTTCGATAAGCAAAGAGGTGAAATGAAAAACCGGATTTTAGGTATCTCTCCCGTAGTGGAGAACCCTAAAACTCTGGATCGCTATAATCTCTTCTGGGTATGGTTCCCTGATGCCCGTTATGCCTTAGCTACTCACGTAGCCTTTAATGGCCATAACAACAGCTCACGCCTTACTTATGATCAAGTATTCCACTTGCGTTTCTTTGACTCGGTAATTTTCAAAGAGGACAATGTATACGATCGCCAGATTGAAGAATACAAGCGTAGCTCTACCCTCGATCAGTTGCTCGAAGCCGAACGTATTAAGAATAACCTACGTAATCTCGAAGCCGAGCTTTGGGAATACTAGTAGACATAGCATTCAAACTAAAAAGCCCGATTATAAATCGGGCTTTTTTTATGGCTTTACTTCTAGGGGTCAACCTAATTTCAAGCTACCAATTACAAGCTCAAATTAAAGATCCATCCGGTTGCAGCGGAATCTTAATTAGTGATTCCGTCATTCCTGAACCCTATATCAGAGAAGCGGACCTTATGTGGTCTGGTCGTCATTGGGAGCGAATAGACCTGCGTGAGAAAATGAATCAATACCTCTACTTTCCCCTACGCCCTCTACCTTGTCGCAAAAGCCTCTATGACGCCCTAATAGACGGTATTCTTGGCCTTAACTCCCAGATCGAAGTCTTTGCCGATGATCACTTTGAAATACCTATCAGCCAGGCTCAAGTCTTAGGATACATCCAAATGGTAGATACTTTACGAGACCCAGATACCGGCGAGATTCTGCTCATTGACACCATTAGCATTACTGCCAAAGACGTTAAATTCTGGGAGCTTAGAACTGATTGGTATTTTGATAAAGCAAGAGGAGAACTTCGACATCGAATTTTGGGCATTTCCCCGCTTGTGGAAAACCCTAAAACTCTGGACCAATACAACCTATTTTGGATCTGGTATCCCAGCGCCAGAGAAAGCTTAGCTTCCAGCCCTGCCTATATCCGCCAGAACCAATTACAACACCTCAATTATGATCAGGTATTAAATATGCGCTTTTTCGAATCAGTGATTTTTAAAGAGGATAATAATTATGATCGTAAAATTGAGGAATACAAGCGCAGTTCCACCCTGGATCAATTACTCGAGGCCGACCGTATAAAGAACAAATTGCGTAATCTCGAAGCCGAACTTTGGGAATACTAAAGCACTTAAAGGCTTGATAAATTAGCATCTTTGCCCCCTCAATGGAAAAGGAATACACCATAGTAGGACAAGGCCTGGCCGGTAGCATTTTAAGCATGCAGATGTTTGAAGCGGGTATCCCTTTTAAAGTTGTGGATCAATCCCATCATTCCCAGTCATCCAGAATAGCCGCAGGCTTATGTAATCCCGTAGTTTTAAAAAGGCAAAAATGGGTTTCCGATGCGGACATCTTCTTACCTGCAGCCTTAGAATTCTATCAAAAATGGGAAAGCAAACTTGATGTAAAATTCCATTTCCCGATTGCCCTGGATCATGTTTTTCACAATGCAGGTGAAGTGAACGACTGGCAAGCCAATGCAGAAAAACCTCATCTTAAGAATCATTTGGGAAAGATTCATGACAGCTTTATGCCTTCAGTTCCTGCCCCTCATGGACTGGGAAGACTAGAGGGTGTATTCTGGCTAGACACTATGGTGTTTTTAGACAGATGGCGTAATTTCTTAAAGAAAGAAGGTCTACTAATTGAAGAAGAATGGATTGCCAATTCAGAAGCAAGCAATGGCCAATCCATTATTTATTGCAATGGTCACCTTCTAAGGCACAGTCACCCGCAAATTGCGGATGCATTTACTCCTACCAAAGGAGAGGTATTGATTATTCGCGCTGAGGATCTACCCGAAGACCGGATGCTGCATGCCGGAGTATTTACACTTCCTTTGGGGAACCAGACCTTTAAAGTTGGGGCCACCTATGCTCACCATAATTTAGATGAGCATATCAGTGCAAAGGGACTGGACTTCCTAAAAAGCAAATTGGAAGCCTTTTACCAAGGTCCCTACGAAGTATTGGAACAACATGCAGGAGTTCGCCCCAATATCAAAGACCGTAAACCTTTAATGGGC
>DLRW01000016.1:5700-12752 GCA_002501205.1 Flavobacteriales bacterium UBA7878
CCGTAACCCTTTAAGGGGCGATATCGGCGCAAGCCAATACACTTTTAATGGTATGGGATCCCGTGGTGTATTAATGGCCCCCTTTTTAGCTGAACACTTTATGAATTATCTGATTCGCGCCTCACCTATAAACCCCAAATGGGACCTTCAACGCTTTATTTGATTTTGGGTCCTCGCTTTTCGGGATTGTACTTTACAAATAAATTTAGCCAGGTAATGCGTGATAAACGTAATACCACCGGTGACAAAGCAATAACCGTAATCGCCAAGGCAATAATTATATCGGTAATTCCCGGATCGTAAATAAGGTTCATTACAATATAGGTGGCGACAAATAAAGCTACTGAATAACCATAGCTAACATACATAGCTCCATAGAAGAAAGAAGGCTCTACTTCATAGCGGAGGCCACAATGCGAACAGGTTTCATGCATCTTAAACAAGGAACCCAATTTATAGGGGTTTTTCACTTCGAAAACCTCGCCTTCGTGGCAACGTGGACAGCGAGAATTAAGAATGCTGTACAACTTAGTGCCTTTGGAAAAAATGGACATAATCTAAAAACTATTTTTGCCCCATGCTTGGGATCAATAAACTCATATTACAATTAAACGACCGCATGCTCTTCGATGAGATTTCCTTTTTGGTAAATCCCGGAGAGAAATTAGGTCTGGTAGGAAGTAATGGCGCGGGTAAATCGACGCTACTCAAAACCATTGCCGGAGAAGCTTCTGTGGATAAAGGAAATATCTCTAAACCCAAAGACTTCAATATTGGCTATCTCCCCCAAGAGTTGCCACTTTATGACGGCAGAACCGTTTGGGAAGAAGCCGAAACTTCACTGGGCGAAATTAAACAACTCCAGGCTGCTATTGATGACATAAATCACCAATTAGCGGAACGCGAAGATTATGAAAGCGATAGCTATCTTAAATTGATAGAAGATCTCAATTTCAATACGGAGCGATTTAACCTAATCGGGGGATATACCTACCATGCCGATCTGGAAAAAATTCTCCAGGGCTTAGGCTTTAAAGCGGAGGACTTCCATCGGCAAACCCAGGAATTCAGCGGTGGCTGGCGGATGCGAATCGAATTAGCCAAACTTCTTTTAGCCAAACACGATGTGCTTCTTTTAGATGAGCCCACTAACCACCTGGACATCAATTCCATTATATGGCTGGAAAACTTCCTGAAGGATTATGAAGGTGCCATTGTTATGGTGTCTCACGACCGAACTTTCCTCGATAATATCACCAAGCGTACTGTAGAGATTGTTAATGGGAAGGTATATGATTACCCCGTTCCCTACTCTCGTTTTGTAGCCCTGCGCGAAGAACGTCGTCAACTTCAAATGCAGGAACAAAAAAACCAGGAAAAGGAGATCAAGCATACTGAAGAGCTGATTGAGAAATTTCGATATAAAGCTTCAAAAGCGGCCTTTGCCCAAAATCTGATCAAGAAATTGGACAAAATGGAACGCATTGAAATAGATGATGACGACAGTCGGAAAATTAATTTCCGTTTCCCTCCTGCTCCACGCTCAGGAAAAGTAGTAGTTAAAGCAGAAAAGCTTGGTAAGAACTACGGCGAAAAGAAAATCTTTGGTGGGGTAAACCTTGAAGTGATTCGTGGTGAAAGGATTGCCTTTGTGGGTCAAAATGGTCAGGGTAAATCTACCCTGGTAAAAATTATTGCCGACAATCTTAATCACGAAGGACACTTGGAACTAGGTCATAATGTAACCTTCGGATATTATGCTCAGGAACAAGCCAAAACTCTGGATGGTAACAAAACCCTATTGCAAACCATTGAAGATGCCGCACCCGAAGATCTGCGCAAAAAGGCCCGGGACTATTTAGGTGCTTTCCTCTTTAGTGGTGAAGATGTAGATAAGAAAGTGAAGGTCCTTAGTGGTGGGGAAAAAGGGCGCTTGGCTCTATGTAAACTCCTACTCTTCCCTCATAATTTGCTCATTATGGATGAGCCTACCAACCACTTAGATTTGAAGAGTAAGGATATGCTTAAAAACGCCTTACTACAGTACGATGGCACCCTGGTAGTAGTTTCACACGACCGTCATTTCTTGCAAGGTCTGGCTGATAAGATTTTTGAGTTTAAGGATGGCCAGGTGAAGGAATTCCTCGGCAATATTGACGAATACCTTGAGGCGCGCAAATTGGATGATTTCCGCCAACTAGAGAAGAGCAAAGAAGCGGATAAGATTGCTAAACAAAATGAGCCTAAAGAAAAGTCCGGGCTTTCTTATAAAGAACGTAAGCAATTAGATAAAGACCTTCGCAAGGCAGAGAAACAAGTGGACGATTTGGAAGGCTCCATTGAAGCCCTGGAATCCGAATTAAAAAGCATCGATGCCCAACTGCATGATCCGGAAAAATTCAAGGAGCTTTCTAAGGATGCTGACTTCTACGAAAAATATGAAGCTCGTAAAAAGGACTTAGAGAAAATGATGAAAGATTGGGAAAAGGCCCAGGAAGAATTTCATTTGTTGGAACAAAAAAAAGCGGAGCTCGATAATTGAGCTCCGCCATTTTCATTTAGTATTTCATAATTCGCTGACGCGTTCTCCTCTGTCCTTCTTGAATTTCCAGGAGGTAGATCCCTTTATTCAAGTCTGCTAAACTTAAGCGGGTTTGGAAGCTGGCTTTCTGCTCCAATACCAAACGACCGTTTAGGTCATAGATTCGGATCTCAGCTTGTTCGCCCATTCCTTCAATATTCAATTCGGAATGAACAGGATTAGGATATACTTCATAAGAAGCTAAATCTTGATCCAACAAACCGACAAAGCTGCTGCAAGAAGTACTCAAACTATCGAAGAAGTACACCGCCGACTCAATGGAAGGTGCCACACAACCACCATGATTAAAGGCTCCTCTCCCAATGGCATGCACATCTGTTGCCCCTTTTGCTGTCATGGCAGCATAAGCATCTAAAGCATTCTGATAGTTTACTTGTTCATCATTGGTGCAGTAGTACATGCGTAATTTGGTATTAGGACGCCAATCATGATTAGAATTATCATTTAAAATCGTCCACAACCAATGTTGCTGATTCACGGTGTCATCCACAAAGGCCTGCACCACAGAATCCTCTAAATAATCCCGTACCCGAGCCGGTAATTTACTGTTTACCGAATCCATAGGATAGGTACCATCAAAATAAGGAGGGATAATTACATCATAGGGAGCTTTTAGGATTTCCGATGGATTCGAAAAGAAAACACCCCCATAAGCATGGTTCATACCTAAAAGAAGGTATACCACATATCCTGGATTGCTATAAGGTTGATTATTGATAAACACGGATGCTTGCGACCCAGCCAAATTGTAAGGTCCACTAGCGGGAGCCGCACCCACCACATTAAATTCGGTTTCCAGATTATTATCCTGGATGTATTTAACCGTTGCCATCGCGGCATGACCACCTTGAGAATAGCCGGTAATAAACACTTCAGAATTCAAATTATAACTGGCAATGCTATCAGCTAGAGCTTCGCGTACAGCGCGCATCATATCAATGCTGGCGGTAGCTTCCGTTTCTGCGTGAACATAGGGGTGCAAACCCGGGCTATCGCCCAAACCTAAATAATCAGGCATTACACAAACATAGCCGCGACTCGCGAATACCTTTCCGATAATAGATTCAAAATTATTTCGGCTGGGAACCTCATCACGTTCCAATACAGTACCATGATCATAGAGTACAATTCCAATACTATCGCAAGGTACCAAAGGCACAGACATCAATCCTGATGCAGTACTGGGATTACCATCCACATCCGGAGTTTGATAGAGAATTTTGTAATTGGCCACATCATACTTGGCACGACCGTTTGCCACAAAGTTGATAGTAAACTTGGAAGTTGTATCTAAGGGAATAATAGAGATTAGACTTTGGGCTTCCGCTCCTAAAGTCAATCCAATTAATAATGCAAGGGATAGTAGTTTTCGCATAGCAATAATTTGTGGGGAAGTTACGGATTTCGACCTTCAAGCTTTAATTAAAGAATATGGACATCCTATAGGTAAATAGAAAAGCCCTGATTTATATCTCAGGGCTTCAAAGTTTTAGGAGGAATGCTTGTTACCGTTGATTTATACTTATTCTACTACCAACCTTTTCCGTAAGACTGCCTGATCGAATTTAATTTCCAATACGTAGGTCCCTGAGGTCAGACTATGATCAATTCGCCAACTTAGTTGATCCCGAGCTAAATCTCGACTCATTAAAATGGTTCCGTTTGCGGCATAGATTTTCAATTTCCCTCCACTTTCCAAGTCAGAAATCCCTTCGTACTGAAGCTCAAAGAACTGACGGCTTGGATTTGGGAACAGACTCCAATTTTTGGCATTCAAAGAAAGTGGTTCCATACCTAAACCTATACTTTGTACAATATTGCTTTCAGAAACCGATTTACCGCAGGCTCCGCCATAGGCTTGTATCAGGTATTGTCCGGGAATAAGCTGGTTCGCCAAGCTAATAGTAGTATCGCTAATCTGATGAATGGTATCTAAAACCTGCCAGCCATTGCCATCATTAAAATTGCCAAAGACCAAATAATACCCGAATTTTTGTGGGCTAATTTGTGCTGCACTCCAAGCTAGGTCCACTGTGTTGGTTGAATCAGCACCTATAAAAGTCAAGGCCGGAGCTTGTAGCGTATCATCATAAATTTCAACTTCGATAGTAATGGAACTTTGTCCGGGTGACGGGCAGGCATCATCAGTTAAACTAATGAAGAACAAATACTTCTGAGAAGCACTTCCATTTAAATTGCTTTGAATGTGGTCGCAATTTGGATTCCATTTAAATCGAGCTTGATTTGCCAGAATCGAGCAAAAGCCGTTTGAGGAGTTTAATGAACTCATAGTAGCACAAGGGCTAGGTCCTGCACAACCACTGGTATCGGTAAAATTGCTTGGGTTAAGCATCAAACCGCTGGCATTATAACAGGAAACCTGCGGACTAAGATTCGGATTCATATCGGTTTCCAAACCTTGTAAGTTCAAATCAAGGCTATCCCCTAAATGAAGAGCAAGCTTATAAACCCCATTCTGAAATGTGGCAGTGGAGTATGAATTCGCCGTGTCAATCGCTAATAAAGGAGCATTATTGTTAGCGGAAGCATTACACTGGGTACTTTGTAAGAAATAGGCGGGCGCATCTCTTACCACTTCCGCAATAAGCTGGCTATCTCGATAGGCTTTTATTCCCAAGCCCATAATGTACCAGCCACTGCTCGGAGATTGAGTAGAACCACTCAATATCCCAGTTTGTGAATTTAAATTTGGTCCTATGTTGGCAGAATTCTGACTAGAATTTGGTAGTGGAGATCCTGAATGATAACCCACGTTATAAGTGCCGGGGGAGAAAGCACCGGTGTAAGGCATCGCCCAATAAACATGTAAAGAATCTGAATCCAAATCAAAGGGCTTAGAAGAATAACTATAGCTGGTATTTGGGCAAAATACCGTAGCAGCTGGTTCGCCAAAGGCAGGTCCATTATCATAACAAGTACTCACATCATTCGGATTGGTTTGACCCGGTGCTGTATAGGGGTACATTTTAGACCTCAAATAAATACTGGAAATATTTGAGTTTTCAGATACAGGACGGCAACAATTAGTCCAAGAAAATTCCCAACCTAAAGGAGGAGGTGTTCCGCTTAAGCTTAGTGGACTGCTGCGATAAACTCCCATTTCAATGGCTCCATAATCTCCGGCGGCACAGGTGAGGCAAGACGTTCCACCATTTCCGGGAGTAATATCACCGGATAGAGCAGGAATATAATTGCACATTATTGTCCCAGCTGGGCCTTGTATAAATTGAGATCCGGTTGGAAGAACCGGCCCTGCACAATCTCTATAGATAACCAAGGTAAAAATGTACATCGAATCATTGGCACATTCCCAGGTGATTTCGCCCCCCAGAATATTAGCGGCATTGATATTGAAAGTAAAAGTCGCGGTAATTAGTACAACCGCTATTCTTTTAAAGGCTAGCATAAACTCAGATTTGCCTTAAAGATAGGCAGATCTTAGAATCTGAGCTCTTTGAACGGTTCCGTGCCGATTAAAGCTTGCGGAAAAGTTCTATGCGTTTATTTAAAATCCAAGTCTCAAAAAAAGCCCGGAAAAAATCCGGGCATGAATAACTAATTTGATCTTCTGGTTCTGAAGTTTCTGGCTGGCATAATCATTATGGAGCTTATTCGAGCGAACCAAAAGTCTTGTTGGCATACCCTCCAATCTCCGTAAATATCCTGATAGCGTCCACTATAATTGGCATCTTCAAAAATCCGTACTACATAGCCACGGGGTACGTATATAGCATTGATGCAATCATTGAAGTCAAAGCCATTATGACGACTTACCGTCCAGTTTCCATTTAATACCATTTGCCGACCTTGAAAAAACTGATCGTAAACAATTACCTGGCTTCCGGTTCCAGATCGTGGAAAGCGTGGCACGGCTTGTCTTCTTTGGATGATACGAATGCTTCGGATGCGATTTCTTAAACTATAAGACCCTGCCCCACTTCCGTCCCATGAGCTGTTTAAAACCACAGGATCCCCATTGAATTTACGATGGCGGTACAACCACACTTCATAACCTCTGGGAATGATGATACTTTCGATAGTAAAGCAAAAGTCCCGATCCAATTCACATGACCAATCTCCATTAATCATCAAAGCTTCACCACGAAAACCAGTTTCTTTAAAAAGAGTTACCTGTGCTTCAGAATGGGGATTGGAATGATGAGGCTTACGGTGATCATAATCCAGGAAGGTAGATGCACTTAAGGGCTGTAAGCCCAGGCAAGCAAAAACGAAAAGGAAAATTGACTTTTTCATAAGGCATGAATTTGATCTGATAAAGACCAAATCTGTGCCACTGCTTTCGCTGATGGATTTCACTTAGGGAAAGGGCAGAAAAACTTCTGTAAGGTTGGCCTAAGCCTGAGTAAAAGAGAAAAGGAGTAGCCCCGGCGAGAATCGAACTCGCATCTAAAGTTTAGGAAACTTCTAT
>DLRW01000016.1:13025-19055 GCA_002501205.1 Flavobacteriales bacterium UBA7878
TTCAGAGCAGTAGCCCCACCAGGAATCGAACCTGGATCAAAAGTTTAGGAAACTTCTATTCTATCCATTGAACTACGGGGCCAAGCCACAAAGGTCTGAAGCCTTTTCCTTATCTGCAATGGCAACTGTAATATTATTGCTATAGCCCATTTCTTTGGATTACCTCATCCAACCTTCAATCTTATAGTTTTTAGATAAAAGCATCCTTTCCTTTTGGGACTTTATACTTCGATACCACAATTCAAATCGCGCTACATAAGGTTTATCCCAATCCCCCTCATAAATAGTGAAATGATCCGGTAGCCTAAAAAGCATAAAGGAGTCACTCGTATTAAAAACCTCCATTTTTGTGCTTAAGGCTAAGCGTCTGGCTGATAATGGATCAATTTGATTAAGCTCAAAGGCCTTCAAATAAACAAAGCCACTGTCTAAATTAGCAAGCCAGGCTTGATAGCTATAAATGCCCGCTTGGAACTGGGAAACTATTTCAAAGTCTATTTGATCCTTTGTAATCTGGTTAATACTAACTGGCTGATCCTTTTTAGATTCTAGTTTACCTGACTTTTCACCTAGCGGTTCGTATACATGCAGGCCCATTGGAATTTCTAAATCATCTGCATAATAATCATAAGGTGAATTATAGAATAATAAGCCTCCGATAATCATCCCTAGACAAGTGACCAGGCCTGTTAAAGTAAGTTGGACCAAGCCCCTTTTATAATCTTTGTGTAAAAGTCTTCGCAATGATATTATTCCAGAAACAAGAATGGCGGCCCAAGGCAAAGCCAGAGCAAATAAGTGGATCGAATAACCACTTGAAACATTAAATATGAAAACACCAATTAAGCCAAAGAGAATAATGCCATAAACAGGGAGATACCATTTTTCAAGATAAAACTGTAAAAGGCTTTTCATACCGATAGTATCCTAATAATTCCGAGCTAAGCAAGACTTCAGATTATTTATCTAGGCTTTAAAACAAGCTAAATGCTCTAGGACTGAAGCAATCTTAAAGCAAAGAAGCTAAAGCACAAGGATATATCAAAATGAAATGGTGAAATGCTATTGAAACAAAAAGTAGCCCCGGCAGGAATCGAACCTGCATCTCAAGCTCCGGAAACTTGCATACTATCCATTGTACTACGGAGCCAATTCTTCTTTCAATATCCAAAGAACTCAAAGCTGCTAATTGGAGTCAATATAGCATTGTCAATTGAGGGCTGCAAAAATAGTACTTGTCGTGAGAATGACCGGCTACATGCACTAACTTTGTCCAAAACACTAACATGAACACCCCTTTCAACCCCTGGCACTCTGTTTCTCCTGGCGATAAAATCCCTTCCTACGTTAATGGAATCATCGAAATTCCAGCAAATACCCGTGCGAAATATGAGTTGGATAAAGACTCTGGCTTACTAAAAATGGATAGGGTTTTATATTCATCTATGTACTACCCTGCCAATTATGGCTTCATCCCTCAAACTTATTGCGACGATAAAGACCCCCTCGATATTTTAGTGCTTTCGCAAATTACAGTTGTTCCCATGTGCATGGTATCGGCTCGGGTAATTGGCGTAATGCGAATGCTCGATGGCGGAGAATTGGACGACAAGATTATTGCTGTGGCCGAAAATGATATGAGTGTCAACCATATTCACGATATTTCAGAATTACCTGTGCACTTTTTAAAGGAGCTTAAAAACTTCTTTGAAGACTATAAAAAGCTGGAAAACAAAACCGTGGAGGTAGAAGATTTCCAAAATGCTGAAATTGCCAGGAAAATTGTGCTCCAGAGTCTGGAGGACTATAAAAAATACAGGGCCAATAACTAAGCTAAAGCCTTATGCGTAAAACACTTTTCTGGATCTTGGGTATTGTCTTGATCCTGCTCATCGGATGGATCACCTTCCTATACTATGGCACCTATTCTGAAGGAGTTCGTGCCGGTACCGTGATTAAACTTTCTCGTAAAGGTGTACTTTTTAAAACCTGGGAAGGTCAGCTTAATATTCGCTCTTTTGGAGCAGTTAACAGCAATAACAGCCTTTCTGAGACATTTGAGTTTTCCATTGAAAGTGATCAAGAGCACATAATTAAAACCCTCGAGGAGGTTTCACTTTCCGGAGAACGTGTTAACTTACACTACATCGAAAGATACCGAGTATTACCCTGGAGAGGAAGTACGCGCTATTTCATTACCAAAATTGAGCGTAGCCCTCAGAAAAAACCTGCTTCGGAAGAAGACCCGGAACGAGCCCCCTTTAATTAAGAATGTCCTATAAGCAGTTTAGAGAAATAGTTTACGGTCGAGAAGATGAATTTGATCTCAAAGAAATCATCTTCCATCAAATCTGTTTTATCAGTGCTATTGCTTTGAGCATAGGCTTGCTGCTTTCCATTAATATCCGACAGTGGGACCTGGTGTTGGTAATCCTGGGCACCCAATTAGTTTTGATCTTAAGCTACTGGTTTTCCAGGGTGATGGGCTATTTCAAGGTGGGATGGTTCATCTTTATGATTACCTCCTATGCCCTCTTCGCCTTTAATTATTTTCTAAATAGCGGTATAAACGGCACCACCACGGTTTTAAGCTTCATGACCCTTTCCATGCTATTTGCCACCACACAAAGCAAACAGCATTGGTTCTGGACCGTCATTCACGGAATTGTTTTTTCTGGTCTGCTTCTCTACGAATACAACTTCGGCCGCAAGTACATCGTAGGCTACGAAACGGAAGAGCTGCGTTATATCGACACGGTATTCAGCTACCTGCTTACTCTGGGGCTTTTCTTTATTGTCTTCAGGCTGATTCGACAGGCTTATGAAATGCAACGTCAGAAGGTAGAGGACCAAAAAATTGAACTGCAACAAAGCCAAAAGGAACTACAGGAAAGCTATAAAGAACTCACCAAAGTGCTTTCGATTATTGCTCACGACGTTCGAAATCCTTTAGCTTCTATCGAAAGCTATCTGGAGTTGGCTCGAGATAGTGCAATTCCGGAGGAAGACCGAATGGAACTCAAAGACGAGCTTTTGAAAATGGTCCAGAATACCTCGCATATGTTGAATGATATGGTGAACTGGTCCAAATCCCAAATCGCCGGTAATCGTACCAATTTCCATTTGGTAAGTTTAGGAAGCTGGTTAAATCAAACTGTAGAACATCTAAGAGGTATGGCCAAAGCAAAAGGAATCCTACTGAAAGATGATTATAATGGTCAGGAAAAAGTATTCTGTGATCCCATTCTGATGACGGTGGTTATCCGAAATCTCTTACAGAATGCCGTTAAGTTTACTCCCAGTGGCAAAGAAATTTCCTTAAAAGTGCGAAGCACCAAAAATGCTGTGCTTTTTACGGTAAGTGATCGAGGCCTTGGTATTTCAGCTGAAAAACAAAAGACTCTTTTTAGTGGACGCACGGAAAGTGCTCCGGGCACCCAGCAAGAGCGTGGCAGCGGATTCGGTTTGTTGATAGTAAAGGAATACGTAGACCTTCACCAAGGTAGTATCAGCTTGGAAAGCAGCCCAGGAAAAGGAAGCACCTTTACAGTTTCCATTCCCTTTAAACCGCACTAAGCCTGACTAATAGCCTCATCGATAAAGTCCATAAAAGGAATCGCCGCAGCAAAGGCTTCTTTCAAGTCCTCTAATCCTTTAGCTGTAAAAATGGCCTTATCATCAAGCTGCTTCATGATTAGCAGATCCTTGTGTTTCAACAGCTCAATATGAGGGTGATCCAATTCAAAACCCTTAGGATTTCTTTGAAGTTTATCACCTCTGAAAGCGCCAAACACCTTCTTAAACTGCTGATCTGCTTCAATAGATTTCAATTCATCTCCCCGCACATCAATTAAATCGCGCAAGGCTAAAAGGTGTTCCTTGGCGGGATGATACAAACCCGTGCCAATAAATAAATTTCCCGGCTCAATATGTAAATAGAAGTCGCCATAACCCGGCCCTCTCCTTTTCACCATTAGCGCAAAATTGATCTTATAAGGTGGTTTGTCTGGATGAAAACGACGATTATTATTAATTCTCGCCAGGTACTTTTTAGGGTCCATCATGGTCATGGGATAGACCTCGGCAAAGCTTTCCTGAATTTGACCGGCATAGTCAATCAATCCTTGCCGAACATCCTGGTACCACTTACGATTGGCATCCATCCACTCTTTTGTATTGTGGACTTTTAGAGCTTCTAGGAACTGGTAAGTATCAGGATGTGGTGTTTTCATACTATCGGATTACAGCACCATTAGGCATATCAGCGGGTGCTGAAGTGAATTTAAGATTTCCCTCCGAATCTTCCGCCATTAATATCATTCCCTGGCTCATTACTCCCCGCAATTTACGCGGAGCCAGATTCACCACTACTGACACCTTGGTTCCCGGCAAGTCTTCGGGTTTAAAATACTGGGCAATTCCACTGACAATACTCCGCTTTTCGAAACCTAAATCTACTTCCAGATGTAAAAGCTTATCCGCCTTTTTTACTTTCTGAGCGCTAAGAATAGTACCTACTCGGATATCAAGCTTGGTGAAATCCTCAAACTGTATTTCTTCCTTTAAGGCTTCATATTTGGGCTCAGCTTTGGCTGCCGCTGCGGCTTCCAATTTGGCTTTTTGGGCTTCAATAGTTTCATCTTCAATTTTTGAAAAGAGATACCCACCACTTTGAATACGATGCCCGGACTTAAGTAATTCCTGACTATTGCAATCCTCCCAAGCTAAAGCTTCGATTTGCAGATCTGTCCGCAATCGATTGGCGCTAAAAGGCATAAAAGGCTCCATTACTTGGGCCAACTGAGCACAAATTTGAGCAGCCACATATAAGATGGTTCCTGCTCGCTCCGGGTCTTCCTTAATTTTCTTCCAGGGCTCTTGATCCGCCAGGTATTTATTCCCCAATCTGGCCAAGCCCATCATCCGGCTTAAAGCCTCTCGGAATCGATAGCTTTCTAAAGACTCAGCAATCGAAGCGGGTGTGACTGCCATTGCGGCTAAAGCCTCTTCATCCTCAGTACTGAAAGCTCCGGCTTGTGGGATTTCGCCTTCATAGTATTTCTGCATTAACACCTGTACCCGATTCACAAAATTACCCAGGATGGCAACCAACTCACTATTATTACGAGTTTGGAAATCGCTCCAGGTAAAATCATTGTCCTTACTCTCAGGAGCTGTAGCGGTTAAAACGTAGCGCAATACATCTTCCTTTCCTTCAAAATCCTCGAGGTACTCATGTAACCAAACCGCCCAATTACGGCTGGTAGATATTTTACGTCCCTCCAAATTGAGAAACTCATTGGCTGGCACTTCATCTGCTAAATGAAAACCGCCGTGCTCCATCAACATAGCCGGGAAAATGATGCAATGGAAAACAATATTATCCTTACCGATAAAATGCACCAATTTGGTATCGTCCTTGGTCCAATAATCTTCCCAGGCGTCTCCCAGCAATTCCTTGGTAGCCGAAATGTAACCGATAGGCGCATCAAACCATACGTATAAAACCTTGCCCTCCGCATCATCAAGAGGAACAGGAATACCCCAATCCAAATCACGAGTCATGCTGCGTGCTTGCAAACCATCACCGCTATCTAACCAACTCATGCATTGGCCATATACATTGGGTTTCCAGTTTTTATGAGATTGAATGTAATCCTTGATTTTCCCACTCAAATGATCCAAGGGCAGGAACCAATGTTTGGTTTCCTTTAAAATGGGCTCCGCTCCACTTAAGCGACTCTTCGGATTAATGAGATCAGTAGGACTCAAAGAAGTACCACAATTCTCGCATTGATCCCCATAAGCCTCACCAAAATGACAATTAGGGCATTCACCCACAATAAAACGATCGGCAATAAACTGCTCTGCTTCAGGATCGAAATACTGCTGAGTTACCTTTTCCTCTAAAGATCCTTTTTCATAGAGCTTGGTAAAAAAGTCTTGCGCCGTTTTATGGTGTATCTCCTTACTGGTACGAGAAAACACATCGAAACTGATGCCGATCTTATCCAAAGAATCGCGGATAAT
>DLRW01000022.1:0-1868 GCA_002501205.1 Flavobacteriales bacterium UBA7878
ATCTACATAGTATAATACCTCATCGCTGTCGATATTACTATGATTATAAGGAGCGGGAATCGCCTCAGGATGGTAATCGTACAAACGCGGTACAAAGGAGCAAACTACATATTGAGCGCTCTCAAAAGTTTGGTGTACGGGTGGTGGTTGGTGTACCCTTCCGGTGATGGGTTCAAAGTCTTTAATATTAAAGGCATAAGGGAAGTTAAATCCATCCCAGCCTACTACATCAAAAGGATGGCTGGCATAGGTAATTTCATGCAATATGCCTTCCTTCTTCACCTTGATTACAAAGTCACCCATTTCATCATGCACTTCCAGCTTTTCCGGTCCGCGCATATCGCGTTCGCAGAAGGGGCTGTGCTCTAATAACTGACCGAAGTAGTTACGGTAGCGCTTAGGGGTATAAATAGGCTGATAAGAATCGAGGATAAACAAACGGTTGTCGGCATCATCAAATTCGATTTGATAAATCATGCCGCGAGGAATCACCAAATAGTCACCATAGCCGAAGGGAATATTTCCCATCATGGTGCGTAGGGTGCCGGTACCACGATGAATGAAAATCATTTCATCCGCATCGGCATTCTTATAGAAGTATTCGGTTAAGCTTTTGGTGGGTGCAGCTAATGAGATGTGCACATCATTATTAAAGAGTACCGGAATGCGACTTTCCAGATAATCTTCTTTGGCTGGAACCTGAAAGCCTTGCAGCATGCGGCTGGTGATATTATGGTCAAGTGCGGCTTTCGGGTTGAGGTCCGCGCCTACCTTCACATCCTTAACCATAGTCGGTCGATGCAAGTGGTAAAGTAGGGACGACATTCCACTAAAACCCTCGGTACCAAAGAGCTGCTCATAATGCAGATCTCCGTTTTCCTTACGGAAGGTGGTATGGCGCTTATGCGGAATCTTTCCTAGTTTTTGATAAAATGGCATAGCAATCTTTTTTAAGAGGTTTCAAATATTCATTTTGTCGAAGAGGCGAAAAAGAACATTTGTCAGCTTTTGGTTTCGGGATGCAAATCACCCCAGCGTCTATGACTGTGGAAACGCTTTTGGCTTTTTTTACCCTTGCGGAGTTCTTTCTGCTCTTCTGCACTTAAGTGCTGCACCTCCATACACTCTTCAGAACAACATTTGTTGTATTTCTCTGCGCAAGAAGGACATTGAATAAAGAGTAAATTACAAGCTACATTGGCACAGTTTACGTGCACATCGCAAGGTTCCCCACATTGATGACAATGCGAAATTACCTCATGGGAAATGCTTTCACCCAGGCGCTCATCAAACACAAAGTTTTTACCGTGAAATTTGTTCGGCAATTCCTTGGTTTTAATCTGACGGGCATAATCGATAATCCCACCGTGTAACTGATTTACATCGGTAAAACCATGGTGTTTAAGAAAAGCAGAGGTTTTTTCGCAACGAATACCACCGGTGCAGTACAAGAGGATTTTATCGCTTTCCTTGCCTTTGAGTTTTTCTAAAACTTCGGGTAATTCCTCTCTAAAGGTTTCTGCTTGAGGGAGGATGGAGTTCTCAAAATGCCCGATTTCACTTTCATAGTGGTTACGCATGTCCACTACAATAGCGCCTTCCTCCAGAGCTTGGTTCCAGGACTCAGCATCGAGGTGAGTGCCCACATTGGTTACATCATAATGATCATCGGCTAAGCCATCAGCTACAATGCGGTCCCGCACCTTGATTACCAATTTGAGGAAGGATTTACCATCGTCTTCCACCGCAATTTTAAAAGGAATGTCTTTGAACTCTTCCTTAGCATGCAGATCCCTTACGAATTGCTCCCAATTTTGCTCGGGTACATTCATCTGGGCATTGATACCTTCACGAGCCACATAAATGCG
>DLRW01000022.1:2162-74514 GCA_002501205.1 Flavobacteriales bacterium UBA7878
GGGCATTGATCCCTTCACGAGCCACATAAATGCGCCCCAGGCAGTTAAGCTCAGTCCACTCTTGATATAAACGATCGCGCATGGCTTGCGGATCATCGAGGATAACGTATCGATAAAAAGATACGGTGATGCGTTTAAAGTCTTCGGCCATCAGGCGCGCTTCCAGCTCTTCCCGACTGTAGCGGTTTACCAGATTCTTTTTTCCGGCATTAGGATCCATAGACAGAAATTTTTGCAAAAGTACGAAAGCGAAAAAGGGGGAATATGACAAATGTTAGCTTTAAAGCTTCCACTCATCAATAGACAAGCCTTTTAGGGCACTAATAGCAAGTATTGACTTGTGCTTTTCAGCTGCTGATCGGATATTGAAGGTTCTAACCAATCAAACCTTTTATGAAAAAGCTGGGCTATCTCCTGCTTCCGCTGATGCTGTTTAGCTGTCAGAATCCACCATCCAATCCTCAAGATGAAAAGCTGGGCCAAGAGCTGATGCAGGTGGCAGATAATATTTCGCAATTAATGGCTAGCTACCATTATAATCCGGGTGAATTGCAAGGCGATGCCTATTTAGAGGTAGAGCAAAAGGTAAAGGAGCTGGCTCAGAATGCCCAAAGCAAAGAAGAATTTAGAGAGGGTTTTAATGGCCTTTGGCAGGATGGACCTTTCTCGCATGTAAGCCTGGTGGATATGGAAAGACCGGCTACTGCCATGGCTGATTTTGTTGATAGCCTTAGAGTGGGGGATCATGCAGTTTCCCTGGAATGGATGGGGAAAACGGCCTTGCTAACGGTTACAACTATGACGGGCATCGATACCAAGGAGCGAGTTTTTGCAGCTTTTCAAGAGATAGCAAAACAATCTGCAGACACCCTGATACTAGATCTTCGCAATAATACCGGTGGAACCTTTGCCGGGGTGCCCCTGATCGGACATATTATAGAAGCACCCCTTGATGCTGGTTTTTTTGTTTCACGTAAATGGTGGAAGAAGCACGGTGAGGCCCCGGCTTTTAGCCATGTGCAAGGATTAGACTCCTGGAAGGGTTGGTCCCTGAAGGCCTTTTGGCATGATGTGCAGGAGGCAGAATTAAGTCGGGTGCAGTTCGAAGCAATGGAACCTCATTTTGCCGGTCCGGTTTATGTGCTGATAAGTTCTAAAACCGCTAGCGCCGCAGAGTTTACAGCTGATGCACTGGCCAATGTGGAGAGCGTATCTTTAATCGGGGAACGAACTGCGGGCCAAATGCTTTCGCAGAAGATGTTTGACTTGCCACAAGGATTACAATTGTCGCTGCCCATCGCCGAATATTATTCTACGCGCATGGGGCGTATCGAAGGCAAAGGAGTAGCTCCGGATATTGAGATTGATCAAAGCCTGGCGCTGAACTTAGCCAGGGCTTTGTGCAAGGGAGCTAATTTGGATACGACTATGGCCATGCTTCAGGCGGAGTTGGACTCCAAGAAAGCTCAACCTCTGGCCGGAGAAGAAATCTACCTTTTTGGATCGATGAATGATTGGGGGAAGAATAGGCAGAATAGTCCTCAATTTAGCTATTTGGGGAAGGGACAGTTTGAAGCGATACTCAGCCTTGAAAAGGGGAACCATGAATTTAAGATTGCCCCCATGAATTGGGAATTTGATTTTGGGGCCGCATCAGATCAAGGTCCTATGGAATTAGGTGCAGAGCAAAGCCTGGTTAAGAAAGGGGGGAGCCCCAATCTGAAATTAAAGCTTGATGCTAAAAGCGAAGTTCATTTCATTTTGGACTTATCGAATGAAAATGCTCCGGTGCTTAAGCTTATTAGCTCATAGCTCAGTCGCCTCAATGCTATGCTTTTCTGAAAATCGATTGCAGGTTTAGTGGCTATTGAATCGGACTTGAAGTAATTTGCAAGGAATTATGCGAACCTAAATCCCGAATCGTGAAAACATCATTTGCCTCCGTCCTTTTAGTATTTGTTATTTCTGCCTGTTCCAGTAAGCAGGCTGAAACTTCGGCTACCCAAGAAGTGGAGGTGACCTATACCAAGGATGATCAGCAAATAACCGAAACCCTTGAGATTGATACGGCAACTTTCAATCTGATGAAAGCCCTGGTGGAAGGGAGGAAGCCTGAGGATTTAATAAAGGGAGAAAATGATTCCATTTTTTCGAAAGAAGGCAGATTGGACTATGTCGTTTTAGGCAGTGATGTTTATGGCGCTGCGATCAAAAAGTTCTATTACAATGAAAAAGGTCAACTCGTTCGTCTTGTTGGCTTTTCGGAGGAGGGTAGTATTGCGCCTTTTTTTGAGTATGTAGCTATTCATGAACAAGATTATGACTCGGAGGGTCGTCTAATTGAAGAGCGATTTCTCGATGCTAATGGGGCCTTTGTGGGACCTGGTTCGGTGCCGCCAATCTTGCAGTTGAAATACGATGAACGCGGCAATAAAAAGGAAATCATCTATCTGGATGCCCATCGCAAGATGTACGAAGGTTTAACCCGCATTGTATTTGAGTACAATGAGGATAATCAGCTAGTTCGAAAGCTCTCTTATAATGCTAAAGGAGAAGTTGTGGGAGAGGAGACCTATCAATAATTGCTATCCAGTAATTAATCTCTTAAGCGATATAAATCAAGACCATGATTAAGCATCTCGCACTTTTCATCTTGCTATTCATCATTTTAGCCGCTCGGAAGCGAAAGAAATCGCAATCGGAGGAATAGATGGATTTGGTCCAAGGGTTTGATCTACAGTAATTTATTTGTAATTTCTGCCAGCCAAATCAAATCCATTGCCATGAAGATTAATCAGTTAAAAAGCATCCATGCCTGGGTGCGCAGTACTTCTACTTCTGAGGTGCTTTTTGTGACGGCCTTAATCCTGCCAGTTTATTTATTGCTTTACAATGCCTTGATTAATCAAATTAGTCAGGATTGGAAGAATTGGGGTTTGGGCCTGGCTATTCTACTCTATTTTGTGGGTTTAATTTGGATGAAGCTCCGTCAATCCAAGGAAGAGAAGGACTTTACCGATTTCTTAATTATTAAGAATCATATCCTCGATAAAGGCTATCTTTTTATGTCTTTTGAGCGCATTGCCGAGATTGATCAGCGTTTGGATGAAAAAAGAATAAAGCAATTGGTTTTTGCCTTTCCGAATGAACTGCGATTCGCCAAGCTTAAGGAAAACAAAAAAGGCATTAAGGTTTTGAATTTGGTGGAAGAGCAAGATTAAAAGGGCGCAAGATTCGGATTGCGGGTTTCAAAAGCATGAAGCACTTTTGCCTCAATTGCAGCCAAAAATGAAGCAGGAAGAAAGCCTCAATTATCAGCGCATCGCCAAGGTGATTGAATACATACAAAATCATTTTCAGGAGCAGCCTAGCTTAGATGACTTAGCTGCGCAGGTGCATTTAAGTCCTTTTCATTTTCAACGATTGTTTCGTGATTGGGCTGGTACTAGTCCAAAGAAATTCCTGCAATACACCAGTTTGAATCATGCCAAGAGATTACTGGCGGAGCAAGAAGCTTCCCTCTCGGAAACCGCCTTTCAAACCGGCCTTTCCGGCACCAGCCGTTTACATGATCTCTTTATCAATATTCAAGGCATGAGTCCGGCGGAATACCAAAAGGGTGGTGAAAATCTAAGCGTCCACTATAGTTTGGCCGAAAGCCCTTTTGGTCAGCTGATTGTGGCTTCCACCCATAAAGGACTTTGCTATCTGGCTTTCGCGGAATCGGAAGACCAAGCCTTCGAGGGCTTAAAAAATGAATTTCCGAGGGCCACTTTGAAGCAGGGGAGTGATGTAAATCAAGAGAGCGCCTTGCGCTTTTTTAGCAGGGATTGGACCCAATTGCCGCAAATAAAGCTGCATTTGAAGGGAACTGAATTTCAATTGCAGGTTTGGGAAGCGCTTTTAAAAATTCCATCAGCGCAGGTGGCTACTTATGGAACATTGGCCGCCCAAATTGGCAAGCCCAAAGCATCGCGAGCGGTAGGCACGGCTATTGGCTCCAACCCCATTGCCTATTTGATTCCCTGTCATCGGGTGATTCGGGCTTCAGGAGAATTAGGAGGTTACCGTTGGGATCCTCTGCGCAAGCGAGCCCTCTTGGCTTGGGAGGCAGCTGAGCAAGATGCTCAAAGCTAATCATTGAAAAAGGCTATTTGCTTATCCTAAAAGCGAATTATAAGCGTTGATTAGCTAGTTCCAATTAAATCGCGCTTCATGAAGTTTTCTTTATTCCTGACTGTTTTATCGCTTCTCTTTTTTCATTCAGTTCGAGGGCAAGCCTTTCAGGTAGGGGATACGGTTCCCGATTATATATTTCAAGAAGTTCTGAATGGAGATCAAAAACCCATTTCATTAGCCTCACAGAACAAGCCTTTGCTTATTGATTTTTGGGCAAGCTGGTGTGCGCCTTGTATTCCGACTTTGCATAAAATGGAGAAGTGGCAAATTGAATTCGAAGGACAAATTAACTTCATCAGCGTATCTGCCGACAGTAAAGAAAATCTTCAGCGTTTTTTGCAAAATTCACCGCTTTCCATTCCAGTGGTCTGGGATACGAATCATCGCAAAATTTTTCCCTACCGCTATGTGCCGCATAGCGTATTGATCAATGACCAGGGCCTTATTCTTTATATGGGCAGTCCCAAAAAATTGAATAGTGAGATCTTGCAGAATTTAATTGATGGTCAGGATTTGGAAATTCCGGAAGAGGAGAAACCGGCAAAGTCCGACAATCATTTAATGGAAACCTATCAGGAGGATGCTTTCCAATATCGCCTAAGTTCCGAACAAAAGGACTGGTCTTTTAAAAATGATATAAAGCGAGATGTAAAAGGTAAGCCTTTGGCGCTTGATTTTCGCAATGTGTCCCTATATCGCCTTTTGGCGGATGTCTATCAACTGTCTTCCGTAGCTCGAATTTACAGCGAGGTGGATGTAGCCGCCCATCGTAAATACTGCTTTAGATTGGAGCAGGATCCGCAGTACCCATTAGATCTTCTAGAGCATGCCCAAGCCATTCTAAATTCTCATTTGGAGTATGAGGCAAACTGGCAATCTGTAACCCTGGATTCGGTTTGCGTTCTGGAAGTTTTAGATAGCACGAAATTACCCTCGGCTTCAAAAGAAGAAGAGCCTTATTTTGAATACCGCGGACCTTATTATTTGGGCAAAAAGGTCACTACCTATGATTTGATTAAATACCTCGAGAATGAGGTGCAGTTGCCGGTTAAGGATAAAGCCTTGCTCGATTATCCTTTCGATATGGAGTTGAACTGGAGCTATGGCGATGGTAAAACCCTCAATCGTGAATTAGCGAAATATGGATTGCAAATTAAGTGGTCTGATCAGCAGGAAGAGCTTAAATTATTAGTTCTAAAATCCAAGATTGGTGATTAAAGGAATCAGATATCCGGCTTTTAGCCTGCAAATCCCCAATGCTAGAATTTTCTGTTTTATACTTGTAAACTCGTAATAATCATCAAATATCCTAACTGATTTTTCATGCATCGTTTTCTATTAAGCTTCCTTTTGCTGCCCCTCTTTAGCTTCGCACAAATCAACAAAGAGTATCAAGGTTTGCTCTGGAAGATTTCCGGCAATGGTCTCGAAGATCCTTCCTTCCTCTATGGTACCATGCACGTGAGCAATAGGGTGGCCTTCCACTTAAGTGAAACATTCTTTGAGGCGCTGGACAATGCCGATTATGTGGCGCTGGAAACCAACCCTGAGACTTGGGTCTCCGATTTGACCAGCTCAGAACTCTACCGCGACCTTTTTAAAATGTCCTATCAGTACAATCAGTACATGATGCCCTTATACAGTTCCTTTAATCCTAAGGAGCCCCAGCAACAAGAGTGGGAGTATTATTTGGCACGCGATCAGGATTTACTGAATAATCTACTTTATCGTCTCGATCAGCAGGATCAGGACTTTGCTGAGAATACTTATTTGGATCTTTTTATTTTTCAAGCCGGTCGAAAGGCGGGGAAAACTATATATGCTCTGGAAGACTATGAAGAGTCCTATAAGAGTGTACTGAAGGCCAGTCGTCAAGATGAAGATGCGGTATATATCACTGATCGACAAGCTCGTGATCTACTAGGCGATTTTACCGATTGGCAAACTTTAATGGAAGATGCCTACCGTAGGGGAGATCTCGATTTGATTGATACTCTTAATTCGGTGCTTTATCCCGGTAAGTATTACCGTAAAAACATGCTTGATGATCGCAATCAGATTATGGTATCCGGCATGGATTCACTTATGCAAGCCGGGGTTCTTTTTACCGGAGTAGGGGCCTCCCATCTTCCAGGGAAAATGGGGGTAATTAACCTCTTGCGCGAGAAGGGATATACTGTAGAGGCTGAAGACCGAGCGGTGACCACCACCAGCATCAGCCGTAAGGATGAAATTGATGAGATCGTTCTTAATGCAGAGCTACAGGACTTTATTTCGGATGATTACTTTATCCAAGCTCAGGTGCCAGGTAAAATGATCAAGTTCTTAAGTCAGCCCTACCAGGAGTATGTTTTTGCCGATATGGTGAACGGGGGTTTCTACAGCATTCGTCGTATACCTACTTACGGACCGGTTTATGGCAAAGACCGCGCATTTTACCAAGGACGAATTGATAGTATGCTCTTTGAGAATATTCCTGGCAAAATTTTGTCCAAGGATACCATTCAGGTATCGGGATTTCCGGCTTTCGATATTAAGAATGAAACTCGTACGGGCGACCATCAGCATTATCAAATCGTATTTACAGATTTGGAGGTGATCATCTTTAAAGTGGGGGGGCACAAGAAATTTGCGGAATCGGCTCTGCCGGAAGCTTTTTTCAAGAGCCTGGAATTAAACTCTTTTGATGATACGGAGAAGTACCGGCCACAGTTTGAGGGTTTTGAATTGCGCATGCCGGGTAATTTGAGAACCGAGCAATACGAAGCGGCATTCGCAAATCCTTACTATACTTTTTGGGTTCAGTCCTATGATGATGGGGCCTATTACGCTGCTGCTTTGCGTCAATATCATGATTTTGACTACTTCGAAGAAGATGATTTTGAACTTAAATACCTGATTGAGAAAATTGCGGATGATAAAAAGCTGGAAGTAGACACAATCTACTTAGCAGAGCGTGAAAGAACTACTTTCAGTCGTTTTGTTCTAAAGAATAAAAAGGACGAGAAGATCTTTGGGCAGGTACATCTACAAGGTCCAAAGTATTTAATGTTGATGACCACAGCTCAGGATCAAGCCGAGCAAGAAAGCTTCTTTAATTCCTTTGCTTTTACCGCCTGGCATTATGAAGATGAATTTCAAGAATATCAGGATTCGGTGCTGCATGTACGTATGGAAAGCCCTATGAAGCTTAATGATTACGATTCTTTTCTGGAGGGATTGGGTCAGTCCAGAGGCTATCAATCCGATGAGGATCATCGCTATCGTGGCGAGCTTAAAGAAAAGGTACTTAGCTATAGTCCAAGCGGGGAGCAAATAAAAGTTCGTCTGGAAACGGAGCACATCTATGCTTCCTATCCAAAATTGGAAGATTATTGGCTTGAGAAGATTAGCGACTTTAGCGAAGAGGAAGACTTGCTGCTTATTAGCGATTCTACCCTTTATACCAAGCAAGACGATAATTATCTAAGCGAAGCCAAGCTCCTGGTTTTTAGCGATACCAATACCCATCGTCAAATTAAGACCAAATGGATTTTAGAAAACGGGGCGCTCTATAGCTTGTGGACTCTTAGTGACAGTTTAGGCTATCGTTCTGCTTTTGCGGAAAGAGCCTTGGCAAGCTTCCAGCCAGCCGGAGATACTATTTTCGGGAAACCTATTACACTCCCTAAGTCTGATCTCTTTTTTGAGGCATTAGACAGTCGAGACAGTGTGCGATTATTTGAAGCCTCCAATTCGGTGTATGAGGTGGATTTTGTGGAATCGGATGCCGCTAGGATTAAAGACTATGTGCTGAATTATGAACAAGAAGGTTTTGATCGGACGGCACGATTAAAACTATTGAACCGACTCTCTTGGCTGGATAATGAAAAGCATATTCCCTTTTTAGAGGATTTGTATTATGATAAATTGGACTCTTCGGCCTATCAATTTAAGATTCTGGAAACCTTAGTGGACTTTAATGGGAAGGAAGGTAATAAGAGCTTTAAAAAGCTGATTATGGATGAGCCTCCTTTTACAGCTACTTCCTATATCTACAGTCAGCTGTTTAATGAGTTTAGAGATACGATCGAATTGGCTCCGATTATTTATCCGGATATTCTACCGCTTACGGATTTTGAAGATTATCGCTCTGAGATTTACGAGTTATTGGCAGAGCTACTGGACAGTGGTTTAGTGAAGGGCAGCGATTATAAATCTAAGTATAAGTCTTTGCTGCTCTTCGCAAAAGTGGAATTGAAAAAACAGCATGCTTCCGATGAGTCGACTAACTCATACAGCCGCAAGAAAACAGTAAACCAGGATTTGGTGACTTATACCAAACTACTGCGTCCATTTGCTCGGAAAAAAGAAGTGCAGGAACAGTATCAAAAAACCTTGAGTGTTCGCAATGAAGCGGTTTTGGCTGATTTGGTGGTGGTGATGGATCCCCATTGGGAAGTACCAGACTCCACCTGGAATTCGCTGGCTAAGAAACCAAAGGCCTTTTACAAGGTCTATCCTTATTTGCGGAAAAACAACAAGCTAAAGGTCTTGGATGAGAAATACCGCAGCCGTGAATACTATGCCCAAAGTATTTTGGAATACAGCCGCTATGCGAGCTATGATACCATTTCATTTATTCGCAGCGCTAAGGTTGATATTAAGCCCTATCCTGCCGAGGTCTTTTTCTTTAGAGCACGAGATGAAGATGAAAAGCTCTGGAGATTATTGTATTTGGTGGTTGAGGATAAGGAAAGATTGAGTAGCGATTATGTATTGACTCAAGAGGGGGAGACCTACAATGAGGATATTGCCGATATGGATGAAGTGATTAAAGATGCTTTAAAAGATATTAAGCTCTATGGTCGCGAGCGAGTGGTGGATTAAGTGGAAGTGCTTGAAAAATACTACCGTGTTCTTGGCTTAGATGAGGATGCCACTTTTGCCGAGGTAAAGGTGGCCTATCGAAAGCAGGCCAAAAAGCTTCATCCGCAGTTTAATAAAAGCCCAAGTGCTCAGGAGGATTTTGTGTTTCTTAATGAAGCTTATGAGTTTTTCCTGAATCAGAAGGCAAGGAAAAGCTCAAAGGCGCAGAGGAGTGGGAAATCCTTAGAAATTAACGAGAAGGCTGACTCGGAATGGCAAGCAGAAGTGGAAAGAGCAAGAGAGCGTGCGGCTCAATTTGCGAAAATGCCCTACGAGAATTTTGTGGAAAGCAGTTTTTACAAGACTACCGAATCTCTATCGGTGATTGCCGATTTTTTAAATATCAGTACTGCTTTCTTTCTGGTATTTGGAGGGCCCTCGATTGGCTATTTATGGAAGGGTGTTTATGGCTTGGTGGGAGGCTTGATTTTAGTATTTGTCACTACTCCTCTTTGGGCTAAGGTTTTAATCCATAAACCAACTCGAATAGATTTTCTTGAACTAGGGAAGGCTATTCTTCAAGTCCTGGGAAGCAAGGTGCTATGGCTGTCATTGGCTTATCTATTCAACTTCTTCATAATTGTGCGGATAGGCTTTAGAACCTTTATTCCGCTCTGGGGGCTTTTTGCTTTACTGGGGGGATTGATTGCCGGAATTTATGGTCTGGAAAGGAAACTAAAGAATTACAAATTGAAAGCTTGGTTATGGGGGCCAGCGATTCTGAACACCTTTCTTCTGTTAAACTTTAGTTTGAGTTCTCATCCGGTGGTAGAAAGCTATGCCTTTATACAAGGAGAGCAGAATCATCAATATGGTAGGCAAAAAACCACCTTTATTTATCTCGAGGGAGATCAATATGCTCAGTATTGGGGGCCACGCTTGTTTTTTGATTACAAGGCTATGGAAGATGCTGATCTAATAAGCTATACCATAGAGCATGGTTTCTTTGGCCTAAGAGTAGTAAAGGCACACGAGTTTAAAAAGACGGATTGACCCGATGGTCTTCAGGTCAATCCGCCGGATAAAAATGATTAAGCCAAAGCTTCTTTAATGGCTACAGAATAGGGGGTAGTAGGACGAGCAATCAGTTTAGAGAGCATTTTACCATCATCAAAAAGATCGCCTTTAGAGGCACAAACATCCCAACTGGCTAAGCCTTCCGCAAAAGCATCAGGAATACCAAAGCTTTTCAGAGCCTGAGCAAAGTCGTTTTCAGCTAGGTTTTGGTAAGGGATGTCCTTGCCACTTTGTTTGGAGATTTCTTGCGCAAACTTACTTAAAGTGTAGGCCTCGTCGCCGGCTAGTTCATAGGTTTGTCCCTCATGACCTGCTTCGGTAAGTACTACTGCGGCGGCCTCAGCATAGTCAATGCGACTGGCAGAAGCAATTTTTCCGTCTGCGGCACTACCTATAAAAGCACCACCTTGTAAGGCACCGGGAATAGAGGCGGTATAGTTTTCGGTATACCAGCCATTGCGAAGAATGGTATAGCTAAGACCGGAAGACTTTAAGCGTAATTCGGTAGTGAGATGTTCTCCGGCTAAACTGATTTGAGAGCTGTCGGCGCGCAAAATACTGGTGTACACAATGCGCTTCACTTGAGCTTTTTCAGCGGCAGAAATTACATTCTTATGCTGACGAGCACGACTGCCAATTTCGTTCCCGGAAATCAGCAGTAAGGTTTCGATACCTTCTAGGGCCGAAGCTAATTCTTCCGGTTTTTCGTAGTCAAAGGCACGGGCTTCGATACCTTCAATTTTAGCTGGATTACGAACCAGGGCCACCAGATTACTGGCATCGGTTCTTTTCTTTAATTGCTCAATTACGTGGTTTCCTAATTGGCCGCTAGCGCCGGTGATTCCTATTTTCATGGATTTGTGATTTATATGTAATAAAAGTTGTTACAATTTAGAGTAAAAAAAAGGCTAGTGAAACTCTGCTCTAAAGCTGGCGACACTATGCGTTTCTAATTCCTTTAGAAGTACCTGATCAATATCTTGATAGAGAACAGATAGTTTTTGATTTATTTGTTTGCCGATGGGGCAATCGGGGCTGGGTTGGGCATGGCGTTTTCCTAAAACTTCGGAGTTTTTAACGGCTAAATAAATAGCAGCTAAGCTTATTTTCTGCGGATCCTTAGCCAGGGTACTGCCGCCGTTTTTTCCTTTACGACTTTGCACCAAGCCCGCTTCATGTAAAACAATAAGCTCTTTGCGCACTACAACCGGATTCACATTAAGGCTACCGGCAATCCATTCCGAGCTTAACCACTCACCCGGACTATCGGCCAGGAGGGTTAAAATGTGAAGGGCGCTTGCAAATCGAGTGTTGTTCATAGAGGGTACAAAGGTATGTTATTTTTTAAATGTAACAAAAGAAGTTACATTTAATTCTTTGCTGGATAGTTTCATGCTTTTGACAGAGAGAAACCGTAGGCTAAGTAGTTTATTTGGTTGATTGCATTATTCATTAGAGGAATAGTTTTTGATTCAAATCCAGTTCTATAATTTTCATATTTACAGCAGAATAATTTCTTCAAGATGAACTCCGACTTAAAAAGGAATCTTCGGATTTTAAGTGATCATTTCGATTGGCGATTAAGTTTCCAAGGAAACGATCTCCATTTGGAACGCGGTGATCTTGTTATCCAATTAAAGGAAAAACGACCTTCCCATATAGACTTGAGCTATATGAACTCTGCCGGAGAACATTTTTTAAATATCCCGGGAGCTGAGGTTTATGATATAATCCTCCAGTTATTTCACGCTACTACAGAGGGGGTTTTGGAGCGTCGTACGGCTAAGGTTTTGGAAGTAGCAGATTGGCTAAATGAAGAGGGGGACTTCTTTTTGGATAAATTAAAGCAGCTAGTTCTGGATTCACCTCAAGGTTACCATCATTTAGGAGGAAACCGCATTTTAGCGGAATATCTTAATGGGATATTAATTTTAACCGACGATCTCAATTATTTCAAATCCAATGTGCTTTCCGTTCAGAATATGAAAGAATTGGAGCACTTAATTACGACTTATGAATAGATTCCAAGATCAAGGCTATAAGCTGTATCATTTTGAGGATGAGATTTTTGTAGCCTGTCCTAACTGCGAGGAAAGGGCGGTGGTGAATATCGAGAATCCTCGATTAGAAACTCGCCATGGTACTCTGAATTGCTCTTTCTCTCTGGATGGTCGTGAACTTCGATATCGCATGGAATTGAAATGCAATTGTCCGGATTGTGGTGCTCGCATTGAACGCCACCTAGATAATGTGAAGGAGCGCCAAGAGGAAATTGCTGTTCGCTGTGATGAATGTGAAAATACTCAGTCCTATAAGCCACGCTTTATATCCTATGAATGCGGCTATCCGGATTCAGGATTGCCCAGTGATCCCTATTACAATCTTCCTTTATGGATGCATTTAGAACTTAAGGACAATGTGCTTTGGGCCTATAATTACCGACATCTGGATTATTTAAAAAGCTATGTGTCGGCTGGTCTGAGGGAAAGAAAACCGCATGGCGTTTATTGGATGACCATGCTCGAAAGACTGCCAGACTGGATGAAATCCGCTAAGAATCGGGAAGCAGTGCTTAAGGGTTTTGATAAATTGCTTCGGATCTAATTGAAGCACTCCAATTCCATCGCTTAATTAAATGGACCTACTCTACCGTACTATTCCTTTATTGGGGGATCAGGAAAAGGCGGCGATATACGATCAGAATGGAACCTTGGTCTTTAACTATTGGAAGGTCCCAATTTTACAGGTACGAAGATATTTTTAGACTGCAATAGGCCCCTTTTATCGAGTTAGATAGCATTCCCTAGAAAGTAAAAAGCAGGAATCGATCCATTGCCTGTTCCTGCTTTCTG
Organism: Flavobacteriales bacterium UBA7878; assembly: GCA_002501205.1. Lineage (GTDB taxonomy): Bacteria > Bacteroidota > Bacteroidia > Flavobacteriales > Schleiferiaceae > Croceimicrobium. The sequence continues at coordinate 15,119 of DLRW01000022.1, forward strand.
TGCAATGCGTTTGCATTTAGCTATTCACGCCAATGTTCTTCTTTATTTAACTCATGAGAACAAAGGATATGACCTTTTGGCTTTTCGGCTATTTCGCCTTTTAAACTCTGAACCATCCAGGCATTGGCAAATTCGGCCGGAATGGGGTAAGGAGCCTGGAAGCCCATGGCACCCGCATCAGGTATAAAACCATGTTTGGGATAGTAGTCCATGTGTCCGAGCACGAATAGTAATTCCGAGCCCATAGCCTTTAATCTTTGAACACCCGCTTGGATGAGTAAAGCTCCTATGCCTTGCTTTTGGTATTTAGGAACTATTGCCAGTGGGGCCAGGATATGAAGCAAAGGCTGATTGCTTGCTCGATTATCTAGATAGACCCGCGTAAAAAGAATATGACCAATCGCCTTATTCCCATCAAAAGCCAATAATGAGAGTAAAGGTTTTGCCGAGGGGTCCTCTAAAAGGTCGGCACATAATTGAGCTTCTTTGGGATATCCAAAAGCAAGCTCCTCAACCCGCATTATATCTTGGAAATCTTCATTTTGACTTTCGCGTATGTATATTTTATTAGTTAACATGATTAAATGTATTAAGCTGCTCCCATTCCCTTGAATGAAAGCAATAGACCGATTGGATCGATCACTGTATTACTACTATTGAAAAAGAGGGTCTGCGTCAGGGCCGAATTAGCCTGAAGACCATGAATGTATTTGCGACAGCTTGAGGGAAGTCAAGAATTAAAAGCTTCCGCTTAGAAGCTGTCTATACTACCGAGGTTCGGTGAATGAAACTAGATGTCTTAATCATGCCCTGCAAATTTAAGGGCTAATTGCTTAAGCATAGCTTTTGGAACTAAGTTTTAGCATCCTAAATTGCAAGGAATAGAATATTAGACTTCAGAGTTGTAGACTTATGAAATTCACCAAAACAGTCGATTGCGGCAATTCTCCCAAGCGCGAGTTTTTAAAGGAGCTTAGTCGGCTTTTCGCAGCTTATGAAATTGATCAAGCCATGAGCTATATGGACGAAGATATCCACTGGACTTTGGTGGGAGACCAGGCCATTAGCGGTAGAGAAAATTTCGCGGCGGCACTTCGGGAGCATAGCGACAATAAGGTGAAGGAGCTGATTATTCACAGTATTATTACTCACGGAAAGGAAGCTGCAGTTTATGGTGAAATGTTAATGAAGAATGGGCAGCATTTTGTCTTTGCTGACATTTACACTTTTAAAAGTGCGAAAGGAGATAAGGTGAAGTCCATCGTTTCCTTCGTACAATTGAAGAATTCCTAATTTAAAGCCAAACAGTCCTAATGGAGCTGATTACCGTAAGGAGTTTCGAAAAAGCCATTGAAGCGCATATGGTCAAAAGCCGGCTGGAGAGTGAGGGGATTCCGGTTTATCTCTTTGATGAACATACAGTCGGTCTAAATCCGCTTTTTAACCTTTCGGTGGATGGGATTAAATTAAAGGTCCATCCACAAGATGTGGAGCTGGCTCAAGAGATTATTGAGGACTTTATTCATGCACCTCATGAAAACTCAGAGGGAGAGCCTTTGCTCTGCAGTGAATGTGGTTCAGCAGATTTCTATGAATCCTATCAGTCCATGAAAGGGAGAAAGGGATTTTTATCCATTATCGTATCTTTCTTATTAGGGGTTTATCCTATTTATTACCGCACTGTCATTAAGTGCAAGTCTTGCGGCAATGAGATGGAAATTCAGCATCAGGAGTCAGAAAATTGATCCAGCTAAAAATTCTCAAAAAATTAGTTTAAGGGACTTGGAAGGCTATTCAAGGTATTAGTCTGCGATGTACATTTAAGTAAGCAATCAATTTGCTTCCTTATTGGGCGAATTTGCAAAATCCGGTTCGGAATTTATTGATTGTGAGACTAATTGCTCTTCATTTTAATGATACACCCTCATACTGAGCTGAAATTTATCAGCGCCGAGGTAGGCTACGGAGTGGTAGCTACGCAATTTATTCCGGCCGGAACCATAACCTGGGTTTTAGATAAGCTGGATCGCGAATTCAGTCCGGCTGAATTTCAGGCCCTGGAGCCAATTTATCAAAACATCTTAGACACTTATACCTTTCGCAATAATCAGGGGAATCTGGTTTTGTGCTGGGATAATGGTCGTTTCGTTAATCACAGTTTTAATTCCAACTGCCTAACTACAGCCTACGATTTTGAAATCGCCATTCGCGATATCCAGTCAGGTGAGCAGCTAACGGACGATTATGGTTATTTAAATATACCTTATCCCTTTCGGGGCTATGATGAAGGTACTCGACGCAAAACGGTCTATCCAGATGATCTACTCAAGTACTATAAGGTTTGGGATAATAAGATTAAGAAGGTCTTTCCACGGATCCTGAAATTGGATCAGGCTTTAAAGTCGGTGATGAATCCGAAAACCTGGGAATTGGTAGAAAAAGTGGTTAATGGTGAAGTGGAAATGGACTCTATTCTTAGTAATTACTACCAAGATAGTCATGAAAAGGCCTAAGTAATTTTGGGCTTTGGAAACGGATTCCGCATTTGGTACCAATCAATTAAAGTCTGAACTGGCCTAAGTTTGCGCTTCACCAACAAACAGCCCTCATGAAGCTCTTTTTTAAAGTCCTTATTGGACTAGCGATCCTTTTCACTCTCATCTTTATTGGTTTTGGATATTTCTTTTACAAGGCCGTAGATGGAGCTATTGAGGAGGGGAAGAGGGTAGCTGCATTGCCGGAATTACACGCTGTGATCACTTCAGGGAATCAATATCCAAGTCCGCTTGGAGAGGATAGTGTGGCTTTTTTCCTCTTGGATTATTCATTGAGTTCCGGAGGAGGATTGGGCTCAACCAGCAGAATTAAGACCACGGATTATAAATACCATCCTACAAGTCAGGCTCTAAAGCTAAGTATCGATAATGTGGAATATACTTTTGCCATTGATCCTTATGCAGTTTTCTTAACGGAGAGCAGTAAAGAATCTGAAGAATGGAAATTGGCGCTTACCTTGGCATTTAATGGCGCTCCTACTTTTAAACCTAACTTAATTGGTCTGGAAGATCGCATTGATTGTGCTGTTAGGGATGCCTATAAAGATAACTGGGATGTAGATGTAGATGTGGAATGTAAGTATTTGAATTCCCACTACACTTCAGCGGATTTCACCCAGTTTAACTGGCGTCAAGGCGATAGCATTAGCTTTAAAGGCGAAATTGTGAATGGCCAAATTCAGCTCCTGAATTAGAATAAAAAAAGAGGCGACCTCTGCAAGTCGCCTCTACATTCAGTTCCCTAATGTTTTCTGTTTTAACCTATAAAATGAAGTACTTAAGGAGTAATCTGAATTTTTTGGGTCAGCGTTCCCGCCGATCCTATGGTGCGAATAAAAAATAGTCCACCGGGAATCTGCGACAGTTCAATTTCGCTATTCCCGGATCTGTTTAGTTCCCCCTGTTTAATCAGAGCACCATCCAGACTAAGTAGTTCGTATTTTTCGAAACTACCTGCCGGATATTCTAGATTAATATGGTTATGAGCCGGATTGGGATAAATTTGGAGCATATCCGCATTAAGCTCTTGCAGGCCAACATTTGTGATCACAATACAAGCTGAGGTGTCTACACAGCCATTTAAAGAAACTTCAACAGCATAAGATCCATTTAGCACAAAAGTGAATTGGCGACGGGTGGCTCCTACAATTTTGCTGTAATTGTCAGTACACTTCAACCATTGGTAAGTGGCGGCGGTATCGGCTTCATTAGCTTCCAGGGTGTTACTGGCAATTCGGCTGGCAGAAGAGTCCAGATTATTTACCACCAGGGTAAGGTCCATGATGGTATCGCAACCGGATGCACTGGGGCTAATGGTATCTATATAGTGACCGCTTTGAGTGTAGTTGATTCCATTGGGCGCCAGGTAGGGACCACAAGAGTTGATATTTAATATGATATTGTTGATCCCCTGGAGAGGAGAAGCTACAAAGTTTGAGCTGTTTCCAGATAATGTGAAATTGGATAAAGTCCCATTGATATTGCCTTTGCTGTCGGTTAAACTGCTAATTCCACTATTAGCCCCCCCTGCTGTACCCTGATTAAATTCATAGGACAACTTTAAGGAAGGGTCGGTTAGGTCCATTCCGCAGGCATTGTAAAGGGTATTCACTTCTGCACTGCTTAAAGCACGATCCCACAGACCGACATCATCTAATCGACCATCGAACATAAAATCGTTTCCAGGGAAGCTTAGGTAACCCATACTTAAAGGCTCGGTAGTGCTGCTTATGCTTCCGCTGGCTGGCATGGAAGAGGATAAAGCTCCATCTTGATATAGACTTAAGGTGGTACCATCATAGGTCAATACAAAATGGTTCCAACTGTTTTGATTTAAGATGCTATTCGAGGTGATGGTATATACTGTTCCAGCACTATTGCGAAAGCGTGCTTCCACATCGGCACTTCCTAATTGCATTACATAAAAGTCTGCATCAGTATTGTTTCGAAAGCCTCCAAAGCCATCAAAATCAGGCCAGCCTGAACTGCCGTTTGTAGGGTATACCCACATGGATAATGTGATTCCAGTGCCACTGGTAATCATGCCCGAGGCATTGGCTACTGTGGCTTGATCATCTACGCCATCAAAGTCGAGGGCGTTTTGCGATTGGCCGGAAAAACCAAGGAGCACTAAAAAGATTAGGCTCTTGATTTTCCAACAGAACATTCGGTTCTTCATTTTTAACGGGTGAGGATGAATAAATTCGTCACTCTTTTCATAAACAATGGATGCTAACAATAGTATCAAAGTTTTCCCGGAAATCTGAATTTTGGGGGGTAAACAATAGGTTAACAAGAGAGTTAAAATATTGCTAGAGAGGAAGTTTAGGCGAGGGTGTCCAAGAACTCACTCAGGTTTATCTCCGAATTAAGGTTCATTTTTTTACGCAAACGGTGGCGCATCACTTTCACCGAAGCGGGCGAAATGTTCTTAACCGTTGCGATTTCTTTGGTGGATAGTTTTAATCGCAAGAGGGCACACATCTGCTGTTCGCTTGGACTTAAATCGGGATATCGCTCCTTGAGCTTAGCCATAAACTCATGGTTTATCTTGGCAATGTTCTCTTGAAAGACTTTGAGGTTGCTATCTACTTGTAGTTGAAACTTGATGTAATTCTTAAGGTCTTTGATGTCGCGAGGGCTGGATTCACCTCCCTGGCTTATTTGGTCAAGCTTATCTAAAAGTTCATTGGTAAACTCTTGTTTTCGCGTAATAGCAATGGCGAAATCCACTAAATCCTGATTCTTATGATTTAATACCTCTTTTAACTGCCGGCTCTCCAGTGATTTGTTTTTTAGCTTAAGCTTGGTGAGATTGCTTTCAACTTCCAATAGTTCGCGCTTCTTGGTTTGTTGCCGTCGATAGCTGTAAAAGGCAATGATTACCGCAATTAACAATAGGATAGCAGTGGCACTGATCAATATAACCTTTAAGGAGTTTACCTCCCTTTCGCTTTCAATTAACAAGGCCAGGAGATTTCGCTCCCTTTCAATGCGCTTTTGTTGCAGGTTTACTAAATCGTGTACATGGCTGTTAACCCGCGATTTTCCGGCTGATATTTGTTGATTTATAAGTTGCTGCTGCCTTAATGATTCGATGGCCATTTTTGACATTCCCAGCTTGTCATAAACATCACTCAAAGTACCATAATAGTCAATCAATGAAAGTGGCGATTGTTTGAGGTTAGCATAGGCCAGGGCCAGGTGATTTAAGGCACTTCGACTTTGGTTTAAAGCAATTTCAGCCTTAGCAAGTTTGATGAGGTAAAAACCATAATGCAGGCTATCTGTATTTCCGTGATCATTAAGAATCCTCAAAGTGTGGGTGCTGGCTTCCAGCTCCTGCACAGCGCTTTGAAAATGATTTTGGATTAAGTAGCAATGGCCAATATTGCCTTTGACCACGGCAAATAGCAAACTGTCGGGACTTAAGGGTTTGGGCATGCTTTCAAAAATGCTGATGGCACGATTGTAATGCTCAAGGGCATCAGAGTAGAAAGCTCTTTGCTGATAGTTGTAACCGATGTTATTGTTACAATGCATCTGAATGGAGGCATCACCTATGTCTTCGGCAATCTGATAGGCCTTTTTGTAGTAATAAGTGGCAGAATCAAACTGTTGACTTTGGCCATATAAATAGGCGAGATTCTCATTGGAGTAGTAGCAGTCCTTTTGGTTGTTGCTCCTGCTAATGAGCGCACAATGAATCTTCTTGTAGTCAACGGCCATTTCATAAGCTCCCAATTGACTAAAGGAGCTGGAAAGAATATCCATCATTTTGAGGCTGTCCTTCAATTCAAATAATTGACTACTCTGAGGTTCCAGCTCTAAAATCGTTTCAATTGCTAAATGCGGAGAATTCAATCGCGAATACAGATGGGCCTTTCCCAACTTGCCCTGAATAATGGCGCTTTCATCACCTAAGTCTCTAGCAAGGTCCAGGCCTTCTTTCAAATACCGGCTGGCTTGATTGGAATCATTGCAGCTTTCACTTAGGGCGAATAGATCGTAAATCCTTTTTAATTCCGGATCTGTTTTGGGTAAAGCCTCCAGGTTTTTCTGTGACCATAGCCAAGGGCTAAAAGCTATAAATAGCAGTGTAAAACAGAGTCGATTCATTTCCCCTTCGCTTGCATAAAGTAAGTTCGGAAAGTTAAAGGTAAAGCTTTAGCCTGCGATTAATCAATTAGGATGCACCGAGCAGAGAGTGAGACTTGAAATTAGGACGTGGATTTTCATACAATTAGTACCTTCGGCGCTTTCTTTTTCAGACCACCTGTGGTAGTTCCAATAAGGGATTTCAAGGCAGACAGAGTCAAACAAAGGCTAAAAGAAAGGAATGAATTACATAAAAGGATTCGATGGATTGAGGTGCTATTCTATACTCCTGGTGGTGGTTACGCACTTGGGGATCGCCCATCAATTTGAAGAAGGATCTTATTTACGTGATCATCTTTTCTATTTCTTCTCAGGGCCTGCTGGGGTTAATATCTTCTTTGCGATTAGTGGCTTTCTAATCACTACCCTGATCCTAAATGAAATTAAAACCACCGGGACATTTAAGGTGAAGCTCTTTTTCTACCGGCGGTTTCTGCGTTTATTGCCTCCAATCATTCCTTTTTACCTGGCGCTGTACATCTTTATGCAATTAGGCTACGTTCGGGAAACCACCATTGGTCTACTGGCTTCTGTTTTTTACCTCTTTAATTTTGTTCCACGCGCTAAAATTTCCTGGTCCCCCGAATTAAGCCATACCTGGTCTTTAGCGGTAGAGGAGCAATTCTATATTTTTTGGGCGATCATTTTTAAATTTTTCAATACCCATAAGCGTAACATCCTAATCTTCCTGATTCTGTTTCTGTGCGTTTTAGGATTCTATTTCTTGCCCACTATCCCCTTGACTATAAAGGGGAAAGACTATTTGTTGGAAGAAGTGTTTTTTGTTGATCGTTGGGTAATTCCGGCCGTAGCCCCCATTTTACTCGGGGCTCTTTTTGCACAGCTAAATTTTAGTAATTACAGACAGATTCGCGAAAGGTTTAAGGGGAATCTTGCGGGCTATTTTAGTTTGCTGGTTTTCTTTTCGCCCCTTTATTTACCAGAGTTTTTAATGCCTTGGGTTAAAATATTTCACGGTTTGGGTTCCACTTTTTTGCTTTTGTGGGTATTTAATAATCAAGAGCGAGGCATTATACGCGTATTGGAATGGGCTCCCATAAAATACATAGGGGTAATTTCCTATGGTGTTTACATTTGGCAAGGTTTCTTTGTGCGAACTGGCCCCAATGGTACTCCCAAAATTTGGGTGCATGATTTTCCCTACAATGTGGTTCTAACCTTTATAGTGGCCATTCTTTCCTATGAATTGTATGAGAAGAAGGTGCTTCGATTAAAGAAGCGTTTCAAAAGCACAGCGGTCAAGCAAGCTTAAGTCTGAATTAGGCGCCTAAACCTTGTAAAAGGACCAAGCCTCTATCGTTTCATCGGGATTGCACGCTTTTATTATGACAAGAAGGGCAAAGCCTGTATTTTCGCGCCTTCATCCCATCGAATACCCATGGATTACAATTTTTCCGAAATCGAAAAGAAATGGCAAGCCTTTTGGGCCAACCAAAAAAGCTTTGCCGCCGAAGAAAACAGCAATAAACCCAAGTACTATGTGCTGGACATGTTCCCTTATCCATCCGGAGCCGGACTGCATGTGGGTCACCCGCTGGGCTATATCGCTTCGGATATTGTAAGCCGCTATCAGCGTCACCGGGGTTTTAATGTATTGCATCCCATGGGCTACGACTCTTTTGGTTTGCCCGCGGAGCAATATGCCATTCAAACCGGGCAACACCCTGCGGTGACCACCGAGCAAAATATTAAACGTTACCGCCAGCAATTAGACCGTATTGGTTTTGCCTTTGATTGGTCGCGTGAGGTACGCACTTCGGATCCTTCTTTTTACCGTTGGACCCAGTGGATCTTTTTGCAGATGTTCGATGCCTGGTATGATTACGATGAGGAGCAAGCCAAGTCTATCGAAGAATTGATCTGGTATTTCCATAAAAATGGCAGCGATGGATTGAATGCCGCTTGTGGCGAAGATTTGCATTTTACGCCCGAAGAATGGGAAGGTTATGATGAGGCTACTCGTGAGCAAATTTTACAGAATTACCGCCTTGCCTACCGCAGTGAAAGCACCGTGAACTGGTGTCCGGCCCTGGGTACGGTATTAGCGAATGATGAGGTTAAGGATGGCTTAAGCGAGCGGGGTGGTCATCCGGTAGTACAAAAGAAAATGATGCAGTGGAGCATGCGTATCACTGCTTATGCCGATCGGCTATTGGCCGGATTGGATCATATTGATTGGTCAGAATCTTTAAAAGAATCGCAGCGTAACTGGATTGGGAAATCACAAGGTGCCTCGGTCTTCTTCGAATTAAAGGACCATGAGGCCAATATTGAGGTCTTTACCACTCGTCCTGATACCATTTTTGGGGTGAGCTTTATGGTATTAGCTCCCGAACATTATCTGGTAGATGAGATTACTACTCCTGATCAAGCGGAGGCGGTAAAAGCTTATCAAGAGCAAGCTGCCCGTAAGAGTGAGCGCGATCGGATGACCGAGGTGAAAAGCATTAGTGGCGTATTTACGGGGGCCTATGTAAAACATCCTTTCAGCGGTGAAGAAGTACCAGTGTGGATTGCGGATTATGTGCTTGCCGGTTATGGTACCGGAGCCGTAATGGCGGTTCCAGGGCATGATAGTCGCGACTGGGCTTTCGCCAAGCACTTTGGTTTACCTATCAAAGAAGTGGTAAGTGGTGGCAATGTGGAGGAAGCTTCTTATGATGCCAAAGAAGGGAAATTGGTGAATAGCGATTTCTTGAATGGCTTGGAAGTGAAAGCGGCCATTGCCAAGGCTATTGAGGCCATTGAAGATAAAGAGATCGGTAAGGCCCAAATTAATTTCCGCTTGCGCGATGCGGTTTTCGGTCGCCAGCGTTATTGGGGAGAGCCCATTCCGATTTACTATGTAGATAATATGCCACGCCGGGTGAAGGAGGAGCATCTTCCTCTCGAATTACCGGCTGTAGATAAATTTTTACCTACCGAAGATGGTGAGCCACCTTTGGCGCGTGCTTCGATGTGGAATTACCATCCTGATAAAGGAGTAGTACCCGCCGGTGAAGGCTATCCTTTGGAAACTACCACCATGCCGGGTTGGGCGGGAAGTAGCTGGTATGACCTCCGTTATATGGATGCTCGCAATACCGAGGCTTTCGCCGATAAGGAGAAATTGGATTACTGGCAAAATGTAGATCTCTATATCGGTGGTTCCGAACACGCCACCGGGCATTTATTATACACCCGTTTCTGGCATAAATTTCTGGTGGATAAAGGTTATTTGAACCAAGAGGAGCCTTTCAAGAAATTGATAAACCAGGGGATGATTTTAGGCTATTCAGCTTTTGCTCATCGTATTGATGGAACAAACACCTTTGTTTCGGCAGAGCAAGCAAAGGAGCATAAAACATCTAAGGTTCATGTGGATGTGAGCCTAGTGAATACTTCCGATGAATTGGATGTGAATGCATTTAAAAACTGGCGTGATGATTTAAAGAATGCAGAATTCATTTTTGAAGGAAGCTTTAAGGTGAGTCGCGAAGTGGAGAAAATGTCCAAGTCCAAGTTCAATGTGGTGAATCCGGATGACATTATCGAGCAATATGGTGCCGACACCTTGCGCCTTTACGAAATGTTCTTAGGGCCATTGGAGCAAAGCAAGCCCTGGAATACCGCCGGAATTAGCGGGGTACACAATTTCCTGAAAAAGCTTTGGCGTTTGTATCATCAAGGTGGTAATTGGAATGTGACAGATGATGCTCCTAATGAAAAGGAGTGGAAAGCTTTGCACACCTTGATTAAGAAATTGAATGAGGATATCGCCAATTTTAGCTTCAATACCTCAGTAAGTGCCTTTATGATTGCGGTGAATGAGCTAGGCGATTTAAAGTGCGGTAAGAAGGCCATTTTGGAGCAATTGCCTATATTGATTTCGCCTTATGCACCGCATATTGCTGAAGAACTTTGGGATCGATTGGGTAATGTTGGGTCCATCAATGAGGAGCCCTATCCACAACATGAAGAAAAGTACTTGGTAGAAAGCTCGGTGAATTATCCTGTGTCCTTTAATGGCAAGGTACGGTTTACCCTAAGCCTTCCGGCGGATATGTCGAAAGATGAGGTTGAGAAAACCGTAATGGCTGAAGACAAAACCCAGCAGTATTTAGATGGAAAGGCTCCCCGCAAGGTGATTGTGGTGCCAGGACGCATTGTGAATATTGTTCTATAGGAACTTGCCTCAATCCTCCATTTCAAAATTGGGGACTGATAGCTTTCTTATGTAAACGGATGGATGCTCTTCCTTTGATTTCTATCCCTCGGACTGGTCGCTATCTGCGGGCAACTTGTACCTTTACGGGGCATGAAGCCCGGCCAACCCAGTATAGTTCCACGCAAAAAGAATAAGAAGGAGCAAAAGCGTTTCCTGATTCAGGATGCTTTTTCCTATTTATTTAAGTCGGCCGGCCTTATTGTTTGGGTGATTGTATTTGGCTTGGCTTTGCTCGAAATCAAACAGTATTATCATATAGATTTGATTCCTGGTTACGATAGTGCAGTGGATGATGTGTATGGTGCTATACGCGGATTTTTATCCGAGCTCTTTGGATTTTAATACCATTAGCCTCTGGCATTACGTTTGTAATAGACTCCTTAAAGAACAACCATGAAAGCCCTTTTCTTAAGCCTCCTTACTCTGGTGCCCCTGGCTTCCATGCCCAGCCTTTCGGCGGATGAGAAGCCCCAAGCAGCACAGAGAGTAGAACAATTACGAAACCTCAATCAAAGAGCTTTTAAACCTGGTGAGGTGCTCGAGTATCGCATTCGCTACGGTTTAATCGAAGCGGGTAAAGCCAAATTAGAAGTTAAAGGAATTGTAGAGCGCTCCGGCCGACCTTCCTATCATGTGGTGGGAACCGGCAGAACGACCGGCATGACCGAATGGTTTTTTAAAACTCGAGATCGTTACGAAAGCTTTATCGATACAGAGGCGATGGTGCCCTGGGAGTTTATTCGCGATGTGAATGAAGGTGGATATGAAATTGAACGTCACCTGATATTTGATCAATATCAGCAAACCGTTCGCGATCTTAAGGCTTTGCACAAAGGAGAGTTTAGCTACGAAGAATATGCTCAAGACATGATTAGTGCCTTTTACTTTGCACGCTCTTGGGATGCTTCTAAATTGAAGAAGGGTGATGAGATTAGCTTTACCATGTTTTTGGATCACGAGCAATTCCCCTTCAAATTAGTGGTTTTAGGTCGGGAGAATGTAGAAACCGATTGGGGCGATATTTCTTGCTTGGCCCTTCGTCCAAAATTGCAAGAAGGGCGCGTGTTTAGCGAAGAAGAAGGGATGACCATTTATGTGAGTGATGATGAGAATAAAGTGCCTATACTGATTGAATCTTCGCTTTTTATCGGATCCATCCGAGTAGAGTTAACCGACTATAAAGGTCTTCAGCATAAACTTCGTTTTAAATAGCTCTTTTATTATAGTTTTACAGAGCTAAATAAGAGACCATGCCTCAAGATGTAAAGATTACTCCCGAAATTCAGGAACGCTTGAACCTGCTAGCCGATAAATACCAGGCAAGTGGTCAGGAATTACTGGATTTTCTGGACGGTTTACTTTACCAGGATTACAATACCTACTGGGATTATATCCACCTGGATACCCTGTTATCCTTACAAACTCCCATCACGGATATTCCGGATGAGGAGATTTTCATCATGTACCATCAGATTACGGAACTTTATTTCAAGTTATCCTTGCATGAGTTCCGTCAATTGGCTGAGGAGAATTCGGTTACAGCCGAGTCTATGACTCAGAAATTGAGCCGAGTGAATCGCTACTTTGAAGCTTTGACCCGTTCCTTTGGAATTATGGAGCAGGGGATGGATCGCCATCAATTCTTAAAGTTTCGCATGTCTTTGATTCCAGCTTCTGGCTTTCAATCCGTTCAATATCGACTGGTAGAAATCTGTGCTACAGATATGATTAATCTGGTGGATAAAGACCATCGGGATGATATGAAGGAGCATGATCCCAGTATTGAGCAGATGTACGAATACATCTATTGGAAGAAAGGGGCGACCATTGCTGAATCGGGACATAAAACCCTTACTCTTAAGCAGTTTGAGAAAAAGTATTCCGGGATGATTATTCGTCATGCCAAGGAATTCTATCATACAAATCTTTGGCAAAAATACCTGGAGCTTCCGGAGGAGGAACAGGCCAATGAAACCTTAAAAGACCAAATGCGTTTACTCGATTTAAATGTAAATGTATACTGGCCATTACAACACTATAAAACTTCTGTGGTATATCTGGCACGCCGTCCGGCCGATGTGCGGGCCACTGGTGGAACCAATTGGCAGAAGTATTTACCCCCTCGTTTCCAAAAACGAATCTTCTATCCACAGTTATGGACAGAGCAAGAGAAAGAGGAATGGGGTAAGTCCTGGGTAAATGAAGTGTTGGAAGAAGTGAAGAAAAAGCAGGAGCAGGGGCAATAATCAGAGTTGGAGCGCGTTAGACCCCCGTGGGTTTGTATATTTGCGGCCCTGCAACCACCACCTATTACAACCTTTTATGCAGTTAAGATTAAAATTGGTCCTTGTAGGATTGATTCTGGCGACCCCTTTAGTGATTCTAAACAACCTGGGTGTCTTTGATAATTTTGTGAGTGAAAAGCCCGCCCCTGAAGTTAAGCAGGAGCAAGAGGAAGCTTTGACTCCGGTGAAGGAAGTGCAGATGAAATACGGTTTGCCGGTAGATTCTTTTGAACTTATCGACAATGTTATTTCCAATGGTGAGAGCTTTAGCAATATTCTGCTAAACTTCGGGATTGATTATTCTATGATCAACCGAATTGCCACCAATTACAAGGATATCTTCGATGTACGTAATCTGCGCAGTGGAAAGGACTACACCATTTTCGCTGAGAATTTAGATAGCAGTCAGGTGGCTCGTTACATGGTGTACAAGCCATCAGCGGTAGACTATGTGGTTTTCGATTTACGCGATACGGGTAATGTTTACCTGGGGGCAGAAGAGGTAGAAGTACGCGAGAAATCCATCAGCGGTATTATTGAGTCATCTCTATATGAAAGTCTTTTGGATCAAGGAGGTTCACCAGCTTTAGCGGTGGAGCTTTCTAAGGTTTATGCCTGGACCATTGACTTCTTCCGAATTCAGCCCGGTGACTATTTCAAATTGATTTATGAGGAGAATTATATTCAAGATTCGATCAAAGTTGGAACCGGACGCATTTTGGCAGCCGACTTCCATCATAGTGGTCGTTCTTTCTATTCTTTCTTCTACGATAATGATACCACCTATCGCGATTATTTCGATGAGCAAGGTCGCAGTCTGCGCAAAGCATTCTTGAAAGCACCACTTGATTTCTTCCGTATCTCTTCTCGGTTTAATCCCCGTCGTTTTCATCCGGTATTGAAGCGTGTAAAACCGCATTTAGGTACAGACTATGCTGCGCCACATGGTACGCCCATTATGTCTACTGCCGACGGTGAAGTAATTGCCGCGGCCTACACTCGTGGAAATGGTAACTATGTGAAGGTGCGACATAATAGTACTTACACCACTCAGTACTTACACATGAGCAAGTTTGCCAAAGGCATTCGCAAAGGTTCTAGAGTTCGTCAAGGAGATGTAATTGGTTATGTAGGTAGCACTGGCCTGGCCACAGGACCTCACGTATGCTACCGTTTTTGGGTAAATGGCAAGCAGGTTGATCCACTCAGTCAGGATTTACCAGAAGCAGAACCGATCACGGATGAGTTCATGCCAAGCTTCCAGGATATTATGATGCCTTTGAAAAAACGCATCGATGCTTTGAAATTACCATTGGAAGAGCCTAAAGAACCTAAAGTTCGATTGGCTCAATTGCAATCCTAAGCTTGTTTATTTACGATTGTTGAACTGGCCTGATCTACGCTCATTACTACCAGGTCAGCAATATTTACATGGTAAGGTCTACTAATTACGAAGGCAATGATATCTGCAATATCTTCTGCCTGTAATGGGCGGAATCCTTGATATACCTTAGCTGCTCTTTCCTGATCTCCTTTAAAGCGAACTTCGCTGAATTCAGTTTCTACCATTCCGGGATGAATGGCTCCTACCCGTATGTTGTGCTTGTTTAAATCAATGCGCATGCCTTGATTAATAGCATCTACCGCATGTTTGGATGCACAATACACATTTCCATTAGGATATACTTCCTTGGCTGCTGTAGAGCCTATATTGATAATATGGCCTTCCTTTCTTTCGATGAATTGAGGGATGATCTGCTTACTTACATAAAGCAATCCTTTCACATTAATATCTAGCATGGCATCCCAATCTTCAATACTACCTGCTTGGATGGGGTCGAGGCCATGGGCATTGCCAGCATTATTAATAAGGATGTCAATTTTTTGAAATTCGGAGGGTAAAGAGGCAATGGAATTAGCCACAGCTTCCGCATCACGAACATCAAAACTCAAGCTATGGATAGCGGTGTAAACGCCTAATTGTTTTTCAAGTTCTGCTAAACGATCTTCTCGGCGACCGCAAAGAATTAAGCGATAGTTTTCGCGAGCAAGTCTCTCTGCACATGCCTTGCCAATCCCACTGGTGGCACCTGTTATAAATGCTGTTCTCTTTTCCATTATCAATCTTCTAATTCGCTATCCGCTTTAATATCTAATACTCTTAATTGTAAGGAAGCCTGTCCTCTAAAAACATTCAACTCCAAATGAAAGAGCAGAGCTACCGGCTGCTGACTTTGGAGGATCTTTAATTTAGGTCCTAAGTTAAAACCGATCCCCTCTAAACACAAACCACTATCAGGGTCCACCACCGATATTTTAAGATGCTGGCCCTCATCGCCAACAGTTCGGGAACCGCGATCTATCAAATTACGACAGCGTAAAAGTGGTGCAAGGTTCTCGGGGCCAAAGGGAGCAAATCGCTGGATGAGCCGGTAAAATTTAGCGTCGATATCACTGGCCTCTATGTCCAAATCATAAATTAGGCGGGCTTGCTTTTGCTCTTCGGTGATGCGCGCTTTAACACTTTCTTCAAAAGCTATTTTGAAATCGTTGAGTTGTTCCGGTTTTAAGGTCATACCAGCGGCAGCGGCATGTCCTCCGAATTGAATTAGGGAGTCTTCACAGGCTTCTAATGCGCCGTAAAGATCAAAGCCTTCTACAGAGCGAGCAGAGCCCGCTAGTTTGTCGCCGGATTGGGTGAGTACTACGGTGGGCCGGTAATGGTTTTCAATCAGCCGTGAAGCTACAATGCCAATTACTCCTTTATGCCAATCTTCTTGAAAGACAACGGTACTTGCAGCCTCTGGTGCTATTTCATCTTCAATTTGGCGGAGCGCCTCTTTAGTGATTTGCCGGTCTAAGTTTTTACGATCTTGATTCCGTACTTCAATTTCATCGGCAATTTCGGGCAGGAGGCTGAGGTCGGTTCCTCTTAATAGGTCTACTGCCTGCTGAGCATGGGCCAATCTACCCGCTGCATTAATGCGGGGCGCCAGGGTAAAAACTACATCTCCAATACTCAGGCGACGATCCAACTGCCCTGCTGTTCGCAGCAAAGCTTGAATACCATCAGATGGATCCGAGTTTATTTTTTCTAATCCATAGTAGGCGAGCACTCGATTTTCGCCGGTCATGGGAACGATATCAGCGCCTATGCTTAAGGCCAATAAATCCAATAGTTTCCAGCATTCAGACTTATCGATTTGCCATTTCTCAGAAAGTGCCTGAGCAAGTTTAAAACCTACTCCACAACCACTCAGTCCTTTATAGGGATAGTTGCAGTCTTTTCTTTTGGGGTCCAATACAGCAGCGGCGGCCGGAAGCTCCGGGCCGGGAGTATGATGATCGCAAATGATAAAATCAATTCCTAAACTGCCAGCATAACCCACTTTATCCAGGGCTTTAATGCCGCAGTCCAGAGCGATAATTAGGCTAACCTCTTCAGCATGAGCTTTATCAATACCCGCTTTGGAAACTCCGTATCCTTCGTGATAGCGATCTGGGATATAGGTGATGAAATTGGCATAATGCCCTTGCAAGAAATTGGCGAGCATAGCCACGGAGGTAGTGCCATCCACATCATAATCGCCATAGATCATGATTTTTTCCCTGGCTTCTACTGCCTGATCTATCCTTTCTACTGCCCGATTCATATCCTTCATTAAGAAGGGATCATGCAATTCTTCCAAGCTGGGTTTAAAAAACTGTTTGGCTTGATCCAGGCTTTTAATTCCTCTTTGGAGCAGGAGGGTCAGGATTTTGGGATCCAGATCTAATTCCGCTTGTAAGCCTTTTAGTTCGGTAGGATTAACCACGGCCTTCGGCTTCCAGATTATTTCCGGGATAGTATGCATGCTGGCAATTTACAAAGCTCCAGGAGCTCTTAAAGCGATAAGTGTTTTCGAAGCGCTTAAGCTGCTTTCTTTTCCAGGTGAACCTTAATTTCCACTTCCTCACCCGCGGTGAAAGTGGAGATATCGGTGCCTAGCTCATAGTCAAAGCGATGGAGCTTAAACTCACATTCCAGGATATCATCTTTATAGACCAAAGCTACCGTGATGTATTTCTTAATTCCTCGAATGTTTAAGTACCCGCTTACCTGCCAGCGATTGTCGCCCAGGTATTTGAATTTATCGCCATTAAAGCAGATTTGAGGATGCTTTTCGGCCCAGAAGAAATCTTCACTTTTTAGATGATCATCTCGCTTAGCGATACCTGTTTCAATGCTGTTTACTTCCAGGCAAACCTTTAATATGGACTTGTGCACCGCATCCATATTTAAATAGAGCTTACCATTTAATCCACTGAAGCTTCCTTCTACTGTATTGAAGCCCAAATTGGAGATTTCGAAGTTTACTTTGGATTTTTCCTGGTCTACATTTTGGGCCTTTAGGCTAATTTGCCCCAGGACCAGGAGGAATAGAAAGAGTTTTTTCATTCGTGGTGATTCTTGATTTGGGTATCAATGGAATATTTGTGCAATAGCTGAAAGAGTTCATGTACCAATTCATCTTCCAGATCGAGGCTTAGGCCTTGAGCTTTGCGATTTTCCAATACCTTAAACCAACGTTTCATCTGAAAAATGGTTGCCTGGTTTTCGTATTTCACCGGACCAATGGCTTTGGCCAGATCCTGTCGGCGTGATATCAATTTCAAAATCTCAGCGTCTACCTGATCTATCTGATAGCGCAGTTCTTCTAATTTGGCGATATAGCGCTCATCATCAATCGCCTCATCTCTATGCTCCAAGGCACGATAGACCAAATCCAGGTCGTAAGGACGTAATTGTTGCAGTGGGTCGCTTAATGCTTTATGAGGCTCAATATGGGATTCGATCATAAAGCCATCCATACCCAAGTCGAGTGCCGATTGGCAAACTTCCCCGATTAATTCACTGCGACCTGCAATATGACTTGGGTCGCAAATTACCGGAAGTTTAGGGGCCAGGCGACGTAATTCGAAGAATACCTCCCATTTGGGTTCATTGCGGAAAGGTTGACTTTGATAGGCGTAAAAGCCACGGTGGATGGCGCCAAGTTTTTGGATTCCGGCATTATTGATACGTTCCAAAGCACCCAGCCAAAGTTTTACCTCTGGGTGTATAGGGTTTTTCACCAATACTGGAATGTCAGTGCCTTTGAGAGCATCTGCAATATCCTGAACGTAAAAAGGATTCACTGTGGTGCGCGCACCAATCCAAATCATATCGATACCCGCTTCCAGTGCCTCTTCCACGTGGCGAGAATTCGCTACTTCAGTAATTACTGGTATTTGATGCTTAGTACCAGCGGCCTTTAGCCATTTTAGCGCCGGGCTGCCGATTCCCTCAAAAGATCCCGGTTTGGTGCGAGGCTTCCATACACCGCCTCGAAAGGCACTTACCAATCCGGTTCGTGCCAGTGAGTCTGCGGTTTGCATCATTTGTTCCTCACTTTCTACGCTGCAAGGGCCAGCAATTAGCAAGGGCTTAGATTTTGGCTTTAGCCAATCATACAGGGCGTTTATCTCCATGCATTGGGTTTAGACCTTTCCTATAAGGTCTGAGATTTATTTTGGTTCATGCAGTACCAAAAGAGGCAAGCGACTGTGGTAGGCTAATTTATTAGTCATGCTGCGGTGAAATAGTCCCTCAAAGAAACCATAGCGCTTAGCAATAGCAGTAATTAAATTGGCCTTTTCCTTTTCAGCTTCTGCACTGATGGATTTTTCAATATCCCCGCTTTTTAAAATGGTAAACTCATGGTTTACACCTTCTAAATTAGAGCTGTAGAATTTGCGACTGCCATCTGCAGGAGCCTTCTCCGTTTGTACATAAACCAGATCAATGCTCGAATTATTCAAAAGTGCAAACTCTCTTAAGCGTTGTAAAGGCTGTTCCTTCACTTTGAGGTCGAGATCAGTGGCAAATATGATTTTATCAATTTCCGTCCAGGTAGCAACCGGTGGTATTACCATTACCGGCTTTTGGGTATTTTGAATCACCGAAGCTGCATTGGATCCGATCAGTACTTCTTCTAATCCACTGGCTCCTTTGGTTCCCATTACAATCATATCAATACTGTCCAAACGGGAAGTTTCGGTAATCAAGCGAATAGGGTTACCCAGGCGAACTAAGCTTTCAAAAGGAGTGGAGTAGCGGCTTTTCAGCTCCTTCACATAATCCTTCATATTGCTTTCGGCATTTTCTTTCATCACCTCTAAAAGGGAGGTGCTCATTGAGCGATCTGAATAAGGAAGATCGTAGGCGTGTAATACGGTTACTTTACCCTGGCTTTTCTCGGCCAGTTTAAAAGCGTACTCAGTTGCGATGTCCGCGTTTTCTGAGAAGTCGGTGGGAAGTAAGATATTCATTTTAAGAGGTTTAGATTCGATTAGCGTGTTTGTGCATCCACACTTGCTAAGGTAATCATATTTACAATTTCCCGCACCGAAGCTCCCATTTGTAATATGTGTGCCGGTCGATTTACTCCTAATAAAACCGGTCCTAAGGCTTCTGCGGCTTCAAAAGATTGCAACATCTTATAGGCAATGTTTCCGGCGGCCAAATTGGGGAATACAAAGGCATTTACTTTTTGATCCACTAAAGTGCTGAAAGGGAAGTTTTCTTTGAGCAATTCCCGGTCTAAAGCAAAATTGGCTTGAAGTTCACCATCTACCACTAAATCTGGGTTTTCACGATGCAAAATTTCAGTCGCTTTACTCATGGTTTGAGAAAGCTTGTCACTTTGATTGCTGCCAAAGTTGGAGTATCCCAATAAGGCGATGCGCGGTACCATATTAATACGGCGAATATTATCAGCCAATAGGCGAGTAATCTGAACTACTTCTTCTACCGTTGGCTCTTTAATTACTGTGGTATCGGCAAAGAACATGGGCCCACGCTTGGTGAGCATGATGTACATTCCGGCGATACGATCTACTCCGGGACGAGTACCCATGATTTTGAAAATGGGTTTGATCACTTCAGAATAGCGACGAGTGGTGCCTGATATAAAGGCATCGGCATCGCCGATTTCTGTCATGGCCACGCCAAAGTAATTCCGATCCCGCATGTATTTGCGCGCCTCGTATAAGGTCATGCCTTTACGCTGGCGTTTTTTAAAGAGTAATTGCGCATAGGCCTCGGCACGTTCATTGGGTTCATGCGGATCAATTACCGGTAAATGCGAAATATCCTCCAGGCCATTTTCCTCAATCAGGCGGCTGATTTTCTCACGACGACCTAATAATATGGGTTGAGCTAAGCCTTCATCTACTACAATTTGGGCAGCTTTTAGGGTTTTTAATTCATCCCCTTCAGCCAATACAACTCTTTGCGGATTCTTGGTGGCTTTCTCCTGTGCCAGGCGAATGAATTTATCATCGCGGCCCAGGCGGCTCAGTAAATGCTCTTTGTAAGCATCCCAATTACGAATGGGCTCTTTGGCCACACCACTATCCATTGCCGCTTTAGCAACGGCCATGGCTACCTTAACAATAAGGCGCGGATCGAATGGTTTGGGGATGATGTAATCCCGGCCAAATTGCAAATTGCTTTCATTGTAGGCAAGATTCACAATTTCGGGTACCGGTTCTTTAGCCAGTTCCGCAATCGCTCTGGCGGCGGCAATTTTCATTTCCTCATTAATCTTGGTAGAGCGCACATCGAGAGCACCCCGAAAGATGAAAGGAAAGCCTAAAACATTATTTACCTGATTAGGATGGTCGGATCGACCAGTTGCGATAATTATATCCTTGCGAGCCTGCTTGGCCTCGTTATAATTGATTTCGGGACTTGGGTTGGCCAGGGCAAATACAATGGGATCCTGTGCCATGGAACGTACCATCTTTTGGGTGAGGATTCCTCCAACGGAAAGACCTACAAAGACATCCGCATGTTGTAGGGCATCACTTAAAGTATTGTGCTCTGTCTTGCGTGCAAAAAATCGCTTCTCTTCATTCAGATCTTCCCGGCGGGTATTGATAATCCCTTTACTATCGGCCATTAAGAGGTTTTCCTCTTGCACTCCTAAACTCATAAAGAGCTTGGCAGTAGCCGTAGCACTGGCACCGGCGCCATTAAATACTACTTTAATTTTATCCAGGCTTTTGCCTACACATTCGGTAGCATTTAAAAGGGCAGCGCTGGCAATAATGGCCGTTCCGTGCTGGTCATCGTGCATCACTGGAATATCCAATTCTGCTTTTAAGCGCTCTTCAATGTAAAAGCTTTCCGGAGCTTTAATGTCCTCCAGGTTGATTCCGCCAAAGGTGGGGGCAATGGCTTTTACATGCTCCACAAATTTGGCCGGATCTTTCTCGTCGATTTCAATGTCGAAAACATCAATATCAGCGAAGATTTTAAAGAGCACCCCCTTTCCTTCCATTACCGGTTTACTGGCCTCAGGGCCAATATCGCCCAAACCGAGTACCGCGGTCCCATTTGAAATAACTGCTACCAGGTTTCCTTTGGCCGTATATTTATAGGCATTCTCTTTATCGCGGGCGATTTCCAAACAGGGATCTGCCACTCCTGGGCTATAGGCGATGGACAGATCACGTTGTGAGTTACTGGGTTTGGTGGGGATAACTTCAATTTTTCCCGGCCTACCTTGAGCATGGTACTCGAGGCTAACCTTTTTACTGATTTTCGTGGCCATCTTATTGTTTTTAAAACAAGAAATTATTGTTCGGGTAGCGACGGGCATGAATTTCGGCCAGGGTTTCGTACAAACGATTCCGCAGGTCTTCGATATTTTCTTTTTCCGTGGCTGAGATAAAAATCGCCTGGCGATCGGTACGAGCAAACCAGGTAGACTTCCATTCTTCTAAGGTCAAATGTCGGTTGTTTTCCGGTTCCTGAAGGTCATCCGGGTCACGGTGTTCAGGAACATAAGCATCAATTTTATTGAAGATCATGATGGTGGGTTTTTCACGCCCGTCAATCTCTGCTATGGTGCGGTCTACAGTGCTGATATGATCTTCAAAATTGGAATGAGAAATATCCACTACATGTAAGAGTACATCCGCTTCCCGCACTTCGTCCAGAGTAGATTTAAAGGATTCCACTAATTGTGTAGGCAATTTGCGGATGAAACCTACCGTATCCGACATTAAGAAGGGTAGGTTGTGAATTACCACTTTTCGCACCGTCGTGTCCAGGGTGGCAAAGAGTTTATTCTCGGCAAATACCTCCGATTTACTCAAGAGGTTCATCAGGGTTGATTTCCCTACGTTCGTATAACCCACCAATGCAACGCGTACCATACTGGCCCGATTGGAGCGCTGTATGGCCATTTGCTTGTCGATTTTTTGCAATTGCTTTTTCAGCAAACTGATTTTATCGCGCACAATCCGGCGGTCGGTTTCAATCTCTCGTTCACCAGGACCTTTCATACCAATACCCCCTTTCTGCTTACTCAAGTGAGTCCACATATTGGTAAGGCGTGGTAATAGATATTGATACTGGGCCAGCTCTACCTGAGTGCGGGCATAAGAGGTTTGAGCTCGGGCCGCGAAGATGTCGAGGATCAGGTTAGTACGATCCAGTACCTTGATTTCGAAAATGCGCTCCACATTCTTCAATTGGGAAGGGGAGAGCTCATCATCGAAAATGGCCAGATCTATGTCTTCCGCTTTAATGTATGCGGCGATTTCTTCAATTTTTCCACTTCCCAAAAAAGTTTTAGGATTAGGCGAATCGAGTTTTTGAGTGAAGCGTTTCATGGAGTCTGCTCCGGCCGTATCCGCCAAAAAGGCTAATTCGTCCAGGTACTCAGCTACTTTTTCTTCACTTTGAAAGGTGGTAATTACCCCAATCAATACCGCACGCTCACGGAGGTCGGTACGTTTCTTTTTGGTTTCAATCATAAATTAAGAAAGCCAGGCATCCCAAGGGATACGCGACAAGATGAGCAGCAAGCCGAGGCTGTAGAAAATAGCCAGGCCACGGAATTTTTTAGTGTTATCGCTGCTTCGCTTTGCACGGGAATATCCGATGGTGATTAAGGTAATACTAATCAACATCACCGCAATATGTTCAACCGCGTACAGTCGCATTACCGAATCCTTCATAAATCCGGAAACGGATGTGTAGTTAAAGCCCTTAGGGCCGGTAAAGTATAATAATAGTCCGAAAACAAGTTGAAGATGACTCAGGATCAAAGTGATTAAGGCTAGTCGCTTATCACTTTTACCAAAGCTAGCACCATTTCCGGAGCGCATCCAGAATACAATACAACTGATCAATAAAAGGGGAAGAAGTAAATAAGGTAATCCAGAGTGCAGGTGCTGTAATCCAGTAATCATCTTTGCAATTTTACTGCAAAGTTAATCAAAGAGGGGCAGGCTCCGTCTTCTAGAGTTTACTATTGTTTTCGAGGACTTGCTGCAGCGATTTCTCCACGTATTCCTGTTTATCTTTACTCAAGAAGTACAGGTCGAAATGACGCAATTTCTTATCCCCGGAGCTCGAGTTTACCGTTAAGGTAAGTCGATACTTGAGTAATCCCTTATCAATTTTATAATCAGCTAAAATGATTTTGGCAAATTCATAATGACGGTGGCGCGGACTTTCTAAAAAGCCAAAAACCAGGCTGCGGGTATCTATATGGATAATTTCATATTCATCTTCATAAGAGAAAAATGAAAACCGCAATACTGCCAATAAGAGGATGGCAACCGCTGAGAATAATGCCAATTCATGATGCTCGAAGATGCTGGATAAACTACCAGCTAACATAGATAGTCCAAAATCAAGGAAAATAAAGCCCACGAGCATACGCACGAGCCATTTCATGATATTGAAGAAACTCTTATTACTAACCTTCATAACTGTATAAACGCTCCTTTAGAGGTGGATAGGAGCAGAAGACTATTTGTCCAAAAGAATAACCAGGTACTTGGAATTTTTCCAAAACTCTGTTGGATTCGTAATCTTTAGCGCTTTTTTGAATTCGTTGTCCTCCTCATATACGTATGATTCGGTTGAGTGGTTTGTGATGATTTCCACTTTTTTATACTCACCGTTAAAACTGAGGTCGGTAGAGTTGCGGATATCAATCTTAGTAAAATAAGAGGTGTTAAAGTCTTTGGCCAGAGTCTCAGTTCTTCCGATTCCAATAAACCCGCCTTCTTTATCTACTACACCCGCCTCATTTAATTCTTCATAAGTACCCATGGTATAGTAGGCGGTATTCAATTCGGAGTCTTGCTGCTCAATTACTTTTTTCTGAGCCATTCCGGTTTCAGTAAGTAATCCCACTTTGGAACTTAATTGAGATACCTTAAAATTGGCTTGTTCCAACTGACCGTATAATTCGGCCACTTGCTCGTTTTTCAGTTCAATTTGGCGATTCAAGTTTTCGACCATTTTCAGGTACTTCCTGTTTTCACCACGACTGGAAGCCAATTTGCGACGTAAGTCATCAATAGCCCCTTTATTCTTTTCGATTAAAGAGTTGATAGCTTCAATATCAGATATAAGCTTGTCACGGGTAGAGCCTTCGTTTTCGAGGCCGCCTTCCGAAACTTCGCGAATCGATTCTTCGCGCTCTCTGATACTGCTTAAATTGTCTTGAACTTGTTGGAATGTTGTCATGAAATCGCTGATCGTAGAATCTTGATCAACACTTTCCGTACGTAAGGAGTCTAACTCGGCCTTTAAACGGGCGTTTTCTTCCTTAATTTCTTGATTGCAAGATGACAGTATTGTGACTGCAAGCAAGATAAAGCTCCAATTTTTCATCTTTTTTTTATCCTTTTATCCCTCTGCGGTTTCTAATGTAGGTAATTAATCCTTTAGTACTAGCATCTTTGTCAATTTCACCTCCCTCTGAAAGCAGCGGTAGGATGGTATTTGCTAAGGCTTTTCCCAGTTCAACTCCCCATTGATCAAAGGAGTAAATATTCCAAACAATACCTTGTATAAAAATTTTATGCTCATAGGCGGCAACCAGAGCTCCAAGGCTTTCAGGATCCGATTTCTGACCCAGGATAGAAGTAGTGGGGCGGTTGCCTTGGAATACGCGAAAGGGAGCAATCTTAGTGATTTCCTCTGCGCTACTTCCCTTAGCTTTCATTTCCGCTTCTACCTCTGCTTTGGTCTTGCCAATCATTAAAGCTTCGGTTTGCGCCAGGAAGTTGGACAAGAGCTTTAAATGATGATCTCCCATGGTATAATGACTCTCCGCGAAGCCAATAAAATCAGCCGGAATAAAGCGGGTACCTTGATGCATTAATTGGAAAAAGGCATGCTGACCATTGGTGCCGGGCTCTCCCCAAATAATGGGACCAGTGGCATAGCTTACTTTTTGGCCATTGCGATCGATGTATTTACCATTACTTTCCATATTCCCTTGTTGGAAATAGGCGGCAAAGCGATGCATATTTTGATCATAAGGGATGATGGCCTCACTTTCTGCACCCATAAAGTTGACATACCAAATGCCTAATGCGGCCATTTGCATGGGAATGTTATCCTTAAAGTCAGCTTCCGCCAGGTGGCGATCCATACTATGCGCCCCGCGTAAGAATTTTTCGAAGTTCTTATATCCTAATCCGCAGGCCAGGCTAAGGCCAATGGCACTCCAAACGGAGTAGCGGCCTCCAACCCAATCCCAAAAAACGAACATATTGGTAGGGTCAATTCCAAAGTCTATTACCTTCTCCCGATTGGTAGAAACGGCCACGAAATGCTTGGCGATATCATTTTCGGAGGCATTGCTGCGCAAGAACCATTCACGTGCCGAGCGAGCATTGGTCATGGTCTCTTGAGTAGTAAAGGTTTTACTAGCAATAATGAACAAGGTTTGCTCCGGATCAAGATCTTTTAAGGTCTCATTTAGATGCGCTCCGTCTACATTAGAAACATAATGGCAGCGTAAATGATTGTGATAGGGTTTTAAGGCTTCATAAACCATCAGAGGTCCAAGGTCGCTTCCGCCGATGCCGATATTGACAATATGCTTAATGGTTTTTCCGCTGTAACCTTTCCAATTGCCGGAAATGATTAGGTCCGAAAAATCCTGCATTTGCTCGAGCACCTTTTCGATATCCTCATTTACGGATTGGCCATCCACAAAAATTTCTTCATCGCTGAAAGTTCGCAGGGCAGTATGCAGTACCGCTCTGCCCTCCGTTTCATTAATCTTTTCGCCTTTCAACATAGCCTGAATTCCTTCTTTCACACCACATTCGGTGAAAAGCTCCTCTAGTAAATCAAGGCTTTCTGTGTCAATGAGGTTCTTGGAGAAATCAAAGAGCAGGTCCTTATGCTCTTTTTTCATTTTTTCGAAGCGATTCGGATCCTCCGCAAAGAGATCTTTGAGGTGTTTGTCCCTCATTTCCCGTGCTTTGCTTTCCAATTGAGTCCAAGCTTTGGTTTGGCTGGGATCGATACGTTTCAACATCTTGTTAAATCTTAAGATTTCAGGTAGCGAAGTTAATCTTCCTTCTTATTTTAGCCATGAAAATATTCGTATGCCCGAAAGCACTTACCCTCTGCAAAAAGTTCGTTTCCCCAAAGCAGATTCTCTATCATTCAGCAAGACTTTAAGAAGCAGAGTAAATCAATATTTTAAGGAGAAATCCTTAAACCCGAAAGCCAATTCGGCGATGTTCATGAAGACCGTAGCGATGCTAGCTATGTATTTTCTTCCATTTCTGGCTCTTTTCATTTTTAATCCCGGACCCTGGGCCGTTTTAGGTCTCTTTGCCATTATGGGATTGGGCATGTCTGGTGTGGGGATGTCGGTGATGCATGATGCCGCCCATGGTGCTTATCATCGCAGTCCTAAGGTGAACGATTTTATTGCTTCCAGTATTTATCTGATTTCCGGTAACCTAACCACCTGGAGATTACAGCATAATGTATTACACCATACCTATACCAATATCGATGGTTTGGATGATGATTTGGATACGCACGGCTTATTGCGTTTGCATCCTGATCAGCCTTTACACAAGCGTCACCGCTACCAAGTTTGGTATGCACCCTTATTGTATAGCTTGTTGACCCTCAACTGGGTGGTGATGAAGGACTTTTCTCAATTGATCCGTTACCAGAAGACAGGTGTTGCTAAGCTGAGCGATGATGCCCTGCGTCAAGAGTGGATTAAATTAATTTACACCAAGGTTCTTTATTTCGGTTTGTTCTTGGTATTGCCCATCGTATTCCTGGCGGTACCCTGGTACATTGCGATATTGGGATTTGTGATTATGCACTTGATCGCAGGCTTTGTATTGAGCTTTGTATTCCAATTGGCGCACGTGGTAGATCATGTGCAGGTAGCTCATATTCCTGAAGACGATAAGGCAATGGATGATGAGTTCCTTGCTCACCAATTAAAAACAACTTCAGATTTTGCCCGGGGCAATAAACTGGTAGGTTGGTTTGTAGGTGGACTTAATTTCCAGGTTGAGCATCACTTATTCCCGCATATCTGTCATATTCACTATCCAGCATTAAGCGAGATTGTGAAGAAAACCGCGAAGGAATTCAACTTACCTTATTACGAGCATAGAACTTTAGCTCAAGCTATTCGCGCCCACCTTAGAAGCTTAAAGCTCTATGGTAATGCAAGCTTGAGCGCTTAATATCCTAACGGGAAAAAACCAGTTTTTTTCCTAGCCATTTACGGCTTGCACCGTTTTGATTTGGCCAGGGAAGAAGTTTTGAAGCATGGCTTCGATGCCTTGCTTTAGGGTAGCGGTACTACTAGGGCAGCCACTGCAGGCACCTTGTAATAATACGCTAACCACCCCATCCTTATGGTTTAAGAATTTGATATTACCTCCGTCATTAGCCACGGCTGGTTTTACATATTCTTCCAGTAAGGAAACGATTTTGGTGTCGATAGCATCCCAGTCTTCCTTGGCCTTTTCTTCAGGATGGATATACCCACTTTGGGCGTCAACCGCTTCTTCAGTGGTTTCTTCCGCTTTAGGTTTTAGGGCTGCTTCATTTAATACGATACCGCCTTCCGCTAAAAAGTCACGGATTAGTTCTCGCAAGTCCAAGGTAACTTCATCCCATTCTACGATGTCGTATTTGCTGATGGCAACGTAATTGGAGCTAATAAATACCTCCTTCACAAAGGGGAAGTGGAAGAGCTTGGTGGCCAAAGGCGAAGGCTGGGCTTCTTCGATATTGCGAAATTCCACCGAATCTACCGATACCAGAGGCTTGTTTGCCACAAACTTAAGCACGGTGGGGTTTGGGGTCATTTCTGCATATACGCTAATGGGAACTTTGGCCATATCCATGGGAATAATTTTTTGCAAAGATAGCAGGTGCCCAATTTCCGAGGGCCGTTCATTTGTCTTTAATTTGAGCATATAAAGAGAATCAATATGGCTTTGGTTAAAGCAGTGAAAGGCAAGGTGCCTCAATTGGGCGAAGATTGCTTTGTGGCGGATAATGCCACCTTAGTAGGAGATATTCAATGTGGTAAGCAATGCAGCTTTTGGTTTAACAGCGTGGCGCGTGGCGATGTACACTATATAAAAATGGGGGATAAGGTAAATGTGCAGGATAATGCCACCTTACATTGTACCTATCAGAAACACCCATTAATAATTGGTAATAATGTTTCCATTGGCCATAATGCCATCGTACATGGATGTACAATTCATGATAATGTTTTGATTGGCATGGGTGCCATTGTAATGGATGCCTGCGTAGTTGAAAGCAATAGTATTGTGGCAGCTGGCGCGGTAGTTTTGGAAGGAACCCATATTCCCAGTGGCAGTATTTTTGCCGGTGTACCTGCCAAAAAAGTGAAGGATATCACTCCAGAGCTAATTTCCGGAGAGATCAATCGCATTGCCAATAATTACATTATGTACAGTTCCTGGATTGAAGATCCGGAAGCTTAGTCGAGGTAGTTTAAAGCTTCTTCGATATAGGCGTCATAGCCTTGCTGTAATAGCAGCGGATCGAGGTTAAAGGCACTATCGGGCGGAAGCCCCATTTCGATATTAAAGCCATCGGGGGTAAAGCTGCGGGTGGCCGAGAAGCGATAACGCCAGCCATTAGGTAATTCGAAATCGATGGGTATGCCTCCGCCACCACCAGTAGTATCGCCCAGGTGGTAGAAATGCGGAATGGATTTGCTAATAGCCGTAAAGGTATTGGTTGCAGAATAGCAACGTCTATTGGTAAGCAGCACCACTGGTTTAGTAAAGTGAAAATTGCCGCTGGGGCTTAATCCGATGGAAACGGCGTTCCCAAAATCATTGGCTCCTGCACCGGTTTTTTCATCACTAATTAAGACGGTGGTACTTTCTGTGAGGAAGCGCGATGCCAGGCGATAGGTATTATTGAGGCTACCTCCGCCATTGTTTCGTAAGTCGAGAATTAAACCTTTGGCATTCGCGAAATACTTGAATAGCAAGTCCATTTGTGCATCGGTAAAGCCAGAGCTAAAACTACTGTAGTGGATGTAGCCAATACTGTCTCGCAGATAGCGATAGCGGAAGCCATTTATAATGCGATAATCCGAGCCTAAATACTGGCGTTCCAAAACTTGCTCATCGAAATTATCAGGAGAGTTCAGGTACCAGGACCAATTGCGATTTAAATCAAAAGGAGCCACTAAATTGACATGGCCATCTCGTAATTGGTAAAGCAAGGTGTCTAATACTTCAAAGAGTTCTTCATCGCTCATATTCGAATGAACACGGGCTCTTTGAATAGCGCTGATTTGCTCCCAATTAATATTCTTGATTTGGAAGAAACTGTATTTGTTGCCTACCGTTTCAACCAAGCTTTCAAAATTCGCTTGCGAGGAGGAGCCCGGATCATCCGGCATTAAGCTGCGTTCACAGGAGCTAAGCAAGTACAGCAGGGCGATAGGTAGGAACCACTTTCTCATAGCTTATAAAAGACTTGCAGGCTTAGTAAATGCCCTCCATTATAAGAAGGATTGAAACGCTCAGTTTGGAAGTATTCCCACTGGTACATCAAACGAATTTGATTGCCATTGCTGCGATGCCAGATCAGGCTGTGGCGAAGATCAGTCTGCCAGGTGTCGCCCCAAAAATGATGTCCGCGATCGGCAATCTCGCCACTACTATATTGTCGAATATAATTAGGTCTTAAAATATAGGTGCCAAAGGGAATATTCCATTCGCTTTGCCAGGACCAATGCCAATCTCTACCGAATATTTTCGTGATTCTGCTATAGGTATAAGCCAAGCTCGGGCCATAGCCGAAGAAGCCACTAAAGCTTTGGGCGCTATTATTATACTGATTGTGGGTACGGAGGATGAAGATGTTTTGACTACAGAGTCCCGCCAGAATTTGATGCTTCCCTTTTTCATGCACTCGATAGCGCAGACTGTAATGGCCTCGAAAACCCAGGCTGGTGGTCCGGCTAATTTGATCAGGATAGTTAGCGGGCTTTTGCCATCCTCCCAAACCACTGATGTCTAAATTATTCATCCAATGGCCCTTATAGGTATGCCAGCCCAGTGCTAAATTACCGGATAAACCGCGATAGGTATTGGGGGAGATGTAATCGTCTTTAAACTGATCGAGGCTACCGCCTAGGGCAAACCATAAATAATCACCCTCTAGTCTTTCCTGTGCCTGAGCACTGTAGCAAAGGAGGAAAAGCAAAGGGGCGAAATACTTCATTTCAAACGGAGGCTGATGGTTTTAGCCGTTTTAAGTTCAAAAAGTTGATCCGCTAAATCGGGCGGACCAAAAGTGCCACGAACATTATTGCTGAAAGCATAAATTTCAGTTGGCAGACCGGCAAAATTGCGGTCGATCTCATCATTGTTATTGGCATCGTGGAAACAAGCAATGGCATAGGTGCCAGGGGCGAGTTCCAGTTGAATAAGTTCGGGAATCTCATCTACCTTTTGACTGTATTTGAGGATGATCTCACCTTGGGTATTTTTTACCCGCAGCATAATTTTTCCTTCAATACGTTCCAAGCCTTCAATCTTAATGCTCAATTTTTCCTTTTGAGCCAGGCTTAAAAAGGGAATTAAAATCAGAAAAAGAAGTGCACGCATGTTTAGCGAATAAGAACCACCGAACCCTGTTTGTTGTACTTAACGGGATCCGCTTTGCTATTGTTGTAATTTACCATTTCAGCACTAAGCTTAAAGAGGTAAACACCTTGCTGCAAATCTTCATTTTCGAATCTTCCGTCCCAGGCTTTTTCGGCGTCAATGCTATTGCTTTGGTAGACCATCCGTCCCCAGCGATCAAAAACCTGTAGGGAGAATTTTACTAGTTCGCAGTTTTCACTGATGCGTAGCTCAAAGCGATCGTTGATATTATCGCCATTAGGAGTAAAAGCATTGGGAATGTACAAGGGGCACAAAGCAGAATTAGAAGCACTGGAACCAGTTCCATGAGGAGATTGGGCCCAAGCCGATCCCAGGCCGAAGCCCAAGAAAAGTACTGCTATGTAGATATATTTCCGCATACTAATTTCCCAAATGTAGTTTTTTCCTCTCAATCTGCCCAAGATGCTTAGTTCAACCTGCGACTTATTGAGTGAAGGTGCACTTCATTGATTAATCGAAATCCAAAGTAAGCTTATAGCGCATAATCCGGCCATTGCCAGCATCTGCTACATACACGATTTGATTAAAGTAAGCAACTGCCACCGGATCATTAAATTGCATCAGTCCACCGCCAGTGCCACCAAAGCTGGTTTTTACAAAGCGATCTACCCCAGCCGCAGCGGGAGGACGAACCCCTTCGAATCCGGTAAAGGAGAATTGATACAGAGAGTCGGTTTCTCGATCTACCACAAAGAGGTATTGGGTTCCATCGCCAGCATAGGTGATGTCGGTCGGTTGACGGAACTTGTTGGGTGAATTGATAAAGCCATCCGCCTGACTGGTATCTCCCGAAGCTAAAATGCGAGGACGGTATTCAGCTCCAAATTCGGTTTCGGCAAATTCGATGTACTGCACCTTCAAGGCATTGTCTTCTTCCAGAGAAGTGTAGAGGAAATCACTGCTGGTTTGTGCTCCAAATTGTGGAGGTTGAGTAAGAGTAGTGATACCTGAGGGATGCTCAAAAAAGTCGTTGAAAAAGCCAGAAGCAGTTTGTACCGAAATAGGCGAGATCAATACATCATCATTACCAAAATAAAGTACGGCATCATTAGGTCCTAGCGGGCCACTGCTTACTTCTGGGTTATTGGGATCGGGATCCGGATTACGCACATATTGGCGACTCACATAATATTGATTATTACGTAAAGGATCCTGGCTGTTGCCAATGATACCAATATTATTGAAGCGGACAAAATCGTTGGTACGACGCACCGGATTACTCTGGGTATAGTAAAAAGGATGCACGATCTTGTTTACGATCCGGGCATTGCTAATCGCATAGCCACCGGTTCCTACCATTCTTAGACGGTAGATGGTAGAGAAAGTCAATAAGGTGTCGCCATTGCCTGAATTGTAAAGGGAGTCTGAGGTGCCGATTACCAATAGATCAAAACGACGATCTTGAATAACACTGCGAGCGCCTGGAACCGACTTACGTCCGAGGATGCGACCAGACTCATCCATGGCTACTACCTCTTCGCTGCCTTCATCCACTACATAGATCAATCCATCGAAACCGGCGCATACATCGCTGGGGCGTTCAAAGTCACTAAGGATGGGGAGAATGGGAACGTAGGCAATTTCGCGAACGCTATTGTCTGGCGGTACATCGATAAAATCGAGATCGGTTTTTTTACCCAGGTAATCTTCGCAAGAAACCAGGGCCAGCGCTGAAATCAAAATACTGAATAAGACAGACTTTTTCATGAGCGGTCAGCGATTTTTAAGATTTGAAAACGTAATCCAATGCTGTGTTGCATGCCAATAAAGTTGGTAGGATTGGCAGCATAATCGATATAAAAAGGATGCTGTCCTAAGCGACTGCGCACTCCAATTCCGAAAGTGGGAATATGACGGTGACGCACGCTAATACGGTAACCAGCACGGGCGTAGAAAATCTCTTTCCAATGGTATTCAATTCCGGCAGAATAGTTCTCGGCATTGTCATTGGGATGATTCAATTGTAAGGCGGTCAATAAGCTGTGATCCCCTTTCTTCCAGGGCACCATGCTAATTCCTAATTTGAAGATGGTGGGAACCACATTGGCTTCCAGGCCAATTCCGGTACTGCGGTTAAATGTGGTGGGGATATCGCCATCACTACCCAAAGAGGAATTACCGCCGAAGTTCTGTACCATGGCCGCAAATTTCAAGTCGCGAAAATCCGTGCGGTACAAGAAGGCCAGGTCTACCGTGGCATTGCTATTGTGGAAACCGGCCACACCTTCGTAAATATATTTTACACTAACTGCAGCGCTAAATAAGGCGGAAAGCTGACGAGCATAGGTGGCACCTACCGCGATGTTGGCCACCGAAACCTGACGACCGGTACCCATAGGTTGAAATTCGGTCCGCTCTTCCATGTCGCCCGAGTTCAATGCATTAATGCTAAAACTCAAGGTGCTGGTGCGATCCTTCATAGGGATGTTAGCGGCAGCGAAAGATTGGTTTACCCCACCACCTAAAAAGAGGTGACTCAAGGCATAGCTAGTCGATTTCAATTCGGTTAGAGCCGCTGGGTTGTTCATTACCGAGTATGCATCACCTTCCAGGGCCAAGCTGGTACCAGCTAAACCTAAAGAGCGGGTGCTCATATCGTTCTTTAAAAAGCTCAAGGCTGAAAGTCCTGCTCGCTCCCCACCGTAATTAGGTAGGATTTGAGCTGTGGCTGAAAAGCTACACAGGAGGGCAAAGAGGTATAGTGCTAATTTCTTCATCTCCTAAAAGCGAAATTCGATTCCGTATAAAATTTGTCGAGGGGCCAGATATCTTGCCGGATTGCGAGGATCTACACCGCTTTCCTGGGGTCCGCTGTAACGTGGATCGCGCCAGGTAATCGGTACATTATCTCCGTATTCGTAAGCTTCACCCGTAACCGGATTTATGATTTGAGAATTTTTGGCATTGGCCAGGTTTCGGATTTCCACACTGAGGGAAACACCTTTACCACGCTTCATACCCAAAGGTAGATTATAGCTTAATTTCAAATCGATATTATGCCAGGGCTTGGCTTGATTTTGCAAATACTGATCAACGACAGGCTCATAGATAGGACGGCCTAATTCGTTGGTGCGCGTTAATTGCTGTGGAGTGTAGCGGAAACCTGAGGTAAATTGATAGGAAAGGAAGGCACTAAAGCCGGTCCAGTCCATCCCTAAGATTGGAAGGGTGCTATCCGGTGCAAAGATGATCCCGGTATTGATGTTCCAGGGGCGGTCGAAAGCCAAATACTGCTCACGACTTAAAGATACCTCTCCGTTTTGTTCAATCTGTAAGCTGGATTCGCGGGCTGAGTTCGATTTACCACGAGCTACCTGATAGCCAATATTGGCAAAGCTGTTTAAATAGCGACCAATACGGTAATTAAGTCCTAATTCTACTCCGTAGATATTGGCATAATCCTGATTGATGTAGAAGTTCTTGGTGGTAGGACGACCCGTTTGATCCGCCACAATTACCCGGCGGGATACGATATAATCGAAACGGTTATTGTTAAAGGCGGTAAGGCTCATGGCTAAATCCTTGTTTAATTTGGATTTCAATCCAATCTCGTAGCTCACATTCACCTCTGGATCCAAATCAGGGTTACCCAAGCTAGCCAGGAAAGAGCGATCCTGATAGGTAGGATCTAATCCGGCATAAATAAAACGCGGGTGTGGCAAACGCATGCTGTGCCCGTAGTTAAAGTAGAGCACATTGTTCTCCGTAACCGGGAAGCTCACATTAATTTTAGGCAATAAACGGGCTTTCCACCGCAGGCCAAATACTTCGCTGGTTTTAGCGAGGTAATCTTCGCGTACCTGATCAATAACCGGAGCGCTGGGATCGTTTACAGCATCATCCACAAATTTACCGGGAGCCCACATGTTTAAGCGTAA
This sequence comes from Flavobacteriales bacterium UBA7878, assembly GCA_002501205.1. Taxonomy (GTDB): domain Bacteria; phylum Bacteroidota; class Bacteroidia; order Flavobacteriales; family Schleiferiaceae; genus Croceimicrobium. The sequence continues at coordinate 50,286 of DLRW01000022.1, forward strand.
ACCAAGAGTGGCAATGATCCCTTTATAGCTAATGCGATCTTGAACAAATAAGCCGGTTTCAATGGGGTTTACAGACCAGATATCATTACTGGAACCAATACTTACTGATTGAGTGTAGGTACTATCGTTTATCTTAATCGGGGCACCTACCCAAGGACGGGTAACATCTACCCATTGGTATTCGGTAAAAGTGTTTTGGAGCCCGAAGCTTAACTCATGTTGTTTATTGTCCGGTATCCAGGTGGCTTTACCATTTACGCTGTACTCTTCTACATAGTGATCGTGCCAGGTAGGAGTGATACCGCCGTTATTGATTAATCCATTACCAACCGAAACGTAGTAAATACCGCGGGGATCGCCTGGATTAAAAATGTCAATGGGTGAGGAGATAATGTGCTGCTCATCTAATATCTGATCCACCGTTTCCGTGCGGAAAGGACGACCATTGGCATCAGCGCGTAAATTGGTAAATAAGCGACCTACTGAAACACTCAGTCCCCAGTTTTTAGTGATAAGATGATTGAGGTTTAAGGCCGTTAAATTGGAGTGATGCGTATAGGTAGTGGCATTGTCCAAATTATTGCTGCGGTTGTATTGGAAACCGGGGGTTAAGATGGCATCAAAACCTACAATTTGCAGGGTACGGGTATTCTGGTTGATGTTCAGCGAATGCTGATTGGTTAAGGTCAATTTGGTGCCAGAGCGAAGCTTATAGGCCAGCTTAATGGTATTGGTGTAGGAATTGGTATAGCGCGGTGCCCAAAATTCGGGATTGGCACTAAAGAGTGAACTTTCCAACTGATCGGCGGTAGCTCCGAAATATTCGTCGGTCATATAGGCCGAGATACTGGCAAAGAGCGTCAGTTTTTTTTGAGTGCCGGGAATAGGAGAACCGACATTCAGTTCGAAGCGATCGGTATTAAAGCTACTGGCGATATCGGAATTTCCAAGGTTATCGCGTTGATAGCGACCGCTAATTTGGAATTTCTCACCTCCCTCGCGGATGCGGGTATTCACAACCCCGGAGCTACCTCCACCAAATTCGGCACCTACACCACCGGTAATGAGGTCTACGCTGGCTACGGAGCTGGAATTTACATCCACACCAAAACCGGTACCGGCCAGTGGATCCTGGGCAGAAATACCATCAACAATGTACTCGGTTTCGTACACCCGAGCACCACGAATTTGCAAACCATCCTGGGTTTTAATTACCCCGGCTTGCATTTGCAGTACTTCCTGCACATCACGCACATTCATCTGCGAGATTTGCTCCTGGCTGATGGTTACTTCACTGCTGGCTTTCTCAAGGCTAATTTGTTCCTTCTTACCAACAATGGTTACCTCATTGAGGGATTCGCGTTGTTCACGTAATTCGATATTGAGCACTTTGCTTTCGCCGGGTTCAAAGGAGATCCCGGTAAAGAGCTTGGTTTCATAACCAATAAACTGAACCTTAATGGTGTAATCCTGAGCCTTAATGCCATTAATTACATAGTTACCATTAATATCGGCCGCGGCACCCAAATAGGTTCCTACTAAAAGCACATTGGCACCGGGTAAGGTTTCCCCGCTTTTAGCATCGGTGATTACCCCACTTAAGGAGGCTTTTTCTTCGCTTTGAGCCTGGAGGCTGAGGCCTAAAAACAGAAAGGCCAGAAGACGGTAAAGGAGCTTAGAATTCATTATCGAAGATTTCACCGATTAATTGTTCAATAGCACCGGCATTCCGTTCAAAGCGATGAAGCTCCATACAGAAGAATACCTGAGAGATTTTTGAATTGCGACGACGAACGGCTGCTACTACTTGAGAGCTGCCATTCCATCCGCGGAAGCGGGTAATTTGAGCATAGTAAAAATCCTGAGCATCTGCAGAAGCCACCATGGGCACCACGCCAAACTCTACATTGGTAGGAGCTAGTTCAGGATATAAGGTGGTATCTACCAAATTAACCAAAGCCGAATCGGTTGTAATACGGGCTTGCGAACCTGGAACCGTTGATACCACGATATCGTCAATGGGGTAAACGGAGCGAGATTCGCTCAGGTCTTGAGTGCTGGTTAATTGGGTGGTGAGGAAGTATTTACCACCATTATCCGTAAAGCGCTGAATTACCGGCGCCAGATAGTCGATAAGCGGTTTTTCATCGCCAGTAACCGAATTGCGGAAATTGGTGGAAGGCAGGTTTAAAAAGGCCTGCTGATATTGTTTGAAGATCAATTGAACGGTAGGGTCAAAATACTTGGGGAGATTCGCGCCTTGGGCATAGCCAAAGTTCAAGAGATCGTAGTTGAGATTATTGCTTTGCAGGTAAGCCTGGTACTGGTTTTTAATGCCGGCATTATGACCCGAAACCCAAAGCATGTTTACGCCACTGGTTTTAGGTCGGAAGTAGAAAACTTCGGAGGTATCCACATCGCTAATAGCATCTGCAATGTCGATGGAGCGGATGTAAACGCGATTGGTGTCGTTTACTTTTAATCCGTTAATGTTGTAAGGTGCTGCGGCCGTTGATTGACCGTAATAGATTTCAGCACTGGCTTCACCATTTTGAATGGAGGTATCGGCCAGGAAGGTGATGAGGTTTTGACCGCGGTCGATTTCAACCCAGTCGCCCTCATTGATTTTCATTTCTACCGCTTTTAGGGTATTGTCCCCATCGGGATCGGAGGCTTGCCAGAAAAAAGTGGCAGCAATAAAAGCAGTGTCAGATGGTCCACGATCGTCTAAGAAAGCCGCATCCGGCGGAGTGTTGATCAATGGAACTTTTAAGAAAGCCGGGCTGGGATCGATATTACCATCATTATCAATAGCACGAACGAAAAAGCTGATATCAGCAGAGTCCTGACCTGGAGGAATGTCAAAAAGAAAGATAGAATCTTGAGTAGTAGTATACTCCCAATTTTGATTGTCGAGCGATAGCTCGTAGCCGGAAATATAACCATCTCCATCGGTGCCATACCAGGTAAGGCTAACAGAGGAGTTTAAACGATTCTGACCGCTAAGGTTGATTGCTTCATAGCTGATGAAGGTATCAGGTAAGCCATTGCGATCAATTTCGCCTTTACGACAGCCTGCGATGAGCAAAACCGCGCTGAGGCCCCAAAGGATGGATTTTAATTTTCCCGGCATAGGAATGAAAATTAAAAAGGGAAGCCTCCCGCAGAAGGCTTCCCCGAAATTATTAGTGGGCTACAACAACTTTAAAGCTGTTAGAAGCTCCGGTTTTAGTTTCGATAGTGTTTAACACGTAAACACCGTTCACCAAATTGGCCACATTTACTTCGTGTTGAGTAGCGGCATCATTGCTGCTTAAGATCACACGACCATTGAGGTCCATTAAACGGAATTCAATAGTTCCGTTAGCGCTCTCAATGTTGAAGATGCTGCGGGCTGGGTTAGGGTAGATAGCCACTTCTGCAGTAGCTACTTCTTCGATGCTCACATTGGTAGGAACACTACATCCATTAGTGTCTAATGGAGTGCTCAAGTTCACAATGTCGAAGTTATTACGAGGCATCAATTTGTAGTTACCGAAGCTGTACCAAAGGATACCGTGCATAGCATCCATATCCATGCTGGTGTTGGTGATTACGGCAGGTACCTGAAGAGTTCCGTCATTGCTTACGTAGTTAGAGTCAGCAATCAAAGAAACGTAAAGGCTGGAGTTAGCACTGGTACTGCTCTGACGACCGGCAATTACGCGAGAAGATTGGCTGCTTCCGAAAGTAGGATCGGTAGCTACGCGGTACTCGGCGAATCCTGCATTAGCATCAGTAATGTAGATTTTACCACCATTAGGGTTTTGGTAAGATACCAACATGCCTTCGTACATCTCCATATTCAGGTTAGGATCTGAAGGATCGATAGCGATAGGCATAATGGTTTGGCTATTGTTCAAACCTACGTAGTTGTCTACGTTCAGGTAAGTAACACCGTAAGTTTCCTGGATGGTACCAGTTACTTGAATTTCTTGATCGCGGTAAACATTGTCTAAGTCCTGGTTAGGAATTAAAGCAATACCAGCGTAGATAGTGTCATTAGGGTCTTGTAAGTATACATACTCTAAGTCACAACCTTTACGAGCAGAAGTGATGAAACCACGTACTGTTACAGTTTGACCTACGAATACGCTAGAACCGGTTCCGTTTCCACTAAACTGAAGATCGAAAATGCGTAAACCATTATCGCGAACTGCATAGTGGTTGAAGTTTGGATTAGCCTGGGCAGCAGGACTAGCCGGGAAAACTACCGCAGAACCGTCATTGTCTACCGCACGAATGTAATAACGTACTAAGGTGTTGTTCGCTTGAGCAGGAACATAGTACTCATAAGTAGTTCCGCTGGCCAGGTTCATGTTTACCGGGCTGAAAGAACCAGTAGGAGTAGAACCATTAGCACTCCAGAATAATTGTACGGTATCGATAGTACCATCAGCATCAGAAATGTCGGCACTAATTAATACAGAATCGCTGCTAGTAGGGATTACTGGGAAGTGGAATACATTGGCAATAGCAGGAGCGCTGGCACCTACTTCATAGTGAGTAGAGTCGAATGGGTTGATTTCATAACCACGACCAGTACCACCGGTACATCCGTTACCTGAGTGACGAACAATACCTTTTAAGGAAGAGTAGAAAGTACCTACGGAAGGAGCTACGAAAGAACCGGTTCCGTTAGAAGGAGAGTTAGGGTTAACGGTGCTGAAAGATGGAGTCTTCTGAGCTAAGAAGCGATCAGAAACGTTGATCACATTACCAGCAGCATCGGCTACGTTGAAGCTTACACGGTTTCCGCTGAAAGGAATTACCTGTACCACAGTTACGTTTTGCAATTCAACGAAGCTGTTTTGCCAGTACTCACCGCTCTGTACATTGTTTACACGCTGGGCATCGTTCAAGTCACCTAAAGGAAGGGTCTTAGGAACGAAGGCCGAGCTGGGTAAATCGCCAGAAGTAAGTAAGGTAACCGAGTTTACATCTAAAGTAGTTAACTGGGTGTTGTTTTCGTATTGCTCAACCACCGCGGTTACTTCTACTTTATCACCTTGGAATAAGGCAGTAAATCCTGGAATTGGCTGAAGGTTACCACTACCATCGGTATAAACACCCATCACTTCGATTCCACTTAATGAATCTACAACACCACCCATGGCAGTATCGATCATGTAAATGAAAGGACGGTTACCACCTTGTACTGAGCTGGAAGCTACTTCAGAAAGTCCACCATCAGTAACAACGTGCGCACGGAAGCGAACGGTATCTCCCAAATAAACGGAAGTATCATTACAAGCAGCCAGGTCGATTACCTGGTTAATTTGCTGAATAGTAACCAGAGGGTAGCTCTGGGCACTTAAAAGGCTGGTCATGAAAAGACCTAAGAAGAGAGGAAGTAATTTTCTCATCACTACTACATTGTTTACTTAATTATCACAAATTTTCCGGTGAACTTTTCACCACTGTTTAAATCTTCAACCGAGAACATATAGAGGCCTCGACTAATAATTTGGCTTTCGATGGACAGTAAATCCCAAGCATGCTCACCACCGCTAAAACGGTTTTCACCAGCATCTTCAGCACCGAAAGTGCGGAACCAGCGGGTATCGCTACCATCGTAATTTTCATCGTGACGGATCTCGTCAATAAAGTCTCCCCCTGCGGTGTAAATACGGATTACACAGCGGGCCGGTAGATTGGCAAAAATGATTTTGCGGCTTTCTTCCTGGAAGTTGGATTTACCTTCCCAGGCGGCGCCATAATAATAAGGGTTGGGATATACGAAGGGTGCATCCGCTCCCATATCTTCATTGGGACCGGTTCCGGCGAAAGCCCGATTGTTATTGGCCAGGAAGGAGCTTTCCAGGGATTCAAGATTCCCTTCCGGGTTACCTTCATCAAAGGCTGTAACTGCCGTAGCATACTGCCAGCCATTAGGAATATTGTCAATCACATAGCGATAGTGATAAGCAATAGTATCGTCATCAAAGTAATAAGGTTGAGCAAGCTTGATGCTGCCAAAGCCCGTTTCATTGAAGAGGTTGTTTCCGGCCTTATCGTATTGGGCAATTAGGCTGAAGTCGCGTGCTAAATCCGGAACACCGGTAACATCAAAGCCTAATTTGGATAGGTATAAACGATAGCCTTCAAAGTCTTCGCGATTGGAAATGGGGTCGATACTACGCTCGGCATTATCAGACCAGTAGATTTCAATTTGTCCGTCGCCTGGTTCAACGCGAGTATAAGGGATATTGGGAGGAGAGGGTAAAATGAAACGAGTGATTTCACCATCACCATCATTGTCTTCACCTGGATCTAAAAGGCCATTAAAGTTTTGATCTTCTCCATTAAAGGCTTGTTGAGCCCAACCGGCATTGGTAATTAAATTGGCGCGCTGCACCTCATTATTGTCGGTATTGGGATTGCCATCCTCATTTTTCTTCGCGAATACATAAGCGAAGGATACCTCAATTACATCGCCGGGAGCAAAGCTGCTAAAAGGACCCGCCGCCAATAAATCTGAACGGTTACCCGAAGCATTTAATTCGGCCTGGAAATTCCGACCATTACAACCTGGATCGTTGGGATTACTCCAACAAGGACTTTGGTTTAAGCCTTGGGTCATTTTTTGGTAGCGATCATTCTCAGTGGTTGGGAAGGCGAAATCTGCACTAAAATCATTGAAAGCCCAGGCATTGTAATTCACCAGGAACTGATCTAATTCCCAAGCTCCATTGAGAGGATTGTAATTGGAGTCGAGATCCGGATGGTGGAAACCTTCTTTATCCGTGGCTCCTAAAAATTTCTGACCGACATAGCTTTCGGTAAAACCGGGATCTCCATCTGCATCAAAGCAATAAGCCAGATGCAGGCTGTCCATAAATCCATTACCCCCGCGATTGTAAAATGCTGATCCACCGGCACCGGCAGGAGTAATGTTTACATTTCGCACTACGGTATTATTCCAAAGTGCGGTATAAACATCATCATAGGTGTTTTGTCCTTCATTGTAGAAACGCAGATTGACGATCACCATAAAGTCGGTGAAATTGTAGTTCCAGTTATAGGTTTCCATTTCCACGCGCACTCCCATAGGGCGGGTATGGTTGTTAATGGGAATTTGAGTTCCGGGCACTACAATGCTTTTATCGCTGAAAGTGGCTACATAATCTTGATGGGAAATTGCGAAAGGATCGAAATAACGGCTATCAAAAAGGCTACTGCGCTCTTGTAAGTTTCGGGCATTTCCGGTGATGGAAGTATCTACGTGAAATTCGAATCCACCACGACCCGGGGCATATCCTTGAGGGGCGTCATAGGCGGAAGTAGATACTACAATCTGACCACCATTTTCTTTACCGCCAATCCAAATTCCGCCTTCAAAAAGGTGTTCTACACCCGAACCAGCAGGGTATTCCGCACTGGGGTTTCCGGTACCATCGCGGTATCCGCGGAATGCATTACCAAAAGTCCCCAGGTTGGTTACGTTTAAACGCACATTACTGGCATTTGTGGTTTTCTCTTGATAGCTCTGGGCCATCAGGCTGTAGCCTGAAAAAATCAGACTAAATAGAATTCCGATACGAAGAATCTGCTTCATCGTTTAATCACTTTGCGGGTTTCCAGAATTTCAGCACCATCTGAAACCTGGATTAAATAAATACCATTCTGCCAGGCACTGCAATCGATGCTTAAGCGGGCTTGCGCTTCGCTATTCCAGCTGCCAATCATTTGTCCGTTTATGCTCAAAACTTTTACCTGAACCGGCTTTTTAGCCATCAGGCCACTAAAGTTAATGACTAATTGATTTTCAATAGGATTAGCGAAAGTCCAGGCTCTGCGGGCCTTCTCAATTGGGCTTAAGCCAATGCCGGAAACGGTGGCTTCCAATTCCAATTCCACGGGTAGGTGATCGCTGAAATTGTATAGAGCCGAAGCCACGGTAGTGTTTACAGAAACATTGTTGTTAGTACTTAAGCTTCCTCCGCAGCAGCTGCTTCCATCTTGACCCACCGCACGGTAGTCGATGAAATCCAAGCCATCACTGTTATTTTCGATAGCATCCGAAATGAGGATGAAGTCAAATCGATCATCCATACCGCCGCCACTAAAACAACCACTGCTGCTGGCATGGGTGCTTTGGGTATGATAAGCGGCAAAGTTGCTATTGTTGTTCCAGCTTCCTAATTGATTTTCGGGATCATTAAAGCTGATTGCAGGATTGCCACTGTAATTTATAAGATTTTGGAAGGCAGCTTGGTTAGCACTGTATATATTAAGGTCGCCGGCAAAAAGTACATTATCATCCGGTACATTCTGATCGATATAGTCCATTACCGCGGCGGTAGCGCGAGCACGCTCAGCGGCATTTGCACTGCTGTTTCCGGCTTTTAAATGGGCTACGCCAATAGTGAAGAAGACAGTATCGACTCCTGCCGATCCTAAACCGGCATCTTTAACATAGAGGCGGTAGAAATCAATCACCCGAACCAGCGGACTTTGATTGATGTCGAGATTGATAGAGTTCTGTGAGGCTAAAACCAGCTTCTCCTTATTATAGAAGAGCATATTTACCAAGCCACTGGAGCTATTATTGCTACTGCCGGCACGATCGTAATGACTTATGCCATTCACATTAAAAATGTCGCTAAGCATTACCAGTGGATTTACCGGATTATTTCCCAGTTCATTCACTACCATAACATCGGGAGCGAGGTAAGAGACGATGGTTTGTAAATCAGCATCTCGCTGAGCGGCGGTACGACTGTGGTTACAGGGTGCTGAACCCGTTTTGTAATACATTAAATTGTACGAAACCACTTTTATAGTTTCTGTTTGGGCCTGGGCCTGCAGAGCTAAACTGCAAAGAATGAGACCGATATAGCTTCTAAACATACCTACCGATTGGGGCGCGAAGTTACAAAAGGTATTGTAGCGAATGTTAAGGGAATCTTACCTTGTGCGAATAGCATTAATATCCTCTCAATAGGCTTCCTTTAGGATCAATGATGAGGGCTTTAAATGATTGTTGCTTAGATCGTTGTGTCATAGGGCTGCCTCATTGAGATCTTTGGATCAGAGATAGATATAACTTAGTCCTGCTGTGATAGTGCCGAGGTAGCTCGCTTGGTTCAGATTTGATAAAAGTCCGTTGGTGCTAATGATAAGACCCAGGTACGCTTGCTCATTGAGCTTGAAGTGCCATCTAAGGCTTGCTTCGAGTATTAGATCTACATATTTACTGTAAAGAACTTGGTTAAGCTGTTGCTCAATTTTTTCGTTGCTAATGTGTGTAAATTTCTGTTTAAGAAATACGGGCATCGCAAGATGGAAATCGATTCCGAAACTAAGCTTACTGCGCTCTCCAGGTTTGTAAGGTACTAGTGCTCCATACCTCAAGCCATAGGCCAGGTCGAGGTTTAGCTGTTGCATTTCAGTAAGGATACTTGTATGCACAGCAATGTTGGAGACATACCCATAATTATTGGCCATATAATCTTCGAGCCTAAAAGCAAAACTGGAATTCTGATAGCCTCTATATTGACTAGCCAAACTATATGCATGGTATAAGGGCCTGGGAGTTTTAACCTTTTTGTAGTGAGTCCAAGCAAGCTGTGAATTGAAAATGGGAATATGGTTGTTCTTGTTTTGAGGGGGATTTATCCGTGATTCCAAAGGGTATTTCTGTAGGCTCCCTAAGCTTAGGCTAAGCTCATGAAACTTGGTTTGGCTCCATAGGGGATTAGAAAGGCAAAGGCTGATCAATCCTAAACTGGCTAAGGTTTTTAAGGACATTTCAGGTTTAGGCTTTTGTTTACAGATTCATAATATTGAAAAGGTGGGGCATCACAAGGAAAGACAAATTCCCATGAATTTAGTGTTTAGCCCTCGTCCCATTCAAACTGAAGACCGGTTTCCTTTTTCTTTTTCTCTTCTTTTTTCTTGAAGAGCCCTTTAATCTCCTTGCCTTGTTCTCTCAAGCTTTCCTTTACTGAGCTGCTCATGGCTTCGCCATCAATCCCGATTTGAGGATTGTCTACCGTGCCGCTAATGCGAATGGGTATACGGTGATCGTCATCGCGCTTGGATACGGATAAGTGCTCTTCAAACTCTTTGTTGCCAGAAGTTTTGTCGCGCTTTGCAAAAAGCACATCGCCTAATCGCATGGTGATGATGTACTCAATTTCATTTTCGAAATTATGGGTGCCACTTAAGTTCAAATTCAAAACATTACTAGCTATAGCCATATCCGGAATACGAATCTCTCCATTGGCAATAGTAATGGTGTTCTTAAGGGTATTAAAGCTTACGTCTTTTAATTCGTCTACTTCCGCAAAACGAGAGAGCGCTTGCAAGGGCTCGTAATTTCGAAGATGCCCTTGATCAATTTGCATCTCACTGAGTACCTCCAAGCCATTAGGATCCAATTGTAAATCCGGGCTAATGGGTGCTTCAATCTTGGCCTCCAAACTAAGTCGGCCTTCAAGGTTGTCGGCAGTAATGGTTTCCTGACTAAAGTTATCAAAGCTTTTAAATACGGAGGCTACTAGAACATTAGTAGCTTTTAATTCGGCTTGGAAGTGGAAGCTGGAATCTTCCGGGGTGCGTAGTACAAATTTTCCTTGGTAGCGACCTTCATCCGCCAGGAGCGAAATCCCTTCACCGCTAATCGCCCGATGATTGATGAATACCTGGCCTTTTAATTCTTTGGCATCGAAGTTTCGGAATTTGAACTCATGCAGATGAACCTGAGTGCGAAGGTCCAGGCGTTTTTTCCAATCTAAACTTAAGCTGTCGTCCTCCGAGCTGCTGCTCTCCGAAAGGAAATCTTGCAGGTTAAAATGTTGCGATACAATTAAGGCTTCTGCGCCTAGAGTGGTGAGGCTGTCGCTGATAAAACGTAGGGGTCGGATTAGGCGTCCCTTTAAGCTGAGGTCGCTGTCTCCATGTTTGATAAGGAGCGTGTCGATCTGCAGGTTTTGCTTTAAGAAACTGCCACTGCCTAGTTTCGATTCGAAGGCGAAGTTTTCGCCGATCTCCATTTCCAGTTTTTCCCAATCAATGTTGCCGTCAATTTTAGCTTTGGCTAGAGCAATGCCTCTCAGTGAGTTCCAATCGGGGAAACTACCGTCAATGTTTAAGTCCACCTTACAGTGCCCGGATTTCATTTGCCAATCTTCAGGTAGAAGCTTGGTCCAAAAATCCTGGTCTTCATCAATGCTAATATTCAGCTTAAGCTGAGGTTCTAAGATTTGACGAATAGTACCTCTAATTTGCACCTGATCCGAGAAACTTTTTAATTCTCGGATTTCCAGACGATCAAAAGCACCTTGACGATAGTACTCCAATTGAGCCTCCAAATCTGCAAATTGAAAATCTCCACTTTCGATATTGAGACCTTTTAAATGTGCAAATACCTCAGTGCGTAAATCCGTGTTTTCACGAATGATGAATTGGGCCTTTACTGCGGCTTTACCTTCTAGATCGAGATTTTCTGGCCACTCCATATTAAGGATGGCGTAGATATTTTTGATTTGCTGGAGATCTAGCTCTTGATGTTCCAGGCTAAACACAGAAGCTGAGCCGGTTTTTAAGGAGGCTTTCAGATTTTCGATAGTGGCCAATTGTAGTTGACTGGCTACTAATTCCAATTCTTTTCCGCCTTTAAGGCTGAAAACACCATCTACGATGATGGGATTTTGCAGATAGTACTCCTTGCCTGATTTAAAGCTTTCGGCCTGCGACTGTATTTGTAAATCCAGATTCCAGTCTGATCCGCCAAAGCGACCGGCAGCCAATAGGTCGCTAATAAAACCTTTCAGCGATGATTCTTCATCTTGATATCGGTAGCGAATATTCTTGAGCTTGATCGACTCCAGTTTTATTGCTGCCTGAGAGTCGCCGGAACCTTCCTTAAAGATAGACCAGTTGTTAAGGGCTCCGTTTTTAACCAGGTTTAACTGACCATTCTCCAGACTAATGCTGCTAATCGGGATCTCCGAATCGAACATATCCCAAACCCGAAACTCCACAAAAAGATCTTCGGCATAAAACAGGGTGTCGCTTAAATCGCGACTACCGGCGGTATGAACTGCTTGCAGCCGAATTGCAGCTTTAGGAAATTTACGCAGGGAAATACCGGCCTCTTTTACCTGAATTTCTGTTTCCAGATTTTCATTGAGGCTGGCAAATACCAAATCCCGGATTTGATCCTGACGGAAATAGAGTAGGGCAAATGTTAATCCAAAGATGAGCAGGAAAATTCCTGTTATCCAAGCAAATATTCTGAGGATCCGTTTGAACATATACTTCTATGTCTAAAGCAGAACGTCAAAGATGCATCTTTATTAATGCATCATCAAAGTGTTGACCTCTTTAGGGTTCAATTTGCGCCATTGACCTCTGCGCAGGTTCTTCTTGGTGATCCCTGCAAATACAGAACGGTCCAGCTTGGTTACGGTATATCCTAAGTGTTCGAAAATACGACGTACAATGCGATTACGACCACTATGTAAAACTACTCCAACGTGGTTACGATCCTTGCCTTCAACAAAAGCGATATCATCTACTTTTATCGGACCATCATTAAGCTCCAGGCCTTCGGCAATAGCATGGAAGTCTTTTAAGTCCAAATTTTTATCGAGAGTAACATCGTAAACTTTACGTGCTCCATGTGATGGATGAGTTAGGCGTTTGGCGAAATCACCATCATTAGTGAAAAGGAGAACCCCGGTAGTTTGGCGATCTAAACGACCTACGGGATAGATGCGCTCAGGACCGGTTTGGGCCATTAAGTCCATTACCGTTTTGCGGGCTTTGGGGTCATTGGTGGTGGTGATAAAACCTTTCGGCTTATTAAGTACATAGTAAACTTTGGCTTCGCGACGAATTTCGCTGCCGTTAAAGCGCACCTTATCACGAGGCGCCACTTTGTAGCCCATCTCTTGAACTACTTTACCATTTACTTCTACCAAACCGGCGGCAATCAAATCATCGGCTTCACGACGGGAGCAGATTCCGGCATTCGCTAAGAAACGGTTTAAGCGAACATTATTGTCGCCCCCTGCTACATTAGCCTTAGTCTTGGTTACATATTTACTATCGTTGTCCTGTTCCTTACGCTTAAAAGGTTTGCGCCCGGTAGGACGGGAATTTCCATTCGAAGATTTTGGTCCTCTGGAATTGGAATTAGAGTTGCGGGAACGAGATTGGTCCCTGCGGGAATTGTTTCGGCTCATGCGTTTAAATTTTGCACAGCCCTTATCGCCACTGCCGGTTCACACCGGGAACGCTTCAGGCTTATTTTCGGCCGGCAAAAGTACATTTATTCCAACACGAGGCAAAATTTCTTTTACTGAAAATCAAGGCTTTAAAGGCTGGGGTAAAAGGCATCTTCAATATGCCGCAATCCATAAGGGTTTAGACAAATTCCAATGATGTCGAAACGAGTCATTCCTTGCCAATTGATTTGTTGGACGTATTGATTGGCAGCGCAAATCAGGAATTTCTGTTTTTGTTGATTTACAAATTCCCAGGCCTCACCAAAGCGATTAGAGCTACGGGCTTTTACCTCGATTATTACCAGGCATTCCTTATCTATGGCAATAAGGTCTACTTCCTTGCGGCGAAAGCGCCAGTTTTGTTCCAGTAATTGGTAATTATGGGAGAGTAGATAGCGCGCGGCAGCGGTTTCGCTACTCTGTCCCAGTTTTTGATTCGGATGCATGCGGAAAACGGATTAAAGTTTCCTGCGAAGCTACCGATAGCTCTACATCTAACCCGAAGATAAACGCTTGATTGTCGCTTAAATGCCCGGCAGGTACACCAAAGGCAATGGGGATTTCCAAATCTTTAAAATGACGATGCAAAATTTCTTCAGGGTTTTCACCAAAAGGAATGCTATTATCATTCATATCGCTCATGCCTCCTACGATAATCCCAGCTAAATTCTCTAAATAGCCATTTCGTAAAAGATTATAAAGCATGCGATCGATATGGTAGAGGTACTCGTCCAGATCTTCCAGAAAGAGGATTTTTCCATCTGTGTTTAAACTTTCCTTTGAACCTAATAGGCTGTAAAGCATGCTTAAGTTCCCGCCACATACAGCTGCCTTTACTTTACCCTCTTTATTAAAAGCATGCTTAGGAGCGCTGATGGAATAGCTTTCTCCGGCTAAAGCCTTTTGCATACTTAATAATGCAGCCTCACTATTTCCTTTAAAGTTAATAGGCATTGATGCATGCAAACTGGCATAGCCCAGATTGTGCAGGGCACTATGGAATACGCTAATGTCGCTGTAGCCTACTATCCATTTGGGACTTTTCTTAAAAGCATCAAAGTTGAGCTGATCAATTAAGCGCACGGATCCATATCCGCCACGAGCGCAAAGAATGGCGCGGCACTCAGGATCGTCTAAGGCAGCTTGAAAGTCGGCAATGCGAATGGCATCACAGCCCGCAAATTGATTTTCTTCAGCAAATAGATTCTCAGTGAAGAAAGCCTTGTAGCCCCAGGCTGCTATTTGGTCCAGGGCAGGCTGTAATTCTTCCCGACTAATTTTTCGAGCCGGAGCTACTATGCGAATCCGATCGCCTTTTTGGAGTGATGCCGGGCGAATCATTGGGCCATTTCAATTTCTCGCAGATAGCGCTGAATGGTGTTTTCTAAACCAAGGTACAGCGCATCCGAAATTAAAGCATGACCAATAGATACTTCGGCTAAATGGGGGACTTCCTTCGTGAAATAGCGGAGGTTATTTAAGTCTAAATCGTGACCTGCATTTATGCCTAAGCCCAGCTCATGTGCCAGGAGGGCCGCCTCGCGATATGCTTTAACCGCCGCCTTTGGATTAATGGGGTACTCACGGGCATAGTTTTCCGTGTATAATTCAATGCGATCGGTACCGGTTTGAGCCACCGCTTTTATTTGTTCGGGATCACATTCCATAAATACCGAAACTCGTATCCCGGCGTTTTTGAAAGTAGGGATCACCTCATTTAAAAAGGCTTGGTTTTCGATGGCATTCCAGCCGGCATTTGAAGTGAGTACTCCAGGTGGATCAGGTACGAGGGTAACTTGAGCAGGAGCCGCTTCTAAAACCAGGACGATAAAATCTTCCGAAGGATATCCTTCGATATTAAATTCGGTTGAGACAACTTTTGTGAGTTCGCGAACGTCATTATAACGTATATGGCGTTCATCAGGACGTGGGTGAACCGTGATTCCCTGGGCGCCAAAACGCTCACAATTTTGAGCCGCCAGAATCAAATCTGGAACATTGCCTCCCCGGGCATTGCGCAGGGTTGCAATTTTATTAATGTTAACGGAAAGCTTTGTCATGGTTGGCAAAGATAAAGCCTTATGTTTGCTTTGAATATGAGAGTAAGAGATCACATTCTGAATGATTTTAAACCCCTGAGTACCGGGGAACGAGTAGCGGATATTATGTTGGCTATGGAGGAGTTGAAATGTAGCCATTTACCGGTATTGCATGAGGGTGCCTATTTGGGCCTGATCTCTGAAGATGATCTGTTGGATATCCAAAATGATCAGGATACCTTAGAAAAGCATCTCAAGGTAATAAAGCCCTATAAAGTGCAGGCTGATACCCATATTTATGAGGCTATTCAAGTAATTGGCGAAGGGAATTTAACCTGTTTGCCAGTGATTGATGAGCAAGGTCAGTATATAGGTTATGTTTCACCTCAAGAATTAATGTGGGATTTAGGTCGTCAGGTTTCCTATGCCGAGCGCGGCGGTGTGGTGGTTTTGCGTCTGCCTGTTCGCGATTACCATATCTCTCAAATCGCCCAAATTGTAGAGTCGGAAGATGCCTTGATTTTAGGATTGCAATTGCGTTCTCAGGCTAATGACTTTATCAATGTTGCCTTGAAGATTAATCAGCAGGATTTAAGTAGAATCGTCAAAGCTTTCGAGCGCTATCAATATGAGGTAGTGGAACTATATCATGAAAGTTTATTCGATGATACGGCCTCTGATCGCTATGAAGGTTTGATGAAATATCTCAATATCTGATGAAATTAGCGGTATACGGAAAAAAGATCACGGCCGAAGCGCGGGAGGATATCGAGAACTTACATTCGATATTGATCGAGTCGGGCGTAGACTTTAAGGTCTTCCACCGCTTAAATACGTATATCAAAGAACACTGCGATTTAGGATTGGAATTCGAAGAGTTTCGAACCAGTCAGGAATTGCAAGACTATGCACCCGATTTCTTGATTACCATTGGAGGGGATGGCACCATCCTCGATGCGGCTACTTTGGTGCGCGATAGTGGTATTCCGATTTTAGGAATAAATACCGGTCGATTAGGGTTCTTATCCAATGTGAATCGCCAGAAAATCGAGGAGAGTCTGGAGGCCCTTTTCCGGAAAGATTATCAATTGAGTCATCGTCGTTTGTTGCACATGGAGTCCAAGGCTTTGGATTTGGATTTGCCTTTTGCCTTGAATGAGATTACGGTCAGTCGAAAAGATACCACGGCCATGGTTACCGTTGAGGTTTCCATTAATGGAGAATTCTTCAATAATTATTGGGCGGATGGTTTGATTATCGCCACTCCTACCGGTAGTACGGGTTACTCTCTTTCCTGTAATGGGCCAATTATGATGCCGGGTTCCGAAACTTTGGTGCTAACGCCAATTGCACCACACAATCTCACCGCACGACCTTTCGTTATCCCGAACAGCTGTGAGATCGAGTTGAAGGTGCAGAGTCGGGAAGAGTGGAACTTAGTGTCCCTGGATTCCAGGATCTATTCTATTCGAAATGGGGAGCCTTTAAAAATTCGCAAAGCGGATTTTAGCATTGCTCTGGTAGAAACCGCAGACCACACCTTCGCTAAGACCTTGCGCAATAAGCTGATGTGGGGAATGGATAAAAGAAACTAAAAACTTATCTATACCCTTGATTTATTTATATTTGCGCTCCCAAAAATGAAGCATAAATCTTTCATAATCAAAAGCATACTGCTTTTAATCTTGCCCCTATGCAGTACGGCGCAGTACTTAGAGGCTGGGATTAATGGTGGTGGCTCCAATTTTTTGGGCGATGTAGGTCCCTATCGAATTGATGTTCCGCGTGGTTATCACGCAGGCTTATTGTTTCGTTACAACTTCAATCGCTATTGGTCTTTGCGCTTCCAGGGGAATTATGGAATGATTGCTGCCGATGATGCGAATTCAACTTTGGATGAACGCAAAGAGCGCAATTTGAATTTCCGATCCGAAATTTGGGAGGCTTATGCAGCGGCGGAGTTTAACTTCTTCGAATTTGAACCTGGGACTAAGCTTAATCATACTCCTTATATCAATGCCGGTTTCGGCATTTTCAGCTTTAATCCAGAGGCTAACTATAATGGGGATTGGATTGCCTTAAGGCCTTTACGTACAGAAGGACAGGGTACTTCACTAGGCAGCGGTTCGCCTTACGCTACTGCCAGTTCCTATTTTATATTTAGTTTGGGTTATAAATGGGGATTGGGTCGCTTTAGCTCCATCGCCATCGAAAGCAGTTTTCGGAATACCTACACCGATTACCTTGATGATGTGAGCGGCTACTACGCCGATCCAGTGGTTTTAAGCACTGAGGTTTCAGAATTATCTGCGACCTTAGCCGATCGCAGTTTAAGTCAGAGCAACAAAGAGAATATTTTACGCGGGGATCCCACCAATCGCGATTGGTACATATTTACCGGGATTACCCTGCAGTTTAAATTTGGTGAGCTGTACGAAAAATGTGCAAACTTTATCGGTAAATAAGGAACTGGATGTCTGAGCTCAAAGAACAAGTTAAAGCGCTAGAAAATCTGCCCGAGCATATCGCCATTATTATGGATGGTAATGGTCGTTGGGCCAAGAAACGCGGATTTTTACGAGCCCTCGGGCATGAAAACGGAGTAGACGCCTTACGTCGAATTGCCACTGCATCTGCAGAGGTGAATATAAAGTACTTAACGGTTTACGCTTTTAGTAGCGAAAACTGGAATCGACCCAAAACAGAGGTGAAAGCTTTGATGACTTTGCTGGTAAGCAGTCTTAAGAAGGAGTTAAAAACCCTCAACGATAATAAAATTCGTTTGCAAGCTATCGGCGATACATCATCTTTGCCACGCAACTGTAGAAACGAATTGGAAGAAGTGATCGAACTTACCAAAGATCATAAACATATGACCCTCACCCTGGCTCTGTCTTATGGCAGCCGGGAAGAGCTAAGCCGGGCGGCACGCGAATTAGCCCAGGAAGTAGCAGAGGGAATCCGCACCGCGGATAGTATTAACGAAGAAGCTCTGGCCTCCAAACTCTATACAGCAGCTATGCCCGATCCCGATTTATTGATTCGGACCAGTAATGAGTACCGCATCAGTAATTATCTGCTTTGGCAGATTGCCTATTCGGAATTGTATTTCAGTCCTAAATTGTGGCCCGACTTTCAGGCTGAGGACCTCTACAATGCTATTCTGGATTATCGGAACAGAGAGAGGCGTTTTGGAAAAATAAGTGAGCAATTAAAATCTGATTATCATAATGCATAAGCTCTTGCGGCTGGCGGCATTGGCTCTGCTCTTGCAACCTTGGAATCTTATCGGTCAAATTACCGGCGACGTAACGGTAGTACCAGGTGTGAAATACGAAATCGGCGGTATTCGCATCACCGGTTCCGACAACCTCGATAAACAAGTTATTACCTTAATCTCCGGCTTGCAGGTAGGACAAGAAATTACCCTTCCGGGTGATGCGACTACCAAAGCGATTGAAAACCTCTGGCGCCAAAAACTCTTCGATGATATTGGCATTTTTGTAACCGAGGTAAAAGGGAAATTAGTATTTCTGGAAATTCGATTGAAGGAATTACCCAAACTTTCAAAATACGGAATTAAAGGACTTTCCAAAACCAAGCGCGATAATCTGCGTGATGAGCTCGATTTGAGCAGTGGCCTGATTGTTACGGAAAACCTGATTGTAAATACCCGCAATATTGCTCGCGACTTCTTCGTGAAGGATGGTTATCTCAATACCAAGATTGAAGTGCGTAAAAGAGCCGATACTACTCGCAGTAATTCGGTGATCCTGGATATCATTGTAGATCGGGGTGAGCGCGTAAAAATCCGCAACATCAATTTTATCGGCAATGAGAAAATCAGCGATAAGAAATTGCGGAAAGCTATGGATGAAACGGTGCGCAGTCGCATTTGGAACATCTTTAAATCCTCAAAACTTATCGAAGATGATTACGATACCGATAAAGATCTGATCATCGAAAAATACAATTCGGAAGGATTCCGCGATGCTCGAATTATCAAAGACAGTATTTATGCTGTAGACGATGACCGCATTAATATTGACATTTACGTAAAGGAAGGACCTAAATATTATTTTGGTGATATCAGCTGGTTGGGGAACTCCAAGTACTCCGATGAGGTGCTTTCCAAAGTATTGGCCATTCAAAGAGGGGATGTTTATGATGCTTCCTTCCTTAATGAACGTCTTTTTGTAGATCCGCAAGGCGGAGATGTTTCTTCTCTCTACCTCGATAATGGATACCTATTCTTCAATATGGTGCCTGTTGAGGTAAATGTGCAGAACGATACCATTGACCTGGAAATTCGTATTCAAGAGGGTCGTCAGGCTACCATCAATAAGGTGACTGTAGTTGGTAATGACCGTACCAATGATCATGTTATTTTACGGGAGCTTCGTACCAAGCCCGGTGAGCTTTTCCGTCGTAGCGATATTCAGCGTTCCTTACGGGAATTGCAGCAATTAGGCTTTTTCGATCCACAGAAATTGAATGTAGAGCCTAAGCCCAATGCGGAAACCGGAACAGTAGATATTCAGTATATCGTAGCGGAGCAATCTACCTCTCAATTGGAATTACAAGGTGGCTGGGGAGCTGGTCGTATTGTGGGTACTTTGGGATTGAACTTCAACAATTTCTCGGCGCGTAATATGTTTAAGAAATCAGCCTGGCAGCCCTTGCCAGCGGGTGATGGACAAACAATTAATCTGCGAGCTCAGAGTAATGGTCTTTTCTTCCAATCCTACAGTGCATCCTTCACCGAACCATGGTTGGGAGGCAAGAAGCCGAACTCTTTAACTGTATCGGTTTATCATAATATTCAGAACCTTACTGGATTACCCAGTGATGACCCTAATTACCAAGGTCTATCTATTACCGGGGCAACGGTAGGTTTAGGTCGCCGTCTAAAATGGCCGGATGATTACTTCACCTTGTATCAGGCGATCGACTTTCAGCGCTATCGCTTAAGGGATTATCCCCTGGGTGGAATTCGGTTTGAAGACGGAAGAGTGAATAATATCAACTATAAGATCACCTTGGGAAGGAATAGTGTTGACTTTCCAATATACCCACGCAAGGGGAACCTCTTCAATTTGAGTGGTGAGTTTACATTGCCCTTGTCTTTACTCAATGGCAAAGACTATTCTAATCTCGATGCCAGCGATCGCTATGAGTGGTTGGAGTACTATAAGATTAAGATGAACAGCTCTTGGTTTACCGAGATATTCCCCAAAACGGTAATTAAGGCCGCAGGAGAGTTTGGTTATTTAGGAACGTACAATTCTGAAGTGGGCTTACCTCCATTTGAACGTTTCTTTGTGGGGGGTGATGGATTGCAAAACTTTGTTTTGGATGGTAGAGAGATTATCGGCTTACGCGGATACCCCAATAACCGAATTGTACCTACTACCGTTTCCCAAATTGGTGGGGCTCTCTACAATAAGTTTACGCTGGAATTACGCTATTTAATTACTGAGAACCCCAGTGCGCAGATCTTTACTTTAGGATTTTTAGAGGCGGGTAATAATTATGATACTTTTCAGAACTATGAGCCGTTTAACCTCAAGCGTTCCGCAGGCTTTGGAGTGCGCATCTTTATGCCTATGTTCGGATTACTGGGTGTAGACTTTGGATATGGTTTTGATCCTATTCCAGGTGCCACAGCTCCAAGCGGTTGGAATACGCACTTTATAATTGGACAGCAATTTTAAATAAGCTATTTTCGCCCGCTCTCGGAAATGCTTTCATTTTGAGCGAGAAAAGGCGATTTGCGAACGGCAACTATGAATAGAAAAATTTGGCTTCTTCTTTTTGGTCTGGTTTTTGGATTTCAGATAAGCGCACAGCGATTCGGCATCGTTGATTCGGAGTATGTGCTTACGCAGATTCCAGAATACGCCAAAGCTCAACAACAATTGGATCAACTTAGCCGTACCTGGGAAAGTGAAATTGAAGCCCTCCTCAGCGAAGCGGATGCCATGCGAAAGTCTTACGAAGCCGAGAAGGTTCTTCTTACGGAAGAGATGAAAGCCGAAAGAGAGGCCGCAATCAAAGCCAAGGAAGAAGAAGCTAAAAATAAACAGCAACTGTACTTCGGGATTAAAGGCAAGATTTACAGCAAACGTCAGGAGTTAATCAAACCGATACAGGATAAGATTTACAACGCTGTGCAGGAAGTGGCAAGACGCCGTAACCTGGACGTGGTGTTTGATAAAGGGAGTGAGCTGATAACCCTTTATGTAAGCGAAAAGGTTGATATCAGCGATGAAGTGATTGAAAATTTAGAAGACGAATAACAAAACAAGACCATTAAACAAACTCAGCAATGAAGAAGATCATTTTACTAGCCGCCTTATTTTTTGGATTGAGCAGTACTGCTTTCGCTCAACAAAAGATCGGCCATATAAATGCAGATGAACTTTTGGCCTTGATGCCCGAAACTAAAGCTGCTCAAACCGAATTGGAGAACTTTAGCAACCGTCTGCAAGCAGACCTTACCGAGATGGAAAATGAACTCACCAAGAAAATTGAAGAGTTCCGTCGTAATGAGCAAATGATGACGACCTCCACTCGTGAGATTAAGACCAAAGAATTACAAGAATTACAAGGTCGTATTCAGCAGTTCAGCCAAAGTGCACAACAAGAATTACAATCCAAGCAAGTAGAGCTTTTACAGCCGGTAATCGACAAAGCATCTAAAGCTATTGCCGATGTAGCTCGCGAAAAAGGATTTGCTTATGTGTTGGATAGCTCTGAGAGCAAAGCAGTGGTAGTATTCGCCGAAGGTGGTGAAGACATTATGCCGCTGGTAAAAGCTAAATTGGGAATCCAATAAAAAGCATTTAGATAGCTTAACTTCGTACCCGCTGTTATCCACAGCGGGTTTTTTTATGGCCAAAAACAATCCCATAGGCATATTCGATTCCGGGGTAGGTGGTTTAACCGTTGCCTCGGCCATTCACCAATTGCTGCCCTTCGAATCCTTTATTTATTTCGGAGATACGCGGCATGCCCCCTATGGGGATAAGTCGAAAAGTACCATCCTCGATTATTCGCGACGCATTAGTCGATTCTTAGTAGAGAGCGATTGCAAATGCATCGTTGTTGCTTGTAACTCTGCCTCTGCCATGGCATATAAAGAATTGAAGCAAGATTGGCCCGAGGTGCCTATTCTTAATGTGGTAGAGCCGGTGGTTAATGAAGTGGCTCGCTTAAAAGCGCGCAAGGTTGGAGTGGTGGCTACCCGAGCCACAGTACGTTCTCAGGTGTACAGCAAGCAATTGCAGAAATTGGATGTCGATTTGAAAGTCGTGCAAAAGGCCACGCCCCTACTAGCTCCTTTGGTGGAAGAAGGCTTCGCTGGAACCGAGGTGAGCACTGGGGTTTTAGCGCATTATTTGGCCGATCCCGCTCTGAAGGATTTGAGTCATTTGATTTTAGGCTGTACGCATTATCCCTTATTGCAAGCCGAATTTGAGCATTACCTTGGGCAGGATGTTCAAGTGATTAATTCGGCAGAGATGGTCGCCCGTCGTTTACAGCAAATGCTGAGTGAAAAAGGTCTCTTGCGGGAATTGAATACTGCTCCAAAGCTTCATTTTTATGTATCCGAAAAGACCAAGGCCTTCAGTAAAACGGCTCGCCTTTTCTTTGGTCAGGAAATTAAATTGAGCGAGAAACTATTGCCCGCCTAAAAAGTCACTAACCGCTTCGAAGAAAAGCTCGGGTTGCTGGGCATGAAGCCAGTGCCCGGCATTGGGGATAGTAAGCAATTCTGCTTGGGGATAATGACTTTGAATTTCATCGATATCCTCATCCTTAATATACCAGGAATCACCACCGCGCAAAAAGAGAGCAGGTCGGTCGTAATAAGCATTGGGCGGTAGGCTCTCACCCACCTTTTGAATTTCTCGAGACAATACCTTCAGATTGAAGCGCCAATTAAGGTGATCCTTTTCCTCCCAATAGAGATTCTTTAAAAGAAATTGACGCACTCCTGGCTCCAGTTTGGGGCCAAACTGCTCATTGGCTTCGCTGCGTCGACTGATTTTAGAAAGGTCCAAAGCTTCCAGCGCATCGATAACATCCATGTGATGGGGAGGGTAGGCTTTTGGAGCAATATCGGCAATGATCATGGAGCGACAGCGTTCCGGGTGAAGTACGGCAAATAACATCGCTACTTTACCTCCCATACTATGGCCAATGATATGGGCTTCATCGATGTGATGTTGGTTGAAGTATTCCAATAAATCATCACTCATCAAATCATAGGAAAAGTCCTCAGAATGAGGGCTGCGACCATGATTACGCAGGTCCAGCAAATGCACTCTAAAATGCTCCGACCACTTGCGACCCAGGCTCTGCCAATTATCGCCCATCCCAAAAAGGCCATGCATGATAATGAGGTCTTCCGGACCTTCGCCAAGAATATTTGAAAAGAGTTGCATTCTTTTTTTTGCAAAGATCGTTAAGCTCCTGCGAATGACCTGAGTTTTGGAATTCAATTCCTTTGCAGATCGGCAATTGCGGAGGCCGTGCAATTCTTACTTTTGTGGGCTAAATTGAATGTATGTCCTCCGAGATTTCACGCTATACAATTACTGCAGCCCTTCCATATGCCAATGGCCCAGTACACATCGGTCACCTGGCCGGATGTTACTTGCCTTCGGATATTTATGCTCGATACCTGCGTAAAAATGGCAAAGACCTCATTTTCGTTTGTGGAACGGATGAGCATGGGGCGGCCATTAATATGAAGGCGCAAAGTGAAGGCGCCGAACCTCGGGAGATTGTTGATCGGTACCATGCGATTATCCGCGATTCTTTGGATAAGATCGGCATCAGTTTCGATGTGTTTTCTCGTACCAGTAAGGAGATACACCATAAAACGGCGCAAGACTTTTTTACCAA
>DLRW01000036.1 GCA_002501205.1 Flavobacteriales bacterium UBA7878
CGGATGATACCCTCATTCAAATCTTGAATGCCCCCAAAGGGATCGAGGAGTTCACCGTAATTTTCTTTATTCAGGCTGAGCGCCAGGGCATTGATGGTGAAATCACGACGTTTTTGATCGTCCTCGCGTGTGCCATCCTCCACAATGGGCTTGCGGCTGTCGCGCTGATAGGATTCACGTCGCGCACCTACAAATTCCAATTCCAGGTCTTCCTTGCTCAGCTTAATTTGAGCGGTACCAAAGTTTTTGAAAACATTCACCTTTCGGCCCCCGAGCCGCTTAGCTACTTCCTTGGCCAGTTCAATCCCAGAACCTACGGCAACTACATCAATATCTTTGGGTTCTTTCCGCTGCAAGAGTAAATCACGAACATAGCCGCCTATCACATAGGCTTCTACACCCAGATGGTCTGCTGCTTCGCCCAGAGTGCGAAATATAGGATGATCCAGTGCTTTTTGCATGGGCTTAGGCCGGGATTACTTTTTCGGATAAAATACCGAGTACAATGAAGAGAATCAAACAAAAATAGATTCCCACATGACTGCGCTTGATCTTTTGCTTTAATTCCAAGAGCTCTCCCTTTTCATCCTCTTCAATAGGAACGGCATAGAGCATGGGGAAGAGCAGAAAAGCCTCGGCGCGAAGGTTACGCTCCTTAATATCTTTCCAATCAAAAAATAAAAAGCTCTTTAGCGTGCCCGCTTTTTTACCGGCTTTAATTTGCAAATACTGCATTTGCAAGGCCATCTTTCGGTGAAACAAAAACAGTAGCCCAAAAATTACCAGGGCAGTGATGCTAAAAAATACTACGGACATGCGCTGAAATGTGCTGCAAAAATAGGGCTTTATTCAAGCTTAAGAAACTGAAACTTCCTGATAATGTTTCAGGGTTTTGGCTGCCATTTTGGAGGGGATAAAATCCTGCAGAATTTCCCTGGCACCCTTTGTTAATCGGGAGGCTAAAGCAGGGTCATCTAAAACTTGTAAAACTCCTTGAGCCAGAGCGGTGGTATCCTTTACCTTGCATAGGATTCCGCTTTTTTGATTCTTAACCATTTCCGGGATACCTCCGGCATTTGTGGCTACTACCGGAGTACCGCTGGCAAAGGCATCTAATACCGAAGTTCCTAATCCTTCCATTTCAGAGCTAAAGAGGAAACAATCCAAATCAGCTATTACTTCTGGAACATCTTCACGAAATCCCAAAAACGTCAATTGATCCTCTAATCCCAACTTCTGCTGATAGGCTTTTAGTTCCGCTTCTAATTCGCCAGTCCCGGCAAGGAAGAAATGTATATCCTCGCGCTCAGCTAATAATATTTTAGCGGTATCCATAAAAGTGAATAGATCTTTATGGCCAGTTAGAGCAGCCACATTTCCGATCCATTTATGTTCGGCGAATTGAGGGAATTCGGCCCGAAGCTTTCCTTTTTTTATGCCTTCAAAGCGGGAGGGTTCAATGGCGCTGTGTACGGTGAATATGCGATTGGGCTCTTTAAGGCTCTTTTTGAGTATATCTGCAATAGCTTCACTTACACAGAGGTAGCGCGAAACAGAAGGATGATTGTATTTAAAGGCACTCATCCTGGATTGAGCCACCGGAAAATCTACCCTTCGGGATACCACCAAAGGACAAGAAGCAGAGAAAAAATGCTGGGCATATACCGCAAAACCATGGGCATGGGCATCATGAGCATGCCATAGTCCTATTTTGTTTTGCTTGTGATAGCGACTTAAGCGTGCGGAAAAGCGCAGATCAATGGAACTGGCTTTGGGCAAGGCTAATACCGGGAACTTATTCTCTAAGGCCCAATGGTGAAGAGGAGCATTGGCAATACAAGCAAGATGCTGCTCTATACCCAATTTTTGCAGTTCCAGGCAGAGGTAGGCTATTTGTTGTTCGCCTCCACGCCAGGACCTTGCGGTTGATATATGTAATATAGGAGCCTGCATTAAGACCTCTGCAATTTCATGAGCTTCCGATACTTAAGATAGGTTGCATGGGCACTCCAGCGCGCAATCATCCAGCCTTCTTTACCGTCTAAAAAACCTAGGCGGAATACATAAGCTCTTATGAATTTTAAAAAAGGGGAGAAGAGCAATTTGAAATAACTGGAGCGTTTGCCATTTTCAAAAGCGGCCTTGGAGGATATATCGGTGAACTTTCGAATTTGGGCGATATGCTCATCAAAAGTGTAAATACTGTAATGGAGGAGATGTCCCGGTAAATCCTGAATTGTAGATTCCTTTTCCATGATAAAGGTATCATGTGGGTTTTGCCCGCCCCAAGCGCCTTTGCGACTGTCCCAGAGGCGTAATTTCCGATCGGGATACCAAAGCCCGTGACGAATCCATTTACCGCAATAATTGGTTAGGCGATTTAAACGATAACCGTCGGCCGTCCAATTTTCTTTGATGGCTAAAATAGCCGCTTCCAAGTCAGGGTCCAGGGCTTCATCCGCATCCAGCGAAAGAACATGAGGATACTTAGCTTGAGAAATGGCCCAATTCTTTTGTTGAATATGCCCATCAAAAGCATGAGCTACAAAACGAGCACCAGCGGCCTTAACCAGTTCTTCGGTACGATCCGAACTAAAGGAATCTACCACCACAATATCATCAGCTACCTTTTGCAAAGAAGCCAGGCAGCGAGCAATGTTCTTTTCCTCGTTGTAGGTAATAATGACCGCCGAAATTTTAATCATGTCCTGCAAGTTCGTGGTAGGTGTCCATCCATTGACGGGCAATTACCTGATCTTTAAACTGGGCTACAAAATTACGGTTCTGCTTAATGGATTTTTGGCGAAGGTCTTCGTCCTCCCAGAATTTACGAATGGCAGTCCCTAATTGCTCGGGTGTATTTTCTTTTACCAATAGCGTTCCAGGGCCAGCTACTTCCTTTAAAGCAGAATTAGCACTGCTGATTAAGGCCGTATTACAGGCCATAGCCTCGACCAAGGGAATGCCAAATCCTTCAAAATTGGAGGGATAAGCCATAAAGGTGGCCTTTTGATAGAGTCCGGCTAATTCAGCATTGGGCCCAACTTTAATAGGGCGAATGAGTTTTTTTTCTTCCGCCGAAAGGCTATTGTAAAAGTCGACCCAATATTTTTTAGGTCGGCCCACTAGCACCAGGGGTATATTCTCTGCCAGGCAAGCTTGCGCCAAGGCAACCGGATTTTTACGCGGTTCTAAAGTTCCTACGAAGAGACCAAAACGCTCGGGTAATGCCTCCCTTTTAATGAGGGCCTCTCCTAAGTCTTGATGATCTTCCCAAAATTCAGGTGCACAACCTTGACCAATTACTTTAATCTTATCCGGGCTAATGCCTAAAAGCTTAATAAGGTCTTCTCGGGTTTGATGACTAATGGCTACCACCAAATCGGCTCTTTGGCATGCCGCGAGGGCCTTGCGTTTATAGATCTTACGATCGATGGCTTTATATAGTTCGGGGTAGCGCAGGAAAATCAGATCATGAATACTCACGATGGATTTTATGCCCAGTCGGGATAATCCCTGAGGCAATTCAGCCGAAAGGCCATGAAAAATTTCTACGCCTTCTCTTTGGGCTTGTTTGCTGATAAATCGTCGGCGCCAAAGTTGAGCGTAAAGCTTCGATTTTAAGGCCGGTAATTGTTCAATCACATTGCTGGGCGCAAGAAAGCTTACGCTACCGGGCCAGGGATTGTACAGTCGAAATTCAGAATCGGGATAATCTGCAGCAAGGGCACGAATTAAGTTGCGACCATAGTTTCCCAGGCCACTGTGATTGTGGTAAATGCGCTTTGCTTCGTATCCGATGATCATTCTGAAATACTATGCCACTGTCCCTTTTGATAGGTAGCCAGGGCCTTGCCTTTAAAGGTATAATCTGCAAAGGGATAGTTTGCCGCTTTGCTTCTTTTACGATGGTCCTTCCAGTTCCATTCCATTTCTGGATCGAAAAGGGTGAGGTCCATGGCACTGCCTTCGGCAATACTACTATCACTTTGGTAATTGATGACTTCGCGGTTTTCGCGGCTTAAGCACCGTACTATTTTTTCCAAGCCCAGTTCAGTTCCGAGCTCCGTGTTTAGAAGGGCAAAACTGGCTTCCAGGCTGGCGGCACCAAACTGAGCCAGATCAAATTCGCAGCGCTTTTCTTCGATGGTGCGAGGGCGGTGGTCGCTGGCAATGCCTTTCAAAGTGCCATCTTTCAAGGCAGTAATTAAGGCCTGGCGATCTTCCTCGGAACGTAGCGGTGGGTATAGTTTAAGATTACTATCGTATTGATCCAAAGCTTCATCGGTCCAAACCAGATTGAAGAGGTTTACATCCCCACTAACTTTAAGTCCTTTGGCTTGCGCCTGACGAATTAAATCAACTCCCATTTTACTGCTTACTCCTTGAAAGTGAATGGCGCTGCCAGTATATTCTGCTAAGGAGATATCACGTGCCATAGTAAGGCTTTCTGCTAATTCGGGAATGCCTTTTAAACCCAACCAAGTGCTTTTGCTTCCTTCATGCATTTGCCCACCGGCAGTCATGGCGGTGTCGTAGGATAATACTTGCAAAGCCCTAGGCAGCTCACGATGGTAAAGTAGAGCCAGACGCATTAAGGCCGCATTGCTTACTGCTTTGGTACCGTGACTAAAAGCCAGGGCACCAGCCTCGCGCATATCGTACATTTCGCTGAGTTCTTCCCCTTTGAGACCTTTACTGAAGGCCGCAATGGGTAAAAACTCTACCGGACTGTTTCGGGAATGGGAGCGTAGGTATTCTACTGCCGATTTAGTGTCAACCACCGGATCGGTTTGCGGGGATAGTGCTACCGCGGTAAAACCTCCCCATTGGGCTGCGGCTGCACCGCTTTGCAGGGTTTCTCGGTCTTCATTACCGGGATCATTAAAGTTGGCTCTAAGCTCTACCCATCCCGGACTTAAGTGTAAATTCTTTCCTTCGATTAATTGGGCCCCTTCTGCTTGAAGATTGCTCCCCAGGGTGGCAATTTTCCCCTCTTTTAAAAGTACATCCAGTACTTCCTGATGGTGGGGTGAAGAAGGATCAAG
The DNA here is from genome assembly GCA_002501205.1 of Flavobacteriales bacterium UBA7878. Taxonomy (GTDB): domain Bacteria; phylum Bacteroidota; class Bacteroidia; order Flavobacteriales; family Schleiferiaceae; genus Croceimicrobium. The sequence continues at coordinate 5,049 of DLRW01000036.1, forward strand.
GATCCTTACATTTTTAAGGAGGTAGTTGGCTTGGTTCATCTTCGGCCGGACTTTAAGAATAACATTTCGAGGAATAGAAATAATAAGGTGAGCATCAGGAACCAGGGCCAAAGGGCGGTACTTTCCATTAGGATGCTGGCTTTGAGCTGGGCTTGTTCCTGGGTGGAGGAAGGATCAATGATTTGCGCTTCAGGCTTAAATAGTTCATTTAGCTTGAGGTCGGCATTTTGCATTAAGCTTTCGCGTGGATCCAGGTTTACTGAGAAGTAGGCAATGTTTTGCTGGTTTCTTTTTACAGGATAATTTCCGGCTTTCAATTTTTGAGAGCCCAGCCGCAATTCATAGTGATCATTTTGATAGCGCTGGTAGGGAATAAGCTCGCCATCAGGAACCACAATTTTTAAAGCTTCTTCCATTTGAAGAGCCTCCACAATTTGGTAATCCTTGCTATTACCAGCTTGTACATAGGCTTTGGCTTTGCCACCGGCATAAAAAGAAGCATTGGCTAAAAGTGGAATTAAAATGGGATGCGCAGCTAAATTGCTTTGCTCTGGATTAATGCTACTTAAGGCATAAAACACTTGTCCATTGGCTAGAGGCTTGCGGGCGATTAATGGTCGATCCTTTGCAAAACTCAAGAGACTGATGGAACTTCTATCCAAGCTTTGAATTCGAGATTTTGAATAGGGAAGGAGGGGAGCTTTTCGGTTTTCAACAAAGGTGTTTTCCAGGTAGGGATCCACTTGATTGAGTTCCTGTGCCATCAGGCTATCCACAATCCACCTTCCTTCTACCTCAATGCCAAAACTTTGCAATTGCTGTTGATACATTTGGGCATCTGAGCCAGGGAAAAACCAAATATTCTTGCCTTTTTGCAAATGCTCTTCCAGTCTTTGCTTCAAGCTTTCGCTGATAGATTGATTGCTTTCTAGAATGATAAGTCGAGAATCCGCCAGATAATCGTAATCCAGATCCTGGCTGCTACTCTTTTTAAACTCAAAATATGGATCGCGGAAAATACTTAAAGGCAGCGCGGTCTCCCCTTGTTCTGAAAGATAGTACACCTTTTGCTTAGCCAGGGTTTGAAAGCTGAAATAGAACTGATTATCAAAATTAGGTTCGCCCTTAGAAATACTAATTCGACCACGATATGCACCTGCTTTCTGAGGAATAAAGCTAATGGGGAAGGCCGTGCTTTGTTGGGCAATTAAATCTACCACCCGTGCATTTTGCAAGGTGTCATTCAACCAAAACTCCAGGCTTACTCCACTCAGGTCTTCCTGGGAATAATTATGCAAGAATACTTCCATATCCTGCACTAAGCCGGGTACAAAAATCGGTGCTTTAAAAGCCAAGGAATCGATCGCAGCATTATTGGCGCCCACATCGCTGCTTAAGGCTAATAGTTTTATTTCTTCATTATCGGTACTTTCCAGAGCCTCGGAACCTAGTATTCCGGCTTGGAAATCACTTAATAAGTGAATCTGATGCTTCGCTTCAGGATTTTGAGAGCTGAGGTTGCGAATGCGATTCAGAACTTCCTCCAAACTGCGAAACTCGGAACTGTAATCCAATTGCTCGGCTAAATCCTTGGCTTCAGAAGCCGGATAATAGCGTTGATACTTGCTGTCAAAATCATTGCTCAGCACTTGAACCTCGATGTCTTCGCCTAAAGAACCTAGGAATTGCGAAGCAAAAAGTCGCGCTTGATTTAAAAGCGGTCCCTGACTCCCATCCCTTTTCATGCTCAAAGAATTATCCACAAAGAGGTGCAGATATTGCTTTTTAAGCTCACCGGTATTTTGGCTGCTATCGAAATAAGGAAGGGTAAAGGCAGTGACCAATGCGGCTAAAGCTAATCCCCGCAAAAGTAGGATCAGCCAATGTCGCAGACGTTTAACCGATTTGCGTTCTTCTTCTAATTGCTTTAAAAAGCGGGTGTTAGAAAAGAAAACGGTTTTTGGTCTTCGTAAATTGAAGAGGTGGATGAGCAGTGGTATGCTCAGGGCGAAGAGAGCCCAAAAGAATTGAGGAAAGCCAAAATTCATCAAAGCACAAAAGTAGTGGATTGGAGAGAATAGCCGAGCACGAAAACTAATTTTCGCTCAACAGAATTTCATCCAAGAAATCTGAGATGGCCTTTTCGGTTCCCGGAACGTCCTTAGATTTAATCGGTGAGCCTAATACATGGTTACCTACTTTATCCAGTTTTACCAATCTCTTTTGATTTTCTGCCGTGCCTAAAAGATCGTGCATCCATTCAATTTTTTCAACGGATACCACCGGATCTTGCTCCGCATCGGATTTGTAATAGCAAAGGTTTAATACCGGTTGCTTCACCTTGGCGAAGGTTTCGGGTATCAGGGTGCTTTCCAGGAGGTTCTCTAATTCAACCAAAGCATGCACAGTGTAGAGCGTATCCCAGTATAGGGCATGACCGGCAGAATCGGACACTACTCGGCGCTGATCCCCTAAAACCAAATGGGCGATTTGCTCTCCCCAAGGATCATCTAATAAGAGGGCATTGGGGTCTTTTACCCGAATATTGGGGGATAGATTAATAAGGGCTTTTACTTTCTCAGGAAATTCGGCAGCCAGATTAAGGGCATAGCTACAGCCTGTACTGGTGCCCATAATGAGGACTTTCTGTCCCAGCTTTTCAGCTAAGGCCAGATATTCTTTGGCATCTTCCCAGGCACCAATTGCAGTATATTCTCCTAGCTGCTCATTTCGGTAACCATGTCCGGCTAAGCGAGCTAAAAGCAAATTGGCACCCAGCTTTTGTGCGATGTGCTGATGCAGTGGGGCTCCCTCACCCTGACTGGCAGAGAAGCCATGTAAATAGAGAACTACCCATTCGGTCTGGCGAATACTATCGGCCCAAATGATTCGCGCCTCATTGTCTTTTCGCAATACAAAAGCGGCTTCACGGACCGCTAAATAATGGTCGAGTTCGTTTAAGGATTCTTCAATTTCAGGAAAGGAGGGGTCGAGGCTAATCGCTTCGGGACGGGGGCCGGCAAAGTAAAATGCCGTTAGTAATCCTAGGATTAGGATACTGATGAGGAAGCCTTTTTTCATTTTAACAATTTACAATCTACCAGGATGTAATTGAAATCTTCCACATCAGTTTTATTAAGTTTTAAAGTGCCCACAAAATTGAGGTAATCATCGGTTTCTAAGCGTGGTGGTTTATCTGCGAAATGCAGGCTCATCACACTTTCCGGGCCGGCTCCACCACAGAAAAAACAAGCGCTGAAGGGATAGGCAGATAAAGCGTATTTACCTCCATCCACATCCAAGGGTATTACATAACCTTTAATCAAGACCTTCTTTCCGTTCAAATTTTCAACTTCATCGCTGAAATCAGGCACTAAATACCAGGCTTCGAAGTCTTCGAAGTATTGATCGATGAACTCCACCTTGGCCAATAATTTCCAATCAATGACCTTGGCTTCATCTTGAGCCATCAGGCTCCAGCCACTTAATAAGAATACAAGGATTATTAGCTTTTTCATTATCCGGAGATTTCGGCATTTTCAAGGGTAAAAAAGAGACCCGAACCATTGCGGTTAAGTTTTAGGGTTCCTTTTATCGGAAGGTATTTATCGGTGGCAAATCGCCCGGGATCGGCGGTGAATTTTAATTCGATAACCGTTTCCGGTCCGGCATTACCACAGAAGAAACAGGAGCTAAAAGGATTTTTACTGAGCGCATAGGTATTGGCTTCTACGTCTACCGGGATTAGGTAGCCGGCAATGATAACTTCCTGTCCTTCAAATTGATCTTCCAGTATTTTTGGGAACTGAGGCGTATAAAGTCCGGTAGACGGATCCTGACTGTAATTGGTCATGGCCAGAACCGGCCAGGCTAAATTTTTTTGAGCCAGAACATTAAATCCAATAAAGAGGCTAAGCGCCAAAAAAAGATACTTAGGCATGTGCCAGAGTTTTAATAATGTTGATGCGATAAGCATGCCAGGCTGGTAATACGGATGCGATAATTACCACGCCAATTAAGGCCAGCAGGGTGTAAATACTGTTCCAATTGAATAGGACTTCAGAAGTCGATAATTGATAGGCCGGGCTTACTAAGGTGCCAATAAATTGGAAGGCAATAATATTGAGGATAAGGGCTACAAAATAGGAGATCAATCCAATGATCAGTCCTTTTACCAGGATGAATTTCAGAATACGAGAGGGCGGACTGCCAATGGCCCGAAGGAAGGCAAACTGGGGTTCATCATCCTTAAGTCCTTGGAATAAGGCCAGGAACACCGATAGTGCAGCGATACCAATGAGTAGGTAGGCTAAAATATTGAGGAATTGCACAAAGGAATCAGCCAGGCTAAACAAGCGATTTACCTCAATAGCGGGCAAGGCTGCTTGCATGGGTGTTTTCTCATTAACCATGCGTGGTAACATGATATTGGCCATGGGGCTTTTAAAGCGAATTAAGGCGGCGGTAATTTCCTTGGGTCCATCGGTATGTTCGTGCACATCCCATAATGAGGCAGTGGGGCATAGGATCAGTTCATCCAGTACCGTACCACTAGGCTGATAAATACCTACCACTTTAAAGGGGTGATGGTGATGCTCTTCAGCTTCCTGATTAAGGCCATGAGAGCCTTCGAAGGTATCTCCCACTTGTAATCCGGTAGCTTCCGCTACTGCTGATCCTAAAACTACCTCCATGGATTTCTGAAAACCGCGCCCATCCGCTAATTGCATGGCATACCAATGGGCATAATTGCTATCGGTACCCACAATGCGCCAGGAACGGAAGTTATCGCCATAAGACAGAGGTACGGCTGCTTCGATTAAGGGGTGCTTTATTAATTTCTTGTACTCATCTAAGGGAATGTTTCCGGTAGGCGGATCTATATGATAAACGCTGCTCAGGATAATTTGCAGGGGACTGCCTTTGGCTCCGACCACCATATCAATTCCCTTGATATTATTACGGAAGGAGTCCTCAAAACTGTTTCGGCTATTGAGTAATAAGAGGATTAATCCCGTACTTATAGCCAAGAGGATAACACTCAGGCTATGATGCAAGCTTCGGTACCGAATGCTTTTCCAGGCCGCTTTCCATTGATTCATAGCGAATAACTTTTAGGGATTCGGTCCTTAAGCCTTTGATCATGGGTAACCACTAATAAGGCACTTTCAAAATTTTCTACTACTGATAGTAAGAGCTCACCCACTTTGGAGGCATTACGATCATCAAGAGCCGAGCTGGGTTCATCGGCTAAGATTAAAGCAGGTTTTTGCAGAAGGGAGCGAGCAATGGAAGCTCTTTGCTGTTCACCCAGGCTGCAATCAGCGGGTTTCTTGGTTTTAAGATGACTGATCTGTAATTGCTCAAAAAGGTGATTTATCCAATCCTGATCAGCTTTGGCACCCTGATAGCGTGCACTGAGTTGAAGGTTCTCCTCTAAACTGAGATAGGGTAAAAAGAAAGGACGCTGAAATACTAAACCAATATGCTGGGCTCGAAATTTTTCTTTTTCCCTTTCGCCCATGCTTTTTAGGTCTGTACCCTTAATGCTTACCGAACCGCTTTGCGCATTTAAAAGTCCGGCCAATAAATGCAAAAGGGTGGATTTACCACTACCGGAAGGACCCAGTAATAGTGCGGCTTCCCCCTTATTGATCCCGATGTCAGGAAAACTAAAGGTCTCCGTTGTAGGGTAGGAGTACTTTAGTTCGGAACTTTGTAGAATCATAAAGGCAAATTTAGCTAAGAAATAGGGTCATGAGAACATTAGTCATCGGCGCAAGCCCCAAACCGGAACGCTATTCAAATCGAGCATTGCTCATGTTGCATGAGCATGGTTTTGAGACAGAAGCTCTAGGTCTACGCGAAAGTACTTATGCTTTTGGAAGTATCGATGCCGGATTTCCAAAATATGAGGATATCGATACGGTAAGCTTGTACGTAGGCCCTAAAAATCAAGCGGTCTATTATGACTATATCCTGGCTTTAAAACCACGCAGGGTGATCTTCAATCCGGGAACAGAGAATCCTGAATTTTATGAAAAACTGGAAGCGGCGGGGATTGAATATGAACAAGCCTGTACTTTGGTATTGTTGAGTACGGGGCAGTATGACTCTTAGTTAGAAGTAAATCCAGCGCTAAGCTCATTTTCAAATTCAAGAATCATGTCTTCTGGGGCGGGACCAAGCTCTTGAAGGTCAAAATGCCATTCTTCCTCAATTAGCATATCGCAATCACCAGGGTTGTCAACGTATAGTGCCAATTGATGATGCTTATTATTAGTGCTAATCCATCTAAGATGTGCTTCAGTGCGGGAACAACCGCTGTACTGAAATTGAATAAACAAACAGCCATTGAATTGTTTCAGGTTTTGAATAGTTACCAATCGTAGATTACTGTCAGAAAAATCACTGGCCTTTTCTAATTCAGTGCAAAAAATGGCTGTGCTTTTTGGGATCCTGTACTTTTTTAGGTCTTTCACCTGAATGCCAGATTGCATTTTACTTGCAGGGGGAGTAGCCTTTTCTAGAGCAACTGTTTTTTTTGAACCGCAAGCACTCAGAAATAAGATACCGATTAGGACCAAATAAGAAAAGCCTCGCATAAAATGAAATTTTAGAAGGCTTCGAAGTTAAAAGAATAAAGGGGATGCTGTGACCTTAGGAAAGTAGTTTCTGGCGTAGTAAGAATTCCAATTGCTCATTGGCTCTTTCGAGCTGATCGATAAGGTCTCGGTTTTCTCTTCTTAGACGAAATACTTCATGAGCCGACAAAATAGTGGCTTTCAAATCGTCATAATGCCAGGGCTTATTAAGGTAGCGATAAACTTGTCCTCGGTTAATCGCATCAATTACCGCATTGATGTCAGAATAGCCGGTGATCAAAATCCGCATGGGCTCAGGATTGATCTTCTGTACTTCTACCAAAAATTCAATCCCAGTCATATTTGGCATTCTTTGGTCGGTGAGAATAATATTGAGCTCTTCTCTTTTAAAAATCTCTAGACCCTCTGCCCCTGATTCTGCGGTAAATAAGGTGAAATCTCGACGAAAATTAGCTTTAAAAGCCTGTAAGTTGTGGGCTTCATCGTCGACATACAAGATTTTCACATTTTCGTTCATCTCTAAATCAAAAATCTAAGGTAAAAGTAAGGTAAATTTCAATACTATGCCGTAATTTGGCTGATAGATTTCAGGGTGTCCTACACATGGAAAATGCAATAAAATCCAAGCTAAAAAACTCATCTTCAGCAGGTTTAAATGCGAATAAAAATACATTTATTCCATTTATTTACGACATGTCTAAGGAAGATGATAGAACGAAATTAGAAGTATTTCTAGATAAAAATAATTCACAATTAAATGTTTATAACTCCATTGAAAATCAGATTTTGGAGTTGTATAAAATTGACAATCCGAAGCTTAAGCCGAACCCTAATTCGCTTAAAAATTACTGGTCTGAATGGTGTGCCCAGCAAGACCCTGACTACTACGGGGTGTGGGTTTATTACCCATGGAGCAATTCGCTGGTTCATTTAGTGCCCAAAGCGGATTTTATTCGCTTGAGGACTTCGAGGAATCAATATAAGATTCATCCCGAGGAGCAAGATTCTTTGATGAATAAGAAAGTTGGCGTGATAGGCCTCTCGGTAGGTCAGTCGGTAGCGCTCACCTTAAGTATGGAGCGGGTTTACGGAACTTTACGGATTGCGGATTTCGATCATCTGGACTTAAGTAATCTCAATCGAATTCGTGCCGGAGTAGCCGAATTGGGTTTGCCTAAAACCACCATAGTGGCTCGGGAAATAGCCGAAATTGACCCCTTTTTAAAAGTGGAAGTCTTTGAGGAGGGTATTACTGAAGATAATCTTGATGAATTTTTAGGAGAAGGAGAGGATCAATTAGACCTATTAATAGAAGAATGCGATTCCCTGGCCATTAAAATAAAAGCAAGGGTTAAAGCCAGAGAAAAGGAGATTCCCGTAATCATGGATACCAGTGACCGTGGTATGATGGATATCGAACGTTTTGATCTGGAGCCTGATCGCGCTTTAATGCATGGGATGGTTTCGGAAGAAGGCGCTAAATCGATCGATCAATGGACTGCCAAAGAGCGTTTGGCGCTGGTAATGGATATGGTTGGTGCGCAGAATATTTCTTCTCGATTAAAAGCCTCCTTACTCGAGGTAGAGGAGTCTTTAACCACCTGGCCTCAGTTGGCCTCTTCAGTGAGTATGGGTGGTGCGCTCAGCACTATTGTTAGTCGCAATATTCTATTGGGAAAGCCTGTTCAGTCGGGCCGATTCTATTTGGATGCCGATGAGATGTACCTCGAGCCCCAAAAAGAAGAAAGTGCGAGCTTACTTAGCAGCAGTCCTGAGGAATTAAGCTTTGATTATTGTTCGCAATTACTGGAACGGAGCGGAGTGGAAGCTTCTGCTGATGCTGTGGCGCTTACTGCCGAGGAGGTAAAGGACCTCGTTGAAAATGCTTGTTTGGCACCCACGGGTGGAAACGTTCAGCCCTGGAAATGGATTTGGAAAGATTCCATGCTAGCTCTTTGTCATGATAAACACTTTTCGGTGAGCTTTTTAGATTACCGTCATAGAGGTAGTTATATAGGTTTGGGGGCTGCCATGGAGAACTTGGAGCAAAGAGCCTTAGCCATGGGCTATCAGGCCCAGGAACTATATCGAATGGACACCTTTGGTGCAGATCTGGTTGCCGTATACTCCTTTAGTAAGATATTAAGTCCCCAAGCGCCTTTTCAAGAATTTGGTGATCGCCTGGATATTCGGATGACCAATCGCTTAAAAGCCCCAGAATATAAGGTAATCCCCGAAGCGGTAAAATCTGAAATAGGTTTGGCTTTAGCGGATAGCTCCTTTGCCATGAATTGGCTGGAGGATCGCGATAAAATTGAAGAGCTGGCCGAAATTATTGGTAAAGTTGAACGTCAAAGGATATTAGATCCTTGGGGTCATCGCGACTTTATTCATGAAGCACGTTGGACCAAAGAGCAGGCTGAAGAAAGTAGGAATGGTGTGGATTTGCGCACCTTGGAGCTGTCAGAAGCTGATAAAGTAGGTTTTAAGCTCATTCAGGATGCAGAGGCCATGGCTAATTTAAGGGAATGGGATAAAGGCACCGCCTTAATAAAAATGAGCACGGATGCCATGAAAAATTGCTCAGCTTTAGCCATTTTACATAGTCCTAAGCATGATGCAGCTACTGTTTTAGAAGGAGGAAAATGGGTAGAAAGAATATGGTTGTACTTGAATGACCAGGGAATATCCTACCAGCCTGTTTCGCCAGCTACCTTTATGTTTGCACGCCTTTCCGGCGATGATATCAGTACCAGTCCTTATCTTAGAGAAAAATTAAAAGAGCTTAGGAAAGCTTATTTAGACCTTTTAGGTCTAGGGGAAGACGTAAATGATTTATTCCTTTGTAGACTTTTTTACGCCAAGGAGCCTTCGATTAAATCAATGCGCAAACCTATCACTGAAGTGTTTAAAAATTTAATGGAAAACCGTGCTTAGACTTAGAGCATTTAAGGCAGTGGACGATCCCGAAAGCTGTCAGAAATTTTTAAAAGGCCATGGTGACATCCTGAGCAGTATTGGGGTTAATAAAGTAACCTCCAATAAAGCCACTTGGGTTGAGAATCCGGGTACCTATGTACTTGTGGTCGAAGACCCTGATAGTTTGGAAGTATTAGGAGGCGCTCGTGTAGATACCTCTTATGGTAATAGCAAACTTCCCATAGCTTCGGCTACGGGATATATGGATCCAAGTATTCATGATCATATTGCCGATGCCGCTACCGAAGGAACCGGTGAGATTTGTGGTCTTTGGAATTCTCGTAAAGTGGCCGGATTGGGTTTTGGAAGCTTATTCTTAACCCGTGCTGCAGTGGCTATTACCACTCAAATTAATGTGAAGTCTTTATTTGCACTATGTGCACCCTACACCATTGCTACAGCAGAGAGTTTTGGTTATAAGGTGATGCATGAGGTGGGCAATGACGGTACTTTTTACTATCCCAAACTGGATCTTTTGGCCACAGCCATGAAATTACCCGATACCTCAATATTGGATGGGGCCTCAGAATTGGAGCTCGATCGGGTAGGGTCCTTGCGTCAGGAACCTAATCAAAGATTTGAAGAACAATCACGCCGCCGTATGGTGGATGTACAGTATCAATTGGATTTAAAGCACTAGGAACTTGAAAAGGATTTTTCTTATCAACCTTTTGATCCTCTTGAGCTGGACTGCACATGCTCAATTGAGTATTGCAACTTTCAGTGACGGGAAAACTCATTCTGAGTCGGAGATTATTGGTTTAGATTATATCACGGAGAAAAAAGGGGTAGCCAATTTTGACAACGGCAGTGTTGCTTATGTGAAGTTGATCGTAGATGCAGAGTACGCTAATGAAGATCGGCGTATTTTTCTGTCCTATGCTTTATTGGATACTATCCGTTTTTATCGTCGAGAGGCGGATGGTCTGCATTTAATTCTGGAAACGGGGCAGGCCTATGATTTTAATACCAGAGCTTACGAGTCTTCGGATTTTGTGTTTCCTATTAAAGATGGGGCACAAGAGTATTACTTCGAAATTTACAGCCACAAGCCAGTAGTATTACCCTTTCAATTAGTGGAAAGGGAGTCCTTGTCAGCCACCTTAAGTAATAACGATTTTTTCTTTGGGACTTATGTGGGGCTGATCGCGGTGATGTTTTTGTATAACCTGGTGATCTTTTTTCTTACCCGAGATCGCAGTTACCTCTTTTACATCCTATACCTCCTCACTTTAGGCTTGGCTCAAGCAGCATTGTTTGGGTATACAGATCGTTTTTTATTCCAGGGTTTTCCGGCTTTTAACCGAATCTTTGCCGTTCTGTCCGGGGCCCTGGTAGCTATCGCCTCGATATTCTTCATCAACAATTTCTTGCGCCTTAAGACTAAAGCTCCCTTCTTTAGGAAGCTGCTCTTTTCGGTAGTTCCTTTAGATGTAGTGGCCATTATTTTATTGTTGATGGGCTATGAGTCCTTCTCCTATAAAATGGTGAATATGGTTTCTCTCGTGGGATCCATTATTGCCATTGTGGCGGCGGTGAAATTGGCTCAATCAGGATTTAAACCGGCTAATTTCTTCTTATTAGCCTGGTCGGTATTCCTCACTTCGGTGGTGATATTCGCTCTAAAAGACTTTGATATTATTCCTTATAACCCGGTATTCCGTCGTTCGATGCTCTTCGGATCCAGCGTTGAAGTCGTACTCCTCTCGGTCGCATTAGCAGATCGAATAAACCAATTGCGAAGGGAGAAAGAATACTCCCAGGCCCGCGCTCTGGAAATAGCTCGTGAAAACGAGAGAATTATTAAAGAGCAAAATATAGAGCTGGAGAAAAGGGTAGAGGCTCGCACTATGGAATTACAAGAAGCCAATGAGGAACTTCAAGTTACATTGGATAACCTGAAAGAAACCCAAACTCAGCTGGTTGATGCAGAGAAAATGGCATCACTGGGTCAGTTGACCGCTGGTATTGCGCATGAGATTAATAATCCGATCAACTTTATTACTTCCAATATCAAACCTTTGAAACTGGATTTGGATGAGGTGTATACCATTGTAGACCGTTTTTCTCAATTGCCGGAGGATTGCAAACCAGAGGAATTGAAACAGGCCAAAGCAAGCTTGCAAGAGTTTGATTACGATTTCTTGAAAGAGGAAATTGAATCGCTGGTTAGTGGTATTTCCGACGGAGCAGTGCGTACTTCCGAAATCGTACTGGGGCTGCGGAACTTCTCAAGATTGGATGAGGATGTAGTGAAAAAGGCTAATCTCAATGAAGGTTTGGATAGCACTATGATCCTGCTAAGGAATAAAACGAAAGACCTTATAGAGGTAGTGAGGGACTATGATGATAACCTGATGGACATTGATTGTTTCCCGGGTAAATTGAATCAGGCCTTCATGAATATCCTGAACAATGGAATATATGCGGTAAATGCCAAGCGTTATGAGGAGGGGGAAGAGCCTACCTTAACCTTGAAAACCCGTATGGTAGATTCCGAAATGGTAGCTGTGCACTTAATTGATAATGGTATCGGTATGAGTGAAGAAACCAAGAAAAAGTTATACGAGCCTTTCTTTACCACAAAAGAGGTGGGAGAAGGAACCGGGCTTGGTATGAGTATTGTGTTTAAAATTATTGATAAACATGGTGGGCGAATAGAAGTAAATAGCGAACTTGGCAAAGGCACTGAATTTATCTTATTTTTACCCATTCGTCAGCCAAACGAATTTGCATGACACCCAGAAATTCGACTAAATTGATTCGGGTCCTGTACCTGGATGACGAGGATAATAACCTTCGATCTTTTAAAGCTGCTTTTCGCAGGGACTATGAAGTGTATACCGCTAACAATACGGAAGACGCTTTTAGTATTCTGAAAACGCATAAACCCCAGGTTATTTTCTCGGATCAAAGAATGCCCGTTACCAGTGGGGTAGAATTCTTTAATGCCGTACGCCAAGTATTCCCGGATCCCGTAAGAATATTGATTACCGGCTTTACTGATGTTAATGATATCATCGATGCCATTAACAAAGGGCATGTATATCGCTACATTACCAAGCCTTGGAGTGAGGCGGAGATCAAAGTGGCCATTGAAAATGCCTACGATCTCTATCATACCCGTAAGCAGTTGCGCACTAAGATTGAGGATCTGGAGAAAACCAATAATGAACTCAATCGCTTTGTTTACAGTGTTTCCCATGATTTAAGAGCCCCTATAGCCAGTGTCTTAGGCCTGGTGAAAGTGGCGCATCTGGATGTTAAGGAGGAACAAGCCGTAAGTCTGTTTAATAAGGTGGACCAAAGTGTTCACAAGCTAGATTTACTGGTAAATAATATTATCGATTACTACAAGAACTCTAAGGCTGCCGAGGAGTTTGTGGAAGTAGATATTGAAAACCTGGTAGATGATGTTCTCAATCATCTGCATTCAGGAGAGAGTCGTGAGAATGTACACATTCAGAAAAGTGTAAATCAAAATGCCCGTTTCTTTGGCGATTATTTCCGGATTCGAATTGTATTAAGTCACTTGATTGCCAATGCAATTAAGTTTAAGAAACCTGATCAAGATCGTGCTCGGGTGGATCTCAAATTTGCCATTGATGCCGAGGAAATTCATATTCGGGTGAAGGACCATGGTGTTGGAATTCTCCATGAACATGTAGAGCAAATCTTTAAGATGTTCTTCCGTGGAAAAGATCAAATGGCTGGTTCCGGATTGGGACTGTATATCGTAAAAGAGGCTTTGGCTAAAATGGGCGGTTCAATAGACGTGACATCCAGTCCCGGAGAGGGTGCGGAGTTTCACATCTGCATTCCTAATGTAAGCAAAGACTCCGATGAGTGAGTTCCAGGTGGAATATTGCTTACTGATTGACGATAATGTGGTGGATCGTTTTGTACACCGCAGACTCATACAACACCATAAAATTGCCCGCGAAATAGTTGAAATCGACAGTGGTAAAGAAGCCCTGGAGTTTTTAAATGATGCCCTGGAAGGCAAAAAACCCATGCCCGATTTAATCTTGCTGGACTTAATGATGCCAGAAATGGATGGCTTTCAATTCTTAAAGCATTATGAAATGTGGGTTCAGCGCTCTAAAGTGCGTCCCTATCTCTTCATGGTAAGTTCTACTGAGGATGATCGTGATTTAAAAAGGGCCCGCGAAAACCGTCATATTATCCGATTACTTCGCAAGCCCTTAATTCCTTCCTTACTCCGCGAAGGGATCGATCAGAACTCTGATTTAAAGTGAAATTGAATCTTATCGAACTTCTCCCTTGCCATACTTAGGCTGAAAGAGGAATCCGCTAAGAACACCAAACGATCGAATTTATCGCGAGCTAAATAGCGGTATTTCAATTTGCTGAATTCTTCCAGTTGACCTTCGTCGGAACTTTCAATCCAACAAGCTTTATAAGCTGGGTAGTTCTCATAACTACATTTGGCCCCGTACTCGTGCTCCAACCGGTATTGGATAACTTCATACTGCAGGGCTCCAACGGTACCAATAATCTTACGGTTATTGCTCTCTAGGGTAAAGAGCTGTGCAACCCCTTCATCCATTAATTGATCAATTCCCTTATTCAATTGCTTGGCCTTCATAGGATCAACATTATTGATAAAGCGGAAGTGTTCCGGAGAAAAGCTGGGGATTCCTTTAAACTCTAAATCAGGACCTTCACTTACACTATCACCAATACGGAAGTTACCGGTATCGTGTAAACCGATAATATCACCTGGGAAAGCCTGATCTACCACCGATTTGCGCGAAGCCATAAAGGCAGTAGGGTTACTGAATTTCATACTCTTGCCTAAACGAGTATGCTTGTAGTTCTTATTGCGCTCAAAGGTGCCGGAAACGATTTTCATAAAGGCCAAGCGGTCTCGGTGCTTGGGATCCATGTTGGCGTGAATCTTAAACACAAAACCACTGAAGAAGTCCTCATCCGGTTTCACCAATACCCCATTGGCATCTTTCGGCTGGGGCGGGGGAGCGATTTCAACAAAGCAATCTAGTAATTCTTGAACCCCAAAGTTATTCAAGGCACTACCGAAGAATACAGGAGATAGATTTCCGGCCAGATAGGAGTCGCGATCAAAATCATCATATACCCCTTGCAGGAGACCAAGTTCCTCAACCAAGGTTTCGGCAGCTTCATCACCCACCATTTCTGCCATTTTGGGGTCTTCGATATTCTCGATCTCAATGCTGTTGGCAATCTTTTGCTTATTAACCTCCGTGTAAAGCTTTAATTGCTTTTCCCAGAGGTTGTATACACCCTGAAAACGCTGTCCCATACCAATAGGCCAACTGAGTGGACAAATATTCAAGCCTAATTTGGATTCGATTTCATCCAGAAGATCAAAGGCATCCTTACCCTCACGATCCAGCTTATTAATGAAAACGATAATAGGGGTATTCCGCATCCGACAAACTTCAACCAGTTTTTCGGTTTGAGTTTCTACCCCTTTGGCCACGTCTATCACCACAATAACACTATCCACCGCAGTAAGGGTGCGATAAGTGTCTTCGGCAAAATCCTGGTGACCAGGCGTATCGAGAATATTGATTTTCTTCGACTTATAATCGAATCCCATCACCGAGGTGGCAACGGAGATTCCTCTTTGCCGCTCGATCTCCATAAAGTCGGAGGTGGCGGTTTTCTTAATCTTATTACTCTTAACCGCACCGGCTTCCTGAATGGCTCCACCAAATAGCAGGAGTTTTTCCGTAAGGGTCGTTTTACCCGCATCCGGGTGGGAAATAATACCGAAAGTTCGGCGCTTGGCAATCTCTTGTTTTAGGCTACTCATAGTCGCCGCAAAAGTAGCCAATCCCGACTTTAAAAAAAGTGTCTATTTTTGTGCAACTTTATTCATCTAAAAGCTAAACAAATAGCTTGGGATAGGGTTTCTTTGGTAATAAACTATACATGGAATCTAAGTATTCGATAAAAGATCTGGAAAAGCTTTCAGGAATTAAGGCGCATACTCTGCGTGCCTGGGAACAGCGTTATCAGCTAATTGAGCCCAAGCGCACCGATACCAATATCCGATACTATATAGATGAGCATCTCAAGAAGATCCTCAATATTGCTGTATTGGTAAAGAGCGGTATGCGAATTAGCAAAGTAGCGGAGCTAGGTCCGGAAGAGCTCAGAGCCGCTGTAATTGATGCAGGACGTTACCAGGGAAATTATGAAAGTCAGATTAATGCTTTCAAGATCGCTATGCTGGAATACGATGAGTATCTCTTCGACAGCATATTTAATAAGTGTCTCATTCAATTTGGGACGGAAGAAACGCTTTCCCGGATCATGGGGAAGTTTATTCAGGAAGTAGGGCTACTGTGGCAGGCCGGTGCCATTAGCGTTAGTAATGAGCATTTTATTAGCAATCTGGTGAAGCAGAAGCTCTTTGCGATTATTGATCAAACCATCATTCCCCAAAAATCCGAGAAGCGAAAGAGCTATGTGCTGTATTTACCTGCGGATGAGTTGCATGAATTAGGCTTGCTCTACCTGTATTATTACTTAAAGAAACTTGGCAATCGCGTTATCTATCTGGGGCAATCTGTACCCATAGAGTATTTGAAAGAAGTTGCGGAAAAGACTAAGGTGGATCAATTCATTTCCATATTCACCACCAATCCTCATTTTGAAGAAATCGACGTTTATTTTCAGAAAATCGGGGAAATGTTCAACAAAGACAACTATCGATTCTTCCTTACCGGGATGCAATTCCATAATTATGAAATGCAAGACATTCCAGCACAGGTGGAGATAGCACCTGATATTGAGTCTTTAAAGAAAACCTTTATACGTTAATCGACGTATATTATATCTCAGAGTTATAACATCGACTAAATCAGTCTTTTAAGTTTTTGTTTAATCAAAATAGTGTTAAGGTTAAACAAAATTCTTGTGAAACCGAAGTGATTTGTTTAAGTTTGGGGTGTTATAAGTTGAACAAACTAAAAATCAGCACGCATGTCTCAGGCAGAATTCAGTTCTATGATTATTGGTCACCAAGATTTCTTACGTCAACTGGCCTTAAAACTGACCAAGAGCAATAATGACAGTGATGATCTGATGCAAGAAACCTTGTTCAAGGCGCTTAAGAACCGCGAGAAGTTTCAAGAAGGCACCAATATCAAAGGATGGTTGTATACCATTATGAAGAATACCTTCATTAATGCCTACCGCAAGCGCAAAAATCAGAACACATTTATTGATGAAACTGAAAACAAATATTTCATCAATATGCGCGAAACTGAGAAATCAGTGAGCACAGACAGTATTGTAGATCATAAGTATGTAATGAAGCAGGTAAACTCTATCGACAAGACTTATCTGGAAACCTTTATGATGTATTACAATGGTTATAAGTACGAGGAGATTTCAGAAATCCTCGATATTCCATTAGGTACGGTTAAGAGTCGCATTTTCTTAGCACGACGCAAAATGATGGATAAACTCAAAGATTACCGTTAATCTAAAAGCACATGGGCCAAACGGCAATTGTAGTCGGAGCCGGATTTGCAGGATTATCGGCTGCAAGCTCCCTCGCACAGAAGGGTTTTCAAGTGAAAATCCTAGAGAAAAACGAGCAGGCTGGGGGAAGAGCCCGGGCCTTTAAGCACGAAGGTTTTCATTTTGATATGGGGCCCAGTTGGTACTGGATGCCCGATGTTTTTGAAGCCTACTTTCAAACTTTTGGTAAAAAGGTATCCGACTACTACACCTTAGATCGATTGGATCCCAGTTATCGGGTTTATTTCGGTAGTAAGGACTTTGTTGATCTTCCGGCCGGAACCGAAGCGGTAATTCAACTCTTCGAAAAAATTGAAAAGGGAAGTGGAGCGAAACTGAAAAAATTCATTCAGGACTCGGCTTATAAATATGAGGTTGGCATTAATGATTTGGTCTATAAGCCGGGTCGCTCTCTACTCGAATTTGCAGATTGGCGCATTGCCAGAGGTCTCATTCAATTAGACCTTTTGAAGAGTATGCGTCGCTATGTACAGGCACATTTTAAAAACCCTCGCCTTCAGCAAATTATGGAGTTTCCCATTTTATTTCTGGGTGCTACTCCTCAAAATACCCCCGCTCTTTATTCATTGATGAATTATGCAGATATCGATGGTGGAACCTGGTTTCCGCGCGGAGGCATGTATGAGATTGTGAAGGCTATGTTGGCTGTGGCCGAAGAGCAAGGTGTAGAGATCCTTACTGATCAGGAAGTGATTTCAGCAAAATTTAAGGGTGATCGAATAATAGGTCTACAAACCAATCAAGCCTATTTTGAGGCGGATGTGATTTTGAATGCAGCGGATTACCATCACTTCGAACAGAGAATTCTTCCCGAGGAATTCCGTCAGTACAGTCCTAAATATTGGGATAGCCGTGCTATGGCTCCTTCCAGTTTACTCTTTTATTTGGCAGTAGATAAAAAGGTTCCAGGCCTTTTGCATCATACCTTATTTTTTGATGAGGATTTTGATCAGCATGCCCGCGAAATCTACGAAACTCCGCAGTGGCCCTCTAAACCGCTCTTTTATGTTTCGGCTACTTCTAAAACTGATCCGGCGGCAGCTCCCGAAGGACAGGAAAACCTATTCTTATTAATGCCCTTAGCTCCAGGCTTGCAAGATGATCCGGAGCAAAGAGAAAAATACTATCACCTCATGATGGATCGATTGGAAGCGCATATTGGTGCTGAGATACGACCTCATGTTCATTTCAAACGGTCTTATGCCATGCAGGACTTTAAAAACGATTACCACGCTTTTAAAGGCAATGCCTATGGATTGGCCAATACCTTAAGTCAAACCGCAATCCTCAAACCTTCTCTCAAGAGTAAAAAAGTAGCTAACCTCTATTATGCCGGGCAGCTAACCACGCCTGGACCCGGAGTTCCTCCATCCCTGATATCAGGCTTGGTAGCGGCTGCTGAAATTGAAAAAGACACCTTAAAAAGCCGGAGGCATGAAAGCATTGTTTGATCGAATTTCCTATCGCACCTCTGCGATGGTGACCAAGAAGTACAGTACTTCTTTTTCTTTAGGTATTTTGTTTTTGGATCGCAGTCTGCATCAGCACATATATGCGATTTATGGTTTCGTGCGCTTTGCGGATGAAATCGTGGATACCTTCCATGATTACGATAAGAAAGCCTTATTAGATGACTTTAAAGTACAATGTCATAAGGCCATTGATCAAGGTATAAGCTTGAATCCTATTCTCAATTCCTTTCAACATACTGTTAATCGTTTTAATATTGATCGAGAGCTGATTGATACCTTCCTGAAGTCGATGGAAATGGATCTCGACTTAAGCAAAGTGCAATCGGAAGAGGAGTATGAAGAATACATTCTAGGAAGTGCCGAGGTAGTTGGATTAATGTGCTTAAAGGTTTTCTGTTACGGCGATCAAGAACAATACGATCGCTTGCGCTGGAACGCTATGAAATTAGGTTCGGCTTTTCAGAAGATCAATTTCCTGCGCGACCTTAATGCCGATTATCAACAATTGGGAAGGGTATATTTCCCCGGCGTGAATATGCAGGTTTTTGATGATCAGGTAAAGCGTGAAATTGAGGAAGACATTGAAAAGGATTTCAAAGCTGGTTATGAAGGAATAATAGCCTTGCCCAAGCAGGCACGATTTGGTGTTTATGTAGCCTATATGTACTACTATCGCTTATTCCTGAAAATCAAGGCCACGCCAAGCAATACGATATTAAATCAAAGGGTACGCATCCCCAACCACAATAAATATCGTTTATTAGTAAGCTCGTATCTTAAACACAGTTTTAACATCTTATAGTCAATGGCAGAAGAAGTTATCCTAGTCGATGCTCAGGATCAAGAGCTCGGACTGATGGAGAAAATGGAAGCCCACCGCAAAGGACTATTGCATCGTGCCTTTTCCGTTTTTGTCCTTAATGCAAAAGGTGAACTTATGTTGCAACAACGTGCAGCAGAGAAGTACCATTCCGGAACCCTCTGGACCAACACTTGTTGCTCGCATCCCCGTAAAGGAGAGTCCGCAGAAGAAGCAGCGCATCGACGCTTAATGGAGGAAATGGGATTTGATTGCCCTATTGAAAAAGTATTGGAGTTTACCTATCGTGCCGATTTGGATAAAGGCATGATTGAACATGAATACGATCATCTCTTTATCGGACACTTTGATGGCGAACCCCAAATTAATCCCGCAGAAGTAATGAGCTGGAAATGGGTTTCTATCGAAGAATTATCCCATGACATTGAATCACATCCAGAGAATTATACTGCCTGGTTCAAGATTATCTGGAAACAATTTGAAGCGCACGTAAATCAGCTCTCGTGAAGGTTACGGTAAGTCGAAAGGCGCATTTTAATGCGGCTCATCGCTTGCACCGATCAGATTGGAGCGATGAAAAGAATGAAGCCATTTTTGGGAAGTGTAGTAATCCTGAGTATCACGGTCATAATTACGAATTGATTGTAAGTGTACGTGGTGAGGTAGATCCCGAAACAGGTTATGTGATTGATTTAAAGGTGCTGAAGGATTTAATTCGCAGCAAGGTAGAGGAACGATTTGATCATAAAAACCTCAATACCCAGGTAGCGGAGTTTAAGTACCTGAATCCCAGTGCCGAAAATATTGCGGTAGTGATTTACAATTTACTTCGTCCCGAATTAGAGGCGCGCTACCATTTAAAAATTACTCTCTATGAAACTCCGCGAAACTTCGTTGAATATGAAGGCTAATGGCCAGTTGCGACGGGATTTGGAGCAAAACGCGGATGAAATCTTACATAAGGTAGAATCCATTGGAGACGCTCATCTTATGAGTGATTTGGAGACCCCTTTACGCAAGGATGCATTTGTGCTCAGCCCGGAAGAAAAGGTAAATCGCATTGAAGAAAAGTTTGCTGATATCCTGCAAATATTAGGCTTGGATCTCAGTGATGATAGCTTAAGTGGCACTCCCAGAAGGGTAGCCAAAATGTATGTGAATGAGATTTTCCAGGGCTTATTGCCAGAAAACAAACCACAGGCTAAGCTCTTTGATAATAAGTACCGCTACGGTCAAATGTTATTGGAAAAGAACATCACCGTGCATTCTTACTGTGAGCATCATTTAGTGCCTATTATCGGGAAGGCTCATGTGGCTTATATCTCATCAGGTAAAGTAATTGGCTTGAGTAAGATCAATCGCTTGGTGCGTTATTTCTCTAAGCGACCCCAAGTGCAAGAACGTCTGACAGAACAAATTGGCGCCGAATTAAAGAATGCTCTTCAAACTGAGGATGTAGCAGTATACATTGATGCTGAGCATATGTGTGTGGCTACGCGGGGCGTAGAAGATGCTTCTTCGAATACCATTACGGTGCATTATTCCGGAAAGTTTAAAGAGGAGGTTTATCGTAACGAATTTTTGAAAATGATATCGTAGAATGGCTAAGAATTACTTGATTGTTGGAGGAGGAAGTGGCATTGGAAAAGTAATTGCAGAGCGGCTGGCCGCCGAAGGAAATCAGGTATGGGCTTTCAGTCGTTCTATTGAAGAAGCAGATAGTCGGTCGGGGATTATATGCAGACATTTTGATGTGCTTAAAGATGAGAGTTTACCCGAAATAGAGGAGGCTATCGATGGCTTGGTTTATTGTCCGGGTTCCATTCAATTAAAACCTTTCGAGCGGATTGCCTTAGATGATTTTCGGGCCGATTTGGAAATTAATTATTTAGGGGCTGTAAAGGTATTACAACAAGCTATGCCCTTATTGAAGAAGAGCAATTCAGCTTCGGTGGTTTTATTCTCTACCATCGCCGTTCAAAATGGTTTGCCTTTTCATAGTTCTATTTCGGGAGCGAAAGGGGCAGTTGAAGGCTTAAGCCGAAGTTTGGCAGCAGAATATGCCCCTAAAATTCGTTTTAATGCCATAGCTCCATCATTAACCGATACGCCATTGGCGCAAGCTTTATTATCCAATGATCGCAAGCGAGAAGCTAATGCTGAAAGGCATCCTTTAAAACGTGTTGGTCAGCCTGAGGATTTGGCCGAAATGGCCCTTTTCCTTTTAAGTGAAAAATCGAGCTGGATAAGCGGTCAAGTTCTGAAAGTGGATGGAGGAATGTCAGCTATTCGCTAATGGCAGGAGAAGGCTTACATTTCAAAAGTGCTGATTTTGAGGCCTGGGAATCCCGTTATCGGGCAAATTTCTTTAATAGCCTGGGAGGGTATAAAAGCTTTAATCTGCTGATTAGCCGCAATTCGGAGGGGGTACTCAATGCGGCTCCTTTCTTTTCGGTGCAGCATATTGGTTCCAACCCTCCATTACTGAGTTTGATATTTCGTCCCCATACAGTGGAACGCCATAGTTTGGAGAATTTCCGCGCTTCGGGTTTGGCGACCATCAATGCAGTTTCGGCCGAAATTTTGGATCAGGCGCATCAGGCGGCAGCCAAATATCCACGCGAGGTATCGGAATTAGAGGCGGTAGGATTAAATGCCGATCAAAGAGATTTCCCTATTCCTTTTCTTAAAGAAAGTCATTTGGGGATAGGCGTGCAATGGGTTTCTGAACAAAAGATTCATGCCAATAATACCCTTATGGTGGTGGCTTCGATCCTAGAAGTGCATCTCAATAAACCGGAGGCCCTATTAAATGATGGTTTTATTGAACAGCATCGCCTAAATACGGTTTCTGTAAATGGGCTGGATACTTATTATTTGCCCAAGCCTTTAAAACGCCTGGCCTATCCAGAACCCCATTCGAAACCTAAAGAGAAAGCATGGACCCAAAAGAACTAGCTATATTTTGGATGCGCAGAGATTTGCGCCTGGAAGATAATCATGGACTGGCCAAGGCCTTGGAAGGGAATTATCCGGTATTGGTGCTCTTTATTTTTGATCGGGCTATTTTGGATCAATTAGCAGCTCGCGATGCCCGGGTGCAATTCATTTGGCAAGAGTTAAAGCGGATTAAAGAACAATTGCAGGCCAAAGGCTCAGATCTCCTGGTGAAGTATGGTGAGGTGGCGGAAGTTTGGAAGGAGGTTTTGAAATCCTATCCAATTAAGGCAGTGTATGCAAATCGCGATTATGAGCCCCCAGCAAGGGAAAGGGATAAAATGATTTATGAAATTTTAAAGGAGCAAGAGATTCCCTTTAAAGGTTTTAAGGATCAGGTTTTGTTTGAAAAAGGGGAGGTGCTTAAGGATAATGGCGAGCCCTATGTGGTATACACCCCTTATATGCGAAAGTATAAGCATCTGTTGAAAGACTCGCATTTGGAGCCATTTCCCTCCGCTGATTCCAAACAATATGCGCAGCTCAATGGATTGGATTTTCCAGATTTAGAATCCATGGGTTTTGAAGCCTTTAAATTTGAATATCCCGATCGTGAATGGCATAAATCCTTGATTGGGAATTACCATGAAACCCGGGATATCCCATCCATAAAAGGAACCAGTCGACTCAGTCTTCACCTGCGCTTTGGAACCATCTCCATCCGAACTTTGGCCAAAGAAGCGAAGCAATGGAACGACAAGTATTTTAATGAATTGATCTGGCGCGACTTTTACCAGCAGGTATTATATCATTTCCCTCATTCTTTTAAAGACAGCTTTCGCAAGGAATACGATCAAATTAAATGGGAGCACAATGAGGCTCATTTTAAAGCCTGGTGTGAGGGGAAAACAGGCTATCCCTTAGTAGATGCCGGAATGCGAGAGTTAAACGCAACTGGCTTTATGCATAACCGGGTACGAATGGTGGTGGCTAGTTTTTTTAGCAAACACCTTTTACTGGATTGGCGCCTGGGGGAAACTTACTTCGCTGAAAAGCTATTAGACTATGATGCGGCCAGTAATGTGGGCGGTTGGCAATGGGCCGCCGGTTGTGGGGTAGATGCCGCTCCCTATTTCCGAGTATTTAATCCAGCTTTGCAATTGAAGAAGTTTGATCCCGAATTGAAATACGTAAAAAAATGGGTTAAGGAATATGGTACAGATGCCTATCCTCAACCCATTGTAGATCATAAAAATGCTCGGGAGCGAGCTTTGGAACGTTATAAGTTCGCTTTAAAGTCGGATTAAATTCCGGTATCGTCGCCGAAACTCAGTTTCACATCGCTAACGAAGGTCTTAATCAATTGCTCATTCTGCATTTTGCAAATCAGCAAAGCTTCGGGGGTATCCACAATGATATACTCCTTTAAGCCTTCGATTACCGCGATTTTATCTTTGGGCATACGAACGATATTTCCTTCGCTTTCGTAGCTTAAAATCTTTGAACCAATCAGGGCATTCCCTTTATTGTCAAGTTCTTTATGCTCATATAAGCTACCCCAGGTTCCAAGGTCGCTCCAACCAAAATCGGCAGGAATAACGTATACTTTACTTGATTTTTCCATCAAGCCATAGTCGATGGATTCATTTTCACAAGAAGGGTAAATCTTATTTACAAAGCTGTTTTCTTCCTCGGTGCCGAAAAGGGCACTGCCCTGCTCAAAGTTTTGGAACAGATCGGCCTGATGCAGGGCTAATTCTGTTTTGAAGGTTTTTAAGGACCAGATGAAGATACCGGCATTCCAAAGGAAATCGCCGCTATCCAAAAACTGCTGGGCAATTTCCAGATTCGGCTTTTCGGTAAAGGTTTTTACCTTTTTAACTTCATGATCTACTTCGGTTTGGCTTTCAAATTGAATATAACCATAGCCGGTATCCGGGCGATGTGGCTTAATGCCCAGAGTGAGTAAAAAGTCGCTGTTTTCTGCGGTATTCAAAGCCAAATTAGCAATGCGTACAAATTCACTTTCATTGCTAATTAAGTGATCAGAAGGAGCGATTAAAATATTAGCCTCGGGATCTTCGCTTTGGATACGGTAAGCTGCATAGGCGATACAAGGAGCTGTGTTGCGACGTGCGGGTTCGAGGATGATATTACGATGCGGCATGGCGGGCAATTGCTCCGCTACCTGCGCTTCATATTTGCGATGCGTCACCACCAGAATTTTCTCTGGATCAGTGAGCAATGATAATCTTCGGAAAGTTTGTTGAAGTAAAGATTCTCCAGTGCCTAAAATGTCGTGAAACTGCTTAGGGTTTTCGGCGGTACTCATTGGCCAAAAGCGACTTCCAATGCCGCCAGCCATGATTACACAATAGGTTGAAGCCATATTAGAATATTTGGCGCAAATCTACGATTATACTTAGCGATCACCTCAGGCCTCAGAGGTTAATAAATTGCTACTTTTGTGGCTTTTCATCTTCTAACCTCATTTAGAATCAAATGCTCAATATTGTACTATTCGGCCCTCCCGGAGCCGGTAAAGGAACTCAGTCTGAAAAACTCATTGAACAATATCAATTAAAGCATCTGAGTACCGGAGATATTTTCCGCGCTAATATTAAGGGAGAAACTGAATTAGGCCTTCTTGCTAAATCCTATATCGATAAAGGCGACCTGGTACCTGATGAGGTAACCATTAATATGTTAAAATCCGAATTGGAGAAAGCTCCGGATGCCAAGGGTTTTATCTTTGACGGTTTTCCCCGTACGACCCCTCAAGCTGAAGCCTTAGACCAATTATTGGAAAGTCGTGGAACCCAAATTTCCATTATGCTGGCTTTGGAAGTAGAGGAAAATGAACTAAAAGATCGCTTAATGGAGCGCGGTAAAACTTCCGGTCGTTCGGATGATACAAATCCTGCGATTATTCAAGCTCGTATTGACAATTACAACCGTGAAACCGCTCCGGTTAAAGATTTTTATGCGGCTCAAAATAAACTTCAGGTTATTGACGGTATCGGTAGCATTGAAGAAATTACCCAGCGCTTATTTACTGCGATAGACGCACTTTAATATATGCAAGAGAATTTCGTCGACTACGTAAAGATTTACTGCAAATCCGGTAAAGGAGGAGCAGGTTCTGCACATTTGCATCGCTCCAGGATAACCTCCAAAGGTGGCCCTGATGGTGGTGATGGTGGAGCAGGAGGTTCTGTAATCTTGCGTGGCAACAATCAGAGGTGGACCTTATTACATCTGAAGTACCGTAAACATATTAAGGCCAAGGCCGGAGAGAACGGCGGGCAAAATCAAAGTTTCGGAGCTAAAGGTGACGACGAAATTTTAGATGTACCTCTGGGTACGGTAGCAAAGGATGCTGAAACCGGGGAGGTGCTGTTCGAAATCACCGAAAATGGTGAGGAGCGTGTCTTACGCCAAGGTGGTCGTGGTGGATTAGGAAACACCCACTTTAAATCCTCCACCTTCCAAACGCCACGCTTTGCCCAACCGGGTGAACCAGGTGAGGAGGGTTGGAATATCCTGGAATTAAAGGTTCTTGCCGATGTGGGTTTGGTGGGATTCCCCAATGCTGGGAAATCTACCTTACTTTCCGTTGTTTCGGCAGCCAAGCCCGAAATTGCCGATTACCCATTTACCACTTTGACCCCCAAATTAGGGATTGTTCAATACCGCGATTATCGCTCCTTCGTGATGGCCGATATTCCCGGGATTATTGAAGGTGCCAGTGAGGGTAAAGGCTTGGGGCATCGATTCCTGCGTCATATTGAACGAAATTCGATGCTTCTCTTTTTAATTCCCGCCGATAGTGATGATCTGCGCAAGGAGTATGATATTCTCTTGAAGGAGCTGGAACGTTTTAATCCAGAATTGCTCGACAAACAAAGGCTTTTGGCGATCAGTAAAAGCGATATGCTGGATGATGAACTGGAAGCTGAGATGACCGAACAATTGAAGCAAGAATTACCCGAGGATTTGGAGTTCCTTTTTATTTCTTCGGTTAGTGGTAAGAATATTCAAGGTTTGAAAGACCGCTTGTGGCAATTAATGAATAAGGATGCTTGAACAAATCATGCAATGGGATGAGCAGCTTTTTCTGCTCTTGAATCAACAGGGAACTGAATTTTGGGATCCCTTTTGGCTCAGGGTGTCGGAAGTGGCTATTTGGATTCCCTTGTATGCTGCTTTGCTAGCCCTTGTTTTTTGGATTTTCCATTGGAAAAGTGGTTTGTGGATCAGCTTGTTTTTAGTCCTCAATATTTTCGCAACCGACCAGGGTTCCGTTCAATTATTCAAGGAAAAATTCCAGCGCTCACGACCTTGCCATGAAACGCATTTACAAGATCAAATTCGTTTGGTGAAGGGTCATTGTGGCGGTGCCTTTGGCTTTGTAAGTTCCCATGCCAGTAATACCTTTGGTTTGGCTTTTTTCCTGGGTCTTCTGTTCCGCCGTCGTTTTCCCTGGTTGTACTATGCTCTAATTGCTTGGGCTTCTCTAGTGGCCTATTCACGAGTATACTTGGGGGTTCATTATCCTGGTGACATTATTGGTGGCGCCTTGTTTGGCGCTCTTTGTGGTACCGCCCTCTATCTGATTATGGATCGCTGGATTCCTCTGGATTATAGAAAGTCAAAAGCATGAATTGGCTTTGGGTCTTTTTAGGAGGAGGTTTGGGCTCTATGGCCCGATATGCCATTAGCAAAGGCAGCTTGCATCTTTTTAAAGAGGCTACATTTTTCCCTTGGGCAACTTTGATATCTAATACTTTGGCCTGCGGACTGCTGGCATTTTTAGTCTTTAGTATTCCAGATAGGCTTACAGAAAATCATCGATTGTTTTGGATTGTTGGAGTCTGTGGGGGCTTTTCAACCTTTTCCACTTTTAGTTTAGAGAACTGGATTTTAATAGAGCAAAAAGCATGGCCTTTTGTAGCCGCAAATATCCTAGTTAGCCTGGGCTTGGGAATTTCGATTATGCTTGGGATGAGCCGTTTAAGCGCCTAGCGAATCAAACTTACGGTCCCTCTTTTAACCACACTGGTCCGATCCTCTTTTTGAATCACCTCAATCACATAGGTGTACACCCCACCAGGCAGAACATCACCTGAATTATTCATACGACCATTCCAGAAATAAGAGGGATCTCCGGTTTGGAAAACCAATTGTCCCCAACGATTTAAGATGCGGATTTTAAACTCACGAACGCCTAAGATCGAATAACTAAAGCGATCGTTTAAACCATCGTCATTGGGGGTAAAGGCATTGGGGATATAAAGTCGAAAAGGCTGCTGAACATAGGTCTCTACCTGCACCGTATCACTACATCCAAATTCGTTTTCAACGATATGAACAAAACGCTGAATACCAGTATCACGAGCGGTATAAACCAGATTATTTCCCGGGTCTATCACCTTACGACCATCAGGGAATAGCAAACTGGAAGTGCTGTAATTTTCAGAAGTGAGGCTAATCTCAAATTCTGGATTGAAAATAGTGGTTTCTTCGGGTATAATAATCATTCCTGGGAAAGGAGTGGGGTGTATGCGGATAGCGGTGGTAGATCGTTCTTCCAGGGTGTCCTTACAAGCGCTGGTGGTGATTAAACGATGGTAAACAAAGTAATCTCCTGGGTTTTCATACAGGTGAACTGGATTTTGCTGGGTGGATGTATAACCATCTCCAAAATCCCAAAAATGAATGGCCGTTCCTGCATATTCCGAACTGTCGCGAAAGCTTACCGCATAAGGCACGCAACCGGAATTGGCATCCAAAAGATGTTTAAGAATGGGCCTGGGATACAAATGCACACTATCGCTAAAATTGTCTTTACAATCCCCGTCTTCAATTTCTAAAGTAACTAAATAGGATCCGGCTTGGGTATAAACAATCCCACTGGGGTTTTTTAGATTGGAGGTATTGCTTCCAGAAGTGGTGCTTCCCCCGAAATTCCAGCTAAACTGAGCATCCGGACCAAAATTTCCGGTAGGCGTGAAATTAAAGCTATGTCGATCGAAACAGGCTTGCCCCCCTACATCGAAACCAACATTTAGTCCATCAAATACTTTATACTCCCGAATAATGGTGTCTGCACAAGAGGATCCAGGCTCTGCGATAAGCATTATCTGATAAACTCCAGTATCGGGGAAGGTATAAACCGGATTGGGTAAATTACTGGTATCCGAATTTGTGAGAGCTACTCCAAAATCCCAGAAATAGCTATTGGTATTAATACAGTCCTCATTAAACTGGATGGTTCTTCCCGAGCAGAGGGTAAAGGGGTCAAGGTCTTGCTTGTCAAAATCGGCAGTAGTGCGCACACAAGCTGCGGTTACATTAAATTGGAAGTCACGTCTTAGGGTGCTCAATAAAACACCATTTCGCCATTCCTGCACGCAAACCGCAAATACATACTGTCCTACCAGATTGGGCTTCCCACTCAACATTCCGGTTTGGGGATCTATATTGAAGGCCGGGGAACTGGGAATTGGGTAGGAAGTGGAATAGGTATTAGAGAAGGGCACTAAAGCATAGGGAGGGGCTGTAGCGGTATCGGGTCTGGGAGAATTAGGGCCGGTGGTATTTACCTGGTTACCACCCCCATGTAATGGGGAGCACAAGAAATAATAAAGGCTGTCGCCATCTGTTTCAATCGCTCCCATATCAATATTAACCGGAACATTTAAGCAGAGGGCAACGGGAGGTGCCGCAGAAAATCGGGGGCTGCTATTACAAGCGGGAGTGGCGGGAATATTAATAGTATAAGTGTTTCCCCAAAGTCGGGGATTGGGAATATTGTCAATACTGTTGTTTCGGCAGCAGCGCTGGTGACTTACAGTATATGGGCCACCACCTGCAGGAAGGCTTACCGTATCTAAATAAATGCCTTCCTGAGTGCACACAAAGCTGGGAAGTGCAGTGCAATTGTTAGGGGCATTTATGGGTAAGAAACTACTTTGATGCAGAGGGACTTGCAGGTTTTGTACTACCTGATTAGAACCATTGTAAATGGTAATAATGGCCGGATCATCAAAGGGAGCGCCATTGGAAGCACAGTCGCGATAAATGATTAAACGAAGCTCATAATTGCTGCCTCCTAAACAACGATAGCTCAGCTCCCCACCTACCAGGTGAGCAGCCTGCATCCCAAATCCTAGTAGTAGGAGTACAAATAGGCCAATGCGTCGCATAATCCGTCAATCGAACAGCAAGTTAACAAAAATGAGTGGCGGATTATTTAGGAATGCGTAAAGGGCACTAATTCCGAAAAAGCAAAGACTTGATTCAGACCTGCCGCCTTTAACTCTTCGGTTTCTGGCGCTTCACTAAGCCAAAGAAAATCGCCACCCCAGGCTCCCAGTGATTTGGCCTGTCCATTAAAGTTTGGCAAGATTTGCAAAGGCAAGGGCTCGCGCCCGATTAATTCTGCAGTATAAGCCTCATGCACTTCCATCCAATTTGCTAAGGCAGGAATATCTGAAAGCTGTAGTAGCTCCTCGCTTAGGTCGGAGATTTTCTGCACTAAGTCTGCAGATCTTACTTTGCTTAAATAGCGATCTACTTCCCGGGCCGAATTTTGCTTTTTTCCTAAATAGAGGAGATAGCTGTCTTTAAAGAAGTTTGGAATTTCCACTTTCTCCCAGCTGGGCTTTTGATTAGCCAATAATTGATATTGAATAGTATGGCCCGATTCAGCCACGGCTACATCGTAACCACTGCCTTTAAGGTGTTTGAAGAATAGTTCCCAAACATCGGCTTCCAACCATTGCGCCATCAGACTAATGAAGGTGCTGCTGCTGCCTAATCCCCAGGCTCGCGGAAAATCCAAACGACTTTCTAGCTTGCAATACTCTGGGACTTGCGTTCCACAAGCATCATTCAGGATAGCTTCAACTAATTTTTCCTCAGAACTTTGTGCCATGCCTAATTGAAAATCAAGCCAGGGCTCGCCTTTTTCGTCCAAAGCACGGTACTTTAGGGCCTTATCGGCCTGAGTTTCCACAGTCAAATGCTGACCCTTAATAGTAGGAACAGCAATAGCCTTGGCGCCTTCAAGAACACTGTATTCGGCGCTTAGAAGTAATTTGCCCGGGGCAAAAAAATGCTTCATTTAGTTTTCCTTCTTAATCTCAGAAGGGTTTTTAATACCACGAAGTTCACAGAACTTATTTACGGCAGCTGAATGTGAAACGACCTTGTCTTTAAAGTAGTTTACGATGGTTTCCTTTTCTGCATCGGTAGCTTCCAATTGGTTCAGAATGTTCAGTAGATGCATTTTCATGTGACCTTTCTGAATTCCGGTGGTGGTAAGCGCACGCAAGGCAGCGAAGTTTTGGGCCAAGCCAGAACTGGCTACAATTCCCATCAACTCTTCAGCATTAGGTTGTTGTAAAAGGTCTAAAGAAAACTTCACCATAGGATGTAAGCGAGTTAATCCTCCTACGGTACCCAGAGCTAATGGTACTTCAATCCAAAAGCGGAAAATACCGTCTTTTACCTCACAGTGAGTGAGCGAGCTGTATTGGCCATTGCGGCTGGCATAGGTATGGCAAGCAGCCTCTACGGCTCTGAAGTCATTTCCAGTTGCAATAATAACGGCATCAATACCATTCATAATGCCCTTATTGTGGGTCGTGGCCCGATAAGGTTCTACCTCCGCAATACGCACCGCGCGTTGGAATTTTTGAGCGAACTCCTCAGGGCTAATTCCAGCATCACCATTGAGTTCTTCTACTTTACAGGATACTTCGGAGCGTACCACACATTCGGGAGTGTAATTGGATAAAATACACATCACAACCTGGATGGCTTTCTCGGCTTCATTAAATTGATCCTGAGCTTTAATTTCACGCTGCAGAGTTTGGGAGAATTGCTCCAGACAAGAGTTGATAAAATTCGCCCCCATGGAATCACAGGTTTCGAAAAGGGCCTCAATCTGCCAGTAGTCTTCCATGGCCGAACGCTTATCTACCAGTTTAAGGTCGATAATACCGCCACCACGAGCACGCATATTGGCGGTGAGTTCTTCAGTATCCTTTAGGAGATCAAGTTTTAAACCTTCAAAAAAGCTTTGCAATTTTTGAGCATCTCCTTGATAGATAAAATGCACATGACCTACTTTCTTGGTAGAAATAATGCTGGTTTTAAAACCGCCGCGCTCTAACCAATAGGTAGCACTTTTAGCAGCAGCTGCTACAACCGAACTTTCTTCTATCGCCATTGGAATAGTATAGAGCTCTCCATTAATTTTAAAATTCGGAGCTACACCAAAGGGCATATAATAATTGCTCAGGGTGTTTTCAATGAACTCATCGTGAAGCTTTTGCACTTTTGGATCTTCGTGCCAGTAATGCTTTAAAAGATTGATGGCAACTTCTGAATTATCAAAAAACTGATCACTTAGCCATTCAATTTTGGCTTCCTTACTGAGTTTCGAAAAACCTTTAATGGGTTTGCGCATGCTGCTGGAAATTAATTTTCAAATATACGAGCACATTCCTAACCCCTGTTTCGTTTCTTTGTTGTAAATCTTTTCTTAAAAAGTGAAAGAAACCAAATGCGAACATTGCAGTGATTGGACCGATGGTCATCTGGAGAACTGCAATAATTGCGGAAAGCGATTGAATGATCGTCATCTTTCCGAAATCGAAGCGCGTGAAAGCATTGAAATGCGTGGTTTACCTTTGATCAAAATTGATCCGGATACGCCCTTTATCAAGAAGGGTTTTTTACAGGTGCTTCGCTTTATTCAATTGATATTCTTTAGTATAATCAGCATGGTGGCGGCAATGGCTAGCAGCACCGTTCATTAAAGATGTGGTTTCGCTTTAGTCGATTATTCTGGATTAGCTCCATTCTTTTTAGCTTTCATCAAATTGTGGAGAAATGGTGGTCTATTCCCTGGGTTCATTCCTATTTGGATGATATTCTGGCTCCCTGCATAGTATTGGGTTTAGCCCTGGCCTTTTTTCAAAATGTATTTCCCGCTGATCCGTACTTTAGAATTCCGAAGTATTGGATCCTGATTTTCATTATTTGGTATGCGGTGCTTTTTGAGTGGTATTTTCCATCTATAGATCCACGACATTATTCCGATCCTTATGATATCCTGGCCTATACTGTAGGCGGAATTTTATTTGCCTGGCTGGGAAATCGACCGCTGGGAAATTCTTCGGAGACTAAAGTCAAGGTATAAGTAATTATCAAGGTTAATTTATTGATATTCAAATCGTTTTTATTTCATTGTCCATGTTTTAGGGATTGGCATTTGATCTAAATTCGCTCGATTTTTATGTCAATCGCAATTCGCGTCAGGCAGGTTCAAAAAGTATTTGGACAGCTTGAAGAAGAGACTAAGACTTTTCAAAAAGCAAGTGGCCTGGCTTGTTTAAGCGGCTGTGGTCATTGCTGTAATAAAGCGGATATCGAAGCGGCAGTACTAGAGTTTCTGCCCTATGCATTTCATTTGTTTTTGGAGGGGCAGCATGAGTTGGCGAAACGTCAAATTCAAGCCAATACAACTGGTCTTTGCCATGGCTTTAAGCCGATCATTGCCAATAGTCCTTATTTAAAAGGTCGCTGTACGATTTACGAGGATCGTGGATTAATCTGTCGATTATTCGGATTTGCAACGATCCGTGATAAAAATGGCCATCGACAATTATCTACTTGTAAGTGGATTAAAGGGAGCCAGGCGGATACTATAATAGCCAGCCAAGCCTTAATAGAAAAGGGGAGGGCACCGCATTATATGAGCTACTATCAAAAATTGGCGCAAATTGATTTTCGCTTAGGTCAGGAATACCTGCCCATCAATAAGGCTATTCTGCGAGCTATTGAAGAGGTAGAGAACTACTATCAATATCGTCCCTTTCCTTATCGCCTCAGGAGATCAGCATAAAAAACCGCTTGCCTTATGGAGACAAGCGGTTCGGGTTAAATCGGGAAATTTCCCTTATTATAGATCAAAGCGATCGAGCTGCATCACTTTAGTCCAGGCTGCTACAAAGTCCTGAACAAATTTTTCTTTGGCATCATCACTGCCATATACTTCGGCCAGTGCACGTAATTCGGAGTTGGATCCGAAAATTAAATCAGCACGGCTAGCGCTGTATTTTACCTCTCCGCTTTGACGATCCAGGCCATTAAACAGTTCCTTGCTTTCGTCGGTGGTCTCCCATTTCACATCCATGCTAAGCAGGTTTTGGAAAAAGTCATTGGACAATTGAGAAGCATCTGAACCAAAAATACCGGTATTGCTGTTATCGTAATTAGCGTTTAAAGAACGCATACCACCTACTAATACTGTCATTTCGGGTGGGCTTAAACTCAGTAATTGAGCTTTATCTACCAATAATTCCTCAGTGGTATAAGTGTATTGAGTCTTTTTGTAATTCCGGAAGGCATCAGCCATTGGTTCTAAAACAGCCATTCCTTCCACATCGGTTTGTTCTTGACTGGCATCCATACGTCCGGGGATAAAGGGAACTTCAATCGGGTTTCCGGCATTTTTAGCCGCTTCTTCAATGGCTGCAGCGCCACCCAATACAATTAGATCGGCCATTGAAATGCGTTTATTTCCCTTGGCCTTTTTGTTGAAATCCTTTTGAATCTTTTCCAAAGCCTTTAAGACTTTTTCTAATTGCTCTGGATTGTTGCATTCCCAGCTGCGCTGAGGTTCCAGACGAATGCGAGCACCATTGGCACCACCACGACGATCGGAAATCCGATAGGTGGAGGCCGATGCCCAGGCGGTACTTACCAATTCAGAAATGCTCAGTCCTGAACTTAAGATTTGAGACTTCAAGGTCTTAATATCCTCAGCATTTACTACTTCATGGTTTAAGGCTGGGATTGGATCTTGCCAGATGAAATCTTCTTGTGGAATTTCCGGACCTAAATAGGTAGTCTTAGGACCCATATCACGATGAGTGAGTTTAAACCAGGCTTTGGCAAAGGCTACTTCAAACTCTTCCGGGTTTTCTAAGAAACGACGCGAAATTTTTTCATACACCGGATCAAAGCGCAAGGCTAAATCGGTGGTGAGCATAGTGGGATTGTGGAATTTAGTAGTGTCGAAAGCATCAGGAGCAACCTTTCCAGCATCCTTAGCTACCCACTGATGGGCTCCGGCAGGGCTTTTAGTTAATTCCCATTCGAAGTTGAATAGGGCTTTAAAAAAGTCGTGGCTCCATTGACTGGGAGTACGAGTCCAAATTACTTCTAGTCCTGAGGTAATTGCATCACCAGCCTTACCACCACCATAGCTGCTGGTCCAACCAAATCCTTGTTCTTCGATGCCGGCTGCTTCTGGCTCGGGGCCTACATATTCTGCGCTGGCAGCACCGTGAGTTTTACCAAAGGTGTGACCACCGGCAATAAGGGCTACGGTTTCTTCATCATTCATCCCCATACGGCCAAAGGTTTCACGAATATCTTTACCGGCTAATACTGGATCAGGCACTCCATTTGGACCTTCTGGATTTACATAGATTAATCCCATTTGAACCGCTGCTAAGGGCGATTCGAGTTCTCGATCACCTGAGTAGCGTTCATCTTCTAACCATTTACTCTCAGGGCCCCAATACACATTGCTATTAGGTTCCCAAACATCGGTACGTCCACCAGCAAAGCCAATGGTTTCGAAGCCCATGTCTTCTAAAGCTACATTACCAGCCAAAATGATTAAATCGGCCCAGGAAATAGAAGCACCATATTTCTTTTTTACCGGCCAAAGCAGGCGACGTGCCTTATCGAGATTGGCATTATCCGGCCAACTGTTTAAAGGAGCAAAACGCTGTTGTCCTTCCCGTGAACCACCGCGACCGTCTCCTGTGCGGTAAGTACCGGCACTATGCCAAGCCATACGGATAAATAAACCACCATAATGACCATAGTCTGCTGGCCACCAATCCTGACTGTCGGTAAGCACTTTCTGGATATCAGCTTTAAGCGCATTGTAATCCAAATTGTTAAATGCGGTCTCGTAGTCAAAGTCAGGACCCATGGGATCAGACTTCATGGAATTTTGCCTTAAGATGCTTAAGTCTAATGAATTAGGCCACCAATCACGGTTTGTAGGTCCGTCCTTTTTGGCCTCCATTTTCTCGGGAGTAGAAGTGGCAGCGGCTGCACCACCATGCACTGGACATTGGGAAATGTCGCCCTGCATTTGCACTTGAGCACTGGCAGTTCCGACCAGTAAGATCATGCTTGCAGTAATGAATTGTTTCATGGTTGTTTAATTAAGATTAGATCCAATTTTCTTAGAGCATAGTTAAGAATAATTGCGGCTAAATATCGAGCATGACAATTGGATTGATAATTATATTGTTAAAATCAATCACCATGAAAATAAGGAAGCGGGACAATAGCTTTATGCCTGATTGCTTCTAAATCAGTAAATAAGCTGGGCTTAAAGGGGCCTAGCCCTGACGATATTTTTCAGCGTATTGATGCAATCGCTTATTGTAGGTCTCTACCATGCGAGCTTTGGATCGTTCAATCAAACCAAAGAAAACAAAGCGTCTTTGGAAGTAGGGAAGGGGATCTTCGAAGGACAAAAGCTGATCATCTCGAATGATTAAGCCATCGATCCCCAAACCGTCGGTTTCAGCAAATTCGGCGGTGAAGACTTTTTGCTTGGGAGAAATTTGTACTGCTTGAAAATCGGCATCAAAGAGTTTTCCTGAATAATCACCTTTGCGAATAGCTTCACTGTCTTTAGCATAAAAGAAATAGACTGGGCAAAAGTCGAAGGTCTTTCGAAAGGAGAGAACAATTTCGCGGTTTTCGCGTCGCTGTTGTTCGCGAATTTTTTCTGCTTGTTCCATTAGCCCTTCTTCTTCCAGGCGTTTTAAACTTAAATCTTTATCCTGCAAACGGACCAATAAAACGGCCTGCTGAAAATCCTGAATAAATTCCTTTTTTCCATATTCAGCTCTGGCAGGACTTGCTTCTTGAGCATGGGCTCGTGGCGTGAATAAAAAGAGGATACAAAGAAGTAAGCAGACATTAAAGTCTGACCTAAAAAAGCGCTTATTCTTCAAGGGAATCTAGAATCTAGGTTATAACTTGCAGGGAAAAGGTACATACTTTTTCCAAACCAAATTAAATGACGGATTTAGATATTGCACGGGCTTACGAGCCAGCAACCATTGATAAGATAGCCTCCAAATTAGACATCAAAGAAGAGGATCTCGAGTTCTACGGAAAGTACAAAGCCAAACTTCCACTCCATATTGCCAAAGAAGCCAAACAAGGTAAACTGATATTGGTTTCTGCCATTTCTCCTACTCCGGCCGGTGAGGGTAAAACCACTATGAGTATCGGTTTACATGATGCACTATGCAAGCTTAAAAAACGCTCTTTAGCAGTTCTACGTGAACCCTCTTTAGGACCGGTATTTGGCATTAAGGGAGGCGCTACGGGAGGTGGTCATGCTCAGGTGGTGCCGATGGAAGATATCAACCTGCATTTTACCGGTGATTTTTCCGCCATTGAATCTGCTCATAATTTACTTTCCGCATTAATTGACAACCACCTTCATTTCAATCAATCGCCACAGATTGATCCTCGCTCCGTACTCTGGAAAAGAGCAATGGACTTGAATGATCGCGCCTTGCGTCATATTAATGTAGGTTTGGGTGGACGCAGTCATGGCATGCCTCGTGAAACCGGATTTGATATTACCGCTGCTTCTGAAATCATGGCTATTCTATGTATGGCCCTCGACCTTAATGATCTTAAGAAGAGATTGGGAAATATTCTGGTCGCCTACTCTTTTGATCGTAAGCCCGTATTTGCTCGTGACCTGAAAGCCGAAGGAGCAATGGCCGCTTTACTGAAAGATGCCATTAAACCGAATTTAGTACAAAGCTTAGAAGGCAACCCGGTTCTGATGCACGGTGGGCCCTTTGCAAATATTGCCCAGGGAACCAATACTATTATCGCCACCCAAACGGGTTTGCGTTTAGCTGATTATGTGGTTACTGAAGCCGGTTTTGGCTTTGATTTAGGCGGGGAGAAGTTCCTCGATCTTAAATGTCGTGCCGCAGCTTTGGCTCCGGAAGTGGTGGTTTTAGTGGCCACGGTGCGGGCATTAAAATATCATGGGGAGCAGCCATTGGCAGAATTGCAAACGGCTAATGTAGATGCCCTGCGCAAGGGGATGTGCAATTTGGAAAAGCATCTTGAAAATGTGAAGCAATTTGGATTGCCCGCAGTGGTAGTGGTAAACCGCTTCCCAACCGATACCGAGGCAGAGATTTCAGCTGTAATTGAAGAATGCGAAAAATTAGGCGTTCGAGCGGTAACCAGCACTGCCTGGGCCAATGGAGGAGAGGGCTCTGTAGATTTGGCCAAAGCCGTTTTAGAGACGATCGACGAAGCGGAAAACGACTTTAGTTTTTTATACAATCTGGATTTACCGGTGGAGAAGAAAATTGAGAAAATAGCGACTCAATTTTATGGCGCCGCTAAAGTGAGTTTTACCAGCACAGCTCGCAGAGATTTGAAACGTATTCAAGAATTGGGAATGAATGATGCGCCAATTTGCATTGCTAAAACCCAAAAGTCCCTAAGTGATGATCCGACCTTAAAAGGGCGGCCTAAAGATTTTAACTTTCAGGTTCGTGGTATTGAGATTGCCGCCGGTGCAGGCTTTGTAATTCCACTCTCCGGCGAAATTATGCGCATGCCTGGCTTACCTAAAGCTCCGGCTGCTCAAAACATTGACATTGACAAAGACGGAAATATTAGCGGTCTCTTTTAGTCTTGATTAGTATATCCGATTTACTGAGGGACTTAAAACAACATTTAACTCCCGAAAGGGTGGAGCGCATTGAAAGCGTTGCTGCTCAAAGGACTCGTAAGATTTGTTTGGTACTGGAAGATATTCGCCAGGAGCACAATATCGGTGCACTCTTGCGTACGGCTGATATTCTTGGAATTCAGGATGTGCATTTGGTGAGCCAGCGCTATGAAGCTCGTTTGGCCAAGGCCATTGCTAAGGGCTCTACCAAATGGATAAGCTTGCATCGTTATCAGGAGCGAGATCAAAACAATTTGGAGCTCTGTCTGGAGCAACTCCAAAAGGAGAACTACCAACTGGTGGTTGCTGATCCGGATGGCGAGGTAGATCTTCCCGATTTTCAATATCGGGGAAATAAATTGGCCTTATTGATGGGTTCGGAATGGGATGGTGTTTCTGAACAAGCTCGTTCCGTAGCCGCAACTAAGATTCGCATTCCTCAATATGGCTTTACCCAAAGCTTTAATGTTTCGGTAGCTTCTGCACTGATCCTACAGCAATTAAGTCAGAGTTTACGCAGTTCTGACTATCCCTGGAAATTAGAGGAAGAGGAGCGCCAGCAATTAGAATTGGATTGGACTATGGAGCGATTGGGAGCTTCAGCCTGGCCTTTACGTGAGAAAATTGAACAAGAATGGGAAGCCCAAAACAAAGCATGAAACGAATATTTTACCTCAGTACCTGCGATACCTGTAAACGCTTAATGAAGGATTGGAATTTACCGGAATCTGTTTATCAGCAAGACATTAAGAAGGAAGCCATAAGTTCGGATCAATTAGAAACGATGCATAAGCTGGCTGGTTCTTATGAAGCTTTATTCAGTAAGCGTGCACGATTGTACAAAGAGCGCAATTTGGCTCAGACCGATCTTTCTGAGGCCGATATGAAAGCTTTGATTTTGGAACATTACAGTTTTCTAAAACGTCCGGTTTTAATTTGGGAAGATCAGATTTTTATTGGCAATTCTAAAAAGAATGCAGAAGCGGTTAAGGCATTTATCGAGGCAAATAGGGAAGAATAGCTTTAGCTCGAAAAAGATTAAAGTCTTAGAAGCTGAGTCTAAAAAAATATCAAGCCCAAGCTGAACATTCCTCTAAGGAATTGTTTTTTGAAATATCTTTCCTTTTTGATTTGTACCCATGACTACCGATTCAAACACTGAAACTAATACTCCGAGTCCTAATCCTGAACCGCATCATCCTGAGCATAATCCCTTGGCAATAGCCTTTCGTTATGTGCGTAAATTCCTAAATCAAACGCTTCGAATTGAAGGGAATGCTCATCCTCAGGAAACCATTGAATCGATTAAAGCGGATATTGATTTCCAGGGCTACAATGTTTGGATTCTGATCTTCAGTATTCTGATTGCCTCCATCGGATTGAATGTTAACTCGGGAGCGGTTGTAATTGGAGCCATGCTTATTTCACCCTTAATGGGTCCTATCTTAGGGATGGGCCTTAGTATGGGGATCAATGATTGGGCGACCATGAAGCGCTCCCTGCGCAACTTCGCCATTATGTTTTCGGTGAGTATCATTACCAGTACCATTTACTTTAGTGTTACTCCCTTGGTAGATGCGCAATCCGAATTATTAGCGCGTACCCGTCCTACTTTATTAGATGTATTTGTGGCCTTTATCGGTGGTTTAGCGGGTATATTGGCTGCTAACCGACGCATTAAAACCAATGTAGTACCCGGTGTAGCCATTGCTACCGCTTTGATGCCACCCCTGTGTACCGCAGGTTATGGTTTAGCTACGGGGCAGTGGTCCTTCTTTTTGGGAGCCTTTTACCTATTCTTAATCAATTCGATTTTCATTAGCCTGGCCACTTTCGTGATTGTGCGTTTCCTCAACTTCCCGGTTAAGGAATTTGTAGATCAAATAAGAGCTAAGCGCGCCCGTCGTTATATCGTAGCGGTTATCTTAATTATCGTAGTTCCCAGTGGCTATACTTTCTACAATGTGGTTACCGAATCTTATTTTAATCGTCGGGTAGAATCTTTTATCTCTGACAATGTCTTTTACGATGGTGCAGAATTGGTAAAGAAAGAAGTGTTGCATGAAGAAGGAAAGGAGACCCAGATCAATTTGGTCTTTTTTGGCGAACCAATACCCGCTAAAATCATTGATTCCTGGCGCTCGAAATTGGGAGCTTACAATTTGGAAGGCTCCGTAATAAAAGTGGTCCAGCCCCAAAGTATGGATCAAATGAACTCCGAGGAGGTTACCAAATTGGTGGATGTGTTCTCGAAATCACAGTTGGAAATTCAGGATAAGGATCGCACTATCGCGGAGCTAAAATTAGCCCTGGAAGGAGAGCGTCGACAGCATTTACCCTTACAGCAAATTCATAAAGAACTTCAGGTTATGTATCCACGCTTACACAGCGTTTCCATGGCGCGAATGGTAGAATTTACCGAAGGAGCAACCGACACTCTTATGATGGCAGAATTGAAGTGGAATGCTCCGGATACCAATGGTCTGGATGCCGAATGTAAAACCATCGGTCGATGGCTGGAGGCTCGTTTACAAGTGGATACCATCTCCGTTCAGCGCAAGTTGGTTAAGCTAAAGCCGATGGAAGTTGAGGTGAAGGGTTTAAAAAATTAATCCTGCACTCCCAATTGTCTTTTTAATTCGGGGTTTAACCAAAGATGAGAAAAGACTCTTAACTCCCTTGGATTGAAAAGACTAAGACCCTCTATTTCTAAGGGGAAGAAACTCTCATGGCGTATGGCCTTTATGCCAAAGACTTGTTGATTTCCTTCCCAAAGGATGACTCCTTCTTCATAAGGACCATCAGGGTCTACCTTGAAATAAAGAATATCCCATTCGTAGATATATCGATTATTGCAGTCGCGGATTCCAATAAACTCGTCCACTTCATTGTATTCGGGTTTATAGCCTCGCCACCAAAATCCATCTTTGGAAAAGAGCACCATGCGTTCGCTAAGTTTGCGCATATAGCCCACAATCTCATGATCTTGCCTAAGTCGAAAACGTCGCTCGGGATTTTCCATAGCTACTAAACCCCTGGGTTGCTTTATAGTTTATCAACCAGGTATTTTCCGGTATAGGATTCCTTCACTTTTAATAAGCCCTCTGGGGCACCCTGGTAAACTAGTTTTCCACCCTTATTGCCACCTTCAGGACCTAAATCGATAATCCAATCGGCGCATTTCATCACATCAGGATGGTGTTCAATTACCACCAGGCTATGTCCGTTTTTCAGGAGGGCATAGAAGCTTTGCAGTAACTTTTGAATATCGTGAAAGTGCAATCCCGTGGTGGGCTCATCAAAGATGAAGAGCACCGGCGATTGACTTTGGCCTTTCCCTAAGAAGGTGGCCAACTTAATCCGCTGCGCTTCACCGCCCGAAAGGGTAGATGAGCTCTGACCCAAGCTTACATAACCTAAGCCTACATCCTGTAAAGGCTGAATTTTGTCGGCAATCTTTTCCTGACCGCTTTCGCGGAAGAAAGGAATCGCTTCATCTACGGTTAATTCGAGGATATTGAAGATGGACTTACCTTCAAATTTTACATCCAGAATTTCCTTCTTGAAACGCTGTCCCTGGCATTCATCACACTTTAGGTGCACATCAGCCATAAACTGCATTTCGATGGTGATTTCGCCTTCACCCTGGCATTTTTCACAACGCCCACCATCAATGTTAAATGAGAAATATCCTGCCTTGTATTTACGGCTCTTCGATAGAGGTTGGGATGCATAGAGGGCACGGATATCATCATAAGCTTTGAGATAGGTGACCGGATTGGAGCGAGAGCTCTTTCCAATCGGATTTTGATCTACAAACTCAACGTCACCAATATCATTAATGGCACCTCCTAAACGACCAAATTTTCCCGTCTTATCGGCATACGCTCCCAATCGCTTTTTAAGAGCTGGGTACAAAATCTTTCGAATTAAGCTCGACTTCCCAGAACCACTTACACCGGTTACTACCGTAAAGCGATGTAAAGGAATTTGGATGTCAATATTCTTAAGGTTATTCTCTCGAGCACCGAAGATTTCGATGAATTTGCGCCCTTCTTTTTTAGTCGGAACCTCAATCTTGGCGTCACCGCGCAAGTAACGGGCAGTATAAGTATCTTCTTTGGCAATCAATTCCTGTGGGGTACCGGCAAAGAGAATTTCTCCGCCGTGGATACCGGCATCCGGCCCAATGTCTACGATATAATCTGCGGCCAGCATCATTTCCTCATCATGCTCTACGACTACAACGGTATTACCGAGATCGCGTAGATTTTTCACCACTCGAATTAATCGCTCCGTATCACGCGGATGAAGACCGATGCTAGGTTCATCCAAAATATAGGTTGATCCTACTAAAGCGCTTCCCAGGCTGGTAGCCAGATTAATCCGCTGGGACTCACCACCGGATAAAGTATTCGAAACACGGTTTAAGGTTAAATAGGGAAGGCCCACGTCGCAGAGGTAGCGCAGGCGGTTATTAATCTCGATTAAGAGGCGTTTCGCAATCTGCTGCTCAGACTCCGTGAGTTCCAGCTTTTCGAAATGACTTTGCAGCTTATCAATAGGCCAGTTTATCAAATCAGTGAGTGCAAATCCACCTACTTTAACATAGCTGGCTTCTTTGCGCAGTCTGCTTCCTTTACAGGTGGTGCAACGGGTTTTTCCACGATACCTGGAGAGCATAACCCGAAACTGAATTTTATAGGATTTAGATTCGAGGTATTCAAAAAATTCATTGAGGCCTTTAAAATGCTTGCTGCCATCCCACAACATATCATACTCTTCCGCCTTAAGCTCGAAAATAGGACGGTGAATCGGGAAGCCTGCTTTCTCAGCGCCTTGTATTAATTGCAGTTTCCATTCCTGCATCTTTTCACCTCGCCAGGGAAAGATTGCATCTTCGTAAACGGAAAGACTGGTATCGGGAATTACCAAATCCTCATCAATACCCATGATATTGCCAAAACCTTCGCATTTAGGGCAGGCCCCGAATGGATTGTTAAAGCTAAAAAGATGGGGACTGGGCTCTTCGAATTCAATCCCATCCAATTCGAATTTATTGGAGAATTCGCGTGTCTCATTTTTACCGTATAGTTCAATCCGGCATAAGCCTCTTCCTTCAAAAAAGGCGGTTTGCAAGGAGTCTGTCCAACGGTTTAACTGCTCATCACTGCTGATATCCGCCGTAAGGCGATCTACCACAATCTCCAGGTTTTGGGGATCTTTAACTTCTTTCGGATCTAAGTCATTAATCAGAACTACTTCACTCTTCCAGGAAAGACGGCTAAATCCCTGTTGTTCTAATATTTCCAGTTGATCTTTTAAGCTGCGGTCATGTAAATGCAAAGGAGCCTTTAATAGAATTCGGGTATCCGGCGCCAGGCCTTTTACATATTCTAAGGCGTCTTCTATATGGTGCTTCTTCACCTCTTCACCACTTAGCGGAGAGAAGGTTCTGCCAATGCGCGCATAAAGCACTTTGAGGTAATCGTAAATCTCGGTGCTGGTCCCAACGGTAGAGCGGGGATTGCGAGAAATCACCTTTTGTTCGATGGCAACGGCCGGACTGATCCCTTTAATTTGATCAACCTCGGGTTTGTCTAATCGACCTAAAAATTGTCGGGCATAAGATGAAAGACTTTCAACATAGCGTCGTTGCCCTTCAGCGTAAAGGGTGTCGAAAGCCAGTGAGGATTTACCAGAGCCTGATAATCCGGTAATT
Organism: Flavobacteriales bacterium UBA7878; assembly: GCA_002501205.1. Lineage (GTDB taxonomy): Bacteria > Bacteroidota > Bacteroidia > Flavobacteriales > Schleiferiaceae > Croceimicrobium. Next base: position 48,973 of record DLRW01000036.1, read on the forward strand.
ACGGTTAGCTTTCCGTGAGGGATGCGCAGGCTGATGTTCTTCAAATTGTGAACGCGCGCACCTTTTATTTCAATCCAATCCTTATGGGAAGGGGAATTTTTTGTCATACTAAACGTTAAAGAAAGCAAAAAGCAAAAGTACCAAACCCACTTGCGTTTGTGGGATTGAAAACAAAAATTATATATTTGTTGACATGGGTAGCCAACCAAACAGAGCTACCAACGTCTATTAATTAAATACCCATTGCGTATAGATACATAGTTACTTGATTGTTTTTTAGGATTGATTTATTAACCCCAATCATGTGAACTATGGATTACACTGCAATGAAAGATGCTGAGCTAATCAAGCTCTACATCGACGGAGACGAGAAAGCCCTTTCTTTTCTGATCAATAAACACGAGCAAAGGATCTTTTCCTATATCCTTAGCAAGATTCAAAACAGAGATCTCGCTAATGATGTATTTCAAGACACTTTCGTGAAGATCATCAAAACATTCCGCAAGGGCAATTACAACGAAGAAGGTAAGTTCCTGAATTGGGCACTGCGTATTGCACACAATCTGGTGATAGATCATTTCCGGAAGCAAAAGCGCATTCCTACAGTTACTCCCAATGATGAGTACGACATCTTTAAAATTATTAAGGATGGCTCTGAAAATGCGGAAACTGGTATGATTCGCGAGCAAATTGAGAAAGACTTACACAAGCTTATTTTAAAATTACCCCCTGAGCAATTAGAGGTATTACGCCTGCGTCATTTCAGCGGATTAAGCTTTAAAGATATTGCGGATCAAACCGGAGTATCTATTAATACTGCTTTAGGTCGGATGCGCTATGCACTGATCAATCTTCGCAAATTGATGCAGGAACATAATATGAGTTTGAGTCTTTCCTAAAACATGTTTTGGTGTTTCTGCAATTTTTTTTGAAATGAAATACTAATCGTTTTCTCCTTGCCGTTATAGATAGGTCTATTTTCAAACACGGTACATGGATAAAACAACTACTTTACGAAATGATCATCAAGTGAACGCACGGCCAGACCGGCAAACCATTAAAAACATCCTCAATTTTTCTAAGGCCTATCGCTATGAAAAATTGGAAAATGGTCTGGATTTCGAGATGATCCAAAATTAATAAAGAGCTCCTTCGGGGGCTCTTTTTTTTAGACCTTGCAGCCATGAAAGCTTATTGGAATGGAGTGGTCGTTGCCGAAAGCGACGAAACCATAATTGTAGAGGGAAACCACTATTTCCCAGCAGATTCGATCAAAAAAGAATTCTTCAAAGAATCCGATACCCATACCTGGTGTCCCTGGAAGGGAGAAGCCAGCTATTATCATTTAGCGGTAGATGGGAAAGAAAATCCAGATGCTGCCTGGTATTATCCTCAAACCAAACCCCTGGCCAATCATATTAAATCTTATGTGGCTTTTTGGAAGGGTGTAGAAGTAAAAGAGGATTAAAGGGTTTGCCAGCGGTAGGAGTCCAGCTTAATCAGAATAAAAAGTAAAAAGGTAAAGCCCCAGAGAGAGGATCCTCCATAACTGAAGAAGGGCAGGGGAATGCCAATAACCGGTGCCAGTCCTATGGTCATGGCGATATTAATGCTGAAGTGGAAAAAGAGTATACTAACCACGGCATAAGCATAGGCCCGGGCAAAGCTTGATTTTTGCCTTTCGGCCAGATGAACCAAGCGAAAGAATAAGAGGCTAAAGAGTACTATTAAAAGAGCACTGCCTAAGAAGCCCCATTCTTCACCTACGGTACAAAAGATAAAGTCGGTACTCTGCTCGGGTACAAAATCGAATTTGGTTTGCGTTCCCTGTAAATAGCCTTTACCACTCCACCCACCAGAACCAATGGCAATCATGGATTGGGTGGTATTATAGCCAATACCTTTAGGATCATGCGCCTTACCCAAAAGGATATTAATCCGGTTGCGGTGCCGATCTTCGAGTATATTATTGAAGGCATAATCCACACTATTCACTAAAACCAAAGCCACCGCTAAAATGGCGGTAACCCTGAGCCAAAAGCCTCGCACTTTGCGCCCGAGGAATATGATGATAAGGGCAACTGCCGCCAGGATAATTTGCAGGTAAAGAATCGGGATCAGTAAGCTCAGTAGGAAAAGTACCGCAATGCTAATTCCCGCAATAATATAGGAGCTGGAAAGCCCTTCGCGGTAAAGCACCAGAATTAAGCTAAAATAGACTAAGCCTGAGCCTGGATCCGGTTGAGGTACAATTAAGATAGCCGGTAAAAGGATAATTCCAAAAGCCACAATTTTTGTGCGCCAGGAACTGAGATTTCGCTCCGGTTTACCCAGAAAAGCCGCTAAAGCCAGGGCTGTCGCAAATTTGGCAAATTCCGAAGGTTGTAGGCTAAATCCGCCAATTACAAACCAGGAACGGGCACCAGCAATCTCTTTTCCAAAGAATAGTACCGCTAATAGCGATAGCATACTGAGCCCATAAATGGGGTAGGCCAGGGTTTGAAAGACGCTGCCATCCAGGATAAAAAGGAAAATGATGATCAACACTGAGGTGCCAATCCACAACAATTGTTTCCCATAGCGTTGGGTAAAATCGAGGATATTGGAATGCGCCTCATCGTAAACCGCAGCATAGATATTTAGCCAGCCCAAAATAGCCAGGCTGAAATATAGCAGCACAGTTAGCCAGTCAATCTTCTGTATCCCTAAATTACCTTGCCGCATTCGCTGTAGAATCGCTGACCTCCAGGCCGTATTTTTCAATCAGTTGTTTAGCGTATTCCTCGCTTAAATCTCCCGCCAACATACGTTTTTCCATTTCAGGCCGACTGATTTCGCCGATCAGGTATTTTTCGATTATTAAGCTCGCAATAGGAGCGGCCCAGCGACTACCCCAGTAGCCGTTTTCAACAATAATGGAAATGGCAATTTTAGGATCATCTTTGGGTGCAAAGGCTACAAATATGGAATGGTCCTGTCCATGTGGATTCTCAGCTGTCCCCGTTTTACCACACATCTCAATACTTTCCAAACGCGCACCTCGTGCGGTACCACTTTCGAATACATCGAACATTCCGTCGATAACCACAGGAAAATGAATACTGTCGATGGTGGTCTGCTTTTTCTCCGTAAACTGCTTGTTATCAATTGGCTCACCTCCAACGCCTTTAATGATATGGGGAGTGTAATAATAGCCTCGGTTCGCAATGGCGGCAGTCATATTAGCCATTTGAATAGGCGTGAGCAGCATTTCACCCTGACCAATTGCCAAGGAGATGGTGCTCACCGCTTTCCAACCGGTGTAGCCAAAGGCCCGATCGTAATAATCTGCATCCGGAACCAGGCCCTTTCTTCCGGTCGGTAAATCATTATTCAAGAACTGACCAATATTGAAGCTCTTTACATGATTGCTCCATACATTCATGCCTTCTTGCGCGGTGGGGTATTTTTCAATAATGTTTTTAAAGACCTGACAGAAGTAGTTATTGCAACTCTTGGAAATCCCTGTGCGCAGGGCGATAGGATAATTGGTTCCGCAGTGACAAGCCACGTGTAAGCGACCGTAGTGAAAGCCATGATGGCAGGTATAGCTGGTGCTTGGGCTTAAGGTGCCCTCTTGCAAACCAATCAAAGCATTTATCACCTTAAAGGGGGATCCTGGAGGGTATTCGGCTAAAAGTCCTCGATCAAAAAGAGGGAGACTAATGCTATCGCGATAGAGTCGGTTATAATTTGCCGAACGTTGGCGACCTACCATTAAATCCGGCTTATAGGAAGGGCTGGTAACCAGGGCTAGAATTTCTCCGCTGGAAGGTTCAATGGCCACAATGGATCCGCGTTTCCCTTGCATCAGTTTCTCGCCGTATGCTTGTATTACTATATCGATAGTACTCTGTACATCCAAACCAGGTTCGGGTAGGGTATCATAATCACCATTCTGATAAGGCCCCATTACCCGATTGTGCACATCTTTAAGGCGGTAGTTTACCCCTATTTTACCCTTGAGAACGTCTTCATAGCTTTTCTCAATTCCGGTTTTACCGATAAGGTCACCCAATTGATACTCTGGGTGATCCAGAATGTAGCGTTCATTCGCTTCACCGATGAATCCCAAAACATTGGCTCCGGCTTGAGTCATATAATCCCGTAGAATCCGCTTTTGGGGATAAAAACCTGGAAATAAGTGTAATTGCTCCTGGATTAGAGCGAAATCCTCCTTGCTGATCTGCTTAACGAAGATGGAAGGCTTTAAATAGGAATAGCGCTTGGCTGCCAGCATTCGTTTGCGGTATTCGCTTTTGCTTAATCCTACCAGCTTACAAAATGCCAGAGTGTCCTTTACTTGAACCTGAGCAGGAACGACCATCAAATCATAAGCACTCTGATTACCTACCAAAAGCTTTTGATTGCGATCGTAAATAAGGCCTCGCCCGGGATACACCTTTTCAATACGAACTACATTATTGAGGGCCGATAACTTATACTCTTCCTGTAAAACCTGGATATAGAAGAGCCTTCCGGCAAAGACCAGGGCTATGGCAATAAAGAAAAAGTAAAAAAGGTATTTGCGCTGCATTTAGCGACGGGCATTCCAAAGTTGATACAGGAGTACAAAAATAAAAGAGAAAAGACTGCTGTACAGACTTCTTTGCAACAAGATACCGAATTGATTCCACTGAAAACTCTCCAAGCCAAATAAAACGAAATGATGCAGGAAGAAACCTACAAAGAGCAGACCTAATCTGCGCTCCAGACTCATGGTTTTAAAGTGAGGTACATCGGGATTATCTTCTCTACCGGTTCCAAAGACACGAGTGAGCATGGGCATAATGAAGGCTAAAAAGACAGTCGCCGCAGCGTGCACCCCGGCACTTTCTTCCAGAATATCTATAGAGGCTCCCAAGGCAAAGGCAATCACCAATTGCCAAAAACGTGGATAGAAAATTAAAATGCTAAATACCGGGTAGATGTATAAATAAGGATTGAGATAATGATTAAAGAGGTATTCATTGAGAAAGAATACCTGAATTGCTATCATTAAAAGCAAAATCCCTATGTCGCGGAGCATCTTCATTGGATAGCAGGATTTTGAAGGGTGTCCAGTTCTGCACCAAATAAATCTTTAACAACATAGACTTCGGCGATATTAGCAAAGTCGGTGCTTAAGGCTACTTCCAGACTGAAAAAATTTTGATCGGCCTGCAAAGTTTTAGATTCTACAACCCCAATGGAAATTCCAGGAGGGAAATATCGAGAGCGACCGTCGGTAATTAAAGTGTCACCGGCTTTCACATTCGAATAACGAGGAATATCAGTTACCTGACTAATTAAATAATCTTCACCGGGCCACTTTAATGGGCCGAAATAGCCTTCGCTTTTAAGGGCCGCGCTAATGGACAAGCTATTATTGATTAAGGGAATGACCCGAGCGAAATTGCTACTTACCGAGGATACCATACCTACGACACCCAGAGGACCTATAACTCCCATATGTGGTTTAACGCCACTGCGAGAGCCTTTATCGATAATCAAATAATTACTGGCTTTTAAATGGCTGCTGTGAATCACCTTAGCTGGAAGGTAGGTATAGCGCTGATTAAGAACACTGTCATTAATCGTATCAGCGCCATAATTCTGGATGAGCAAGGATTCATTTAACTGCTCCCTCAATCGGCGATTCTCTTCTGCCAGTTGGGCATTTTCAATGCGCAGGTTGAGGTAAGACTGAAAGTCGTCCTGAAAATTGCTTATCCGGCCATTAATCTCCGTTGTAACACTATTGAATTGCGCACGGGGATAGCTTTTTGCAGAAACCACCCAGTACACTGCAATAGCCTCTAAAAGAATAAAGAGTAAAAGAATTCGGCTCCTATGCAGCAGTATAAGGAAGTACCGCATAAGGCTTTTAGCTCATCAAGAAATTGTACTTCCCGATATTCTTAAGGGCGATACCCGTACCGCGAACTACTGCACGCAAAGGATCTTCCGCTACGTATACCGGTAAATCCGTTTTCATACTAATTCGTTTATCTAAGCCGCGAAGCATCGAACCTCCGCCGGCCATGTAAATACCGCTATTGTAGATATCAGCTGCCAATTCTGGAGGTGTCAAGGAGAGAGCTTCCATTATCGCGTCTTCAATGCGGATGATCGACTTATCCAAAGCTTTGGCAATTTCTTTATAGGTAATGATCAATTGCTTGGGCTTACCGGTAAGCAGGTCTCTACCTTGTACGGGCATATCTTCGGGTGGGTTTTCCAACTCATCCAAAGCCGAACCAATCTTAATCTTGATTTCCTCCGAACTACGCTCTCCAATAAAGAGATTGTGCTGAGTACGCATATAGTAGGCGATGTCGTTCGTGAAAACGTCCCCGGCTACTTTAATACTCTTATCGGCAACAATTCCTCCTAAGGCCAAAACGGCAATCTCAGTGGTACCACCACCGATATCGATAATCATGTTTCCTTTAGGCTCCTGCACATCTACACCGGTACCTATCGCTGCGGCCATAGGTTCGTGAATCAAATACACTTCGCGGGCTCCGGCTTTTTGAGCAGAGTCTTTTACCGCTCGTTTTTCTACTTCTGTAATCCCTGAAGGAATACAGATAACCATACGCAGGGCAGGGGGAATCATTCGCTTTTGTAGGGCCGGAATGCTTTTAATCATCTCCCGGATCATAGACTCAGAAGCTTCAAAGTCCGCAATTACTCCGTCTTTTAGGGGGCGTATAGTTTTAATATCCTCGTGGGTCTTGCCGTGCATTTGCCGTGCAGTTTGACCAACGGCGATGATTTTATTGGTGATGCGATCTTTTGCTACGATCGAAGGAGCGTCTACCACCACCTTATCGTTATGGATGATCAGGGTATTGGCAGTGCCCAGATCTATCGCAATGTCTTCGCGTAAAAAATCAAAAAGTCCCAATTCTCTTAGTGTTTAAAGTGGCGTATGCCGGTAAATACCATTTTCATTTGCTCTTGATCGCAGTAGTCGATCGAAAGCTGATCTTTAATTGATCCGCCAGGTTGAATTACCGATTTGATTCCTTCCTCATTGGCAATTTCAACACAATCAGGGAAAGGGAAGAAGGCATCAGATGCCATAACCGCTCCCTCTAATTCGAAGTGAAAAGCCTTGGCCTTAGTGATAGCTTGTTTTAAAGCATCCACTCTCGATGTTTGGCCGGTACCCCCCGCGATCAATTGTTTGTTCTTGGCTAAGATAATGGTATTTGACTTGGTATGCTTGCAAATTTTTGAGGCAAAAAGTAGATCTTCAATCTCATTTTCTGAAGGGCTTACTTTGGTCACCACCTTCAAGTCTTCCTGGCTGTCGGTATGCTGATCTTTCTCTTGCGCTAGAATTCCGTTTAAGAGAGTTCTATACTGCATTTTAGGTGCATCAAAGTCTTTAAGAATTAAGATGATGCGGTTTTTCTTTTGCTGCAAGATTTCTAATGCTTCAGCACTGTAGGAAGGAGCAATAACAATCTCGAAGAAGATTTTATGCATGTCTTCCGCGGTGGCTTTGTCAATTTCACGGTTAGAAATCAAAACGCCACCAAAGGCAGATACCGGATCACCCGCAAGGGCATCGGTCCAGCTGTCTAATACGCTTTCGCGTGAAGCTATACCACAGGCATTATTGTGTTTTAATACGGCAACGGTAGTTTCATCAAATTCGCGAATCAGATTTACCGCTGCATCAGCATCCAGAAGGTTATTGTAGGAAAGGGCTTTTCCGTGTAATTGCTCGAAAACCTCTTCCATATTGCCATAGAAGCTTCCTTTTTGATGGGGGTTTTCACCATAGCGCAAAGGATGTTCCTGGCCTAAAATCAAGTTTTGATAATTGCCGCTTAGGTAGGCTTGGATGTGGGTATCATAGGCTGAAGAAATGCGGAAAGCTGCCGCTGCAAACTGCTTGCGAACTTCTTCATTAAGACTATCAGAGGTTAGAACTTCAAGCGCCTGAGCATAATATTCACGTGATGGAATAATCCAGGTATCATTATAGTTCTTGGCCGCGGCGCGAATCAGAGAGATTCCACCGATGTCAATTTTCTCGATAATATCTTGATGCGAAGCTCCTGAAGCTAAAGTTTCTTCAAAAGGATAAAGATCCACCACCACTACATCGATGGAAGGAATCTCAAATTCATTCATTTCAGCGATATCGCTATCCAAATTGCGACGTCCTAAAATGCCTCCAAATACCTTGGGATGCAAGGTTTTTACCCTTCCCCCTAAGATACTGGGGTAACTGGTTAAGTCCTCTACGGCTTCTACTTTATGTCCCAGATCCTCCAGGAATTTGCGGGTTCCCCCGGTTGATAAGAGCGTGTAACCTTTATCCACTAAGGCTTGCGCGAGGCTGTCTAAGCCATCTTTATAAAATACGGAGATCAAGGCGGTAGGTGCACCGGTAATTGAAGGCATGCTGAAAATTTTTTAAAGGGCAAAATTAGTGCTTTTTAAAAGCATGGAAAGGCCTTGGACAAAATTCATTTACCTTTGAATGGCAATTCAAGATCATGGTCTTCCTCCGCATACTTCAAGAGAGTTTACGCTTTGCTTTGCATGCCTTGCGAGTAAATCGTTTGCGCACATTTCTATCCTTGATTGGAGTGACAATTGGTATCCTGACCATTGTTGCTGTTTTTACCATTGTAGATTCTTTGGAACGGAATATCCGCGAAAGCGTGGAGAGCTTGGGTAGTAATGTAGTTTATGTACAGAAATGGCCTTGGGGCGGAGGATCTGGTGAATACAAATGGTGGAAGTATTTCCAGCGCCCGGAGCCCGATTTTTACGAAATGGAGAAACTGGAAGAGCGCCTTTCCACCGTTGAATACATCGCTTATGCCTTTGGGGTAAATCAAACCCTTAAGTATGGTTTGAATTCAGTGGAAAGGGTAAACGTGATGTGTGTTTCTCACGATTACAATCAAATCTGGAAATTTGAACTGTCCGATGGGCGATATTTCTCCGATCTGGAATCCAGGAAAGGTAACCCTATTGCCATTTTAGGTCACGATGTAGCGGAAGGTCTGTATGGAAATGCCGATCCCATTGGCAGAGATTTCAGTGTGCTGGGCCGGAAACTTAGGGTGATTGGTGTTTTAGAAAAGCAAGGCCAAAGTTTGGTAGGGCAAAATATGGATGGGGCTATTTTGGTTCCCATAAAATACGTGGGAAACCTGATGAGTCTTAAAAATCAGAATGGTGGAACCATGATGGCCCAAGCCAAAGAAGGGGTGGAGATGAGCGCGATGAAAGATGAGATTACCGGAGCTATGCGAGCTATTCGACGATTAAAGCCAAAGGCAGATGATAATTTTTCCCTGAATGAAATTTCAGTGATTTCCAATGGTCTGGATTCCTTCTTTGCTGCTATTGGATTATCAGGTCTGGTAATTGGTGGATTCAGTATTCTGGTTGGAGGTTTTGGAATCGCCAATATTATGTTCGTTAGCGTTCGGGAAAGAACCAACCAAATCGGAATACAGATGAGTTTAGGTGCCAAGAGGTATTTTATCCTGAGCCAGTTTTTATTAGAGTCTGTGCTTTTATGCCTCATTGGCGGAAGCCTTGGAATTGCGATGGTTTACGGAGCACAATTGGCTTTGCCCTATATTTTGGGGGAAATGGATTTCGAAATTTATGTGAGTCTAAAGAATGTTATTCAGGGCCTTAGTATTTCGATAGTCATTGGCTTGGTATCGGGATTTCTGCCCGCGCTCAGTGCCTCTCGTTTAGATCCGGTAGAAGCAATTCGTAGCGGACAATAAGTCCATTAAATCAATTGATTAATGTAGCTGCTAAGCTGCGGATATCGTTGGGCTAATAACTTGTTTACGTCGATCAGAAACTGCTCATCCTCTGCCTGAAAGCGGTTTATTTTATGGCTGTCGATATCAATTTGAGCAATTAGATTACCGTTTTGGTATAGCGGAACCACAATTTCAGATTTCACATCAATGCTGCAAGCAATATAATTGGACTGTGCATTAACATCCTCCACCAAAAAGCTATTTCCGCTTTCCGCAACCTGACCACAAATACCCTTCCCAAAGTCAATAACGGTATGATCGGTTGGAGCGCCAACATAGGGGCCTAAATGCAATTTTCGACTAGGATGATGCATAAAGTAGAAACCTACCCAATCATAGGCTTCCATTTCTGCGTGAATGAGTTCACATACTTTCAAGAGCCCTTGACTAATATCTTCTATCGAATCAAGCTCTTCTTTGATTTTGCTTACTAGCAATGAATGCATCCCTTAAAATTTGGGTACAAAAATAATCAGGGCAATAATCACACTGCAAATAGCAGCGATTATTACTGCCGCCGCAGCAATGTCTTTGGCTTTTTTTGCTAAAGGATGTTTTTCGGGATGAGTAAGGTTTAAAGTATACTCAATAGCAGAGTTCATTGCTTCAAGGCTAAGCACTGCGCCATAGCAGAGAATCAGGGCGATCCACTCGCTATTGCTGACGTTTAAATAAATAGCACTTGAGCTAACCACCACTATTGCTAGTAGATGTATGCGTGCATGGGCCGACTCTTTAAATAAGAGCCCAAGTCCCTCAAATGCAACGCGGAATGCGAAAATTCGCTTTTTTAGATACCCCACCTTTTGCTGTTTTTTTACGTATGGGTTTAATGAGCAGTGTACATAAGGCAAAGGTCGTTAACTAAATTGTCAATATCCCTTGTCAATTTCATAAGACCAGTCCTAAAGAATGCTGTAAATTGCCAATATTTTGCAAACAATCCTAATTATGAAGAAGAACCTGTACAAGCTCTCTGGTCTATGGAGCCTGCTTCTGTTATTGCCTGCTTTTAGCTTTGGGCAAATAGCAGTGGGGGATATTGACCTACAGCTAGTGAGTAACAATCCAGGCAACCCAACCGGGATTTGTCAATGTGATACGATCACAGTCCGGTATGAAATTAAGGCCGGTGCCAGTTTTTCCAGCACATCCGACTTCTTTTATGAATTAACCAACTCGGTAAGTCCTCCCAACTGGGGCGCCCGTATCAATCTGAGTTTAGTGGAGCTTTGGACTAACAACAGTCCGGTAACACAGGCTACTTCGGTTTTGGATACTTTCGGACCGGGTTTAAAATGGGCAGTATTGGCCATTCCTTGTAACTCGAACTTGTTTGGTTCCAGCTTAAGGATTACCAATCGTGATGCTGTAGGTAATATTACCGCCAATGGTGCTAGTGATACTGCCTTTTATAATGTGAATCGTATTCCTACCATCGCTATGATTGATTCGATTGCCTTAATCCGCAATCAATCGCGCACGGACACTTTTGATAATAAATACACTACTTCCGTAGTAGATATCGGTTTCTGTAAAAATGATTCCGTTTTCTTACGTGTTGCCAACGATGGTAACTCTTACCAGTGGTACAATGGTACTGCGGCTATTCCTGGTGAAACCAATGATTCTATTATTGTAGGTTCTTCAGGGGTCTATAAATGTGAGGTGATTGACGGGCCTTGTTCCATATTCTCGGACGAGGTAATTGTAAACCAATTAAATACCCCAACCTCCGTTACCTTTAATGCTTCTAATGCCTTAAATGCTTTTGCTTATCGAGTAGATAAACCCTCGAATAACAATTCCCCTCGAGATTCAATTGAACTTTGTGAAACCGAAATTGCGCTCTTAGACGGGCCATTGGTTAACCCAGCTACAGGTTTGGTTTTTAGTTACCAGTGGCTAACAGATTCTTTCAATACTACCAATGGAGGCTTTGATTGGTATCCGATTACTACTCCGACAGGAACACAACGTACCTTACAAATTAATCAGAACAGCTCGGTTCCCGGCTGGAACCACTATCGTGTTGTAGTATCTGATGGTTATTGCCAAGACACCACTGCAATTGGAAATATGTTCTGGGTAAATATTGATACTGTTCCCCAGGCAGACGTCGTTGGTGTTCCTTTCCCAGGTTTGGTAGGACCTACCGTATTTAATGAAATTTGCATGAAGGATTCGGTACTATTAACAACCCTGCCTTCTGTGGCGGATCCAGGTTGGAAGTACCAATGGCAATGGTATGATCCTAGCGTACCTCCGGGTGCCGATCCTTGGAAGTCTGTTTCAGGCGGACCATTGAGTTTTGATACTTTACCTGAATTGGTAGTAGATACAAGCTTAAGCGATCCGGGACAACCCTATTTCCAAAACCCAAAACCAGCCTTGCGTTATTTCCGAGTTCGTATTTCAACTCGTACTACTTTTACCAATATCGAGACTTGTTTCTTTGAGTCGGATAGTGTGGCAGTGCGTTGGTTCCCTGATTATGACCTTTCTATTGTGAATTCGCCCAATGCCTTTATTGTGGGACAGGATTCGGTAAACTTCTGTGAAGTAGATTCTGCCATTATTCGCGCACCATCAACTCCAAGTAGTTTAATCAATTTCGGATACAGTTACAGCTATCAATGGCTGAGTGATTCCTTAGATCAAAATTTAGGAGCGCGTGTAAAATACCCGCTTACCGGCGAAATTAGCCGCGACTTAATTGTACATGAAAGCGGAAATTACTGGGTTTCTATCGATGATGGAATTTGTACCGATACTTCAAAAGTTTACAAAGTATTTGTAGACTCTATCCCATTAACTTCTACGGCTGAAATCGAATTCCCGGGAACCAGTTCTGGTTTAACCGGCTACAACCTTTGTTTATACGATTCAGCTTTAGTTTCTGCAACCGATACGGTATTAGGTTTACGTCCCTGGAATTACCAATGGCAACAATGGAACCCGCAAACTAATATGTGGTCTAATCTGTTGAATGACACACTGGTGACCCTCCAAATCGATACTACTCTGAAAAGAGTTAATGAGGATACCGCTTGGTTCCGTTTATCTACAACTTATTTTAACCGATTCGGATTACAGACATGTGATTATTTCACAGACAGTATTGAAGTGATCTTCTACGAATCTCCAGACTTAGCTTTCTTCCCTGGCGATTCTATCGGACTTTGTGAAGGGGATAGTATTCTCTTAATTGCGCAAGGTAATTTCAATAGCGTAAGCTGGGATAATGGAACTGTAATGGGGGCTACCCGTTATGTAAACACACCAGGATTATATTCCGCCAGAGCAGTGGGCATTAATGGATGTATCACTCGCGATACGGTTGAAATTTATGCTTTAACGGTAAACGCTGCTGCTGGTCCTGATCAAACTATAAAATCGGGCGAAGTAGCAACTTTAACTGCCTTTGGTGGATCTTCTTATCGTTGGTATGCTAATAAGCCAATTGAGTTCAACGACTTCCTCAGCCAAAGTATTCAAGTTTCTAAAGTGCTTGAAAACGGAGTACTGGCAGATACTATCACTATTTATGTTGTGGTAACTAATGCTCGTGGTTGTTCGGGAATTGACTCCTTGGTATTGATCATTAACAGTAATATTCCTGATCAAATTAGTGCGGTAAACCAATCTTTCAACATCTTCACCCCTAATGGTGATGGCTTGAATGACCTTTGGGATATCCGTGAGTTGATGGCCGGTGACGCTTGTGCAATTACCATTATGAACCGTTGGGGTTCGGTGGTTTATGAAGACGAAAGCTTCCCGGGAACCTGGGGTGGTACTGATAATGGTGGCAATGATCTGCCAGATGGTACTTACTATTACATTCTGGATTGTGGCGGAGACATTCGCATGCAAAACGCCATCACTATAATCCGCAACCAACAATAAGATGAAGATCATGAAGAAATTAATCCTTTTGCTTGGACTGGGACTGATGGCGACTTATACTCAAGCCCAACAGATTCCTTTATACAGTAATTATTTCTTTACTCCTTATATCTATAATCCGGCTTTATCTGGAACTGGAGGAGTAACAGAAGCGACTATTTTACACCGTCGTCAATGGAGCGGAATCCAGGGTTCACCCGAAACTTCTGCACTGGCGGTAAATGGTGCCATGAATGATGGAAGTGTTGGTTGGAGCGTTTACGGATTCTCTGACAAGACTGATATCCTCAGCCGTTTAGGTGTGTATGGAAATTATGCCTACCATGTAAAGCTAACCAAAGACATTAGTCTATCAGGTGGTTTGGGAGCTGGCTATATTAATCAAACCATTGACCAAAGCGGGGTTCGTGCTCGCGACGCGGGTGACGTGTTCACCGTAGTTGCCCCTAACCGTGGTACCTTCGATATGAACCTGGGCTTAAGCTTAATGGTTCGCGATTTCACCTTAGGTTTTGCTGCTCCTCAAATTTTCAGTGAAAGCATTGTATATGCTACTAACCCTAGTGAGATCAACTATAATTTGATTCGTCACTACGTAGTATCTGCACAATACGATTTCAAATTTGCTGGCGACAAGCAAATTCTAAGTCCAATGGCTATGGTTCGTGCTGCAGAAGGTGTACCCGTGCAAATTGATGCTGGATTGCTTTACAATATGGTTGAATACGGTTATGTAGGTGCTATGTACCGTTCCAGTTATGGAGTTACGGCTAATATCGGCCTCAACCTGTCTGAGCAATTAACCTTGGGTTATGCTTACGACTTCTCAACCAATACCTACGCCAGTAGCTTTGGTACCAGTCATGAGTTTATGTTGACTTACCGCTTCGGTAGTAATAAGGAAAATGAGCGCATTGAGAATGAAGTGAAACGCATCAAGCGTGACCTTCGTCGTCAGCGCGAAGAAACCGAAGAGACTATTGACGAGAAGATCAAAGAGTTTAAAGACAATTACAAAGACGAATTGGCCAAATCTCTCGAAGAAGAGAAAAAGAAAATGGAGGCCGAATTAGAGCGTATGCGTCAGGAAGCTCAAAACAATACTTCTAATAACCAATCCAATAATGGTGGAAACCAAGGCGGTAATCAGGGTGGAAATACCATGCGCGATCTGCAGAATCAGCGTGATCAGAACATGAACAATAACCCGAACAATAATTACCAGCCGGATAATAACAATACTGGTAATACCGGAAATACGAATCCACAGGATTATTCTCCTGAGAACAGAGCTTCTAATGTGAGCCCAGGTTCACCTGGATACTATGTTACAGCTGGTGTATTCGGTGAGCAAGGCAATGCCACTCGCTTGAAAAACCGCTTAAACAGTCAAGGTATCGATGCTCAGATCTTCCAGGATCCAAGCAATAACTTCTACTATGTATACCTGTATAAGTTTGCTAATTATCAGCAGGCAGACCAAGCTAAGTCTAGCCGTCTGAATGGTTCTTATACCGGAGATCTTTGGATTAAGATTGTAAAATAAGCCTAAGGCTTCTAGCAAAATAGAAAAGCCGTCTTGGTAGTACCGAGACGGCTTTTTTTTAGGTTTTAAACTGACGCCTTTTAAGCTTGCATTATACGCTTAGCCTGAGCGATATGTCTTAGCTCATGTTCCAGTAAAATGAAGAGACTATCAGCGGCATTTACTTTTAAAACAGGGAAGAGGGTGGAAACCTTACTTTTCTCCAGGGCCTTGTGATCTAAAATGTTAATGTATTGCTTGATGGTTTTTAAATCCTCCACGATTTCTCGAAAGATCACTTGTTCCACCGCAGCATGACCCCGTTTTTGAGCCGCAATGGGATCACTGGCCGACGGCGTTTTATACTTCTTAGCAATACTTCCATCAGGCTTTAAAGCCATGGATTTTTCTAGCTTCCTACCTACAAAGCTCCTTTTCAGGCTGCGATGTGCATCAGCATCAGCTAAGCTTTCGATATTCGGCATGTTTTTAAGGTAGCTTGCATTGAGGAGGTTAACGTGAAAAAGCACTTCGGTTACTGACCAGGAATTGGGGTCCAGACGTTTTTTAAGATCCTCTTCTTCACTGTAATAAAACAGTTCCTCTAATTGCTTTTGAGCTTTTTGCCATAGCTCATTTAAATGATCTTGTGCTTCCTGTGCTTTCATGGCTGCAAATTTACATTAGGCAATATCAAAATCGTCGATAGGCTCATATGAAGAGTGTTGCTTCCCAAGACGGGGATGCTACCTTTGCGGAAATTATTTTAAGCATGACTAATCCCTTGTTAAAGGATTTTAATACGCCCTTTGGTACCGCCCCATTTGAAGAAATTAAAACCGAGCATTTTCTTCCGGCACTCAAAGAGGCAATACAAGAAGGTTTAGCTGAGGTACAGGCTATATGTGATCAAACTGAAGCTCCGAACTTTACCAATACCATTATCGCCCTGGAGGAGGCCGGAGAAAGTGTAAGCCGAATTGCGGAAATTTTCTTCAATCTTAATTCGGCCGAAACCAATGAGGAAATACAGATGTTGGCGCGGGATTTCTCGCCACTTTTGAGTGAATACCGAAACGACATTCTTTTAAATCCCGCGCTTTTCGATCGTGTCAAAACGGTTTATCAGGAAGCGAATCGCGAGCTTTTGGATCAAGAAGATCAAATGCTGCTGGATAAGACCTATCGA
This sequence comes from Flavobacteriales bacterium UBA7878, assembly GCA_002501205.1. GTDB lineage: Bacteria > Bacteroidota > Bacteroidia > Flavobacteriales > Schleiferiaceae > Croceimicrobium. Next base: position 65,435 of record DLRW01000036.1, read on the forward strand.
TCTTTTGAGCGGAATGGAGCCAAGCTGGATGCAAAGGCCCAGAAACGCTTACGTGAGATTGATCAGCAATTGGCTCAACAAAGCCTGCAATTTGGCGAGAATGTTTTGGCGGAAACCAATCGCTATGAACTCTTTTTAGAAAAGGAAGAATTAGTTGGTTTGCCAGATTATGCCTTGGAAGCTGCCGCAGAAGAAGCATCGGCTAAAGGTCAGGAAGGCAAGTATTTCATTGGCCTACAGGCCCCCAGTTATATTCCGGTAATGACCTATGCTCAAAATCGGGAATTGCGTAAAAAGCTTCAATTGGCTTTTGGCAGTAAAGCCTTTAAAGGTGATGAATACGATAATCAGGAGAGTGTATTGCGCATCGTGAAACTCCGCCAGGAGCGCGCTGAATTACTGGGTTATACAAGCCATGCAGATTATATTCTTTCCGAACGCATGGCACGGAGCCCGCAAGAGGTGAATGATTTCCTGGCCAAATTGCAAGAGGTTGCTTTGCCAGCAGCTAAAAGCGAGCTCAGCGAATTGGAAGCCTATGCCAAGGCTAAAGATGACATTGATAAACTGGAGCGTTGGGACCTAAATTATTATCAAGAAAAGCTCAAGCAAGAGCGATTTGAAATTGATGATAATAAGCTCAAGCCTTATTTCGAACTAAATAGAGTAATTGAAGGGGCCTTTGCGGTAGCCAATAAACTCTATGGTATAAATTTCGAAGAACGTAAGGATATCCAGAAATACCATCCGGATGTAGTTACTTACGAAGTGAAGAATTCTGATGGCAGTCATTTGGCCATTTTCTATGCTGATTTCTTCCCCCGCGAAGGCAAACGCAATGGTGCCTGGATGACATCCTACCGCAGTCAAAAGCTCACGAAAGAAGGTGATCAACGTCCACATGTGAGCATCGTTTGCAATTTCACCAAGCCCGGAAAAACGACCCCGTCATTATTAACCTTTAATGAGGTACTTACCTTATTCCACGAGTTTGGACATAGCTTACACGGCATTCTCGCCAAGGGAAAATACGCTAGCTTAAGTGGAACCAATGTGTATTGGGATTTTGTGGAATTACCCTCCCAAATCATGGAGAATTGGTGCTACGAGAAAGAGTGCCTTGATTTGTTCGCACATCACTTTGAAAATGGAAGTGCCTTGCCCTCGGAGTGGGTGGATAAATTAAAAGCATCGGCCACCTTTATGGAAGGTTATGCTACCATTCGACAGGTAGGATTTGCTAAGCTGGATATGGCCTGGCATAATGGTTTACCCGAGCAGGATACGGTAGCCGAACTGGAGGAAAGCGTATTTGCCGAAACTGCCCTTTTCCCCGCTCAGGATGAAACCAATATGTCTTGTAGTTTTAGCCATATCTTTCAGGGTGGTTATTCTGCAGGGTATTACAGCTATAAATGGGCTGAAGTGCTGGATGCTGATGCCTTTGAACTTTTTAAAGAAAAAGGCCTCTTTAATATTGAAACCGCCCAGAAATTCCGCGAATTATTAGCAGCTGGCGGATCCGAACATCCCGCGGTATTGTATAAGCGCTTTCGCGGAAAAGACCCCGATCCTGAGGCTTTACTACGTCGTGCAGGTTTGATAGAATTACATGGTTAGAGCGAAGAAACATCTCGGACAACATTTCCTTAAAAACCCGGAAACTGCGGGGCGAATAGCCGAAGCTTTAAGCGGTGAAGGCTATTCCAAAGTACTGGAGATTGGCCCGGGAATGGGCGTTCTCACCCAGCATCTTTTAGCGCAGGAACAGGAGGTTTTTGTGGTGGAGATCGATACCGAGTCGGTTCATTATCTGGAAGAACATTTTGAGGCTTTACAAGGGCATATTATCCCGGGTGATTTCCTACAATTGGATTTAAAGGACTTGATGAAGGAGCCCTTTGCCCTGGCCGGAAATTACCCCTATAATATTAGCAGCCAGATCATTTTTAAAATGCTGGATTATCCAGACTTGATTCCGGAAATGGTGGGGATGTTCCAAAAGGAAGTAGCCGATCGCCTAACAGCCGAACCTGGCTCTAAGACTTATGGAATCCTATCGGTGCTCTCCGCCGTATTTTACGATCGCGAATATCTCTTTACGGTTGAACCGGAGGAATTTAATCCACCTCCCAAGGTACGTTCGGGGGTAATTCGCTTTAAGCGAAAAGAAAACTGGCAGCCGGAAGTGGCAATTCCATTGCTTACAAAAATTGTGAAAGCAGCCTTTAATCAAAGAAGGAAAACACTGCGCAATGCCTTGAAAAGTCTAAATTTACCGCTGGAAGGGATAGCGCCGGAAACCCTGCAAAAACGGGCCGAGCAGCTTACCTGGCAAGAATTTGTAGCCTTAACACAAAAATTAACGGGATGAGTGTTGATCTGAGCAAGGACTTTTTACAGCAACTGGAACTGGATATTTCCCAGCGTCATTTAAGCGAGTATGAGGAATTGCTCAAGGAAGGCCACCCCGCAGATTTAGCCGAAATTATAGAGAAGATCGACTTCGATCTGGCTCTTATCCTCTACGAAAATCTTAGTGATGAAATCGGGGCAGAAGTCCTGATGGAATTGGATGACGACCTGAGAGCTAAAATCCTGGCGGATTATACCGGTAAGGAGATTGCTCAGGAGCTTATTGATAATCTCGACTCTGATGATGCGGCAGACCTGATCAATGAACTGGATGAGGTACAAAGGCGTGAGGTATTAGAGAATATCGAAGACCAGAAGCAGGCGATGGATATTGCCCGCTTATTGGTGTACCCCGAAGGAACTGCCGGCTCGCTAATGGGTACCGAAATGATCAAGGTAAAGGATCATTGGAATGTACTCGAATGTGTGCGCGAAATGCGCAAGCAAGCAGAAGAGGTGGAGCGCGTACATGCCATTTACGTGGTGAATGGTCAAAATAAATTATTGGGTACCCTTTCCCTCAAAAAGCTTCTTACAACTTCTACACGAACTCCCATTTCGGAGGTGTATTCACAGAAAGTACAGTATGTGGAGGTAAATACCGAAGCAGAGGAAGTGGCCAATACTATGCAGAAATACGATCTGGTAGTAATGCCGGTGGTTGACCCCCTTGGTCATTTGGTAGGTCGCATTACCATTGATGATGTGGTAGACTTAATTCGGGATGAAGCGAAGGAAGATTACAACCTGGCCAGTGGTCTTACCGATGAAGTAGAAGCCGATGATACCCTCTGGTCTATTACCCGTGCTCGTTTGCCCTGGTTATTGATTGGATTGTTTGGAGGTCTTTTAGCTGCATCAGTAATTGGACGCTACGAAAGTGATATTGACATCATTCCTAAAATGGCCTTTTTTATACCCCTCATCGCGGCGATGGGAGGGAATGTTGGCGTACAGTCTTCAGCGATAATTGTACAGGGTTTAGCCAGCCAGTCATTGTCCGATAATACCACTCTAAACCGCCTGGTGAAAGAATTAGGAGTCGCCTTGGTTAATGGTTTGATATTGAGTATTCTGGTTATTGGTGCCAGCTTGTTTTTGGGCTATGGGATGAAATTAGCCCTCACCGTAAGTGTGGCCCTATTCTCGGTAATTGTGGTAGCAGCATTAATAGGAACCTTCGTGCCCTTAGTGCTTAATAAGTATAAAATTGACCCGGCCTTAGCCACTGGTCCTTTTATTACCACCCTCAACGATATTATTGGACTCTTTTTGTATTTCCAGATTGGACGCCTGATCTTAGGGCTATGAGAAGATGGAAAATAGCCTTAGGATTTATCCTTATTAGTATCAGTTTACAGGCTCAGCAAGACTTTAGTAGTGATCGACCTGGACAAACCTTTTCCGCTGCCGTATTACCCAAATGGGGACTTCAGGCTCAACAAGGCTTGGAATGGAGAGATTTTTATGATCGCCAGGGAGAAGATCAAATAGTGGTTAATCAAAGGGTTTTAAGTTCCAATACGGCAATTCGCCTGGGGCTCGGAAATCATATTGAAGTGGGCTTAGCTTATCAAATGAATGGTATTAATAATCCCACCTTTGATGATGGCTATCGCTGGGAAGGTCAGGATCCAAACCTCATGTTGCGATTTGGATTACCTGGAAATGGAAACAGCTTTCAATGGGCCTTTATCGTGCAAAGCTCCTTTAGCAATTTAGATTACCGCCTTTCTGCAGCGCTCAATCAAGGACCCTGGTCAGTGAGCGGCAATTTGGGTTTTTACCATGATGAATTTACGGACTACACGGCTCAATGGACGGTACTCCTGGCTTATTCGAAAGAGTATTATTCAGTTTTTGCCGAGGTTTATGGCTTAAGCCTGAATTCGGCCAACCGCGATTATCTGGCCTTTGATGCTGGCTTTAGCTTTAAGCTTAGTCCTCGCTTCCAATGGGAATTATTTGCAGGCAATCAAGTGGGGGTTGGTCCGGCCGTAGGCTTGTTTAGTAACTATTTTGTGAATACCGGTTTTAGCTGGCGCATACGATGAAAGGAAAAGTATTGATATTGGATCGGGTACACGATCGCTTTAAAGAGATTTTACCTGAATTGGGTTTTCAAATCGAAGAGGAATATCTCGCCTCAGAGAAGGAAATCAATTGGTCTGCTTATAGTGGATTGGTACTTCGTAGTCGGATGCCAATGCATGCTGAACTTCTGGAGAAAGCCACGCAATTGAAGTTTATTGCTAGGGTAGGAGCCGGTTTGGAGAATATTGATCTGGAGAAAGCCCAAGAATTAGGTATCGAAGTTCTAGCTGCACCAGAGGGAAATCGTCATGCCGTTGGCGAACATGCCTTGGGGATGCTATTAGCCTTAAATAATCGCTTGATCATTGCTGACTCAGAGGTTCGTAAAGGCATGTGGCTACGCGAAGAGAATCGTGGATTTGAGCTAAAGGATAAGACCATTGGGATTATTGGGTATGGGGCTATGGGATCAGCTTTTGCCAGTAAACTACGGGGCTTGGATTGTAGAGTAATTGCCTACGATAAGTATAAACAAGGTTATGGTAATTCTCAGGTGGAAGAATGTAGCCTTGAAGAGCTGCAGCAAGAAGCAGATATCATTAGTATCCACTTACCTCAAAATTCAGAAACCCTCTTTTATGTAGATCAGGATTTCATAGATGCATGCCAGAAACAAATTGTATTGATCAATACGGCGCGCGGTAAAATAGTACGCATAGCTGCTGTGGTAGAAGCGCTTAAGACTGGCAAAATCCGTGGAGCCTGTTTGGATGTTTTGGAGTACGAGAAAAGTAGTTTCGAGAATCTGGTACAGGAAGGAAGTACCGATGATTTTGAATACTTACTTCAGAGTAATAAGGTGATTTTAAGTCCGCATATCGCTGGCTGGACCTTTGAAAGTCAGGAGCGAATGGCAGAGGTACTTTTACAAAAAATCGCAAAGCTTAATTTATGATCGAAGCAAAGTGGAAAGAGAATGGCGAAGGGATTTTCGAGTACAAGGAGGGGCCTGATGCGCCGGCAAGTGGTTTCATAGATTTATTGCAAACCGAAAGCGGCAAATTAGTTATTAAGCATACAGAGGTAGATGAGAGTATGTCCGGCAAAGGTATTGGCAAACAATTACTGGACGCTGTGGCGGACTATAGCCGAGCTAATGATTTAAAAATTCTTCCGGTTTGTCCCTTTGCTAAAAATATGATGTACCGTTTCCCTGAGAAATACAAAGACCTGCTTTAGAGCAATTCTGCATGCTTTTTAAAATTCTCGAGAATGGCTTGCCAGCCTTGTTTTTGAAGTTCTAGACTATTCTGGTTTTCTGGCTCAAAATGCTCACTCACCTTGACCTTCCCATTGCTCTCGCTAAAGGAGATTTCAACCTTTCGGCCATCTTCAATATGGTAGCAGATAAATTTCTGGTGGCGCACTTCTTGATAAATGCCCTTGAAATCAAAACCTACACTTCCATCCTTGGATTCCATCCGCCATTTTAAGGCACCGTTGGCTTTAAGATCGTTAATCGCTGCCGGACAATGCCAATCATCGCTGGCAAAGTTCCATTTCCGTATGTGCTCTGGCTGAGTCCAGGCTTCCCAAACTTTATCGAGTTCCTGAGAAACCAGTACTTCAACTACAATGCTTTCCATATTCAAAAAAATTAGAGCTTTGGTTAAAGAGCCTAGCGCTCTCTTAATTTGGAGAGTAAACGCAGGATTTCCAGATAGAGCCAAATAAGAGTTACCATCAGGCCAAAGGCGCCGTACCATTCCATGTATTTCGGGGCACCTTGCTCAGCGGAGTTTTCGATAAAATCAAAATCCAAAACCAGATTTAAAGCGGCAATGGCAACCACTACTAATGAAAAGATAATTCCAAAAGTGCTGGCCTCATGTATCATGGGGATCGGAAAACCGAAAAAGCTTCCCACAAAAGAAATAAGGTAGATAATGGCAATGCCAAAGGTGGCAGAAATAACCATGGACCTAAATTGCTGATTTACCTTGATTAGTCCCGAGCGGTAGGCAAATAGCATCCCAAACAGTACTCCGAAGGTGAGTAGTATGGCTTGCACGGCAATACCGGGGTAATTGTATTCAAACATGGCGGATAGGGCTCCTAAAACCAGGCCTTCTAATAAGGCATAGAGAGGGGCCAGATAAGGCGAGCTTTTAGGATTGAAAATAACAATCAGGGCGGTTACCAAGCCTCCAATACTGCCTCCAATCAAATAGCCTCTAAAGCCTTCAAAACTTTCGGCTTCCATAAACCGATTCCAACTGAAGATAGCGGTGCAGAAAACCAGTAAGCTAAGTATGGCAATTTTGCCAACGGTTCCTTCCACCGTCATGCTATTGCTGGTATCAATAAAAGAACTTTGCTTTTCGAAAGTGGAGCTGCGCAGGGCAGGATTACTGGATTTAAAAAGTGCCATTATACGAATTGCTTTAGGTTGTTAAGGTAAATAAAAGCCGAATAGACCGAAATACCAGAACACAACAAGTTTTACACTAAACGTAGGTATGGAAATTTCTCAAATTGCGACAAGCGGGATCGACCTTGTTTATGAATTTTGTTTGGACTCCGTATTAAGCATCAAGACGCAAACCTTCCAATAAAAGCTGTAGTGCTCTTTGGGCCTCTTTCTTCCATTGATCTCCATTATTAGTACCAATGGAAAGGGCCAGCATTCGAATGATGAGCAAGAGATCACTTTCTAAATTGAAATCCGCTCGAAGTAAATTTTGCGCCTTAGCTCTTTCAATCGGGCCCGCCATAATATCGAGTACTCTTTGAATTAATGGAGTTTCATCACCCGGGAAAAAAACTATCAAGGCCTGGAAGCGCGCTTGTTGATAGGCAATCATTTCCAAAATTTTAAAACAAGCATGTTGATCCTCTTCCAGTTTTTGGGCATAACGTTCGAGCAGATCAATATTATACTCAAAAACGGCAACCACCAAAGCCCCCTTGTCTTTAAAGTTTCGATAGAGGGTAGGCCGTGATACTTTCGCCTCCTTAGCGATTTCAGCCAGACTGATATCCGCTCCTTTTTGGGCAAACACTCTCCGGGCCGTATGAATCAAGGTTCGCCGATTGGCCTCAGCATCGGTACGCTTAGGTAGTCCGGTAGATTTTTGATGGGCAGAATATTCTCGCATAATTGAAAAGTGTTACACAATGTATCACTTATTATGAAATAATGTAAATTAGGGGCAACAAAAGTATCTCAATCATGGAAACAGAATGGTTTGCTCAATACGATGTAGTGGTAGTTGGCAGCGGTGCCAGTGGTCTTACCGCCGCTATTACTGCTGAAAATCATGGTTTTAAAACCCTGTTGATTGAAAAAATGGATACCTGGGGTGGTTCCACTGCCTACTCGGGCGGTGGTCTTTGGATACCCAATAATTTCCTAATGCAAGAGGACGGTGCTTTGGATTCGGAGGAGGAAGCCTTGGAATATATGGAGGCCGTAATTGCGGATGTGGGTCCGGCGAGCTCCAGAGCTAGAAAGGAAGCTTATGTGCGTGAAGCGCCTAAGATGGTTAATTTCTTAAAGAGCTTAGGATTTGAATGGACCCGTGCGCAGTATTATCCAGATTATTACCCCAATGTAAAAGGAGGGAAAACCGGTCGGGTAATTGAGAGCACCATTTTTAATGGTAAAAAATTAAAACAATGGCGTAAGACCCAAAATGTGAGTCCGGGTATGCCGCCCATCGCAATCACTTCTGGCGATGCCTATCTACTTTCCTTGGTAGTACGCACTATGAAAGGATTTCGTCGCACCATGAAAATTATGGGACAAACCTTAGGCTGGCTGCTAAGTGGTAAATATCCATTAGGAATTGGCCTGGCATTAACCGGCCGTTTAATGTATATCCTTCGAAGCAAATATCAAGGTGAAGTATGGTTGAAGGCACCCTTGCAGGAATTGATCATGGAGGATGGAAAGGTCATTGGACTAAAAGTTGAGAAGGATGGCAAAACTTTAAATATAAAAGCAAACAAAGCAGTTTTATTGGGTGCGGGTGGTTTTCCGCATGGTGGTGAATACCGCCGTAAATACCAGCCAGTTGGTTCTGAGTATAGCTCCGCATCGCCCGGGAATACCGGAGATGCAATCCGCGCCGGTGAAACAGTTGGAGCCGCATTGTCTTTGATGGATGAAGCCTGGTGGGGAGGTTCCTTTATTTTAGATGGAAAAGTGAGTTTTTCGGTTACGGAACGCTCCCTGCCGGGATGCATCATTGTCGATTCACGAGGTAAGCGCTTTGTTAATGAGTCTACTTCTTACGTAGACCTGGGGCGCCGTATGCTCGATCATGATGCCCAAAAGGGAGGAGGAGCAGTGCCTTCTTGGCTCATTATGGACAGTACCTATCGCAAGAATTACCTTTTTGGTATGATGCCTCCAGGCCAAACTCCATCTAAATACTTGAAGAGTGGAGAGTTTGTAAAGGCTGGGAGCTTAAAGGATTTAGCTACTCAGTGCAAGATTGATGCGGATAATCTGGAAGAAACAGTAAAACGTTTCAACAGCTTTGCAAAAAATGGCAAGGATGAAGATTTTATGCGCGGGCAGGATATTTACGATCGTTATTATTCTGACCCTAGGGTTGCGCCAAATTCCAATTTGGCGGCCTTAGAAAAGGCTCCTTTCTATGCCACTCGTATCTATCCTGGCGATTTGGGAACCAAAGGAGGATTATTAACGGATGAATATGCTCGGGTTCTGCGTGAAGATGGTTCAGTGATAGAAGGCCTTTACGCTTCAGGAAACAATACCGCCTCCGTAATGGGAAGAACCTATCCTGGGCCTGGATCCACCATTGGTCCAGCATGTACTTTCTCTTATATCGCCATGAATCATTTGGCAGGCAAAGTTTAATAAACACCATGAAAAACATATCATTAATTACCGGAGGTGCGGGCGGAATGGGCCTGGCTTCAGCCAAAATTATTGGCAAGGACCATGATTTAATTCTCTGTGATTTAAATGAAGAACATCTGAAGAGAGCCCAGCAGGAATTAGCAGATTTGGGAATAGAAGCAGAAACCATGATCTGTGATGTTTCCAATCAAAGTGCGGTAGAAGAAGCCATTTTATACGCTGCGGGCAAAGGCCATTTGGCATCAATTATACATACAGCCGGTGTGAGTCCGCAAATGGGGAAGGCCGATTTGATTATGAAAATCAATGCATTGGGAACCATCTATATTACAGAAGCCTTTTTAAAGGTGGCAAAACCCGAATCGGCATTGATCAATATCGCCTCCATGGCAGGCTATTTAATTCCGGGTTTAATTCTTCCTAAAAGAGCTTATAAATACGCCTTAAGTGACCAAACCAAATTTTTCAAAAAAATGATGTCGAGGGTAAATCTCTTTCCCCAAAAGCAAAGGGCGGGATTGTCCTATTCCATCAGTAAGAATTTTGTATCCTGGTATTCGAAAAAAAGTGCGGCCCAATTTGGAGCCAAGGGAGCTCGAATTCTTTCTATTTCGCCCGGAAGTTTTGATACGGATATGGGCCGATTAGAAGAGAAAAGTGGATCTGCCGCAATGCTGGGAATGGCCGCCATAAAACGTTTTGGAAAACCTGAGGAAATTGCTGAACTTATTGCTTTTATGGCCAGTACCAAACAGGGCTATACTACGGGTATCGATATTCCTTGCGATGGTGGTGTTACGGCTGGATATTCGGCCAAAGCCATGAAAGAAGCACTAGCAAATCAAAGTCATTAGATATGAAGGTAAACGGGAAAGTAATTGTGGTAACCGGCGCCGGTAGTGGCATGGGGCGGGCTCTGAGCTTGCAACTGATAAAGGATGGCGCTCGAGTGGCAGGAATTGATATTAATGAAAAGGGACTGGAAGAAACACGTGAATTAGCAGGTAATGGAGCTGTGGCTATGAGCACGCATGTGGTAGATATTACGGATCGTAACCGGGTGGAAGCCTTGCCGGCAGAATTAATAGCCTTGCATGGTGCTGTAGACGGGATCATTAATAATGCGGGCATCATTCAGCCTTTTGTGCCAATTAAGGATTTAGACTATGATCGTATTGAGCGTGTCTTCAATATCAATTTATACGGGACTTTGTACATGGTGAAGTCTTTCTTACCCGCTTTGCTTGAAAGACCGGAGGCACATATTGTGAATATTTCCAGTATGGGCGGTTTTATCCCCTTTCCGGGGCAGAGTTTTTATGGGGCATCAAAAGCTGCAGTAAAACTACTTACCGAGGGCTTATATGCCGAGTTAAAAGACAGCAATGTAAAGGTAACAGTAGTTCATCCGGGAGCGGTGAATACCAATATCACCAAAAACTCTAATGTGGAGATGCGTTCGGAGGTAAGTGCAGAAGAACAAGCCTCCATGACTTTATCTGCTGAGAAGGCCGCAGAGATAATTCTCAATGGGATGAAAGCGGATAAATACCGGGTAATGGTAGGAAAGGATGCCCGCTTTCTCGATTTATTCTATCGCTTTAGTCCCAAGCGGGCCGTAGATTTTATCAGGAAGAAAATGGCTCAAATGGCCAAGGCATCCTAATTCCAGCGGGTTCTTATTTAAATAGAAGTACTTGATTACTTTGACCCGCCGATTGAATATTGAGGATTAATGCTCCATGAGGCCAATCTTCAGTATCAATATATTTTTGATGAGTTAAGAATTTACCTGACCATAATTGGTTGCCATGTAAATCATACAAACAAAGATCATAACTAAGCTCAGGAGCAATTTTGCTTAGGAATAGCTTATTTTTCAAGGGGTTGGGATAGGCTTGGATTTCTTTTAAGTCAATTTCTTCGGTACTTAAATTAGTGTAATCACAAGTGCTTTGATTGGGAAATTGATAAAATCCCAGGCTACTATCTTGAAAGCACCGAATTCCAATTGGCCTATTTCCATCACAAGATCCTTCGGACCAGTGACTCCAATTAAAAAGATAACGGATATCTCCAATGCCTTCAATAATTTCGGAAGGAATGCTATAGGTCCTATTTTCTTCCATCATGTGATAAGTAACAAATTGAACTTTGAGCATATTACCATTTATTGAAATTTGTGAAATAGAATCAACAGTAATGGTCAAGGTATCTGGATCGCCATATTCATCAGTTATGGTATTGAGCCAGCTATCTCCAGCCACAGCATTAAAATCATACAAGATTTCAAAGCGGTTTAAGTCGAATGACCAATAAAAGACACTGTCATTCCGGTTATACACAAACTCTTGTAAACCTTGTCTTGAACAAAAGGGGACATGCCTTTTTACCAGCTTAATGCAATTTTGACCTTGAAAAAGTGTATCCTTTTCTGCTTCAATGGAGAAATAATCAATGCGATAAGAAAAGGCGAATTGTTCGGTGTAATACCATTTGGTGCCTACAGAAGGGAAGTCTTGGCATTGAACCTCAAAGAATTGAAATAATAAATAACCTAATAGCAGAATCCTAACCATAATTGGATTGTTGATGATATGGAGGAAAGAACAAATCAAACATATAGATTTAAAGCCAATTTTTTAATCAGTTTATTGCGACCAAGCAATGGTTAAATTTTAGAATATTAGCAAGGCTAAATTTTTTAGGCGAAGTCAAGTCAATAACCTGCAAAAAAGGAAAAAAGTTAAGGGGGTAGGGATCATACTCTATGGTTTGAAGAAGATCGATCAAAGGCTAGACTAGAAAACTCAGAACTTGGACCCTTTTATACCGCTTTCCATTTTCAATTGAAGACTTGGAGATTATACTAACTTAGCGGAGAATCCCCCTTCCTCATGAATAAATCCACGCTTCGGTTTTTGATATTTGGCTTCTGTTTATTGAGTAGTCTGATGGCAAAAGCTCAGCATTCGGTGGCGCGGCAGTGGAATGAAGTGCTTTTGGAAGGGATTCGACATGACCTGGCCCGTCCTACCATTCACGCTCGAAATCTATTTCATTCTTCGGTACTTATGTACGATGCCTGGGCGGTTTACGATCCTGTGGCTGAACCCTATTTTCTAGGGATGCGCTTGCACGGTTTTGCCTGCTTGTTTACCGGGATATCAGTGGAGGGGGATCGACAAGCAGCTCAGGAAGAAGCCATTTCGTATGCGGCCTATCGCTTATTGAAACATCGTTTTGCCAATAGCCCGGGAGCGGAGGAAAGCTTATTCCTGTATGATTCTCTAATGGACCATTTGGGCTATGATCGCAGTTTTATAGGTACAGATTATAGCATGGGAAATCCTGCCGCTTTAGGCAATTATTTAGCGGAGCAAATGATTTTATATGGTTTGCAGGATGGCTCCAATGAGGCACATGGCTACCGTAATCGTCATTATCGGCCTGCGAATGCACCATTAATTCCTGTGCTTCCGGGAAACCCTGTTTTACGAGAGGTAAATCGCTGGCAGCCACTGGCCTTGGAAACCTTTGTTGACCAAGGAGGGAATTTAATCGCCGCAGATACCATCGATTTTTTAAGTCCGGAATGGGGCGAAGTAGCGGCCTTTGCACTTCAGGAAGAGGATTTGAGTATTTATCGTCGAAACAACTATGATTATTGGGTTTACCATGATCCGGGAGCGCCACCGCACCTGGATACTTTGAAAGGCTTGGATGATTACTATAAATGGTCCTTTAGCCTGGTCTCTACCTGGTCTTCTCATATGGATACCACCGATGGAGTAATTTGGGATATTTCTCCGGCTTCTATTGGCAATGTGCAGAGCTATCCGCGAACAGAGGCCGAGATGCGCCAATTTTACGATTTAAGAGAGGGGGGTGACCCCGGTCAAGGATATACTGTGAATCCAGCTACAGGGCAGCCATATCAGCCTCAATATGTACGTCGTGGGGATTATGCCCGGGTATTGGCCGAATTTTGGGCCGATGGTCCGGATTCAGAAACTCCGCCCGGACATTGGTTTACCCTGCTCAATTATGTGAACGATCATCCACTATTTGAAAAGCGACTGCACGGTGAAGGACCGGTGTTAAATGAATTAGAATGGGATGTGAAAGCCTATTTTGCCATGGGAGGTGCCATGCACGATGCCGCCATTGGAGCCTGGGCATGCAAGGGTTGGTACGACTATTTACGACCGATCTCCGCTCTTCGATATATGGCAGATCGTGGGCAAAGCTCAGATCCCAATAAACCTCGATTTAATCGTAGAGGACTACCCTTAATTCCGGGTTTAATTGAGCAAGTAGATTCCAATGATGTATTAGTAGGCCCCTCCAATATACATTGGGGTAAAATAAAGGTCAAAGCCTGGATGGGCCCGGACTCCATTACGGATCCAGCCGATGATATGGCAGGAGTAGGTTGGATATTAGCAGAGAATTGGTGGCCCTATCAAAGACCCACTTTTGTGACCCCACCTTTTGCAGGCTATTTATCCGGACATTCAACTTTCTCCAGAGCAGCGGCAGAAATTATGACTCTGCTTACTGGTGATCCTTATTTCCCAGGAGGCATGGGCGAATTCCATGCCCCTAAGAATCAGTTTCTGGTTTTTGAAGAAGGCCCTAGTGAGGATATAGTTTTGCAATGGGCCAAATATACCGATGCCTCGGATCAATGCAGCTTATCCCGTATTTGGGGAGGTATCCATCCGCCGGTAGATGATATCCCGGGAAGAATAATGGGTGAAGTAATTGCTAAAGATGCCTATAGCTTTGCCTTGTCTTATTTCAGCGGAGAACAAGGCCAGGCTGGTACTGAGCGGAATTTACTGCAAGCTTATCCTAATCCAGTACCCAGTCAACAAGACTGTTTGGTGCAAAATAATTTTTCAGAAGCTCTTAGCATTCAGCTTCTTAATTTGAATGGCGAGGTAGTTTACCAGGAAATGGTTCCGGCCAATACCAATGCCAGGCAGTTTTTAATACCCATGCGTCATTTGAGTAGAGGCTTGTATCTCTTGCGAATAGATGGAGCTACAAAGCAGTGGGCTCAATTGGTAGTGAAGCAATAAGATAGTCTAAGCTTCTTTCTTTTTCTCCAGAAGTTCATGTATAGCGTCCTGTGCGCCGGGCTGAAGTTTTTGATCCAATTTCGCCATTAACTGCTCCTTAGTCAGATTTTGAAATTTCTGTTTAAACTGTTCTTGACTGGAAAGCCGTTGTTCTACCTTTTGCTTCGGACTACTTCCTAGTAATTTTAACCAAGCGGATTTAATTTCTTTCATTCTACCAAATAGTAGAATGAGGGTCATCAATAAGGGGAGGACATAGACTTTGGGGAAGATTATTACACTGATTCCAAACTGAAAATGAAAAAAGTAGATAGGAGAAAGTGGTATAATATTGAAAGTTGCAAGAATCAGTACAATGAAAAGTGCCTCGGTAATTCTAAACCATTTCAATAATTGAGCAAGTCTTAGAATGATCCAAGCAGCGCAGCTCACATAAAACCCACCTGGTAGATAGAGTCCCTTAATTTCAGCATACACCAAGTTGAGGAGGCAGGTCAACCCAAAGGTGAAAAGTACAATATTCTCCAGGTTTGTTTTGAAGCCAATACGGGACATTTCTGATACTTAAATTGAATTAAGCTTCTCTGAGAATCTTCTCCATTTTCTTGCCTTTCGCCAATTCATCTACCAGTTTATCCAAAAAGCGAACCTTTTGACTGAGCGGGTTTTCAATTTCCTCTACCCGGTAGCCACAGATCACTCCTTTGATAAGATGGGCATTCGGATTTAAATGGGCCTGGTCAAAGAACTCGCCAAAACTTGATTTTAGATCGATATGCACTTGAAGATCAGCTTCCTTGTAGCCCGTAAGCCATTCAATCACCTCAAGTAATTCTGCTTTGCTACGCCCTTTTCGTTCAACCTTGGTGATGTAATGCGGGTACACCGAGGCAAAGCTAAGTTTGGCAATCTTATCATCTTGAGGACTACTGTTCATTTCCGAAGCTTTTTGGAATGAGCAAAGTACTAATTTATTAGTGTTGGATAGGCTTAAAGCATAGAAGCCACCAAGATTTTGGCAATCAATTAGCAGATAAATTTACCTTTAGACCATGCAAGAAAAAGCACAAGAATCAACCTGGGTTTTAGGCTCTACCGGTTATGTTGGAAAGGCGCTTAGTTTGGAATTACTTAAGGATACAAATGAAAAATCCTTAATTACTTGCTTTGGAAATCGGAGGGTAGATCTGGAACTGATGGAAAGATCTAATTTAATTTTAAACCCTTTGGAAGAATTGGATGAGCATTGGCTAAAGCGCTTCCCACCCAAGGTGATTTACCATTGTGCACGATTAGCCGGTACCAGTCCCAAAAAACGAAGAGAAGCTGCTTTAAAAGGAGAGAAGGCCAACCGACGTTTGATTGCTCTTTTGAAAAAGATGGAAAAACCGCCGGTGATCGTTTATTGCAGCGGAACCTTAATGTATGGGCCGCAAAGTGAAGAAATCGACGAAAGTGCTCTCTTGGCACCAACTGCCTATGCTAAGCAATACGCAATTGCAGAACAGCCCTGGATTGAAGCACAGCAGGAAGGCATTTTAGATGTTCGCATGGCCAGACCAGCCTGGATATTTGGTCCGGATTCCTGGTTCCTGCATTTCTTTTTGAAAGCTGCCTGGGAGCTTGGTGCAGTGCCTTATTACGGGGATGGGCAACAAATGATGTCCCTCTTGCCTCTAGGAGATTGCGCCGGTCAATTAAAGCATTGCTATCAAGAAGGAGAGCCGGGAACCGATTACAATCTTTATGGTTTTGCACCGATATCCCAAAAGGAATTTGCTGAGTCCGTAGCTCGAATAATGGGATTGCCTACCCGCAATATACCTTTGGAAGAATGTTTGAAAAGCTTCGGAGAAACAGTTACTGAGGCCCTCTGTTCCAATATTCCGGTACGCACTCAACATCAAGCCTGGAAAGAGAAATACCAGCCTTATTTCCATGACTTGGATAGCCTTTTAAAAACTGTAATTGACAAGGCCGCAGCGCTTAGTTCGATTTCCTAAAATCATAAAGCGCATATTCCCCAAATTCACCCAAGGGGCCTTTGCCAATCTTGCGATCCATTTTCCAAAGGATTTGCAATAGGGCGGCCGGCATTTTTCGATTTAAACCATGGTAGTACCAGGCTGGGTACAGCATGCTATAGCCTTCTCGTTTTTCACAGTTTAAATTAGCTTGGCGAGCATAAGCCTTTATCTGCCGACTGGAATAGCAACGGCTGGCTAAAAACTGAGTAGGAGAGTAGCCTCCCCAAACTTTTCGCAATCGGGCAAAAGCCCTGCGAGGCTTTAATTTAAGTAGTTCAATAAGCATTCCGGCCAGGTACCATTTGTTTACAAAAGTGAGTAACATTCTACCTCCCGGTACCAATAGTTTCTCCAATTCCTTCAAGGCTAAAGGCAGGTCTTCAACCGTATTTAAAGCTCCGAAAAACACATAAATCAAATCGTATTTCTGCTCGGGAAATAAGTTCTTTAAATCTTCCACACTTCCTTGGGCCACTTGGGCATTAGCTTGGTTTAAGCTTGGAATTTTATCGGCGGCTAGGTTCACCATTTCCTGGGAAATATCAATGCCAAACAATTGACTCTCTTTGAAAATACGAGCAAAGTGAATAAGGTCGAAGCCCGGACCAATCCCTACTTCCAAACCATTTTCAAAGGGATACCTTTTAACTTCTTCCCGAAAAGCCTGACGAATTCGCTGTAAAGCTTGATTTTTCCAATAGCGATGCTCGAAATCACGAGCATCTTTATCATAATAATTACCTACTTCATCGTAATATGTCATGCTTCTTCCGGCTTGGTTTGAAAATCAATCATGGCCCCAAATGACCAAAACAAAAAGGCAAAGGCAGGCTGATTGAGGAAATTATTAAAGTGCATATGAAAATAGTAGGTACTCAATCCCAGTAAAAGGGGAAGGAACAAGGCTTTGGTAGCTGATTTTGATGTAAATCCCTTAAAGAACCAAAGTCCTAAAATCAGGCAAAAAAGCAAGAATGAGGGCCAGCCATTTTCAGCTAATTGCAAAAGTATTTCAGAATGCGCGGTGCCTCCACTTCCTTCAGGTGGGGAGTCAGGATTATGTACTGTAAGTCGATTCTCCAATTTTTTCTCCTGAAAGGGGATATAGGTAAATTGATAGGTGCCAGGACCAAAACCCCAATGAGGTCGTTCTTCAAACATTCTTAGGGCAGAAACCCAGCGATTGAGTCTTTCGATATTGCTCACATCACTTTGCACATTGGTAACCGACATGGATTTTTCGACTATGCTGGCATTAGGATCATAGCTTTGATAGCGGTTATAGGTAAACAATTCATCAAGTTTGGAATAAGCTCCCAAGCCTAATGCTATTGCCAAACCAAGTATCGGAAGTGCAAATCGCCAAAGCGGTTTTAATTGCAATAAGGCATAGATACCCAACATAAAGAGAATGCTCCAAAGGGCAGCTCTGGAACCGCTGATCATGGCCAGAACTCCAAAAGCTATGGCAATAGGCCACCAGCTTTTATCTTTACTGGCTTTTCCCAAACTGAAGCCGGCAATGATGGCCACTGTCGCTCCGAAATAGGTATGAGAATAAAAGAAGGGCTTATATATTCCTGCCAGGGTGATGGGATTAAATTCATACTCAGCAAAATGATAGAGACCGATAATGCTTGCGGGAAGCAAGGCCCATGCAAAAAGCTTTACTAAAGAATTGAAATTACCTCCTTCCGCACGCCAAATCAGAATTCCATAATAGAAGACCAGTACATACAGCCCATTGAGAATCCAGAACTTTAAGGATACTAAGGGTAAATCGCTAAAAACTAAGCCTGGAATAAAACTGATCAGCCAAAGAGCCGGCCAGGGGAAACGTAAAAGGAATTTTTCTTTTTGATGTTCCCAAAGTTTTAGCAAGACGATAGGAGCTAATATCACAATTATAAACTCTGCTGGTAATACCATTTTAGCGCTGCTTGAAATAGGCAGGGCTACTGAGATGGGGAGGCAAATGACTAAAGCTGGAATGAGGTATTTAAAACCTTTTTTTATGTACACAATCAGGCAAAGAATTCCCGCTCCCAAAGCCATGGCTAACCAATGCCAATAGCGATCGAAGTAAAATGCCAGACCCAGGCCGATAAAGCCAAAGATCAAAAGCCATAACAATGACTTTGAAGAAGGCATCAGGCTGTTTTCTTACGATAGATTTGCCAAGCATATCCTGCAGAAGCAGAAAGAATTGCGGCAATTAGACCAATGGCCCAAGCGGGTATTCCTGAAGTTTCCTTTGGGACTTCAGGCGCATAAATAATGTAGGATTTAGGTGCCGGAGCTTTGAGGTAAGCGTCTAATTGTTGTCTGCGGATTTTCAGTTGGTTTAATGCAACCACCTCCGAACCGAACAGATGCTCGTATTTAAAAACCTCGGAAGCCAAGGCAATGGAGTCTTCAATGGCGGCAATGCGCAGCGAATCTAAAATAAGCTGCAAGCTATCCATATCACGACGTGTCTCCTTTAAGCTCTCACTAACAAAAGCATGGGACTGCCCCACATTTTGTACCAACATAATTTGCTTAAGCGAATCGGTTAGGTCAATAACTTTTTGAGCGATTTTTGCTGATGATTCCGCTTCCGAAGCCCATACTTCCACTAATACAGCATTGTTGCGGGTTTTTGAAACTTCAAATTCAAAATCGCTGTTTGGAAAAAGCAATTTCAATTCGCTGGTAATTCGAGGCGATCGCATCAATTCGATATGTGCATCAATCTCCGCAGGGGCTCCAAAGCCAATACCATTTTGTTCAATTTGCTTTTCTAATAGCGTAAGCGGAACGAAAACGGCAATTTCAGAATTGTACTTCGGCGGTCTGATAAATGCCAGACCGAAAAAAATGAGTCCTACCACTAAACTTAGGAGAATAGTAGATCTTGTCATATAAGGCTTGCTTTGCTTTGGTAATGTTTGAGAATGCGACTTTCGATACTATCAGGGAAATAAGCAGAGGAATGATCGGAAGTTTCAAAATGTGCATTGGGACGCCTGTTT